>CBDHHR010000821.1:27500-33041 GCA_965263245.1 Metamycoplasmataceae bacterium | reverse complement strand
CATACACACACGCACTCACACACATACACACATACACACATACACACATACACACATACACACATACACACATACACACATACACACATACACACATACACACATACACACATACACACATACACACATACACACATACACACATACACACATACACACATACACACATACACACATAACACACACACAGACACAGACACAGACACACACACACACACACACACACACACACACACACACACACACACACACACACACACACACACACACACACACACACACACACACACACACACACACACACATACACACAGACACATTCACACAGACACAGACACAGACACAGACACAGACACAGACACAGACACAGACACACACACACACACACACACACACACACACACACATACATACATACACATACGCACATACGCACATATACACATACACACATACGCACATACACACATACACACATACACACATACACACATACACACATACACACATACACACATACACACATACACACATACACACATACACACATACACACATACACACATACACACATACACACATACACACATACACACATACACACATACACACATACACACATACACACATACACACATACACACATACACACATACACACATACACACATACACACATACACACATACACACATACACACATACACACATACACACATACACACATACACACATACACACATACACACATACACACATACACACATACACACATACACACATACACACATACACACATACACACATACACACATACACACATACACACATACACACATACACACATACACACATACACACATACACACATACACACATACACACATACACACATACACACATACACACATACACACATACACACATACACACATACACACATACACACATACACACATACACACATACACACATACACACATACACCCATACACACATACACCCATACACACATACACACATACACACATACACACATACACACATACACACATACACACATACACACATACACACATACACACATACACACATACACACATACACACATACACACATACACACATACACACATACACACATACACACATACACACATACACACATACACACATACACACATACACACATACACACATACACACATACACACATACACACATACACACATACACACATACACACATACACACATACACACATACACACATACACACATACACACATACACACATACACACATACACACATACACACATACACACATACACACATACACACATACACACATACACACATACACACATACACACATACACACATACACACATACACACATACACACATACACACATACACACATACACACATACACACACACACACACACACACACACACACACACACACACACACACACACACACACACACACATACACACATACACACATACACACATACACACATACACACATACACACATACACACATACACACATACACACATACACACATACACACATACACACATACACACATACACACATACACACATACACACATACACACATACACACATACACACATACACACATACACACATACACACATACACACATACACACACACACACACACACACACACACACACACACACACACACACACATACACACATACACACATACACACATACACACATACACACATACACACATACACACATACACACATACCATACACACATACACACATACACACATACACACATACACACATACACACATACACACATACACACATACACACATACACACATACACACATACACACATACACACATACACACATACACACATACACACATACACACATACACACATACACACATACACACATACACACATACACACATACACACATACACACATACACACATACACACATACACACATACACACATACACACATACACACATACACACATACACACATACACACATACACACATACACACATACACACATACACACATACACACATACACACATACACACATACACACATACACACATACACACATACACACATACACACATACACACATACACACATACACACATACACACATACACACATACACACATACACACATACACACATACACACATACACACATACACACATACACACATACACACATACACACATACACACATACACACATACACACATACACACATACACACATACACACATACACACATACACACATACACACATACACACATACACACATACACACATACACACATACACACATACACACATACACACATACACACATACACACATACACACACACACACACACACACACACACACATACACACATACACACATACACACACACACACACATACATATATACATACATACACACACATACACACACACACACACATACATATATACATACATACACACACATACACACACATACACACACCACATACACACATTACACACACACCACATATACACACGCACACGCACACGCACACGCACACCCACACCCACACCCACACACACACACACACACACACACACACACACACACACACACATACACACACACACACACACACGCACACGCACACGCACACGCACACGCACACGCACACGCACACGCACCCGCACCCACACACACACACACACACACACACACACACACACACACACACACACACACACACACACACACACACACACACACACACACACACACACACACACACACACACACACACACACACACACACACACACACACACACACACACACACACACACACACACACACACACACACACACACACACACACACACACACACACACACACACACACACACACATACACACATACATAGTATACTCGCATACTGTCCATTCTCGACACTGGCTTATTTGCAGCGGAATCGTCGATTCAAATTAAAATAAACTATTGGTCAGAAATAACTGCATAATTTATAATACATTTAAATTCAGCTGCATTTACGCAGCTGTGGTTATAGTGATTTATTCTGTAATTAAGTTGCAATCTATTTTTGAATGTTAATAATACCACTCTGCACTGCCAAATTGTGGCATTTCACTGTTTCGTTTAACTATGTGTTTACGCATGTATGAACGGCCTGCACCCGAAGATACGGAGCTTCAGAGAAGCCAATTTTAAATTGGGAAACGATGCTCAGAGACTCGCTGCAGTATATATAACCAACAACCGTATCATTTAAACAACATATCTGTTCACTGATAAATGGTAGCATTTAACGTATTATATGTGACACAGCTAATTCAAACACAGTTTAGACTCTAACACAGGGCATCTGTTTCAATTTGACACGAGAGAACGCCGCTATGGCAGACAAATTTATATATATCACAAACAATTGTTGTGTATCTTAATGATATCAATCTTCTCTGAAAAAACGTAACATTAAGCTTACTTATTACATGTAATAAATTGAAATATTCATTAGATCGGTCACTGCAATAGAAGTTTCCCATTGTTTGCTCGCGACACTCAGAGAGAACGCGTGTTTGGCAGACACCTAACCACCCGCGGTGATATTGCTGACAACAACGTTGTCATTGTTCACATCACAGCTATATCCGTGGCCTGTGTCGTCCCGCCTGGAGCAGTGTTGACTTCGTGCCTCAACTTCGGCAGAAACTCTTCAAACACGACGTCGTCATCGGGCGATTGCTGACCGAGTGAGACAAGTCAGTGAACGAACAGGTCGATGAACGACGGATGGTTCACGTTCTCTGTTTCTCATTCCGCCTTTCTAAGATTGCATGATCGATATAGGTGGTATGTACAGGGTTTGAGGTTGATCGAAGTTGTCTGGCGGACAGTTCGGCTTGGGCCTACTTTACGTCAATTAGAAAATGTATACGGATATACAGGGTCGATTTCCTGATACGACACGATCATAATTTAAAGATATTGTTGTTGTTTTTAAGTTTGACAATTTACTGTATTTATTATTAGTTTACAACTAAAGTGCATTGAATACAACTTCAGTTGATATGTAAGTATATTTGTGTATGCTTCCCCGAGAAGCCGATATTGTGTTCGACTGAACCAGGAATAAAATGTAATGTCCTTTGATTAGTCGTATAGAATTGGACACCGCGCTATGTAAGAACTTATTTTACGATACAACTATCAACATATATGCATTCTACTTGAAACATCAGTGAGGAAATAGAACAAAAACAACCGAGTGAATGTGGCTACCTACAACTACAAAAGATATTGCAGTTATATCGAGGTGTACTCGCTTTTCAGTCTAGGCTGGTAATCAAGACATTTGCGACATGAACTCCGCGACGCGACATTTGTGCATCGCGGTGATGGTGTTGCTGGTCTTTGCTTTGTACGCCAACTGCTGTCGTCGAACCGAAAGGTGCTGTCAAGGTAATCACCAAACCCACAATGCGTATAGCTTGTTATGCAAGATATAATCAGCCAGACGAAGTGTCTCAATAAACTACTTTTATCGACAATGGGATAAATATCTAAATAAGACCGTGCTGATATTTATGTTACTGTGCTGACTTACATGTAGACACTTTTGATTCATATTGATAAGGTTAGGGGAGACCGGGGCTAGTTTGTATAAAAATAACACATTTCAAGATTGCGGGTGGGATTCTTAACCGATCGGAACTTGTTTATGCCAAACGGTCCCCACACATGATACGCCGCAGATAAATTAAGGAATAATTAATGGTTCGGCCTTTTACACATTTGTTATATAATTAGTTATGTGAGGTGTCCTAAAGTGTTAAAGTTTACGCGGATACCGGGCAACTTATACCAGCCTACGGGGTAAATTACAACACATAAATTTAGCCTTGATGCTAATTGTTATAATATTGAAAACGACACAATTGTTACAATTTCTTTCTTTATATATATATATATATATATATATATATATATATATATATATATATATATATATATATATATATATATATAAGTTAGGCTATACAAGTAGAGCGCAATACACTCAATTTCGGACTCTCGACTACGCGAACCCGAGTTCGAATCCTCTACTGTAGTGTTAAAACCTTGGGCAAGTTGTTTCACTCTACATTGTTCCGTTCATTCAGCTGTGTAAATGAGTACCTGACTATAGACAGTGATGGATATGTGTACGAGCAGCCTTCGCGCATTAATTGTAGCATATGGCTGGATGCTTCCCAGAGAAGCCGAGATGGTGTCTTAGTGAACACGTCTGTCAGGGAAGTAAAGTGTAGTTTAGTAGATGTTGGATAGAAATCACCTTTTAAATAGTGCATTTAACAAAACCGTTTCATTTACAAACCACGCAATGACCTGTATAACTTAACTTTTAACTGCTCAAGCAAACATTCACGTATGTAAAATCCTGATATGATTTAACAGT
>CBDHHR010000821.1:7500-20000 GCA_965263245.1 Metamycoplasmataceae bacterium | reverse complement strand
GACGAATGGAAGAAAGGAAGTGAGAGTAAATGTGACCAAACGGAAGTCAATAACAAGGACGATGACAGGAAGAAAAGAGACAGGAAAGAAAGGAACAACAGAGAAAGCGGCAGGGGGAAAATTCAGCAACCAGGGAGATGCAAAACGGAGGAGCTACTCTGAAGCAGTGATTGAGGGGGCATTGAGAACAGAAAGGGTATTTATGGGAGACTCCATTTTGCGAAAGACAGACAGGACATTAAGCAAAGGAGAAGACATTGTTGTTTGTCTTCCGGGGGCTAGGATAGAGCATGAAACTGAACGGGTAAAGAACGTATTGGGGCATGGCCAAGGGGGGTCTATATTAGTACATGTAGGGACGAACAATGCAGACAGGGATGGAACAACCAGGATAGTAAAGAGATACAGAGAGTTGGTAGAGGCACTGAAGAAGACAAGAGTTGAACAGATCATACTATCAGGAATCTTGCCAGTGATGAGGGGAAAGGGAGCAACATTTAGAAACTGCAAGAGGATGGCAATTAACGCACTAGTAGAGCAGATGTGTGAAGAAGGAGTTGGATTTGTAGATTTGTGGGGATATTTTGTTGGGAAAGAAGACATGTTTATGAGAGATGGCCTCCATCTAAGCGGAAAGGGCGCAGCAGTGTTCTCCGAGAACCTGCTTCGATCGATGGACAATGGAACAGGTTGCAACTTTTTAAACTAGTTTCGCAGGGGGGATACACAGAGAAGCCAAATACTAGAGGCATAGATAAAGATAGCAAAAAGACATCAGCAAAGAACAGCCTGTGTTTGTTTAAATGCAAGGAGCATAGTAAACAAAAGAAATGAACTAAACATTAAGGTAGAAGATATTGACCCTCACATAATAGGTATAACTGAATCTTGGGCCACCCCCGATATATCAGATGCCGTATTAGGAATGACAGGATATGTAATGTTTAGGAAAGATAGAGGAGGAAGAAGGGGAGGTGGAGTTATTTTATATATTAAAGAATTCATCCACGCTTATGAAATAAAATTAGAAAAAGAAGCAGAATGTGAAGAAGCTGTCTGGTGTAACATAGCTAGGTTTAACAACACTAGAAACCAGAAGATTGAGAGGAGATCAGATTGAGGTGTTTAAAATATTGAATGGGTATGAAAATATTGACAGAAATATTTTTGCACAGTCAAGGAAGAGAGAAGGACTAGAGGACATGGAGTTACATTAGCAAAGAAGCAGTGTAGAGTAGATATTAGAAAATTTTCATTTTCACAAAGAACAGTAAACGAATGGAACAGATTATCAACTGATTGTGTAGGTGCTAGTAGTGTTAATATATTTAAAAATAAAATCGACATATACCTAAGACGGGTGGGGTATACTTAGATAGATAGTTTGTACTCTCGATAAGCCAATTGGCTTCCTAGTCCACCTGCCATCTAGAGTTGAATCTCTAGGTGGCAATCTTGTTAAATCTTGTTAAATCTAATTGAATTGAAGCAAATTTAAGACTGAGCACTGTAGCTCTCAGTGGGGCTAGCAGGCGAATACGAATAACCGGCGTCGTCTTCTACTTTCACGGGTAGATTCACACATTCCTCCAACAAGATCTCACAGCGGGTGCGTTTGTTGACACAACGTCACCACCGGTCGGTCTCGGACGAATTATGACCTCTACCCCACGAGGTGGCCACGCATTAGTTGTGGGGACGTTAGTTGTGGGCGGAACGGAAACGGCAACGGTCCGAGCCATCTGTGCGCGACACCAGTCAGTTGTTGACGCTACTGGAACGCCCCGTGGCCTCTGTACACGAGAACCGACCTGTGGACATATTATATACAGTAATATACATACACAAGCACACATACTCACACCCGCACATAAATACACCCACACACACACACACGCACGAATGCAAGCACGTACGCACGACTGGAACGACCTGTGGCCTCTGTACACGAGAGCCGACCTGTGGACATATTATATACAGTAATATACATACACAAGCACACACACTCACACCCGCACATAAATACACCCACACACACACACACACGCACGAATGCAAGCACGTACGCACGACTGGAACGACCTGTGGCCTATGTACACGAGAGCCGACCTGTGCACATATTATACACAGTAATATACATACACAAGCACACAGAAATACACGCATCCTAAACGTCTAAATGGGGACATTCTTTCCTGTAATGATAAAAACGCATGTCATTTCCAAACAAAAGAACTTCACAGAAAACTATTTTTTTGTCCATACCCGTTTAGAGTCAAGTAATAATAATAATAATAATAATAATAATAATAATAATAATAATAATAATAATAATAATAATAATAATAATAATAATAATAATAATAATAATAATAATAATAATAATAATAATAATAATAATAATAATAATAATAATAATAATAATAATAATAATAATAATAATAATAATAATAATAATAATAATAATAATAATAATAATAATAATAATAATAATAATAATAATAATAATAATAATAATAATAATAATAATAATAATAATAATAATAATAATAATAATAATAATAATAATAATAATAATAATAATAATAATAATAATAATAATAATAATAATAATAATAATAATAATAATAATAATAATAATAATAATAATAATAATAATAATAATAATAATAATAATAATAATAATAATAATAATAATAATAATAATAATAATAATAATAATAATAATAATAATAATAATAATAATAATAATAATAATAATAATAATAATAATAATAATAATAATAATAATAATAATAATAATAATAATAATAATAATAATAATAATAATAATAATAATAATAATAATAATAATAATAATAATAATAATAATAATAATAATAATAATAATAATAATAATAATAATAATAATAATAATAATAATAATAATAATAATAATAATAATAATAATAATAATAATAATAATAATAATAATAATAATAATAATAATAATATAATAATAATAATAATAATAATAATAATAATAATAATAATAATAATAATAATAATAATAATAATAATAATAATAATAATAATAATAATAATAATAATAATAATAATAATAATAATAATAATAATAATAATAATAATAATAATAATAATAATAATAATAATAATAATAATAATAATAATAATAATAATAATAATAATAATAATAATAATAATAATAATAATAATAATAATAATAATAATAATAATAATAATAATAATAATAATAATAATAATAATAATAATAATAACAATAATAACGACAACGACAACGACAATAACAACGACAACGAATAACGACAACGACAACGACAACGACAACGACAATAACAACGACAACGACAACGACAACGACAACGACAACGACAATAATAATAACGACAACGACAACGACAACGACAATAATAACGACAACGACAACGACAACGACAACGACAACGACAACGACAATAACAATAATAATAATAATAATAATAATAATAATAATAATAATAATAACAACAACAACAACAACAACAACAATAACAATAATAATAATAATAATAATAATAATAATAATAATAATAATAATAATAATAATAATAATATTAACATTAACATTAACATTAACATTAACATTAACATTAACATTAACAATAATAACAATAATAATAATAATAATAATAATAATAATAATAATAATAATAATAATAATAATAATAATAATAATAATAATAATAATAATAATAATAATAATAATAATAATAATAATAATAATAATAATAATAATAATAATAATAATAATAATAATAATAAAACCAACAGGAGGCAGTGTACGCTTAAATACAAATTAATTCGTAAGGTGTTTCTTGAATGACTTGATTTAAACTCATATTATCATACCTGATATGTTTTCAATGGTCTACATAAGACAATATTTACCTACGAATTCGTTTAAACGAACGCAATAACGTAGCTTCTAATAATGTCATCAATCGATTGAAAGTTAATTGTGTAAAACAACATTTACTCACACCATTTCCCTGTGCGTTGTCGCTTGAGATGCATATGTATATCTCTAACATCGTCAGTGAATATCCTCCGTCATTGACGTTGTGTCTGTAGTGGTCTATATATAGTGGCTAAAAATTCAACTACGCGCAATATCTTGACAGAAATGTATAGGTTTGTTGATAATCTTTCAGGCGGTTAAACAGGATCGAGGGTTCTATGTAACTCACCAAACTATGTTTAGGTCTTAGATTATCAACATCCAGGGTGCGCACGAGGGGTGTTTACTCCACGAGCTGCCACGAGTAGCTTCTACAGTTCGTAAATCAACTATATTTGGAACCGAGGGGTATCTTTCCAAAACAAAGCTATTTTAATAGTGTTGACAGTAAACACCGCACACTAGTCTTGAGACGGCGCTAATGGGATTGACAAATGTTTGTAGTCACACCATTTATTTGGTGGTTGGTCATTCAGTGACCTTAAAACAAATGTATACAAATACTACGTGTGATTTTTATAATTAATAGTGATATTGTTACAGTAAAGTATATGCAGGTCCGTCAATTCTAACTCATGATTGCAAGTTCATTTGATGAATCGCAAAGTACAAAGCACTTCACTGGTTTAACCCAAACTGTCATAGTTTAAATTGCAACCTGGTTACTGGGTGAACATTTCAATATGTTTGATCATTTAAAGTAGTTTAGCCTAATTGTTTCCTGTTTATCTAATTAACAATAAACATCCCTGAACAAGAAATTGGTGGTCAGTGTGACAGAAGACTCATATTCCATAGTATTATATGAGGGGCCTACGGGTTGCATAATGATACAAAACTTCCTTTGCAATGAGCTCATCTGTGATGCATTGGCCACATTCATTTAATTTTGGAGTGAATTGTTGAATGTTGTTTAGAGGTTTTAGAACATACGGTATTACAGTCATAATTAAGCACATCATATGTTTTTTTTCTTTTATTTTAGCAATATATAATTGGAATATCATAATTTTAAACAAGGAAATACCATTATTATATCTTTAGTAACAAACTATAATTTAAGGTAATGGATGTTTTTTTAAACATATCTATAAAAAAAATATATACTTTCGGAGGAGTGATCCGAACTCTCCTTGTCGCCATCAACGAACACGTAACCGTAAACAATCGTTTATAAAGGGCTTCCATTTAATTGGTGAAAACCTAACCCCACCCCTTTCTCTAACCCTAACCCAACCGGTATGACAGACTCGGGTGTCCCACCCTAACCCTAACCCCACCCCTTTCTCTAATCCTAACCCTATCGGCGTCAACGTCATTGGCTATACCAATGACGATTAGTGCGCATAGTAGTTTTCTTGTATCTATATTAATTATGTTAACTGTAGGAGTAGGTAACTACAGGCAAGCGACTTAAACATGCTGGGCTTATATCACGCCTGCAAACAGTTTCAGTTTCGTTTTATCGCCAGTGGACAACGTTGACTGGCTATTCTGATTGGGGAGGTAGGTCCTCAAGAAGAAACACCAACACGAAGTGTCTCAATAAACTACTCTTATCGACAATGGGATAAATGTCTAAATAATCGGAATCGGAAGTGTTTATTGACCCAATATAAATGTACATAAAGCAATGTTCATACAAATTACCTATAGCTCAAATTATAAAATAATATTACATTAGTACCGCTATGCAGCAAACTGCCAAGTAATTGCGTAAGAAAATAACAGAAATGTAATTATAAGTGATTATGAACTGTTACTGTAGGTCAAATAACCATGGGTCGAGGAGATTGTCGTAAAGACCATTTTTTTCGCTCTCGTGGCAGCCACCCCTTTAATTACATCACAATTAAATATAGTTGACTATTTTAAGCACTTCCAAATAAACACATGTGCATAATACAGCAACACTAGAATGTCATTACTGGTAACAAATGTCACAAATCTCAACTAACAAGACAACATAATTAGTACGTTAAGGTCACTTGGAAATTAGCAAATGATTACAATCTCATAGTTAAATAACACTACTTAGTATATGTACATTTACGGAGGTATACAAGAAGAAACACTGTAAATTACCACGTTAATTGTTATGAATGTCCACATATATAGCAGTTTGGTAAAAGCACAGTGTTTTGTTCTTTTGTAGAAAATTATCTTTTGCGTAACTTATAAATCATCGTAAACTGTGCGTTGTAATTTTTTTTTTAATGTTAAATGTAGTATTGTTTATTAGTAAAGGAATATCGTGCCTAATGCATCGCTTAGCAAAGTCATGCTTAGCCCTATTTATATGAATATTGTCATGTATCCGTGTGTTAAATGTGTGGACTGTTTTATTTAATGTAAATGGTAAGTTTTGCAAATATACTGGTAATGTCGTGTGCACATACTTATAGTACAGTTTCAATTCATGCAATTTCAGCATATCTGTAACATTAAGAATCTTTAGTTTCTTAAACAACGGCTCAGTATGTGCATTATATGTTGTCAAACATATTATTCTAATTGCTTTTTTCTGTATTTTAATTATTCGGTAACATTAGTGCATTATACAAAGTAACTTTTATATTTAGTGGCAAGAATCGTTTTAATTTGTTCAATTTGGAACACTTATTTAACATATTTATATATGAACATCCCGGCTTAGGTTTTCGTGCAAGGTTCCCCCGAGAAGATTAAAAATAAGGCTGTGTTGATATTTAAAGTGCTGTGTTGGCTTACACTTAGACACTGTTTGATTATTATTATTTATAAGGTTAGGGCAGACCGGAGCTAGTTGTAACAAAAAACAGCACATTTCAAGATTGCGGGTGGGATTCTCAACCGATCGGTACTTGTTCATGCCAAAGGTTCCCCCCACATATGATACCCCGCGGATATAATTAGGACATAATTATAATGGTTCGGCCTTTTACACATTAGTGGTATAATTAGTTATATGAAGTGCCCTAAAATGTTACCCCGATACGGGGCAACTTGTACCAGCCAACGGGGTAAATTTCAATACATAAAATAATTTAGCCTAGATGCTAATTGTAATAATTTAGAAAACGACACAATTGGTACAATTTCTTTCTTTATATATATATATATATATATATATATATATATATATATATATATATATATATATATATATATAACTTAGGCTATACAAGTAGATCGCAATAGCTCAGGGGTAGAGCTTCTACTACGAGAACCCGGGTTCGAATCCTGTGCTGCGGTGTTAAAACGTTGGGCAAGTTTGTTCACTCTACATTGCTCCAGTTCAGTCAGCTGTATAAATGAGTACTGGGCTATAGACAATGGTGGATTTATGTATGAGCAAATTGCTTGAGACCTATTGAACGTCCGTAAAATAAAGAATGTTTAGGTAAAATAACAGTTTATAAGAATATATATCACTGTGATACACATTCTTATAAATTGTCATTTTACGCAAACATTCTTTATTTTACGGACGTTCAGTAGGTCTGAAGCAATTTTACGGCGGTATTACAACTGTCTGACAGCAAAGACAAAACTGTTGTGCCATTAAATTTACACGATGTGTATTTTACTCAAAATAATACAAATGAACACTATTCCAAAGTTCGACTGACTTAGTGTTGCTTTCACGATTACATTGCGCAGACCAACGTGACAGTTGGTGGCGAAGACATTTCCTCGTTCTTTTCTACAACCCTGCAAACGTTTATTATTTTGACATGTAATGTTTATGCACTAAATGCTGCCAAACCTTTCCTGTTCTAAAAAATCCACAACCTTATCTTAAAGGCCATATTTTGCACCCCATAACAATTATAAAAAGTGTAACAAAATGCATGTACATATGTACACATATGTGCAATATAATAATGACAACCCCGAAATAATTAAGTTTGATGCAAAACAATTAAATGTTTTTTTCTATATAATCTTATAAGATATTTAAATAATTTGGCAGTGTCATCATTTCAAACAGCATTAACCATTTGTTTCAAGGGGCAGAGTAGATTTTATCACAGGATTTGGTCCTTAAGCATACTTTGTTGCCCAACATTATTGTTTGGTGATTTCTATGTTACAAGCAACAGACCCAGACGGACACTGCGCATTTCCCTTCCTCTACAGGGAACGGTGGTATGACGATTGTAAGTACCGCTACGGCGTTTATGCTGATAACTGTAAGACGAGGTGGTGCTTTACAACCAAATACTTCGAGAAGGACAAGAAATGGAAGTGTTGTTGATGTAGGGTAAGTAACACCGAGTGTTATATATATATATATATATATATATATATATATATATATATATATATATATATATATTGTTTCACACACACACACACACACACACACACACACACACACACACACACACACACACACACACACACACACACACACACACACACACACACACACACACACACACACACACACACACACACACACACACACACACACACACACACACACACAATATATATATATATATATACACGCACGCACGCACGCACGCACACACACACACACACACACACACACACACACACACACACACACACACACACACATACACACACACACACACACACACACACACACACACACACACACACACACACGCAATAACGAAACACCGATGAAGAGCATACTTTTAATAAGAACAAAATGAATACACGAAATATAGGCGAAGCGTATTAATAACACGTTGCACCATTCAATTTTACAGAGATAACTATATAAATAAATATATAATATAAAATATTTGCTTGCGCGCACACTCTAAAAAATGTACACTTACAATCGTGATATATATATATATATATCAAACACACACTAACCTATTCTACAATTAAAATTGTAATTTATATATTTAATATAACACAAATTGCATGCGCGCAGGCAGGCACACACACACACACACACACACACACACACACACACACACACACACACACACACACACACACACACAAACACACACACACACACACACACACACACACACACACACACACACACACACACACACACACACACACACACACACACACACACACACACACACACACACACACACACACACACACACACACACACACACACACACACACACACACACACACACACACACACACACACACACACACACACACACACACACACACACACACACACACACACACACACACACACACACACACACACACACACACACACACACACACACACACACACACACACACACACACACACACACACACACACACACACACACACACACACACACACACACACACACACACACACACACACACACACACACACACACACACACACACACACACACACACACACACACACACACACACACACACACACACACACACACACACACACACACACACACACACACACACACACACACACACACACACACACACACACACACACACACACACACGAAACACGAAGGCCCTCATGAAAGCACCCTCGCGCACAGTCTGCAACTCTCATTTACGATCACACACCTTACTGCAGTAGAACGGTCTTCGTTGGTCATGTTGCCCTCAACATTGAGGACTATGTATCCCTCATCATTCGGAGATCACCCTAATGACTGTCCAGTCTTAAATGGGGAATTAGGAACGTAAAACAGTGAGGACGATGTGAGGCCTGACAGTGGTTGAATGATCCTTCATACTAGTATAACAGTGCTCGTAGTAAACTCCGGTTTTGGACAAACATTCTAATCTTCATTGACAAATCGTAGCCTTTAGCTTATGTATGTGATATAATTAATTTTAAAAACAGTTCAGCCACTCGAACAAACGGCTTCTGTTTTATTTTTGCTATCGACGTGAAAAAACGCCGTTTGGTAGACACACTGCTATGAATAACAAACCACTTTTTGTGTGTTTTACTCTTCACTGAAAATCGTAGCATTTAGCTTATTTATTATATATAATAAATTGACATATAAAGTCGTTCGGACTCTGTAATTGAGGTTTCCCATGTTTTGCCTGCGACGCACAGACAGAAGGTCTGTTTGGCAGACACCCAACCACCCGCGGTGATATCGCAGACAACAACAACATGACAGCTATATCCGTGGCCTGTGTCGTCCCGCCTGGAGCAGTGTTGACTTCGTGCCTCTTTCGACGCCGGCAGTAGCTCTCTAAACACGACGTCGTCAAGGACATAATTCTTTCCGAGACAGAAACGTGAGTGAACGAACGAGTAAATGAACGACGCATGGTTCACGTTCATTTCTCTGTGTCTTCTTCCATCCTCGATGTACGGGAAATGCGCGATGTTTAAGGTTGATTGAGGTTGTGTGATGAATAGTGTGACTTTTGTTTTATTTACAGAGACGGCGTGATATCAACTTCCCGTTTATTGAAAGTGTTATGTGGACGTACAGGATCGTCTTAGTTTATGCGACACGATTTTAATTACAACAAGGTAGCGTTTTTGTATTACAGTTAAAAAATACATTATTTATTGCTCATAGATGTAAAATGCATTGAATATTTATAACTATTCTTAGAGCTACTATTTATGCTATGCAGTAAAGGAAACATTTTATCATGCCTACAATACTACTACTACTACTACTACTACTACTACTACTACTACTACTACTGCTGCTGCTGCTGCTGCTGCTGCTGCTGCTGCTGCTGCTGCTGCTGCTACTGCTACTGCTGCTGCTGCTGCTGCTGCTGCTGCTGCTACTGCTGCTGCTGCTACTGCTACTGCTACTGCTACTGCTACTGCTACTGCTACTGCTACTGCTACTGCTACTGCTACTACTACTACTACTACTACTACTACTACTACTACTAGCAGCAGCGCCTAAATCCTACGAAACCAAGCTTGGAGGTGCATCGATACAAAAAGTGTTCTAAACCTCAAACACTTGTCAGTAGATGGATTGACATGTCAGGGAGTTAAGCACATACCATGTTGGACAAGAAGCCAAGTGACTTCAGAGATGACATAGAACGAGGAAGACGTGTGTCACCACCTTTACGAATCTTGTTAAGTAATTCTGAACATATTGTAGTTGTTGTGATTTTCTTAAGAGGATATTCTGAAATGTGTTGATATATTGTGTATATCAACATAATCATATATATTTATAAACAATCGTGAGTAATTAGAAGTACTGACGTGAGAATATTTCGGCGTCTAGACTTAGATACGTTTACAAAGGTTATATCATTGATATTGTTTTGAACTTGCTTTGCAGGCTACGCAGGTTCCGAGTGACACGCGCGAAATGACGTTCTCCATTGCCTTACTGCTTCTGTTGCTGTCATTGACTTTGCACGCCAACTGCTGTCGAAACTCGCAACATGGTAACTGTCACACCCAAAGGACGACCATTGCGTTCGTCCTTTTTTATGGACATTATATTAAGTTTGATTTAGTGACTAAATAAATTACACACAAATGACAGTTACATTTATAACATTCTCATGACTTTTAAAATGTGCCCTTCATGAAAATATTTCATGTTTAAATTTTACACCAATCTAAAATAGTTAATGCCCCCTTGTCGTCCCCGCCCAAATTGCGGGATTAGTTTGCCTGCCAAATTTAATGAGTAGTTACAACGGGAAAATAATGTAGCTGCAACGGGAAGTAGCTATAACGGACTTAGACCGTAGCAGATGGTTCGATGTCATCTTTCCTAGCTGCTGTGAAGAATTGTTTGGCCCATTAGGAACATAGCTACTGCGTGGGAACGTACGCACAAACACACACAACACTCTTATACATACACATACGTAGGTACACACATTCACATAAGCACACTCACACGAAAACATACACTCGAATGATATATATATATATATATATATATATATATATATATATATATATATACATATATATATATATCACCGACGTATGACTGGCAAAGTCAGTTGCTATATTTGTATAGTTCCCATGCTCCGAGTTCGGCGGAGACAGTCAGCCTGTGATACAGAGCGTAGCGCAGCGCTGCGGCCCCTGGCTGACGAAGATGCATCAGCAGACACCACAAGAAAGACACGAAACGAAAGTACTGCTGATGTTCGGTAAGTAACTTAGGGCACTCCGCTTCCTGAATGTTTCGTGTCTATCTATATGTCTGTCTATCTCCTCTGTCTGTCTGACTGTTGTCTGTCTGTCAGTCTGTCTGTCTGTCTGTCTGTCTGTATGTATGTATGTATGTATGTATGTATGTATGTATGTATGTATGTATGTATGTATTTATGTATGTATGTATGTATGTATGTATGTATGTATGTATGTATGTATGTATGTATGTATGTATGTATGTATGTATGTATGTATGTATGTATGCATGTATGCATGTATGTATGTATGTATGTATGTATGTATGTATGTATGTATGTATGTATGTATGTATGTATGTATGTATGTATGTATGTATGTATGTATGTATGTATGTATGTATTTATGTATGTATGT
>CBDHHR010000821.1:0-2500 GCA_965263245.1 Metamycoplasmataceae bacterium | reverse complement strand
TGTCCACCGTGTCAGCCTTGTCCACGGTGTCAGCCTTGTCCACTGTGTCAGCCTTGTCCACTGTGTCAGCCTTGTCCCCTGTGTCAACCTTGTCCACTGTGTCAGCCTTGTCCACTGTGTCAACCTTGTCCTCCGTGTCAGCCTTTTCCACTGTGTCAATTTTGTCCATCGTGTGAGCCTTGTCCACTGTGTCAGCCTTGTCCACTGTGTCAACCTTGTCAACCGTGTCAACCTTGTCCACCGTGTCAGCCTTGTCCACTGTGTCAGCCTTGCCACTGTGTCAACCTTGTCCACCGTGTCAACCTTGTCCATCGTGTCAGCCTTGTCCACTGTGTCAGCCTTGTCCACTGTGTCAAACTTGTCCACAGTGTCAGCCTTGTCCATCGTGTCAGCCTTGTCCACTGTATCAACGTTGTCCACCGTGTCAGCCTTGTCCACTGTGTCAACCTTGTCCACTGTGTCAACCTTGTCCACCGTGTCAGCCTTGTCCACCGTGTCAGCGTTGTCCACCGTGTCCGCCTTGTCCACTGTGTCAACCTTGTCCAACGTGTCAGCCTTGTCCACTGTGTCAACCTTGTCCACTGTGTCAGCCTTGTCCATTGTGTCAACCTTGTCCACTGTGTCAGCCTTGTCCACTGTGTCAACCTTGTCCACTGTGTCAGCCTTGTCCACTGTGTCAACCTTGTCCACCGTGTCAACCTTGTCCACTATAGCAACCTTGTCCACAGTGTCAACCTTGCCCACCGTGTCAACCTTGTCCACCGTGTGAGCCTTGTCCACTGTGTCAGCCTTGTCCACAGTGTCAACCTTGTCCACCGTGTCAACCTTTGTCCACTGTGTCCGCCTTGTCCACAGTGTCAACATTGTCCACCGTGTCAACCTTGTCCACTGTGTCAGCCTTGTCCACAGTGTCAACCTTGTCCAACGTGTCAGCCTTGTCCACTGTATCAGCCTTGTCCACTGTGTCAGCCTTGTCCACTGTGTCAACCATGTCCACCGTGTCAACCTTGTCCGCCGTGTCAACCTTGTCCACTGTGTCAGCCTTGTCCACTGTGTCAGCCTTGTTCACTGTCTCAACCTTGTCCATCGTGTCAACCTTGTCCACTGTATCAGCCTTGTCCACTGTGTCAACCTTGTCCACTGTGTCAACCTTGTCCATCGTGTCAACCTTGTCCACCGTGTCAACCTTGTCCACTGTGTCAGCCTTGTCCACTCTATCAGCCTTGTCCACTGTGTGAGCCTTGTCCACTGTGTCAACCTTGTCCACCGTGTGAGCCTTCTCCACTGTATCAACCTTGTCCACAGTGTCAACCTTGTCCACCGTGTCAACCTTGTCCACCGTGTGAGCCTTGTCCACTGTGTCAGCCTTGTCCATAGTGTCAACTGTGTCCGTCCTGTCAACCTTGTCCACTGTGTCAGCCTTGTCCACTGTGTCAACCTTGTCCATCGTGTCAACCTTGTCCACTGTAGAGCGACTGGTGTCGTCACGGTTGACCACCTAGACCGACAAGGTTCGGGATGGTTTGATGTAGCGCAGACACGCGGCACAACGACAACGACAACGACAACGACAACGACAACGACAACGACACCGACACCGACAACGACACCGACACCGACACCGACACCGACACCGACAACGACAACGACACCGACACCGACACCGACAACGACACCGACAACGACAACGACAACGACAACGACAACGACACCGACACCGACACCGACACCGACACCGACACCGACAACGACAACGACAACGACAACGACAACGACAACGACAACGACAACGACAACGACACCGACAACGACAACGACAACGACAGAAGTCGGAATAACACACCAATTTCTTGATGGAAATAAATTACATAATTAAGTGGACGTTTAGTTGTTGTTAATCCCTCCAAACTTATTTTGTTTTTCTGTGTCAGCGTTTGGCCTAGATCTTGCGCGCGAATTTATCATAAATAAAATGATTCGGGTCTGTTTTTACTTAACCAGACAAACGCGCAAAACTAATTTGTTAATCACGTCAACATAACACCAATTTCCCGAAGGTTAACAAACTCAGTGACATGAACTAATTTAGTCAACGTCTACGTCCACTTTGGATCTCAAATAGATGGATGTCGTAGAAAACGAGACTATTGAAGGCGACTAGAAATAATGCGATAACATCGTGATGGATATTAATTAGATAATTTAAGAGGACGATGACGAGTCCTCGATTAGTTGGCATGAAGGCAATGACGGCTGCATAGTGTCCTCACACGCCGCCAGACTGTGCCTACTTGTTCACAGTACGGTGTTCACAGTGACGCATTCGACGTTGGCTCTGTCATATCTTTCAAAGCACGTCTCAAAATGCAATATCTTAAACTAGGTCTTAATGTCTACTAGGTTATATATTCGGTCGCGTGACAAATACTAACATGGAGTGCGTGAACACATTTAAATCGTGCCCTAAGATCCATCATATCAAATCTGCTTTTAATGTCTA
>CBDHHR010000820.1:5000-9971 GCA_965263245.1 Metamycoplasmataceae bacterium | reverse complement strand
ACCCCTGACGAGGGGATGTAGAGGTAAAGGAGAGAAGACAAGACCCCTGACGAGGGGATGCATATGTAGAGGTAAAGGAGAGAAGACAAGACCCCCGACGAGGGGATGCATATGTAGTGGTAAAGGAGAGAAGACAAGACCCCCGACGAGGGTATACATATGTAGTGGTAAAGGTAAAGGAGAGAAGACAAGACCCCTGACGAGGGGATGCATATGTAGAGGTAAAGGAGACCCTGACGAGGGATGATATGTAGAGGTAAAGGAGAGAAGACAAGAGACAAGACCCCCGACGAGGGGATGCATATGTAGTGGAGAGAAGACAAGACCCCCGACGAGGGATAAAGGAGAGAAGACAAGACCCCCGACGAGGGGATACATATGTAGTGGTAAAGGAGAGAAGACAAGACCCCCGACGAGGGTATACATATGTAGTGGTAAAGGAGAGAAGACAAGACCCCCGACGAGGGGATGCATATGTAGTGGTAAAGGAGAGAAGACGAGACCCCTGACGAGGGGATGCATATGTAGAGGTAAAGGAGAGAAGACAAGACCCCTGACGAGGGGACACAGGTGTAGAGGTAAAGGAGAGAAGACAAGACCCCCGACGAGGGGATACATATGTAGTGGTAAAGGAGAGAAGACAAGACCCCTGACGAGGGGACACAGGTGTAGAGGTAAAGGAGAGAAGACAAGACCCCCGACGAGGGGATACATATGTAGTGGTAAAGGAGAGAAGACAAGACCCCTGACGAGGGGACACAGGTGTAGAGGTAAAGGAGAGAAGACAAGACCCCCGACGAGGGGATACATATGTAGTGGTAAAGGAGAGAAGACAAGACCCCCGACGAGGGGATACATATGTAGAGGTAAAGGAGAGAAGACAAGACCCCTGACGAGGGGACACAGGTGTAGAGGTAAAGGAGAGAAGACAAGACACCCGACGAGGGGCACAGGTGTAGAGGTAAAGGAGAGAAGACAAGACCCCCGACGAGGGGATACATATGTAGTGGTAAAGGAGAGAAGACAAGACCCCTGACGAGGGGACACAGGTGTAGAGGTAAAGGAGAGAAGACAAGACCCCCGACGAGGGGACACAGGTGTAGAGGTAAAGGAGAGAAGACAAGACCCCCGACGAGGGGATACATATGTAGTGGTAAAGGAGAGAAGACAAGACCCCCGACGAGGGGATGCATATGTAGAGGTAAAGGAGAGAAGACAAGACCCCCGACGAGGGTATACATATGTAGTGGTAAAGGAGAGAAGACGAAGACCCCTGACGAGGGGATGCATATGTAGAGGTAAAGGAGAGAAGACAAGACCCCTGACGAGGGGATGCATATGTAGAGGTAAAGGAGAGAAGACAAGACCCCCGACGAGGGGACACAGGTGTAGAGGTAAAGGAGAGAAGACAAGACCCCCGACGGGGGACACAGGTGTACAGGTAAAGGAGAGAAGACAAGTCCCCCGACGAGGGGATACAGATGTAGAGGTAAATTAGAGAAGACAAAACCCCCGACGAGGGGATACAGATGTAGAGGTAAATTAGAGAAGACAAAACCCCCGACGGGGGATACAGATGTAGAGGTAAAGGAGAGAAGACAATACCCCCGACGAGGGGATACAGATGTAGAGGTAAATTAGAGAAGACAAAACCCCCGACGAGGGGATACAGATGTAGAGGTAAATTAGAGAAGACAAAACCCCCGACGGGGGATACAGATGTAGAGGTAAAGGAGAGAAGACAATACCCCCGACGAGGGGATACAGATGTAGAGGTAAATTAGAGAAGACAAAACCCCCGACGAGGGGATACAGATGTAGAGGTAAAGGAGAGAAGACAATACCCCCAACGTTATAAAGATCCCTCAACTCCCGCATAAACGGCCTTTGAAATTAACAACGATTCTTGGAAAAGCTTAGCAGCTGAGCGAAGGAACTGGCGCATCCTGATCTGAAAGGGAGCTGAGTCCTGTGGACAAACCAGGACACGCCAGGCGGAAGAGCGGAGATTCCTCCGCAAATCCAGTGCTGCGGAGACAAGCACTGCGATTATTATTGCTGTTCAATGCCCGAACTGCGACAACACCTTTCGTGCCCGAATCGGCCTTATCAGCCACAACCGCACACATCGCCTACATGCGACAGACCAGTGATGTCATGGTCATCATTCCCGACGGATGGACGAACAATAATACTAATATTAAATTACTGTAGGCTATTATATTATGGGACGCCGTGACGTGTACCAGATGAATATTACAATAATTAGTTATTCGAAAGTATAATCATATTTAATTTTACTTCTTAAAGATAGATCTCTACAATTCAATGTGAGTTATGTATTATATAAAATGCAACAACAGTATAAAGCATTGGTAAATTCGTGACCGTACAATCGATAAATGACGGAGCTTTGTTATCATAACTGTGACGTAGGTGACGTGACGAATCCGTCAAGTGACGATTCTAGTACGTCGCTATTTGCTATGTCACAATCAGTTACATAATATCAGGGTGACGATATATATATATATATATATATATATATATATATATATATATATATATATATATATATATATATATATATATATATATATATATATATATATATATATATGTATATATATATATATATATATATATATATATATAAAATAACTTTGTTGAAAGTTTATATATGACTTGTTTTGTCTTATATATATTTGTATATATATATATATATATATATATATATATATACATATATATATAGACAAAAAAGACATATATAAACTTTCAACAAAGTTATTTATTTGGAAATAACACGAGCAAACAGACATTTTTGATAGCAAACGCAAATCAGGTGACTCAAAAGCGCCATAATCCGTGACGGTGATGTAAACAAACGTAATATTCTTCACAGTAATCACCAGAGGAAAATTATATAATAACCCGTGGTATTTATGCTTTAAATGGTTTGGATTTTTGCCGCACACTGGTGATTTTATAACATTCATCGTGCAAGAGCAGAAACGTCATCCGGACATTGTACTATGCCCCGGAAAATGTAAGCGCGACAGCGTGACTTTCCATTTGACAACAATGTTGATAACAATAGCATATGTAAATTACGGTAAAATAGTGATATGCAAAGTCGCAGATCAACTATTCCTTCGCATTGTTGTTACTTGATGTATTCTGTAGTTAATACGTTTCAAGCGATGAATTCAACCTAACGTGCGATATAATAATACATGTAAGCACCATGTGTTCGACATTCGTACGGTGGCTTGAGGGACCTATTACCAGGTATCGACTCACTTTACAGAGAAGTGCCAATGGTGTCACTGGAAGACGGCTTTTAGCCATGCAATGCGCTGACAATTTATTATAACGATATTAGCCACACCGCCGCTATTATATATTAATTTGCTAAGGGTATTTTTCGTACTCGAGAACAATATGACAGCAGATGCCTGTGATGCTTAAACCATATACTTTTGATAACAATTGTGCCACGTTGTTTTGCGCGTAAAGAAAAAGTATTGTCGAACTATGGCTGGCTGAAACATATGTAAGTCAACCAGTTCTACTCTCATGTAAATGTCGTGTGCATCATTTGGAGGGTAGTACAGTACATGTGTTGGGTTTCGTAAGAATCTGCCTAAAATTAAAAAGTTTAATACTTCAGGACGTTAACGTTAGTGCAATTAAAATATAGTATTAATCAATTATCGGGTAACACAACGGTCGTTGTCGCGAGCCTCCAGACGTGCACCAGGTAGCCGCCGTAGTCTCGTTACGAAATCTCGCTTACAGTTTGCTGCTCATGGACAAATGTTAATGAAACCTCGATTTTCGAAGCCGGGTTTGCGTGTAATCGAACCGCCGTGTTCTCCGTCTAGGACACGCAATGGACACGCGGAGGTGATCGCGTTATCGTGGTCGTCAAGCCGCAGTATTTCGGCGGTGGCCGCTCGTGCGCTAATCACACGCCCGGTTGCCTAGCGACCGGGTCGTTTTTCAACACTTAAAATATCGACGGTGGGAAATAACAACGCGGCGGCTTATCGCGGCCGCGGGAGACGCCCGGTACATTCTGTCGGCGGGTGAGTCGGCGGGTGTGTCGGCGGGTGTGTCGGCGGGTGTGTCGGCGATGTCCTCACGTTTGTCACTGCGTCAAACGACAGCTTAGGCAGCTACGGCAGCTGGGTTGATGGTGATTACGACGGGGTACATCGATCGTATGGATGATAGCGATGGCGACGATGACGACGACAGTTACGAAAACGACAACGACGATGGTGGCGACGAAGAAGACTATGATGACGAAAGCGAAGATGATATTGATGATGATGGCGACGACGATGAAGATTACGATGATGACGACGAAAACGAAGATGACAATGACGACGATGGCGACGACGGCTGAGGCGACGGCAACCACGTCCAATCAGTTGTCACGAGTCACGACACGGGGCACATTCGTCAGCCAATGACTTTCATTGACGTGCACTACTCCGATATCACGTGGCACGCTGACGACATATTTAGTATCTATTCATAAACGCTTGTGTCACCAACCACGTCCCGTGTTCATCAGATACAACACGTACTTGTTGAGCGACCGATATATGTGACACTATTTTGTTTCCTTTGGTGTACTCTGTTGTCTGATAACAGGAATACAATATCACGGTAAATGGTTTATTTCGTCTGAAAGTCCTACCTTGTTATTCGTCTGAATACACTTGCCATTGCGACGGAAACGAATGAACGATTCAACACGGCTGTCCTTATAAACAATATATTATTGAGAACAGTTTCATATCGCCGTCATCTGAAATCGTATCTTTTAAATCTGCTTTGCAAGGAACCATCTGTTCAGGACTTTTATATTGTGCTCGATCACGATAGTGTACAATCCTTAGGTTTTCTTGCGTCACTGGTCGTGTTTCTCCACCACGGTAAATTTAATAATTAATAATA
>CBDHHR010000819.1:2500-12760 GCA_965263245.1 Metamycoplasmataceae bacterium | reverse complement strand
CGTCTCTTTTGGTGAAGGAAACAACAGAGGGGAGACGGCTGCTGCACCGAAATTCCAGTGGGGCATGTGCCACTCGTGCCCCCTATTGGCGCGCCTATGAGTTGCGCCCCAAAGATTCACTAGCTTCCTTCTCGTATCACGGTCCACACTACGTGAACCTATCTTCGCGCGCCAGGGGTCGCTCCGGCACATCCATTTCAAACACTCCTGTTTTCACGTGAGCCAATTAAGTCGCACACGACGAGTCAGGTCAAACTTCGGTCATGTGATATAATATTTGGGTGATTTCAGCCACACGCTGCAAGCAAGCAATGTTTAGGATGTGAATAGGTAATTATACCAGGATTCCCACCAGTCGTGCGTCCGTCTTCAAATTGTGGGAGGGGGTATTTGCGTTGTTCCCACGACTGACGCAGTAGCGACTGGCGAAGTCAACTGCCTGTTTGTTGATTAATAAATACACGCAAATATTCAAAATGCATAGCTCAGCGAGCGCCTAGCGATAAGCGATGCTTCGTTTAGAAATATGGTATGTCCAGTGGCGCCACATGGAGACTACCGTGGAATCGGAGCATTGCGCCTCCAGATGGCGCCACAATTTGCATACTACTGCGTACCTTTATTTATTTATAATGTATAACAGTTCATATATTTAATTCTTCCGCACGTACGCGCACTTGTTCAGGGGAACACTGCCTCGGCACAAGCGACAAGTTTCAAAGAGCGAACTGGCGCAACGCGGTGTAGACGAAATAGATTGAAACGGCACAAGATGTTTCGAAGTCTTAGTCGAGGTGCTCGAACCACAAGGCCACCGCGCCTACACGTGGACGGGAGTCGGCTTCCCTCCACCGGTCCCACCGCCGCGCAGGAAGCACACCTCCTCTCCCTCCTCTTCCCCTTCCTCATTTCTCGCGACGTTGTAGATGGAACTGTAGACCGACGAAGCTCTGACGTCAACCCGAACCTGGCGGCAGATTATTCGTTCAGTGGGCAAATTCGTAGAAGAAAATGCCGCTGTAGCGCTTACATCGTTCCGGCGTTATAAACGTTCCGATTGACGTTTCTGCGCATGCGCGATAACTGTAAAGTCATCAATATGCAGCGAAACGACAAAGCATTTATGGTATAGTTACTACGGGCTGCTCGTTAAGATGTATACAGCCTCTCAACAAAGTTATTTGTCGCAAATTAACACGAGGCAAACACGTTTTGATAGCAAGGGCATGTTTTGATAGCAAGCGCAAATCACGTGACTGTAGTGCGCCATAATCCGTGACAGTGATTGAAACAAACGTAATATGTTAATGTATTGAACGAACTTTTAGGCAAATCTTCACAGTAATCATCATGTGAGAGTCATCGAACAGCCCGTGGCATTAATAGCAAAAATGCTTTGTCGTTTCGCTGCACATTGATGATTTTATATTTATCGCGCATGCGCAGAAAGGTCAATCGAAAAGTTTATAACGACCGGGAAAATGTAAGCGCGACACCGCCTTGACGACACCACATACTTCATTAGTAAATGTTTTATCTTTCAGTAAACTTTTTCTTTTTTTCTCCGTATATTTCGGCTGTCTCTTACACCCATTTTCAGCGGACTGAATTTCACAGTCGTGTCACATGACTTACATCATGGAAAAAGTAAAACATACGGAGGAAAAAAGTTTCTTCAGAGGTAACACATTTACTAATTAACAATGAACCAAGAAACCGGATCACTGCATTCGCACATCACATACGTTTTGTATCTGCCGTATGCGTGGTAGTGTGGAAATCGACCCGGTATGGTAATAGCCTCGGTTACCCAGGCTCCGTGAGGTGGCAGCACTTTTAAGCCCCTAAACTCTGCCTGGTTAATTAATGGGCTGCAGTTGTAACCGACAGGGCGGCCTTACCCCAGATTAGGGTAGATACGCTGATGGCTTTCAGGCCAAATTTGAAATAACAAATTAAATAACGATACTTTTTTATCAGATAATACTGTACTATAAAAACTATCAAAATTATACTTATACTAACACAAAAATAAATAGAAATACAAATTTCCAGTTGTTTATAAAATAGGAATTACGGCAGGATTATCCAGTATCCTTGAGATGGCAGCATTGTTTAGCCCCACACGGATACTATTCAAAAGCCGACAAAGTCGCCAGACTGTCTTCTCGGCGTAGTTCTGCAGCCGACCGACAGTCGGTTAAGCGAGACTAGTAAGATAACAGGAAATGAAGGAATCCGGAGAAGATTTTTGCACTATGAGGCATCCGAAAATGATCATAACTAGAAGCAGACTTGAATAGACAGAAAGTGCACGCAAATGTGAGTGGGGAAAGAATGTTAGAAAAAGAAAGAGCACATGAGCGGAAGAGAAGGAAAATCAAATTGGAATTGGCGCCTGGAACGTGAAATTAAATTTTGAAACGGCATGGACAAACTGTCGAGAGTGAAGTATCATTACAAAAGATCGACAACGATGGAGATGATCACTAAACAACGCTGACCAGGTGACGAAGGCCCCGTCCGGCAGAGAGGAATAGAATTAGAAATTAAATGGAGTCTTTGTAAGCTTTTAATACGTTCGAGATGTGTGTACAAACACGATTATTTCCCACAAGTACTTTCTCTGCTAGTTTTGACTTGCAAATATATGCAAAACTTGGGTGTTATCTGCTCATCAAACCGACACATAACTGTGTTTAGGTGAATCACTTTGTTCTTGCTACCAAGTGTATGATTAATTATGCAGCCCGATTATAATAAATATTCACACAAGCGCAATGAACCACGAAGTGACCGTTGTGAACTTGTCGGATAAAACTGGACTCTGCTGAACCAAAACCGAATATTTAGGCAACGCCTCATACGGATAATGCAGGCGAGCCCAAACAAGGCGTACACGGAGTAATTGTTTCGATATGTTATCAGGGTTAAAAGTTACCACTAAAACACAGTTGTAATTAAATGAAGGCATATAATTGCATAAAATGATTATGTTAAAAGTAAAAAAGGCAAGTTCTTATATAGCGCAGTATCCAATCGTCAGGATTACTCAAAGCGCTTTACACTTTACTTCCCTCATAGACCTGTTCACTCAGACACCATATCGGGTTCTCTGGGAAGCATTCAGCCATATGCTACAATGAATGCGCGAATACTGCTCGTACACATATCCACCACCGTCTATAGCCAGGTACTTATTTATACAGTTGCGTGAACTGGAGCAATGTCGAGTGAAAAACGTGCCCAATGTTTTAACACCGCAGCACAGGATTCGCACCCGGGTCCTCTTAGTCGATAGTCCAAAGCTCTACCCCTGAGCCACTGCGCTCTACATTAACGTTACAAAGGGTTAAAAATGCTCAAGAAATGCTTTGAAATACTGATATAGCCTCACGTGGCGTCGATGTCGTCGGATGATGAGAGTAGCGAGAACGGCGACGAGGACAGCGCCGAGAGAGGCGGACACGACGAGGGTCTTGAGCAGCCGGTGTCTGGCCGAGGCAGGACACGTCAACTCGGTGCCCACCAGGCTAGCGATGCTCCGATTACGAGCGGATCGGGGCGTGCGACAACTTAAAGGCAAACAAGTAACCGGACATTTGGTATCAAAAGTAACACAGCGTTGCTGTAAACTCTCTACACTCACCAACAACTTCAGTTACGCCGAGCTACTTCTCCGAAGTAGCGATCACGAGAAATACATTTTATACACACACACACACACACACACACACACACACACACACACACACACACACACACACACACACACACACACACACACACACACACACACACACACACACACACACACACACACACACACACACACACACACACACACACACACACACACACACACACACACACACACACACACACACACACACACACACACACACACACACACACACACACACACACACACACACACACACACACACACACACACACACACACACACACACACACACACACACACACACACACACACACACACACACACACACACACACACACACACACACACACACACACACACACACACACACACACACACACACACACACACACACACACACACACACACACACACACACACACACACACACACACACACACACACACACACACACACACACACACACACACACACACACACACACACACACACACACACACACACACACACACACACACACACACACACACACACACACACACACACACACACACACACACACACACACACACACACACACACACACACACACACACACACACACACACACACACACACACACACACACACACACACACACACACACACACACACACACACACACACACACACACACACACACACACACACACACACACACACACACACACACACACACACACACACACACACACACACACACACACACACACACACACACACACACACACACACACACACACACACACACACACACACACACACACACACACACACACACACACACACACACACACACACACACACACACACACACACACACACACACACACACACACACACACACACACACACACACACACACACACACACACACACACACACACACACACACACACACACACACACACACACACACACACACACACACACACACACACACACACACACACACACACACACACACACACACACACACACACACACACACACACACACACACACACACACACACACACACACACACACACACACACACACACACACACACACACACACACACACACACACACACACACACACACACACACACACACACACACACACACACACACACACACACACACACACACACACACACACACACACACACACACACACACACACACACACACACACACACACACACACACACACACACACACACACACACACACACACACACACACACACACACACACACACACACACACACACACACACACACACACACACACACACACACACACACACACACACACACACACACACACACACACACACACACACACACACACACACACACACACACACACACACACACACACACACACACACACACACACACACACACACACACACACACACACACACACACACACACACACACACACACACACACACACACACACACACACACACACACACACACACACACACACACACACACACACACACACACACACACACACACACACACACACACACACACACACACACACACACACACACACACACACACACACACACACACACACACACACACACACACACACACACACACACACACACACACACACACACACACACACACACACACACACACACACACACACACACACACACACACACACACACACACACACACACACACACACACACACACACACACACACACACACACACACACACACACACACACACACACACATATATATATACACACACACACACACACACACACACACACACACACACATATATATAAGGGTATAAAACAGGTGAGACTAGGTTAAGGTCAGTGTCAGATTTACGTAGTAGTAGTGGTAGTGGTAGTGGTAGGTGTGTAGTGGTAGTGGTAGTGGTAGTGGTAGTGGTAGTGGTAGTGTTAGTAGTAGTAGTAGTAGTAGTAGTAGTAGTAGTAGTAGTAGTAGTAGTAGTAGTAGTAGTAGTAGTAGTAGTAGTAGTAGTAGTAGTAGTAGTAGTAGTAGTAGTAGTAGTAGTAGTAGTAGTAGTAGTAGTAGTAGTAGTAGTAGTAGTAGTAGTAGTAGTAGTAGTAGTAGTAGTAGTAGTAGTAGTAGTAGTAGTAGTAGTAGTAGTAGTAGTAGTAGTAGTAGTAGTAGTAGTAGTAGTAGTAGTAGTAGTAGTAATAGTGCAGTTATTTAATTTAAATCATCTTATCCTCGAAACAGTCAGCGACAGACTGTCATGCGTACTCACGTTATTTGACTTGCCACTTCCGTCGAGAGTCGTTTCACCCATGCCAGATGACAGTCACATCGCCAGGGGTTGTCCCTCAGGTCCAGCACATCGACGTCCGTCCAGTAGAGAGTGGACGCGTGCAACGTGGTCAGAGCGTTGCCGCTGTAGGTGAGATGATAACGCGCTGTTAGTTAGGAACGTGGGAGTTTTTCAAACTGTTCCCTATATCCTTTCCTTTTATCGATACAGTGAAACCTGTCTTGGGCGACTGCCCCTCCAGCCCAGCAAAACTGGCCGCTCAAGACAGGTATTCGCTTATAACAGGTTGCACACAAAATCATGTCGGCGTAATTATAATTTGTACAGTGCAAGATAGGCAGATATAAAAACAGCATGGTGAGGACTTCGCCCAACCACGGGGTACTATGGCTTCCCAATGATGATGATGGTGATGGTGGTGGTGGTGTTGGTGTTGGTGTTGGTGTTGGTGTTGGTGTTGGTGTTGGTGTTGGTGTTGGTGTTGGTGGTGTTGGTGTTGGTGTTGGTGTTGGTGTTGGTGGTGGTGGTGGTGGTGGTGGTGGTTGTGGTGGTGGTGGTGGTGGTGATGGTGATGGTGATGGTGATGGTGATGGTGATGATGATGATGATGATGATGATGATGATGATGATGATGATGATGATGATGATGATGATGATGATGATGATGATGATGATGATGATGATGATGATGATGATGATGAATGCTGATGACACGCATGTGTGTATAATATTGAACTAGTATAACGCGCATTTTGATACACTAATTGACCAATCAGATAAATCGACGAAACTGGAAACAACGGTAGCGTGAACAATTTGTGTGGTTGCTGGTCGCGTTTGGCGGTTAGTATATATATATATATATATATATATATATATATATATATATATATATATAGGCCTACAAATAGCACAAAATTACATTTACACAAAATAATATACCTAGTCCATAAATATTGGCGGATACTGTCTCTCCAGCCATTTCATACACTTAGGCTTTTTTTTTGTAATTAGACATTCACCAAAACGCCTATAAGCTAACTTAGCTGAACTGCTTAAATAACAGTCGGAAGTACTTAGTGTCATACCTGAGGTTAGCGACTACCACTTGATTGGCGTCGGCCTGACCAAACGCTCGTGCTTCAATTTCCGTCAACCGGAAGTTGCCGTTCATCTTCACCGTGACGAGCATGCGTAGTCCGGCGAATGTATCGTTACGTATGACCGTCAGATGAGGCATATTGGTCAGACTGGAAATGTGGCATTACAATCTATGAGTGCACGTGTGCGTGCGTGCGTGTACATGGTTGAGTGTGTGCTTGTGCGCTTCACGCGGCGCTTGTATGTATGTTCGGGTGGGTGCATGTGTCTACACGTGAGTTGCTTTCAAAACAACACTTTGCATAAAGGTGCTAAACATAAAAGGAAACCATTATTATTATTATTATTGTTATTGTTATTGTTATTGTTATTGTTATTGTTATTGTTATTGTTATTGTTATCGTTATCGTTATCGTCATCGTCATCGTCATCGTCATCGTCATCGTCATCATCATCATCATCATCATCATCATCATCATCATCATCATTATTAGATGAGTAATCTTTTGCGATTACACGAAGACCACAAACTGTGATCATTTCTGCTGTTTCGATACTTTGCATTACGCATTCCGTGAATGCAGATATTGATCTCAAACACGTTTTGATGACTTGAAAAACAAGACTAAACAACGTGAACTACTTTGCAGCTTAACAAAGAAGTATTGTGAACGTTTACATTTGTGTGATCGTTGACGTTACCTGAATGCAGTGGTCGTGTTTGGGAAGACGCCGACTGGAAGATGTGTCAGAGGGTTGTCGTCCAGGTAAATCACCTGTAACCCGGGCACTTGGAGCGAGGTCGACTGTAGCGACCTCAGGCGGTTTCCATTGAGTCGCAATACCTGCGAATCGAGTGATGACTGATACGTGAGGGAACATGATGGCGGCAGCAACAGTTACGATACAATGAAAACTACGATAACAATTGTGAAGGCAATGACAACAACATCTACGACAACAACACCGATAACAATCGTGAAACAATGAAAACTACGATAACAATTGTGACGGCAATGACGACAACATCTACGACAACAACACCGATAACAATCGTGAAACAATGAAAACTACGATAACAATTGTGACGGCAATGACAACAACATATACGACAACAACACCGATAACAATCGTGAAACATTGAAAACTACGATAACAATTGTGACGGCAATGACAACAACATCTACGACAACAACACCGATAACAATCGTGAAACAACGAAAACTACGATAACAATTGTGACGGCAATGACAACAACATATACGACAACAACACCGATAACAATCGTGAAACATTGAAAACTACGATAACAATTGTGACGGCAATGACAACAACATCTACGACAACAACACCGATAACAATCGTGAAACAACGAAAACTATGATAACAAGTATGACGATAATAACAACAACATCCACTATGACAACAGCGATAACAATCGTGAAACAACGAAAACTACGATAACAATTGTGACGGCAATGACAACATCTACGACAACAACACCGAAAAAAATCGTGAAACAACGAAAACTACGATAACAACTACGACGAAAACTTTAGCAACAACTATGTTGTTAAACAAATCTAAAGTTAAATTTAACTACACCACATAACATTTGGTATTTTAGTTATAATTTACATACACGAGGTTGTGAACATTTACAGTTTTAATAGACCCAAAAGGAAGTGTGTCTGTTAAGATACTTATAGATGTGCTCCTTGTTGTGTTATCCAAGGATCACACGTGTAATTACATCAATGGACAATGAACGCCCAACATTTACAACACGTAAAGCGAGTAGGTTTGATAACAAGATTGATATCAATATACGGATGCAAGTCTCTTGTCTTTTGTATATCACATACATTTATTAGCATTTAGAGAAGGTGGTTTAAGCCCCAAATAATTTATGATTTTTGAAGAAGTTTGGGTAAGCGCCATCTGAGTTACGACCTCCGAGCTGAAAAAGGGCATCGTTAACAACACTCAACCCTATCTTCCCATGTCATGACCGGAAGTAGTCATCCACATCCAACAGTTTCTTATGCCTATTCTATTAAAAAATGCCCAAGGCTCACCCACCTTGAGAGAATTCAGTCCAATGAACGTCTGAAAAGGAATCACTGATAAATGGTTTTCACTCAAATCCAACAGCTCCAGACTACGACATTCGACGAAATTAGCAATCGTCAAGTTCTCGATTTCATTGCCGTTTAAGTTCAAATTCCGCAGGCTCTCCAGCCCAAGAAATTGGATCGTTTCGATGCTGCTGAGTTTATTATCGCTCAGATGCAACGAAACGAGATGTCGTAAATCATTTAACGCGTTCGGATCCAACGTCGCGATTTGGTTTTCTGATAAGTCGAGGGTCTGTAGGCTGGAGAGATACCGGTAGAACAGGTTGGATTCGAGCGACGTTAGTTCATTTCTGTTCAGGTACAAACGCTGCAGACGGCCGAGACCAGCGAAGTGGTCCGACGACAGCCGCCAGATGGCGTTGTCGGTCAGGTTGAGCACGCGCAGATTGGCGCACGCGCGGAACGCGCCGCTCGCCAGGTGGCGGATGTTGTTCCCGGCGAGGTTCAGCGAGCGGACGGCGGAACAGTTGCGCAGCACGGGCACGGCGGAAATGACGTTGGATTGCAGCGATACTTGCTGAGTGTCCGAGCGGATTTCGTCGACCGGGATGACCGTACAGCCGGCGTCGGGGCAGGATAGAGAGCCGCTGACGCTGACGCACCGTCTGAAGCAGACGGCCAGGCAGCCGGGGGCAGCGAGCAGGAGGAAGCAGGCAGCCAGGACCCGTACGATCAAAGATGGCGTCTTTAGTGGAAGCAACGGTGACGTCATGGTCGCCTCTCGTGGACAGTGTGGACAGTGTGACGTCACCGCACGGCTGTGAGATAAATACAATATTTATGTTATTGACATAGATCTTGCAAAACACGGTGTAACAATTAAGTAACAATCTAAATTGCGCAAAGCTTGGTGAAAACTATATACACAATAGTGACCTTGATATGGCATACATATGAAACTAAAAACACGCCATTCATGTTTTCATGTTACATACATGTCTACATGCCAATGACAATGCACCTAGTAATGTTTTCATTTTCTCGATTCTTTTTCATCGCCAGTACAAATGTCATATA
>CBDHHR010000818.1:0-7500 GCA_965263245.1 Metamycoplasmataceae bacterium | reverse complement strand
TGAAACCCAAACAACACACGTCATTTCCTTCAACCGACGAATGTACATCATCACGTATATCCTTGTAGCCTGAAACACACACAACACACCTCATTTCCTTCAACCGACGAATGTACATCATCACGTATATCCTTGTAGCCTGAAACACACACAACACACCTCATTTCCTTCAACCGACGAATGTACATCACGTATATCCTTGTAGCCTGAAACACACACAACACACCTCATTTCCTTCAACCGACGAATGCACATCACGTATATCCTTGTAGCCTGAAACCCAAACAACACACGTCATTTCCTTCAACCGACGAACGTACATCACGTATATCCTTGTAGCCTGAAACACACACAACACACCTCATTTCCTTCAACCGACGAATGTACATCACGTATACCCTTGTAGCCTGAAACACACACAACACACCTCATTTCCTTCAACCGACGAATGTACATCACGTATACCCTTGTACCCTGAAACACACACAACACACCTCATTTCCTTCAACCGACGAATGTACATCACGTATATCCTTGTACCCTGAAACACACACAACACACCTCATTTCCTTCAACCGACGAATGTACATCATCACGTATATCCTTGTACCCTGAAACACACACAACACACCTCATTTCCTTCAACCGACGAATGTACATCATCACGTATATCCTTGTACCCTGAAACACACACAACACACCTCATTTCCTTCAACCGACGAATGTACATCACGTATATCCTTGTAGCCTGAAACACACACAACACACCTCATTTCCTTCAACCGACGAATGTACATCACGTATATCCTTGTACCCTGAAACACACACAACACACCTCATTTCCTTCAACCGACGAATGTACATCACGTATATCCTTGTACCCTGAAACACACACAACACACCTCATTTCCTTCAACCGACGAATGTACATCACGTATATCCTTGTAGCCTGAAAAACACACAACACACCTCATTTCCTTCAACCGACGAATGTACATCACGTATATCCTTGTACCCTGAAACACACACAACACACCTCATTTCCTTCAACCGACGAATGTACATCACGTATACCCTTGTAGCCTGAAACACACACAAGACACCTCATTTCCTTCAACCGACGAATGTACATCACGTATACCCTTGTACCCTGAAACACACACACAACACACCTCATTTCTTTCAACCGACGAATGTACATCACGTATATCCTTGTACCCTGAAACACACACAACACACCTCATTTCCTTCAACCGACGAATGTACATCATCACGTATATCCTTGTACCCTGAAACACACACAACACACCTCATTTCCTTCAACCGACGAATGTACATCACGTATATCCTTGTAGCCTGAAACACACACAACACACCTCATTTCCTTCAACCGACGAATGTACATCACGTATATCCTTGTACCCTGAAACACACACAACACACCTCATTTCGTTTTACACCGACGAATGTACAACATCACGTATATCCTTGTACCCTGAAACATGCATGCGGGTGTAACACTTCTACTGTGTATTGTTGTCTTGTCCGACGGACATTGTAACTTTGCCGGATAAACGCGCTATATCTCACCTTTGATTTCGTCTTTGGAGATCATCCTCGGCTTAGTGGGTGCTTCTCTTGAAGCCTGCAACATATCACAAGCTTTGGGCTTTATAAACACCACAGAACTATATATATATATATATATATATATATATATATATATATATATATATATATATATATATATATACACGCATATACACACGCACACACACATACACACACCCCGCCACACACACTAAACACATTGTCGTCAATCGTTCCACCCGATAAGTCTGCATAAGTAACAAATGTATAAAGAACTTATCTGTCGCCAGCGTTTTTTTACTTATATCAAGTCTGTGCACTGAATGCATTCAAATGGTTCGGTATGTATCATATCAACCTATGTGGCACTTCGCTCTAGTACTGATTCCTACTCACCATTGCGCTTCACAATCCGGACTCCTATCACCGTATCGGGGGCACTTAATGTGGAAATCTCGTCGTTCAAATTGGCCAGAGCGCGAATTAGATACCTGTGTCAGTCACACATAATCACTTTGTTTGTTTACCGTTTTCAAGAGGTTCGTCTGTAAGCAACGCCTACGGTTGAACTTGATGTAACGTCAGTAGATCATGCCAAACCATGTTGGACCGGTGGACCTGTCGCTATTGTATCGGTCTTAAGATAACACCGCGAGGCCAACAATAAGTGGCGGCGCTGTGGATAATTACAGGATTGATGAAGAAATGTAAATCTACAAGGCTATTATAAGCCTTTTGTCTACTTCAGAACCTCTTGGTACGTAATCAAGTGTGCTTACTGCAGCGTTTGCCGTGCAGTAAATGCTCCCTGGTCCACTTCACTCAATACGTCTGTCTCATTCACGCGTGGCTGACGTAGAACGTCGTCACGCGTGGCCGATTTAGACACCAAGTTAGCCGAACGTGTGACGTGGCAATCTTCTGTATAATTATTTAGGCGGTACTAATGTATGAAAACTAATTACGTACTAGATCTGCACGAAATCTGAATACCCTATTTATATGACCATGTGCAGTTAAGTTGCATATTTCACTTAAATAAATATTTTACATTTTGGCCCGAAGCTTACTGTTCATATCAGTAACATGCCAAAACGATGTTTACAATTATACTGCTACTATATGATTTGAATAATTATTTATTTAAAAACATGTTATTATAGGTATTAATTTTTTTTTTTTTTCTTTATTTGGTTTACACTTTACTATATATTTTTTGCTATGTTAATATCATTAAAATTATTTATACACATCTTTGTATATATAACTTATAATGTCTTATAGACGACTATGTAAACGCTAATGAACATAGGCATACTCTGGTGATCAGTGTTTAAATACAGTGTACTGTCATTATTATTATTATTATTATAACAATAGTTAATGTTTTGTCAAAAATTATATTTTTATAAAAACACCTATATTAATTTCGTTAGATTACATTTTATATGTTATAGTTCAAATATGTCCACATTATTTTTTTATACTTCGCTATTTTAGCACCTACTATGCTTCGACGTAGGGCATACTTATTTCCGTGGAGTTTGCTTTAATGCATATTTTCAAAACAACCGATAATGTAGATGCTAATCAATCACATCGTGGTTGGGCGTCCAATGCTGGTTGTTGGAGCAGTTTCTAGTAAATATCACTTAGTCACGTCAATTATAGGTAGCATCAATGCATTGCATGTTTCTGTGATAGAGGCTAACCCGTGTCCTATTCTAACGTAAACAACACTTGTTTCTCGACCTCAGAGACACATGTCCAAACATATCACATGTCGGTGATTTTACTAAACGAGATAGGATGAGAAAGAGAGACCGTGGGAAAAGAAAAAGAAAAAGAAAAAGAAAAAGAAAAAGAAAAAGAAAAAGAAAAAGAAAAAGAAAAAGAAAAAGAAAAAGAAAAAGAAAAAGAAAAAGAAAAAGAAAAAGAAAAAGAAAAAGAAAAAGAAAAAGAAAAAGAAAAAGAAAAAGAAAAAGAAAAGAAATAGAAAAAAAAGAAAAAAAAAAGACAGACAGACAGACAGACAGACAGACAGACAGACAGACAGACAGACAGACAGACAGACGGACGGACGGACGGACGGACGGACGGACGGACGGACGGACGGACGGACGGACGGACGGACGGACGGACGGACGGACGGACGGACGGACGGACGGACGGACGGACGGACGGACGGACGGACGGACGGACGGACGGACGGACGGACGGACGGACGGACGGACGGACGGACGGACGGACGACGGACGGACGGACGGACGGACGGACGGACGGACGGACGGACGGACGGACGGACGGACGGACGACGGACGGACGGACGGACGGACGGACGGACGGACGGACGGACGGACGGACGGACGGACGGACGGACGGACGGACGGACGGACGGACGGACGGACGGACGGACGGACGGACGGACGGACGGACGGACGGACGGACGGACGGACGGACGGACGGACGGACGGACGGACGGACGGACGGACGGACGGACGGACGGACGGACGGACGGACGGACGGACGGACGGACGGACGGACGGACGGACGGACGGACGGACGGACGGACGGACGGACGGACGGACGGACGGACGGACGGACGGACGGACGGACGGACGGACGGACGGACGGACGGACGGACGGACGGACGGACGGACGGACGGACGGACGGACGGACGGACGGACGGACGGACGGACGGACGGACGGACGGACGGACGGACGGACGGACGGACGGACGGACGGACGGACGGACGGACGGACGGACGGACGGACGGACGGACGGACGGACGGACGGACGGACGGACGGACGGACGGACGGACGGACGGACGGACGGACGGACGGACGGACGGACGGACGGACGGACGGACGGACGGACGGACAGACACAGACAGACAGACAGACAGACAGACAGACAGACAGACAGACAGACAGACAGACAGACAGACAGACAGACAGACAGACAGACAGACAGACAGACAGACAGACAGACAGACAGACAGACAGACAGACAGACAGACAGACAGACAGACAGACAGACAGACAGACAGACAGACAGACAGACAGACAGACAGACAGACAGACAGACAGACAGACAGACAGACATACAGACAGACAGACAGACAGACAGACAGACAGACAGACAGACAGACAGACAGACAGACAGACAGACAGACAGACAGACAGACAGACAGACAGACAGACAGACAGACAGACAGACAGACAGAGCAACGTTCCGATAGACCATCAAAGCGACTAGTCGGTAACATGAAGTTCAAAGTTCGGATGTTAAATCCAGTAGCCTTGTTTTGGCACAGCAAGTTATCGTGTGGCTCACACTTAAGCAGTCATACCGACTCATTTGTGTCTTAAACGTCCCTGGTAGCTGGGACCGACGTTTTAATAGTGATTTTAATAGGTAGTGTTTTACCTCTACCCTCGAAATACTACCCGGAGGGACAAAAGAGAATAATAATATATTTTATTTAAACACTGGTTACAATCGTATGACACTGTTCAATAGCGTTTACATGGTTTTCTATCAAACAATATAAGTAACATCTAATATAATATATGTATACACAAATCAAATAAAATGTATTGATATATTAAGGCTGATAGCAATTGTGACTGTGAGAAGATTGATTTAGACGTTCTGGTTAAAATGTCTGTACCGTGAGTACAAGACTGCCACGGCACAGCTCGCAGGGCTAGGCAATGCAGCACCTCGATAACGCAATGTACAACTTCGATAAGGCAATTTACCACATTGTCAAAGCAATGTCACCCTCGCTAAGGCAATATACCACCTCGACAAGGAAATGTACCACCTCGACAATGCAGTGTACCACCTCGACAAGACAAGGTAATGTACCACCTCGACAAGGCAATGTACCACGTCGACAAGGCAATGCACCACGTCGACAAGGCAATGCACCACATCGACAGGGCAATGTACCACTTCGACAAGGCAATGTACCACGTCGACAAGGCAATGTACCACCTCGACAAGGCAATGTACCACGTCGACAGGGCAATGTACCACTTCGACAAGGTAATGTACCACCTCGACAAGGCAATGTACCACGTCGACAAGGCAATGCACCACATCGACAGGGCAATGTACCACTTCGACAAGGCAATGCACCACGTCGACAATGCAATATACCACCTCGACAGGGCAATGTACCACATCGACAAGGCAATGTACCACCCCGGCAGGGCAATTTACCACATTGACAGGGCAATGTACCACCCTGACAGGGCAATGTACCACCTCGACAGGGCAATGTATCACCCCGGCAGGGCAATTTACCACTTTGACAGGGCAATGTACCACCCCGACAGGGCAATGCACCACCCCGACAGGGCAATGTACCACCTCGACAGGGCAATGTACCACCTCAACAGGGCAATGTACCACCCCGACAGGGCAATTTACCACCTCGACAGGGCAATGTACCACCTCAACAGAACAATGTACCACCTCGACAGGGCAATGTACCACCCCGACAGGGCAATGCACCACCTCGACAGGGCAATGTACCACCTCAACAGAGCAATGTACCACCTCGACAGGGCAATGTACCACTTCGACAGGGCAATATACCACCTCGTCAGGGCAATGTACCACCCTGACAGGGCAATGTACCATCTCGATAGGGCAATGTACCACCTCAACATGGCAATGTACCACTTCGACAGGGCAATGTACCACCTCGACAGGGCAATAAACCTCATCGACAAGGTAATGTACCACCTCGACAAGGTACCACATTGACAAGGCAGCGACCTCTCGAGGAGGATTATTAGGTAAGTAAATATAGACGACGTAAGACTCGATTATTTATCGAACAATCACTTCCAGTTCACTACCAGTCGACTTGTTTCTGGCAACTTCGCATAATGTACTTATGAGAATCAGCAACTTAGCTGAAGAGAATTGTTTTATCTGGCCCAGAGGTGGTCATGGCTTAGCGATGTCCGCTGTGTTGTAGAATTATTAAATCGTTTAGCTCTGCAGGTGACTCGAAATATTCCACTCACTCATTGGTCGTCGAAGAACAATAGCAGAACAACGATACGGTAGCATTGGATCTAAGGTCGCCAGGAGATGTCTATATATGAGTACACATTAGTCGCATTAAACATACAAAACTGCGCGCACCTATTCACTGCGGTCAACAAACGTGCTGTTTATGGTTTGTCACGGCAGCGACTTGAACGCGCGCCAAACAGCGCGTTCAAGTCTGGCAGATACATAACCAGTGGCCGTCAGGTCGGTGTCCCACGACTGGCTCGGACAAAAGACTAGCTGCCTACGTCATTGGGGGAGTGGCGGCTATATAAGACGCACGCGGCACCGTCAAACATAGAACATACACAACCATTGCGGAGAACACCACAGTCGAAATGGTGAGTTGTTTATTTTGTCGCGTGGAAGACGCCAACTAACTCGACTTATCATATGACGAGTGTGGTACTTACGAAACTATACGTATCTTACTTACGTACTTACTCGTGTACTTACTTACGTACTTACTTACGTGCATACTTAGTTAGTTACTTACTTACCTCACTGACTCATTCACTGACTCATTCACTGACTCATTCACTCATTCACTCACTCACTCATTCATTCACTCACTCACTCACTCTCTCTCTCTCTCACTCACTCACTCACTCTCTCACTCACTCACTCACTCACTCACTCACTCACTCACTCACTCACTCACTCACTCACTCACTCACTCACTCACTCACTCACTCACTCACTCACTCACTCACTCACTCACTCACTCACTCACTCACTCACTCACACACTCACTCACTCACTCACTCATTCACTCACTCACTCACTAACTCACTCACTCACTCACTCACTCACTCACTTAACTAATTACTTACT
>CBDHHR010000816.1:0-5772 GCA_965263245.1 Metamycoplasmataceae bacterium | reverse complement strand
AGAGAAAGGGCGTCTGTCCGTCCATCGACGGCCCACCAAAGTCAGGCGTCTTCGGCTTGGCCGGCGTGTTGACCTACACAAGGCAGTTATAATGATTGTTTATGGTCGGTTATGACGTTCTCCCTCGCCTTCTTAGTAGCATAATTTGTATCATTAATTTGTGCATTTTAACGGAATCTTAACAAGAGTATTTCATACTGTAGAGATGTATTCTAAAGCAAGTGTAGTAGTAATAAATGTTATGAGTCACGCCGACTGAACATAGAACAAACTAGTCCGTTACTTATGAGCTCGGTGTTATTCAGTGAACATTATTTAAATTTGTAAAGAACAGAAACTAAATTATTTTGACAATTTGAAAAGGCGTTAATCGATTAAGACACCAACAAAGGAAACAGAAGTTTAAGGCAACAATTGAAGCAAGAAAAAAAGTCGAGATGACAACATAATTATTATTTAAAACATGTCTTCGTTATCACTACCATCATCAACAGTTTCGATATTACCATTAATTTAGTGTAATTTTCTCATACCATCACCGCCATCACCGTCGTCGGTGTCACCACTGCACCAACTATCTAAGAGAACAAGTACGAGAAATACAGGGGTGAAGTTCACCAAACGAGAGTTACCCTGTAGACGGGTAGTGCCCTGAACACAGCGCCTTGCTTCAACTCCCCCGAGGTGAACCGTTCCAGGTGATCATTGTACAACTGAAACACACGGAACCGAAACTGAACGCACGCACGCACGCACACGCACACGCACACGCACACGCACACGCACACGCACACGCACACGCACACGCACACGCACACGCACACAAACACAAACACAAACACAAACACAAACACAAACACAAACACAAACACAAACACACACACAAACACACACACACACACACACACACACACACACACACACACACACACACACACACACACACACACAGACACACACACACACACACACACACACACACACACACACACACACACACACACACACACACACACACACACACACACACACACACACACACACACACACACACACACACACACACACACACACACACACACACACACACACACACACACACACACACACACACACACACACACATGCATATATCTGTCTACATACAAAAAGTGTGGATACTACGTAAGAGCTACGAGTGACTGACTGTGAACTTACTCGGGGCTTCATGAGCGAGTCAAAGAACTTCTTGTTCACCGGGCTGTCGTCGTCTTCATGTGGCTCTTGAGACTTCTTCAACATGTAGGCTGAGCGACGGAATGGCTTCCACCTGCGTGGACAACGGGTGATCTCAGTCAACACATTCATTGTGTCAATGTGTGTGTCAATGTGTGTGTGTGTGTGTGTGTGTGTGTGTGTGTGTGTGTGTGTGCGTGCGTGCGTGCGTGCGTGCGTGCGCGCGTGCGCGTGCGCGTGCGCGTGCGCGTGCGCGTGCGCGTGCGAGTGCGCGTGCGCGTGCGCGTGCGCGTGCGCGTGCGAGTGCGAGTGCGAGTGCGAGTGCGAGTGCGAGTGCGAGTGCGAGTGCGAGTGCGAGTGCGAGTGCGCGTGCGAGTGCGAGTGCGAGTGCGAGTGCGAGTGCGAGTGCGAGTGCGAGTGCGAGTGCGAGTGCGAGTGCGAGTGCGAGTGCGAGTGCGAGTGCGAGTGCGAGTGCGAGTGCGAGTGCGAGTGCGAGTGCGCGTGTGCATGTGCGCGCGAGAGTAAGTAAGCAAGCAAGCAAGTAAGTGAGTGTGTGTCCATGCGCGCGCGTGTCCTTCCGTGAGGCGAATATGGCCAACTTAGCGTTAAATAAATTGGAAGAGGTTCATTCGACGAAACCCGTACAAACGTGGAAATTCAGGAAATACTATTTACGATTTAGGATAGCCGCAATAACCTCTATCTTTGAAATACGACAATAAATGTCATGCTATTACAGAATCCTGTACGAATGAACATTAAAGTTATGTTAACATGTCATTAGTGTAGCAAATATATTTTCGTGTAGTTATGTGTGTCTTAATTTATATTAGGTCACAAATACCTACCTGTCGCTGGCAAAGACGAGAGGATATTCGTAGTGTTGGTGCGCCTTCATCTTTTGTTTGTCACTGATACTCTTAACAGGCGCCAGGGGGCCCTGCAGTAAAGAGGCACGTTATAACACGTGCATACTTCATGAATATACACTTATATAGCAGGGTGTCGATACTTTCACTCATCATATACATGCATATACATTAGCTCGCGCGACCACCCACACACATATACGTGGGCTCGCGTGCCGATGCATGTACAAGGACTCATTCACACACACGCACGCACGCACGCACGCACGCACGCACGCACGTACACACACGTACACACACGTACACACACACACACACACACACACACACACACACACACACACACACACACACACACACACACACACACACACACACACACACACACACACACACACGACAAACCACTTCTAAACCTGACACCCCTTCATTCCTGCCAGAATCAGACTGTGACATGTCCTGTTGACATCACCAATCTCAATGACATCAGTATCCAAACGCAGAAAAACGGCTGTCGTCTGTCATAACTTGACAGCTCTTAAGCCACGCTGCGCAAAAACATAATTTCTATTCATTCCACACTACACATGTCCTCGCAGAAATTCAGACAACCTGCATGATGCTATTTCTATAGGGTACTCGTTGGTCGCACGGATAATGGCGGTCGAACACCTAATTATACATTATACATTCTCCTCGTCATACGCAATAGTCCGCTTCCTACCGCGTGGAGAACCCACCTCGTTGATGTCATACGGCAGCACTGGGGTGCTGGTCAGACTTTCCGCGATAGGGTAGTGGATCGCTTTGTGCTGGCCGTAGAAGCCGACGAACCGTCCCTGGGTCTCCCACCAAATTCTGTGTGTTCACGTGATAGATACTACTCAGTCAAGCCACCAACCATACAGCTATGTCCATATCATTCAAACAGCCGCTCCATGCAGAGTTTATTTAGAGTCGCTCTACACGCGTTATACAAATAGTTACCATACTTAGGTTATTGCGCTACGTGTGACACACGTAATTTCTTCCAGAACATTCGCTGAACCAACCGGCAACGCGACTATAGCGCTGGATATGAAATAACAGTGTCTGTTCCATTGCCAATACAATTATTTTGTCTTTTTGTAAGCTGTCCTTTTTGTTTACAAGACAAAAATAAACAGCGGGCGTTTTTTGGGTTGTTACAATTAAACGCAGTTTAGAAAGCAGCGTATCTTAAACGTTTTCATTCTTGTTCCACGATGAACACATTAAAGGGAGGGTGCCAGCTCCTCTGTCCAGACCTGGTCAAGCAGTAATTTGTAGAGGGACTAGAACGCCGGAAATTTAAACATCAAAGGCTGTTGCGGGTAGCTCTGCTCTCCTCAGCATTATAATTATTGCCAATACGTGTTTTTTCATGAAATTGGTTTGTTTGTTTACCAATTGAACGTGTTGCAAGCAGAATATTTCAAATTGCGGAAATTGTTCTGAGCTTAATAAAGTAACTAAACACAAATTTGCAGACAGTAAATCTTCAGGGTGTCTGTTGTAATCGTGAGAACGTAATGGTAACCGAAACATAAATCGTAGGATCTGGTACCTTCCCTTTAAAAATGAGGAGCAAACGCATTTAAGAGCCTTAATTGGCAGTGCTTGTTTGGAAGGGCCAAGAGACAGTTGACCGAGACTTGTGTGGGTCTGTGACGAGAGACGAGGCACGGAGAAGTGCCGGAAGTGACGTACCTGACGGAGCCATCGGTCGAGGCAGACAGGACGGCCTTGAAGGCGTTCATGAACTGCAGCTGGACGACCTTCGTGAGGTGAGCCCGCCACGACAGAAGTTGCTTGACGGCGTCCTGCCAGAGACAAACACAAGCCGGTAAAGGGGTCAGCCAGCTTCTCTGCCCAGAATTGGCAGAACGTTCATTTATAACGGGAAGTCTGCTGTCTAAATGGTGGGAAGTTAAACATCAAATAGTATTGCGGCATTAATGGCAATTGATTTTATTTTGAAACTCGATGTTTTGTTTACCATTTGAACGTGTTGCAGGCGGAATCTTTCAAATTTCAAAGTAACTAAACACGAATTGGCGGACAATAAACACCCATCCTGCCTGTTGTAGTCACAAGAAGGTAATATTAAATATAAACAAAATAACACCTAGGAACTGTCACACTCGCTTTAAATTGACCAAGTCTTCGCGATAGACGTGGTCACTTGTGCAAAGCGTATTTCGCTAGGATGAAGCATGGCGTCCATAAACTGAACGCGCTGCTACCAAATACTCGAAATAAGGCGAGAGAAGAGCCAGAACAGTGTCCCTCTTCGTTGTCTTAGACGCAGCCTTGGTCTATCCTGCAAGGACGTGGAACGTGCTTCATGCACCAACATGTACACGCTATTAAATGGATTCTTTAATGTTTTAACTCGGTAGTATACGCAATTCTTAACTATTCGTGTTAACATAATTATTTCATGTAATTCTGTGGCTACATTTCATTGCAAATGTTGTTTTATTAATCACTTATAACCATGACAACATATCGAAAAAATACGTTCGCATATGCGGAATTTCTAGTTCGAGCTCCGCCTTTAAGGCCCAGTCATAGTGTCATGTTTTGGCCGCGCCGTTTCTGATCGACACGTTGGGGGAAAAGAATTGCAGATTTCGGCATGGTGCCACGTTGTCGCCACGTGCTAGCCACGCTGTCGTCTCGTTGTAGTCCCGCTGTGAAAATCAAAGTTGGGTTATGCCTCGCTACCGCCAGGCTATAGCGTTGCTGTCGCGACGTTGTGCCACGTTATGCCTCGCTGCCGTTACGCTGCATATCGTAACGTACCACAGAAACACAGCACAATGTAGTACACGCTCTCTGTTCTCGTTCTGTTTTTGCTACGATGTAGCCACGTTGTACTATATTGTACCACGTTGTTGCCACGTTGTAGTATATTGTATCACGTTGTTGTCACGTTGTAGTACGTTGTATCACGTTGTAGCCACGTTGTAGACAATTGTATCATGTTGTTGTCACGTTGTGGTACGTTGTGGGGAAACGCCAGCGAATTTTGAACATGTCCAAAATGTATATTTCCAGGTCACGTTTTGTCACGTTTTATCCACGTTGTTCCACGTTTGCTCACGTTGTAGCCACGTTCTGCCACGTTTCGCAACGTTGCTAAACGTGGCGGCCAAAACGTGACACTATGACTGGGGTATTACTGACAATCAGTGCGACGTAATCCATTGTCTGACAAGACAGGCGGCTACCACTACACTGGGCCAAGTCAACGAGTTATCCGTTCCAACAGCGAGCACAAATAGCAACAAAAACACATTAATTCCACAGTGTTTAGTACATTTCCACAACACATCATTCATGAGTTGTGAGTATGTCTTAACATAATTTTAATTTAGTGATTGTTTAATTATTTATTTACAATATACAGGTTTTAATATTTGTGTGGATTTGTGGATTCTATTGATGTCGTGGTTGTTATTGAACAGCGTAACCGTTGACACTGAATTTCTTTCGGAAACGAAAAGCTCCGTCCTGAAAGAAATGTATACATGTTGTGAATACCAGACCTGATTGATTAGATGTACTTACCCCTTCGTCTATTTCTTGGTTCTCGAGGAACTTTGAAACGTCCCACATGGTGAGATATCCCTCTGAAAGTACGACGTAATATTAAGTATAAACG
>CBDHHR010000815.1:0-10407 GCA_965263245.1 Metamycoplasmataceae bacterium | reverse complement strand
ACTCTCAATGTTCACGCCAGCAAGACAGCACAGACAGCTCCGATCGTCAAACTCGAATTTCCTTGCTGTTCCCAGAGTGAAGACAAACGCCGCAACTCAAGCTTTCTCAGTCTCCGCCTACTCTGTGGAATACACTTCCTGGCGACATTAAATCAGCAGAAAACGTTATTACCTTCCGCCGTTACCTAAATATCTATCTGTTTAATCTCGTCTATCCACCCTAGCTTCTTAGCGTACTCGTTTGATTTATGACGCCCTTTACACTGCCCTTGACTACGAGAATGCTAAATCCACTGGTTTTGTTGCGCCACTGAGCTCGTATTCTGAGGATATTGGTATCAAACAAGTTATATATATATATATATATATATATATATATATATATATATATATATATATATATATATATATATATATATATATATATATATATATATATATATATATATAATTGATGCATAGACCTTGTAATCCATATGCAGTACTGTACTTACGTTTTTGTATTATTTGAACTGTGGCTGAACTAGTAATTTTGCCATCACAGTTTAATAGTTTATTTTCCGCAAACTACGCCTCTTCGGTGATTGTGGCACGTTGCAAACACGCCCCTAACTGAGCAGTGAACAATTTGTTAATTGGTGTTACTTTTTCCATCACAAAATGGCCACGACGCTGTTACCACCTGGCAGCAAACATTTACATACATTGACAGTACAGATCAACGTACGTGATCAACATACAATAATCTACAAAGTGCATGCACTGCCACCAAGCCCAGAAAACACAAGCGTCCGAAAATGAGTGTGTGGTGGCCGACTCTCAATAGTTTAGGTGCATGGAGGCTAAATATATGTTTTGTCCCTGGCAAATCGTTTAATTTTCGGTGAGTTCCAATGGTGGCTTACGCACGCACGCATGTACCAACGCACGCACACACACGATAGCGCAGATGCACACAGCCAGATGTTTAAAGGGCATAAAAGGCAACGCTTTGGTAATATAGGCCTAATAGAATTGATAAAAGTAACAATTTCCAAAAACAATCATATTTTAATGTCAGCGGTTTACCAGAAAGAAAAAAACAATTTAGATCACATAGCCATCGAAAATCTATAGATTAAAGTATATGCAATAAGAAGAATGCTACCCACAGATAATATTAAAAAAGAAATATTAAAAGTACATGTGTCTGCATAATTAACTAAAATTGCCTATTAGTCATAAAATAAGTATGGAAATTACGTGTTGTTCGATGATGTCACATTGTTTATTTTAACAATATTTCTATAAACATCCCGCGTGTACCGCGAGCATGCAAGCTTATATTACAAAAGCGATGTTTTTAACAATAATAACTAGAACAATAACATATTAATATTATTTTTAAATGCACCAAAACCTTTTTCTTTCACCATATATTTCCTATGTATTCATATTCTGTTTAAATTTCAGTGATTTATTGTCCCTATAATAAATAAAGTGTATTGTCCAAAAATTATTAGTATTACATATCTGGAAATATCATTCATAAGTAGAAAAAATTGCTTCAATAATATTTTCTTATGCATAATGTGTGGGTATGTACTGAATGAAAATTATTGTTACGTCGTAATTATTTTACCGTTTTAATTATTTATTCATTTATCACTATTGTTGTTATGGAATTTATATGGGTTTTTTAATACTGATAGGTCACTTAGTTAATTATATAAACACATGTATTTTCATTATTTATTTATAAATATTATGTGTGGATAGTTTTCTTCTTATTGTATTTCTTAATAGCAGTGTCCCAACGAATCCACTGGCACTGGACCACTGTTTCAGTTATGGTCGATTCAAAGGGTAACAAAAAAGACAGCTTACTGATACTGTCTTTCACTGTACTGTTAGTTACTACAAGCGTATGAGGAACAGTGTGGCATATTGCTGTCGCGATGTCGTTGTAAACCGACATAAGGCACATTTAGCGAACCGCTTGGCTCTGTGTTATGACAGCTGAACCAGCAGACGACTTTATAACCTATTACTTTTCCAAAGTGCAGATAGAAGGTGGGTTTTGATTGGTTGCATAAACCAATATAGGTCCGTTCATGGTGTCGGCGATTTAGCTAGATATTCCCTTTTTGCCCTTTTAAAAAGAAGCGTATTGCGTTAAAATACATCATACACATAAATAAATGTTCTGCAATCAAGTGTCAATTATTGTTGACATACACACATAAACACACACAAACACACACAAACACACACAAACACACACAAACACACACACACCACACACACACACACCACACACACCACACACACACACACACACACACACACACACACACACACCACACACACACACACACACACACACACACACACACACACACACACACACACACACACACACACACACACACACACACACACACACACACACACACACACACACACACACACACACACACACACACACACACACACACACACACACACACACACCACACACACACACACACACACACACACACACACACACACACACACACACACACACACACACACACACACACACACACACACACACACACACACACACACACACACACACACACACACACACACACACACACACACACACACACACACACACACACACACACACACACACACACACACACACACACACACACACACACACACATATAGGGGAGGGGAGGGTGAAGTGGGCCCCTTAAGCGTCGATCGACCTTCATTTGACATTTATGTAAAAAATGGTAATTTTTTGCTACACTATGTAGCTGTATATCTTGTCTAAGTACATGCACAGTCTTGTTAATCTGTCTTAATAAATACAATATATCCGACGTGTTTTAAAAAGAGACCCATTTTATTAATTTGCAAAATGTGGAGACCAAAGTGGGCTCCCTAACAATTCTACGCTATGCCACTTAATTATCGCCGTAAATCTTACACATAAACCCGCGAGCTGATACGCGACACACGCACGGATGTCCACTGGCCACACTCCCCGCACTGCACGCAGCCATAGCCTTTTCTGTTGTTGGAATATATTTCCGAACAATACAGACAAGGTCTAGTGAGTATATATATATTATATATATATATATATATATATATATATATATATATATATATATATATATATATATATATATATATATATATATATATATATATATATATATATATATATATATATATAATAGCATAGGCTGTATCATCATCATCATAATTGTGCAGCCATAGTGTCCCGTGGTTGGGCGAGGGTCGCAGCATGATGCTTCCACATCTGCCTATCTTTCGCTATCCTCTGCTAGATGATACCCTTTCGGTGGTCGTCTAGTTCGTCTCTACATCGTCTCGCCGGTCTTCCTCTGGCTCTTTTCCTTTCGTAGGGTTTCCAGGTGGTGATACGCAGTGTCCATCAGTTATCTCGTATCGTGCTGACCTGATGTGCCCTGCCCAGGTCCACTTCCGTCTTCTGACTTGTTCAATCACGTCTGTGACCTTTGTCTTTTCTCTTACACAGATGTTTGTTTTTCTGCCCAGGTATGTGATGTTTAGCATACTACTTACCATCTTTGTTTGTGCGGCTGCTAGCTTGTTCTTTGCTTGGGTGGTGAGTGCCCGCGTTTCCGCGCCCTATGTCATTACTGGGAGTACGCATGAGTTGTAGACTTGTCTCTTCAAGCATGTTCTAATATTACCCTTGAAAATGTCGCGGTGCTTGGCGAATGCTGTCCATCTGGCCTTGCTTCTGTTTGTAATAATCCTTCGGACAATATAACTGAAATACGCTATTTGGGAACAGTTCGATTATTACAACCAAAAACAAAACAAAGTCCTATATGTTAACATGGAGAATATGGACTTCCTGTCCCCAACTTCGTTTTCGAATGCGAGACTTACATGGCCTATTACATCTGGTAGAGAATTCCAATCTTTTACTGCTCAGGGAAATACAAAAAAATTGTAACAGTTCTGCATATGCCAATTACAATAGAATGAACTCAGTAGTGACACATTCTTTACATTGTTTTACATAGAAAATTTTTGAGGTTTATTTCTAATTCTTCTTCTGAATATTGCTCTCTAGACTAGGTCTAGAGTTAGTTTAGATTGTGTTGAATGCTTTATTATTGAGATGCCTTGATTAGGCGTTATACGGGCTGGATGAGGTTTATTACAGGCAAGGATACAAGGATGGGGGTCTATACATTGCTTTATGGAATATGCCATGCCCATGGTGTTGTAGTTCCTAGACAGAGTATAACTAAAATGTTTTGCATTTTTTGCATGAGTTATAGTCTCATCACAAATCAATTCTTGGGGTTATAGTGCATTTGCCAGTCATGTTCTCAATATGTTAATTCATCAAGTTTTTCGGTAGTTCTTGTGGGTCTGATTGATTGTTAATTTCTCTGTTTAATACATAGTCATCTGCAAAGAGGCAGACTGTGGAGTTGATATTGTTAGGTAAGTCACTGATGTAATTAAGGAAGAGAGCCGGCCGTCATTCTTCTTTGAATCTTATCTGTGGAATAATTGTTACTGAAATACAATGACATACTGTTTTGTGTTAAATAAATGACTGGTTGAATTACCCGCTGAAGGATGACTCTAGTAGGATGGCGTTATGATGAACTAGTAAAACATTCTCCATCTTAGTTTATGATATCATACGTCATCGAGGTATGCCGATTTCTCTGAGAACCTGGAATATGAGTGTTGCATTTGACAAAGACAGACTTGAGTCGGGTAGAACCTGCTCTGGACACGTTCCACACACGGGGCAAGTTCTTCGTAATTTTGTGGCGATTCGGCGTTCGAGTGAATAAAATCATGACACAATTTTTATTTCGTACAGAATATTGGTGATGTTAGGTCATTCCCGTATTTCTTTAGTTTTTGAAATGAAGACATTGTACATTGTACATAATGTACACACACATACACACATACATAAATATACATACATACACATATACATACATACATACACACATTACACACACACATACATACATACATACATACATACATACATACATACATACATACATACATACATACATACATACATACATACATACATACATACATACATACATACATACATACATACATACATACAAACATACAAATATACATACATACACACATACATATATACTTAAGAACATACAGATACACACATACATACATACATACATACATACATACATACATACATACATACACAAACACACATACATACATACATACATACATACACACATAAACACACACACAAACACATACAAACATACATAAAATGATATACATACACACATACATACATACATACACATACATACATACATACAAACATATATATATATATATATATATATATATATATATACATACACACATACTTGGATACATACACATATGCACAGGGAAGAGTGTATCCAACGACGAGTTGAAGACCAAGCCTGAGATGAAACGACAACAATACGACACCTGAGGAGGGCTGACGTGAACAATGGATCTCCACTGCGGGCGAGAGAGGGTGTCAGACAAACAGAGACCGACCGACCGACCGACCGACCGACCGACCGACCGACCGACCGACCGACCGACCGACCGACCGACCGACCGACCGACCGACCGACCGACCGACCGACCGACCGACCGACCGACCGACCGACCGACCGACCGACCGACCGACCGACCCGATCGGGGCAGGTGCCGACCGATCGGGGCAGGGGCAGGGGCAGGGGCAGGGGCAGGGGCAGGGGCAGGGGCAGGGGCAGGGGCAGGGGCAGGGGCAGGGGCAGGGGCAGGGGCAGGGGCAGGGGCAGGGGCAGGGGCAGGGGCAGGGGCAGGGGCAGGGGCAGGGGCAGGGGCAGGGGCAGGGGCAGGGGCAGGGGCAGGGGCAGGGGCAGGGGCAGGGGCAGGGGCAGGGGCAGGGGCAGGGGCAGGGGCAGGGGCAGGGGCAGGGGCAGGGGCAGGGGCAGGGGCAGGGGCAGGGGCAGGGGCAGGGGCAGGGGCAGGGGCAGGGGCAGGGGCAGGGGCAGGGGCAGGGGCAGAGGCAGGGGCAGGGGCAGGGGCAGGGGCAGGGGCAGGGGCAGGGGCAGGGGCAGGGGCAGGGGCAGGGGCAGGGGCAGGGGCAGGGGCAGTGGCTGCATTTCGTCCGGGGGTCCCTGGGTAAGGCTTGGTCACTCTAGAATGTGGCCACGAATGTGCTGGTGCACACGACACCCCTGCCGCATTCCCCGTGCACAGGCTCTTCCGGGCTCGTAGCTAGTCCCTTTTTAAGGTCGTGCTTAAAGCTAAAGCTAGGGTCAGTTTAAAGAAAAGTAATTCAGAAGCGAGTTTATGTCTGGTGGCTTGCCCAGTTTTAGCAGATAATACGGTTTCTTCCAGGCATACGAAGTTCTTTTAAACCTTAGATATGTCATTGGCAATTACCTAAAGTAGTTTCACAACGATATGTATTGGACAATTCGGAAGACGAAAGTGGACCTGGGCAGGGCACTTCTGCAATTGAATACGGAACAACAGATGGATTTCTGCTGATAAGCCAAATTGTAAGCGTCTCATTTAGTTGTTTTATCTCCGTATTTAGCATGAAGAATTCTTTTTGGAGTTACTGTATGTCATTCCACTAGCGTAATAATAATAATAATCTGACAACTTTTACTGCGCCATGAATCTAGTAATGATAACCATTCAGAGGCGCTTTATAGCACTACATAAATTTCTTTAAAAACAAAATTTTAAACAGAAGTTTATTTGTATGTAAAATAAATCGATCTGTATGAAATAATTAATATAAATAAATAGATAAATAATATTACTCATAATAATTACAATTAAAATACTAATATTAACAAAGATGCTGATTTAGCCTTACGTCTAGTGTATGTGTTAATTATCGGTAATTTACGATTGATTGCAGACCGTACCTAGCTACCTGTCATTGGCAACAGGATGGAGAGACAAACTAGATAGTCCAGGCTCTGCCATATAGGGCCGTAAAACATTGGATTTGTATTCTACATACCATGTCTTTCAACACTTCAGAAGGTGCTTTTTTTAAATCCGTGGCATAGGGTCACTGGAGCGTGAAATACAAAATGGCCACCACTTTGTAAGTATTCGTCTACAGGTTTGGATCTAGTAGGGCTAGATACTCAAATTTTTATCAATTCCGCCTGAAATTGACATTCCAGACACGCCTGACCTATCTATTTTTTGTTTTGATGTCATATTAGATGGGAAATCCTAGATGGTCGCTCGTCCATGACGATCGTCGACTGCAGAAACACAATCAACTTTCAATCGAAATGAGTTAGAAACTGGATTTTGATGTCCCTCTCGTTGGTTGGTTATAAAATTAATATTTTGTCATGACCTTTCAAGGTGATCGTGTTGGTCAAAGATCAAGTTAAGGGGTTAAAATTTAATGTTTTTAACCATATATGTTTGCGAAAGGGGATACAACTGGCATATACATAAGCTAGAGGTCTTATATCAGTGGCTATCATGGTAGTTCTGCTGGGATAAAGTCAAATGTATGAGATTATATATTTTGTAAGGTTCTCAACGCCATGTCAAGATCAAAAGGTCACTCATCCCTTCATGATGTATCGATGTACCCCATGGAGGTTGACGTCCATGTGATGGTATTCAAGCCGTCATCATCACAGCAAGTGTTCTTTTGACGTGTGTTGGTTCCTGCCAGCCATCCCAACCCCTATGACGGATTATACCATTGCGAGAAACGTTGTAGTGTCCGCAAGCAGACGATGATGCCTGTGTTCTGTGATGAAGGTGTGTTTCACACGGTTGCAGGTATTCCGAGTGAGATACATTTGCGGCGGACATCAACGGCATGTTTGTAGGGTTTCAATATGCTAAGATTCTACCACGTTGTAACGGTTGCTACACCAGTGGTAGTGGCCATGACGATGACGTAATCGAAGCAGAGGAGGGTTTCAGGAAGCGAATCCTGATTTCAATTCTCACCGAAAGTCACTACTAGAGGTCAAAGCACAGCATGCTGATGATTGTCAAGGTGGCCGATACTCTCATTTGTGAGGTATTCTTCCTCGCCATCGACACTCAACTCAATGATGATCTGATACAGCTGCAGGTGCTTCTGGGCGAGAAGAATGCCGAAGTCGCACGTACCGCATTCCTGTAGGTCTTTTAACTCATACAGCCCTTGTACAAGTACAATACCTTCCTGATTGAGTGCCAGGTTAAGTCTGAGATGGTTGGATTCAACATGACCATCAAGAAAATGTTCGACCTACTCAAGTACATCACCACCTCGGATCGGGAGGGATGGTGGTGGCTTTTACATGTCTCCTGCGTCTAAATATTTCATGGGAATTGTTTTCAGGATTTGAAGGAGTCTCCATGAGTCAATTGTTACGCTAGGAAAACTCAGTTGCTAGAGGCGGAAGACTCAGAACCCTACCAGAGGATGCGAGACCGGAGGGGCAGCTTCAACTCTGTCGAATTAGATAGGAAGTTGGAACAGTCCACCCAGCGGGCATCAAAGAGTCAGGGCGGCATCGTCGGCCAGCACCGAATGTTTGCAGTTGTAGTGGAGTTGGAGCTGACCGTGTGTGTGTGCGTGCATGCGTGCGTGCGTGTGTGTGTGTGTGTGTGTGTGTGTGTGTGTGTGTGTGTGTCCGCGTGCGTGCGTATATATATATATATATATATATATATATATATATGTGTGTGTGTGTGTGTGTGTGTGTGTGTGTGTGTGTGTGTGTGTGTGTGTGTGTGTGTGTGTGTGTGTGTGGTGTGTGCGTGTGTGCGTGTGTGCGTGTGTGCGTGTGTGCGTGTGTGCGTGCGTGCGTGCGTGCGCGTGTGCGTGTATGTGTTTTCTGTGTGTTGTGTGTGTTGTGTGTATTTGTTTATTTATACGTGTACGTTCGTACGTTTTTTGTCTTTGAACGTGTTTATTCATATTGTTGTCATATATATATATATATATATATATATATATATATATATATATATATAGACACACACACACACGATAAAGGATGCACAACAATAGATAAACACTAACGGCATATACAAAAGGCTGTCAACACCTCATTAGAGACTTATTGACACAGACATATAGTCGATATCGGGTTATAGGTAGAAAAACTAGCCTGCGGTGAAATTATAGCAAATTGTAATCAGAAGGGTTTTAATTTTGATTCAACTCTCGACTTGGCATATATTTATCCGTTCTCTGGTGCGAGTGTCGGACTTGCGGTGGTTTGGCTCCCCATCGATCCTTACATTGATGGTGTGACTGGTGACAGTATGTGAAAGTATAGCTTACAGGCTTCTTACGGCCACTCCAGTAGGCAGAGTGTAGAGCTGGTGAGGGTAGACCCTCCTCCAAGGAAAAAATCCTCACCAGCCCTGACACGATGAAATATGACAGGTGTGATGCAGATACAAGGGTATATCCTACCATATCTGGAGTTGGAATTTTGGTAAATAAGCATTCGCCAGCATGTGCATACGCGAGTAGACACTCATCTATGCGCCTTTATATACATGCAGGTCTATATGTCTGTACTATAAACGATACCGAAATATTTTTAGAAGAAAAGAAAACGTAATGCCGTATTGGCTTTGAAAGGGCAGGCCGGCTTTTGTGTGTGAGTGTGTGTGTGTGTGTGTGTGTGTGTGTGTGAGTGCGTGCGTGCGTGCGTGCGTGCGTGCGTGCGCGTGTGCGTTATGACCCCCGCATCGCATGAGAAGTATAGGTTACATATATATATATATATATATATATATATATATATATATATATATATATATATATATATATATATATATATATATATATATATATATATATATATATATATATATGTATATATATATATATATATATATATATATATATGTATATATATATATATATATATATATATATATATATATATATATATATAAATTGATTGTAAGACTGACGCTGCAGTCACCACGACTAGTGTCCGTGAAAAGTCTCTCCTCATATATAGGTGTTAATCGTCATGTAGCCTTTTATGTCAAGTGTCCGCACGGTTGAAATGTACACATAGCACTGTTTTCGTATATTGTAATAAACATTATTCTATCTCTATTTACAATATATTAAAGTTCTTTTCACATAATTGTGTAAAAAGACAGAAGAAAAAAGTTCGCAATCCGACTAGCACTGTATACAGCGTTCGGCGTATTTGTAAATACGTTCCTGATGCACGATCGTACTCACTAGGCCGGGCACTTCGAGGTGTGAAAAGAAGCGGCCGAAACAAAGAAGCGACGTCGGTCGCTGTCGCTCTCGTTCATGTTGCGTAATATTGTAACGTGCGACGGTAGTTAACCACGGCA
>CBDHHR010000814.1:15000-20536 GCA_965263245.1 Metamycoplasmataceae bacterium | reverse complement strand
ATATTGTATATATATATTATATTATATATATATATATATATTATATTTCTATATTATATATATATATATATTATATATATATATATATATATATATATATATATATATATATATATATATATATATATATATATATATATATATATATATATATATATATATATATATATATATATATATATATATATATATATATAATATTTCTAACGTCGCAAGGATTAGAACGTAGGTTAACAAAGAGCCTCACGACATTCATGTGCCAATAGAACGGTTACCTTCCAAGCCGAGTTGGTCCAGGTATCGCGTACAGGCTTGTTTGTATTGACAGTCGGGTGGCGCGGCCGAAGCTTCAGGCAGCACCTGCTGAGTCATATCGCCGACTGCAACAGAGCACAGAGAGTGGTCGACGGGTCGGGTGTATTCGGTATACTTATTTAGTTTCTTTTAGCCGGTATCCAGACACCTCAATCTCTATCTGAGTATGTCCAATGTCACGGGTTGTAATAGGACTCACAATAGGGTCCTTGGTTGGACGATCTGGCTGTAACTGAACACAGTAGGTGATCACTCAAGGAATGATCTGCTTTGGCTGTAGCAGAACGCGGGATATATGATCGTTTATCGAACAGTTTGGCAGTAACCTCTTCTTCTATCCCGTAGAAATGAAATAGCTGGAGCACCACGTTTTCTTGACAGCTGCTGCCATCTTTATGACTTTCTGCTACCCTCTGTGAAGTGCCCTCCTGGGTGTTATCATCCCACTCATCCCACTGTGTGCCTCCTTCCTGGCTCAGTGCGTTGCTGGGCGATCTTTGCAAGGACGGTTGATCTTGGGACGTGACCATACCTCGTCAGTTTCGTCTTTTTAACTGTCCTCAGGAAATCTTCAAAGCGGTTGACTTATAACATTATAGTAGTTGAATTTTGTTGCCAAACGGTGTATATAGTTAAAGTGTGTGTGTGTGTGTGTGTGTGTGTGTGTGTGTGTGTGTGTGTGTGTGTGTGTGTGTGTGTGTGTGTGTGTGTGTGTGTGTGTGTGTGTGTGTGTGTGTGTGTGTGTGTGTGTGTGTGTGTGTGTGTGTGTGTGTGTGTGTGTGTGTGTGTGTGTGTGTGTGTGTGTGTGTGTGTGTGTGTGTGTGTGTGTGTGTGTGTGTGTGTGTGTGTGTGTGTGTGTGTGTGTGTGTGTGTGTGTGTGTGTGTGTGTGTGTGTGTGTGTGTGTGTGTGTGTGTGTGTGTGTGTGTGTGTGTGTGTGTGTGTGTGTGTGTGTGTGTGTGTGTGTGTGTGTGTGTGTGTGTGTGTGTGTGTGTGTGTGTGTGTGTGTGTGTGTGTGTGTGTGTGTGTGTGTGTGTGTGTGTGTGTGTGTGTGTGTGTGTGTGTGTGGGGTGTGTGTGGGGTGTGTGTGGGGGTGTGTGTGTGTCTGTGTGGGTGTCTGTGTGGGTGTGTGCGTGCACTAATACGTGCTACAATTAGTTACTTCCAACTCACACACTGAAGACCTACCTCTGCTCCTACTCAGAACCTGTCTTATCTTCACGTGCACTCGGTTGGCAGAGGTCGCGACCTCACTCACTGCTGTGTCTTTCAGCTTCTGAACAACATCCGTCAGCTGCGGAGTCGCCACAACTTCGCTGATCGTCTGCTCTGACAACAGTTCCCAGACTGCATTGCAGGCGAGTTCCTGTTCCGTCTGATCGCCGATCTCCATCAACTGAACGAGGTGTTTGGTGACGTTCTTCTTCACCAGTGACATGCGACATGCGGCGTTCTTGGCCAGCTTGCCTATGATGTCTACGTGCTCGGTCGGGTGGAACGAGAAGGATAAATCTGCCGATTGAAAGTTAATTTCCGCAAAACGATCACCTGCGTTCGCCACAGCAAGGCTGGTGAATCTGACCATAGTTGCGAGCATGTTGTCGTGCACCTCGAGAGCGTCGACTTCGAAGTCCACCGTGCAGTTGGCGAGTGTGAGCAGTCCCACATAAGCGATGCTACTGTCGTGTTCCACCGGGTCACAGTACTTCACGAGCATATCCTTGGCTCCGGCTTGGCGCAATGCAGCCACATTAGCGGCAGCCTTCGAGCAGTTGTGCAGGATACTCAAAGCATACACCACACGCTTGGTGTTGTTCTGGTAACAAAGATAAATGCTTCGTAATTTCCACAGCGTTGAACACAACATATTAAATCTGGATACCATCTCAATTTCTCGGGGAAGTATTTAGCTACGTTGCAGTGACTGTGCGAGGACTATTTAAGTTACTAATTTAAGCTCTGCTGATGATGTACAGGAACTCAGCTATGCAGGTGAGTGAACTGAGAAAAGGTTTCGTGAACAAACTGTTCCGAAAGCCGGCAAATATAAGCAGCGAACGGATTCAAAACCAGCTTCTATCGATTGAGACTGTAATGCTGTACCCCAGCGCCGTGACATGTTAGTACTATTTAAACTACAATTTTATCAACTATAATTATGTTAGTATTATATAAACTACAATTTAACACCTGAGTGGCATGTTACCTTGCTGGATTCATAGCGTGACACGAACTTGTCAGCCTCCCTGACGAGCATTACGAACAAGTCTGTTCCGCCAAGGCTACTTGCAAAGTTGACGCTTAAGTTGGTCATGTTGAGGAGAACGTTGTAGCACTCAAAGAGACACTGTAGCACATCGTCATGCTCGACTCCTGCGTCTTTCAGGAACGCCATGTATTCAACGATGACTTTCCCACCTCCCAAGTCGTTGAAGCGGTCAACCAGCATTTGTTTGTGAGTCTCATTTAGCAAGCCTCCGTACACTTCAAGGATGTCTTTCTTCAAAGCTGCACGCACCTTCGAGACTTTACTCGGTTCCTTTTGTTTCATCAGCGCTATTGTGGCCTGAACTTTCTCTGTGATCACTTCCACCGTCGTCTTAGCTACAGCAAATAGACAGACAGATTGCCATACAGATGTCTATGATAATAATAAATTTACAAAACTGAGTTAGCGTCAACAAGAGTGTCTCATTATAATACAACATAATATAATAATAATAAATATTATTATTATAGTAATAATAAAAAGAAGCAGAATTAGAAGAAGACGACGAATGATTTAAAACATAATAATTTTATATTATAATATGAATGTCGTTTTTATTACAAACATCAACACATTATTAATTATAAAACGACATTCATATTATAATAATATAAATTTTTAAATCATTCGTCATCTTCTTCTATTTCTATTTAGTCTTCGTCATCTGCTATTATTATTATTATTATTATTATTATTATTATGTTATTACTATATATATGTATATATATATATATATATATATATATATATATATATATATATATATATATGTATATGTATAATGTATATATATATATATATACATATATATATATATATATATATATATATATATATATATATATATATATATATATATATATATATATATATATATATATATATATATATATATATATATATATATATCAGTATTGTAAGAGAGTGGAATATTAAAGTATTTACCGACGGTCTGTGCCGCATCTGATGGAGCATTGTCTCCGCTTGATGCCGACGTGTTTGTGGGACTGGTGGGTGAAGGCGGGGCGGCACCTTAAGAAAAATGTACCAGTACAATCATATGTAGCTAGATGTAATACTAATATGTATTGTTTATTATTACACATCGAAATAACAGAGTTTGAGAAAATGGGTAGGCTTGAGCATCACATAATTTAATATTATAATGAATTCAACATCAATCATCATCAACAATGCAAAAATAAAAAATCTTAAGTACAGCATGACATGGTTGTCAAGTAGTAGCATATATATATATATATATATATATATATATATATATATATATATATATATATATATATATATATGTATATATATATATGTATATATGTATGTATATATGTATATATATATATATGTATATATATATATATATATATATATATATATATATATATATATATATATATATATATATATATATATATATATATATATATATATATATATATATATATATATGCGTGTGTGTGTAATGTTTTCTTTGACAATTTCAATTAGCAATAGCATACATGTGAAATGAAGGAAATGTCAACACTTGATGCAGACGCGAAAACCATTTAAATGTGCAAACAAAAATAAATAATATTTATTATTTCAGTTCCAATAATATTATTATTGAATTGAATAATTCAATGGCACATGTATAGTGCAGCATACAAAGAAAACATTATCAGCTAAATCATCTTTTTAAATACTTTTATTGTCAAAATATTACATTAGTTTATACGAATATATAATGCTATATCATTGCATAAATATACGATCGCTGAAACCTGCCATAGAGGCTGGGATTTATGTCAAATGTCAGGGTGCATATTATGCGTGGAGATATGGAGATTTTATCAGAATATTACAAAAGTCAGAGTGCATTATGCATGGGGGAATCGTAATGGAAAAGAGTTTGCAATACTCGATTTAAAACAATTCATTTTTAATGGGTTTGTGGTATTTGGATACAAGCAATAACTGCTTCATTGTCTAACTTCGCTGCTGTCGTTCAGCTATGGCGGGAAGTCAGCCAATCACGTTAACGGCACTGCTGCTAGCCAATCAGATCTACATGTTCACATGTTTGGAGGATTTTGATCTGATCTGTGCGTTCAGCCACACGACACTTACCAGTAATGGTGGCCTCACAACCCTTTCCAAACAGATCGACCACAGCGTACACATTGGACGGTACATTCAGCTTGCATCTCGCCTTCAAACGGCCATCCAGAAAGATGTGTAGCTGACCCTCAGCAGTTCGCATGAGACCGACTGTTGATCCTTCCTGAAATAGTGATACTGCATTATTATAAGCATGTTTTACGAAACGATATAACGTTTTGTGAAACAATCCTCACAATGTTTTAATACATCACTCAGTACCTTTACTCAAAATGTTCTTTGACCTTATTCTGGATAAGTTATTTTATCTTATCGTGATATCATATTAACAGTCTATTCACCTTGAGGTCGTTCAGATTGATGTTCGTAAAACGTTCAATCCCAACTTTATTGAGAACAACTTGTGCGCCGCAGAACATCCATGTTCGTCCAACGGTGCAGTCGGTCATCGTCTGCGGAAAGTTCAGCTTCTCCGGCGCGTTCGTTGTCACTCCAATGTCCATCACATATGTCGTTGGGAGAGTTTGTACTTTGTCGAGCCTAACCTCGAAGTATTCGTTGTCTTTCAGTGGTCTGTTTGACATAACCACACCGTTGTTGTGACTTCTGAAACCAACAAGAAAGGCCGTTAGTGCTTATTTAGATGCTTGAACATCTAAATATATTTTTAGAAATGTTGTTTGTACAACTCATTCGTCCGCTAAACCATCTGTTGTCTTACAGTCATCCTGCCGAACACTGAAGTAGTGTTACGACAGACACCTGGTCTGAACACGTGTTATGTGGCATCTTCATTGATAATAGTATGAATAATGTGTCGATGAAAACATCGTGGTGTC
>CBDHHR010000814.1:0-2500 GCA_965263245.1 Metamycoplasmataceae bacterium | reverse complement strand
CGCCATCCCATCTACCAAATGCCCCAGTCATCGTGTCACGTTTTGGCCGCGCCGTTGTGCCCCGTTTCTGGTCGCCACGTTCGGTAAAAATAATTGCACATTTCTGCAGGGTGCCACGTTGTGCCACCTTATCGCCACGTGCTAGCCACGCTGTCGCCTCTTTGTAGACCCGCTGTGAAAATCAAAGTCGGGTTATAAATGCCTCGCTGCCGCATAGCAGTAGCGTCGCTGTCGCCACGTTGTGCCACGTTGTGCCACGTTGTGCCTCGCTGCCGCCACGCAGCATAGCGTACCACAACGTATCGTAAGGTACCACAACGTTCTGTTCATGTACTGTCACGATGATGATGATGTGTGTGTGTGTGTGTGTGTGTGTGTGTGTGTGTGTGTGTGTGTGTGTGTGTGTGTGTGTGTGTGTGTGTGTGTGTGTGTGTGTGTGTGTGTGTGTGTGTGTGTGTGTGTGAGTGTGTGTGTGTTTGTGTGTGTGTGTGTTTGTGTGTTTGTGTGTGTGTGTGTGTGTGTGTGTGTGTGTGTGTGTGTGTGTGTGTGTTTTGTGTGTGTGTGTGTGTGTGTGTGTGTTTGTGTGTTTGTGTGTGTGTGTGTGTGTGTGTGTGTGCGTGTGTGTGTGTGTGTGTGTGTGTGTGTGTGTGTGTGTGTGTGTGTGTGTGTGTGTGTGTGTGTGTGTGTGTGTGTGTGTGTGTGTGTGTGTGTGTGTGTGTGTGTGTGTGTGTGTGTGTGTGTGTGTGTGTGTGTGTGTGTGTGTGTGTGTGACTGTGTATTAGTTGTTGAGTGCATGTTTGCATTTACTTAGATTATTTCTTTTACATTTTACTTGATGTGTGATTAGAGAGGATTTAACAATGTTGGGTTATTAATGATCCTACTTACGAACACACTATTTACATAGACAAATGCACACAATTTACACATAGCTTATTTCTTTTACATATTACTTGAGACAACACTAGAGTTTGCATGTACAGTGAGTAGGGTACAGCAGCTGTCTGCGAGGACATCTCTGGATCAACTGTTCTATTTAGAAATTGTCATAGAATGCACACTATTTACAAAGAGAATATTATTTTAGATGTTGTTTTATGATTATACACAGTTACTAATGATCTACTTGCGTGTATATCCTAGACATATCGCACTGGTAACTGTCTTGATAATAAATACTGAAAACATAAATAAACATACAAATAAACGATGTTTTAAACTTGCATGCCAAGACATAACTAATTCTTGTGGAGTACCACAAGATTAATTAAAGTGGCGTTTATTATGGTTATTTATATGCAGGACAACTTTAGAAGTAAGACCAAGTTCTGTAGGAAATAACCTTGGGCATTATCAGTAAAATTATATTATGCAATGATATTAATATTTATAGCATCTTTCAATCATGATTAATTTTCTAAACCTATTGTTAAAATGACATTCTTTGCAGATGATACTTCTATGTTTCAGCCACACTCAAATTTTAACACACTTATTGAAGAAATAAATCTATAACTTGATTACACGTTAACGTGGTATCATTGTAACAAACTATCATTAAACAAAAATAAAATGGACTTATTATATTTACTCATAAAAATACCAAATCAAAAATTAATATTAATTAAATAACATTAAAATAAATCAAGTTACTTTAACAACATTCTTAAGACTTTATCAAGAAGATTATTTAAACTGGCCACTATATTTTAATTCAATTGCATCTAAAATGTCATACCCTTTAGGGATGCTTAATAAATTCAAGAAATTTTGAACTGACTATATATTGAAACCGAAATTAAGTTATTAAATAGATGTCTCCAAAAGTCCAAATTATCTCACAACTGAAACAATCAGTGGCAGTAAAATGATTAGAAATGTAAACATTAGTGGCTGTCCTTTCTTTTTATGGAAACCTAGCCAATTCCAATAATATATAATGTAATCCTTAAGTGTAAACGTATTCACCTGGACCTGGTATAAAAATTGAACAGCTAACATTATCAAAATACATTCTAGTATAAAATCGGTATTTTTGATCACGACTATAATGTGTAAAGTTAAGTTATATTTCACCATACGGCAGCGGTATGTGATAGAATACATCGATGTATTTCTGGTTCACTGGTTGAAAATGTATTAATTTATATTTAGTGTTGTTTACGTAAGGGTGGAGCTTGCCGTCTGCTGAAGGCGATAGTATAGCCTGGGTTACGTAGGCGCCGTGAGGTGGCAGCACATGTACACCCTACCACATACCCAAAGCCCCAGTCATAGTATCACGTTTTGGCCGCGCCGTTGTGCCACGTTTCTGATCGGCACGTTCTGGAAGAAAATTGCACATTTCTGCAGGGTTTTACTTCACGAGTAGAACGTCGAGTTTCGCGCATTGGAGTTGGTGAGCATGTTACGGGATCTGGGTGAGCATAAGGTGTAAGGATTGGCGCATTTGCTTATACAGTTTCACTGGGATCTGCTTGCGAATACTTTGTAGCATCCA
>CBDHHR010000813.1:0-15408 GCA_965263245.1 Metamycoplasmataceae bacterium | reverse complement strand
AGACGAGTTTAGACCGGTTTTTACTGGCTTTTTACTGGTTTCGACTCGTTTCGACTGGTAGAGACTGCTTGTGACTGGTAGAGACTGGTAGGGAGTGGTTGAAAGTAGTTGAGACTGTTTCAGACTGATTTCGACTGGTTTCGACCGGTTTTTACTGGTTTTGACTCGATTCGACTGGTAGAGACTGGTAGAGACTGGTTTAGACTGGTAGTGACTCGTAGAGACTGGTTGAGACCGGTAGTGACTGGTTTAGACTGGTTTCGGCTTGTTTCGACTTGTTTCGACCGGTTTTTACTGTTTTCGACTGGTTTCGACTGGTAGAGACTGGTTGAGACGGGTAGAGACTGGTAGTGAGTGGTAGAGACTGGTTTAGACTAGTTTCGACTGGTTTCGACAGGTTTCGACCGGTTTTTACTGGTTTTTACTGGTTTAGACTCGTTTCGACTGGTTTTTACTGTTTTCGACTGGTTTCGACTGGTTTCGACTGGTAGAGACTGGTTTAGACTGGTAGTGACTCGTAGAGACTGGTTGAGACCGGTAGTGACTGGTTTAGACTGGTTTCGGCTTGTTTCGACTTGTTTCGACCGGTTTTTACTGTTTTCGACTGGTTTCGACTGGTAGAGACTGGTTGAGACGGGTAGAGACTGGTAGTGAGTGGTAGAGACTGGTTTAGACTAGTTTCGACTGGTTTAGACGGGTTTAGACCGGTTTTTACTGGCTTTTTACTGGTTTCGACTCGTTTCGACTGGTAGAGACTGCTTGTGACTGGTAGAGACTGGTAGGGACTGGTTGAAAGTAGTTGAGACTGTTTCAGACTGATTTCGACTGGTTTCGACCGGTTTTTACTGGTTTCGACTGGTTTCGACTGGTTTCGACTGGTAGAGATTGGTAGAGACTGGTAGAGACTGGTTTAGACTGGTAGAGACTCGTAGAGACTGACTGAGACTGGTAGTGACTGGTTTAGACTGGTTTCGGCTCGTTTCGACTTGTTTCGACCGGTTTTTACTGTTTTCAACTGGTTTCGACTGGTAGAGACTGGTTGAGACTGGTAGAGACTGGTAGAGACTGTTAGAGACTGGTTGACACTAGTTTCGACTGTTTTCGACGGGTTTGTACCGGTTTTTACTGGCTTTTTACTGATTTCGACTCGTTTCGACTGGTAGAGACTGCATGTGACTGGTAGAGACTGGTAGAGACTGGTTGAAAGTAGATGAGACTTTTTCAGACTGATTTCGACTGGTTTCGACCGGTTTTTACTGGTTTCGATTCGTTTCGACTGGTAGAGACTGGTTGAGACTGGTAGTGACTGGTTTAGACTGGTTTCGGCTCGTTTCGACTTGTTTCGACCGGTTTTTTTTACAGTTTTCGACTGGTTTCGACTGGTAGAGACTGGTTGAGACTGGTAGAGACTGGTAGAGACTGGTTGACACTAGTTTCCACTGGTTTAGACGGGTTTAGACCGGTTTTTACTGGCTTTTTACTTGTTTCGACTCGTTTCGACTGGTAGTGACGGCTTGTGACTGGTAGAAACTGTTAGGGACTGGTAGTGATTGGTTTCCACTGTTTTCGGCTGGTTTCGACCGGTTTTTACTGGTTTCGACTCGTTTCGACTGGTATAGACTGGTAGAGACTGGTAGAGACTAGTTTAGACTGGTAGAGACTGGTTGAGACTGGTAGTGACTGGTTTAGACTGGTTTTGGCTCGTTTCGACTTGTTTCGACCGGTTTTTACCGTTTTTGACTGGTTTCGACTGGTATTGACTGGTTGGGACTGGTAGAGACTGGAAGAGACTGTTAGAGACTGGTTGACACTAGTTTCGACTGGTTTAGACGGGTTTAGACGGGTTTAGACCGGTTTTTACTGGCTTTTTACTGGTTTCGACTCGTTTCGACTGGTAGAGACTGGTAGAGACTGGTTTAGACTGGTAGAGACTGGTAGAGACTGGTTGAGACTGGTAGTGACTGGTTTCGACTGGTTTCGGCTGGTTTCGACTGGTTTCAGCTGGTTTCGAGTGATTTCGACCGGTTTTTACTTGTTTTTACTTGTTTCGACTCGTTTCGACTGGTAGAGACAGGTCGAGACTGGTAGTTGGTGGTAGAGACTGGTTTCGGCTCGTTTCGACTTGTTTCGACCGGTTTTTTTACTGTTTTCGACTGGTTTCGACTGGTAGAGACTGGTTGAGTCTGGTAGAGACTGGTAGAGACTGGTTGACACTAGTTTCGACTGTTTTCGACGGGTTTAGACCGGTTATTACTGGCTTTTTACTGGCTTTTTACTGGTTTCGACTCGTTTCGACTGCTAGAGACTGGTCGAGACTGGTAGTGAGTGGTAGAGGCTGGTTTAGACTAGTTTCGACTGGTTTTGACAGGTTTAGAATGGTTTTTACTGGTTTAGACTGGTTTAGACTGGTAGAGACTGGTAGAGACTGGTAGGGACTGGTTGAGACTGGTAGTGACTGGTAGGGACTGGTTGAGACTGGTAGTGACTGGTTTCCACTGGTTTCGGCTCGTCTCGACTGGTTTCGACCGGTTTTTACTGGTTTCGACTCGTTTCGACTGGTAGAGACTGGTAGAGACTGGTAGAGACTGGTTTAGACTGGTAGAGACTGGAAGAGACTGGTAGAGACTGGTTGACACTAGTTTCGACTGGTTTAGACGGGTTTAGACCGGTTTTTACTGGCTTTTTACTGGTTTCGACTCGTTTCGACTGGTAGAGACTGCTTGTGACTGGTAGAGACTGGTAGGGACTGGTTGAAAGTAGTTGAGACTGTTTCAGACTGATTTCGACTGGTTTCGACCGGTTTTTACTGTTTTCGACTGGTTTCGAGTGGTTTCGACTGGTAGAGATTGGTAGAGACTGGTAGAGACTGGTTTAGACTGGTAGAGACTCGTAGAGACTGACTGAGACTGGTAGTGACTGGTTTAGACTGGTTTCGGCTCGTTTCGACTTGTTTCGACCGGTTTTTACTGTTTTCAACTGGTTTCGACTGGTAGAGACTGGTTGAGACTGGTAGAGACTGGTAGAGACTGTTAGAGACTGGTTGACACTAGTTTCGACTGGTTTCGACGGGTTTAGACCGGTTTTTACTGGCTTTTTACTGATTTCGATTCGTTTCGACTGGTAGAGACTGGTTGAGACTGGTAGTGACTGGTTTAGACTGGTTTCGGCTCGTTTCGACTTGTTTCGACCGGTTTTTTTTACAGTTTTCGACTGGTTTCGACTGGTAGAGACTGGTTGAGACTGGTAGAGACTGGTAGAGACTGGTTGACACTAGTTTCGACTGGTTTAGACGGGTTTAGACCGGTTTTTACTGGCTTTTTACTTGTTTCGACTCGTTTCGACTGGTAGTGACGGCTTGTGACTGGTAGAAACTGGTAGGGACTGGTAGTGATTGGTTTCCACTGTTTTCGGCTGGTTTCGACCGGTTTTTACTGGTTTCGACTCGTTTCGACTGGTATAGACTGGTAGAGACTGGTAGAGACTAGTTTAGACTGGTAGAGACTGGTTGAGACTGGTAGTGACTGGTTTAGACTGGTTTCGGCTCGTTTCGACTTGTTTCGACCGGTTTTTACCGTTTTTGACTGGTTTCGACTGGTATTGACTGGTTGGGACTGGTAGAGACTGGAAGAGACTGTTAGAGACTGGTTGACACTAGTTTCGACTGGTTTAGACGGGTTTAGACGGGTTTAGACCGGTTTTTACTGGCTTTTTACTGGTTTCGACTCGTTTCGACTGGTAGAGACTGGTAGAGACTGGTTTAGACTGGTAGAGACTGGTAGAGACTGGTTGAGACTGGTAGTGACTGGTTTCGACTGGTTTCGGCTGGTTTCGACTGGTTTCAGCTGGTTTCGAGTGATTTCGACCGGTTTTTACTTGTTTTTACTTGTTTCGACTCGTTTCGACTGGTAGAGACTGGTCGAGACTGGTAGTTGGTGGTAGAGACTGGTTTCGGCTCGTTTCGACTTGTTTCGACCGGTTTTTTTACTGTTTTCGACTGGTTTCGACTGGTAGAGACTGGTTGAGTCTGGTAGAGACTGGTAGGGACTGGTTGAAAGTAGTTGAGACTTTCAGACTGATTTCGACTGGTTTCGACCGGTTTTTACTGGTTTCGACTCGTTTCGACTGGTAGAGACTGGTAGAGACTGGTAGAGACTGGTAGAGACTGGTTTAGACTGGTAGTGACTCGATGAGACTGGTTGAGACTGGTAGCGACTGGTCTAGACTGGTTTCGGCTGGTTTCGACCGGTTTTTACTGGTTTCGACTCGTTTCGACTGGTAGAGACTGCTTGTGACTGGTAGAGACTGGTAGGGACTGGTTGAAAGTAGTTGAGACTGTTTCAGACTGGTTTCGACTGGTTTCGACTGGTTTTTACTGGTTTCGACTGGTATCGACTGGTAGAGATTGGTAGACTGGTAGAGACTGGTTGACACTAGTTTCGACTGGTTTAGACGGGTTTAGACCGGTTTTTACTGGCTTTTTACTGGTTTCGACTCGTTTCGACTGGTAGAGACTGGTAGAGACTGGTTTAGACTGGTAGAGACTGGTAGAGACTGGTTGAGACTGGTAGTGACTGGTTTAGACTGGTTTCGGCTGGTTTTGACTGGTTTCAGCTGGTTTCGAGTGATTTCGACCGGTTTTTACTTGTTTTTACTTGTTTCGACTCGTTTCGACTGGTAGAGACTGTCGAGACTGGTAGTTGGTGGTAGAGACTGGTTTCGGCTCGTTTCGACTTGTTTCGACCGGTTTTTTTACTGTTTTCGACTGGTTTCGACTGGTAGAGACTGGTTGAGACTGGTAGAGACTGGTAGGGACTGGTTGAAAGTAGTTGAGACTTTCAGACTGATTTCGACTGGTTTCGACCGGTTTTTACTGGTTTCGACTCGTTTCGACTGGTAGAGACAGGTAGAGACTGGTAGAGACTGGTAGAGACTGGTAGAGACTGGTAGAGACTGGTTTAGACTGGTAGTGACTCGATGAGACTGGTTGAGACTGGTAGCGACTGGTCTAGACTGGTTTCGGCTGCTTTCGACCGGTTTTTACTGGTTTCGACTTGTTTCGACTGGTAGAGACTGGAAGAGACTGGTAGTGAGTGGTAGAGACTGGTTTAGGCGTTTCGACTGGTTTCGACAGGTTTAGACCGGTTTTTACTGGTTTTTACTGGTTTAGACTCGTTTCGACTGGTAGAGACTGGTAGAGACTGGTTTACACTGGTAGAGACTGGTAGTGACTGGTTTAGACTTGTTTCGGCTCGTTTCGACTTGTTTCGACAGGTTTTTTACTGTTTTCGACTGGTTTCGACTGGTAGAGACTGGTTGAGACTGGTAGAGACTGGTTTCGACTGGTTTAGACGAGTTTAGACCGGTTTTTACTGGCTTTTTACTGGTTTCGACTCGTTTCGACTAGTAGAGACTGGTAGAGACTGGTTTAGACGGGTAGAGACTGGTAGAGACTGGTTGAGACTGGTAGTGACTGGTTTAGACTGGTTTCGGCTGGTTTTGACTGGTTTCAGCTGGTTTCGAGTGATTTCGACCGGTTTTTACTTGTTTTTACTTGTTTCGACTCGTTTCGACTGGTAGAGACTGGTCGAGACTGGTAGTTGGTGGTAGAGACTGGTTTCGGCTCGTTTCGACTTGTTTCGACCGGTTTTTTTACTGTTTTCGACTAGTTTCGACTGGTAGAGACTGGTTGAGACTGGTAGAGACTGGTAGGGATTGGTTGAAAGTAGTTGAGACTTTCAGACTGATTTCGACTGGTTTCGACCGGTTTTTACTGGTTTCGACTCGTTTCGACTGGTAGAGACTGGTAGAGACTGGTAAAGACTGGTAGAGACTGGTAGAGACTGACTGAGACTGGTAGTGACTGGTTTCGACTGGTTTCGGCTCGTTTCGACTTGTTTCGACCGGTTTTTACTGTTTTCAACTGGTTTCGACTGGTAGAGACTGGTTGAGACTGGTAGAGACTGGTAGAGACTGTTAGAGACTGGTTGACACTAGTTTCGACTGGTTTCGACGGGTTTAGACCGGTTTTTACTGGCTTTTTACTGATTTCGACTCGTTTCGACTGGTAGAGACTGCATGTGACTGGTAGAGACTGGTAGAGACTGGTTGAAAGTAGATGAGACTTTTTCAGACTGATTTCGACTGGTTTCGACCGGTTTTTACTGGTTTCGATTCGTTTCGACTGGTAGAGACTGGTTGAGACTGGTAGTGACTGGTTTAGACTGGTTTCGGCTCGTTTCGACTTGTTTCGACCGGTTTTTTTTACAGTTTTCGACTGGTTTCGACTGGTAGAGACTGGTTGAGACTGGTAGAGACTGGTAGAGACTGGTTGACACTAGTTTCGACTGGTTTAGACGGGTTTAGACCGGTTTTTACTGGCTTTTTACTTGTTTCGACTCGTTTCGACTGGTAGTGACGGCTTGTGACTGGTAGAAACTGGTAGGGACTGGTAGTGATTGGTAGAGACTGGTAGGGAGTGGTTGAAAGTAGTTGAGACTGTTTCAGACTGATTTCGACTGGTTTCGACCGGTTTTTACTGGTTTTGACTCGATTCGACTGGTAGAGACTGGTAGAGACTGGTTTAGACTGGTAGTGACTCGTAGAGACTGGTTGAGACCGGTAGTGACTGGTTTAGACTGGTTTCGGCTTGTTTCGACTTGTTTCGACCGGTTTTTACTGTTTTCGACTGGTTTCGACTGGTAGAGACTGGTTGAGACGGGTAGAGACTGGTAGTGAGTGGTAGAGACTGGTTTAGACTAGTTTCGACTGGTTTCGACAGGTTTCGACCGGTTTTTACTGGTTTTTACTGGTTTAGACTCGTTTCGACTGGTTTTTACTGTTTTCGACTGGTTTCGACTGGTTTCGACTGGTTTCGACTGGTAGAGACTGGTTTAGACTGGTTGTGACTCGTAGAGACTGGTTGAGACCGGTAGTGACTGGTTTAGACTGGTTTCGGCTTGTTTCGACTTGTTTCGACCGGTTTTTACTGTTTTCGACTGGTTTCGACTGGTAGAGACTGGTTGAGACGGGTAGAGACTGGTAGTGAGTGGTAGAGACTGGTTTAGACTAGTTTCGACGGGTTTAGACCGGTTTTTACTGGCTTTTTACTGGTTTCGACTCGTTTCGACTGGTAGAGACTGCTTGTGACTGGTAGAGACTGGTAGGGACTGGTTGAAAGTAGTTGAGACTGTTTCAGACTGATTTCGACTGGTTTCGACCGGTTTTTACTGGTTTCGACTGGTTTCGACTGGTTTCGACTGGTAGAGATTGGTAGAGACTTGTAGAGACTGGTTTAGACTGGTAGAGACTCGTAGAGACTGACTGAGACTGGTAGTGACTGGTTTAGACTGGTTTCGGCTCGTTTCGACTTGTTTCGACCGGTTTTTACTGTTTTCAACTGGTTTCGACTGGTAGAGACTGGTTGAGACTGGTAGAGACTGGTAGAGACTGTTAGAGACTGGTTGACACTAGTTTCGACTGTTTTCGACGGGTTTGTACCGGTTTTACTGGCTTTTTACTGATTTCGACTCGTTTCGACTGGTAGAGACTGCATGTGACTGGTAGAGACTGGTAGAGACTGGTTGAAAGTAGATGAGACTTTTTCAGACTGATTTCGACTGGTTTCGACCGGTTTTTACTGGTTTCGATTCGTTTCGACTGGTAGAGACTGGTTGAGACTGGTAGTGACTGGTTTAGACTGGTTTCGGCTCGTTTCGACTTGTTTCGACCGGTTTTTTTTACAGTTTTCGACTGGTTTCGACTGGTAGAGACTGGTTGAGACTGGTAGAGACTGGTAGAGACTGGTTGACACTAGTTTCCACTGGTTTAGACGGGTTTAGACCGGTTTTTACTGGCTTTTTACTTGTTTCGACTCGTTTCGACTGGTAGTGACGGCTTGTGACTGGTAGAGACTGATAGGGACTGGTTGAAAGTAGTTGAGACTGTTTCAGACTGATTTCGACTGGTTTCGACCGGTTTTTACTGGTTTCGACTGGTATCGACTGGTAGAGATTGGTAGACTGGTAGAGACTGGTTGACACTAGTTTCGACTGGTTTAGACGGGTTTAGACCGGTTTTTACTGGCTTTTTACTTGTTTCGACTCGTTTCGACTGGTAGAGACTGGTAGAGACTGGTAGAGACTGGTTGAGAGTGGTAGTGACTGGTTTAGACTGGTTTCGGCTGGTTTTGACTGGTTTCAGCTGGTTTCGAGTGATTTCGACCGGTTTTTACTTGTTTTTACTTGTTTCGACTCGTTTCGACTGGTTGAGACTGGTCGAGACTGGTAGTTGGTGGTAGAGACTGGTTTCGGCTCGTTTCGACTTGTTTCGACCGGTTTTTTTACTGTTTTCGACTGGTTTCGACTGGTAGAGACTGGTTGAGACTGGTAGAGACTGGTAGGGACTGGTTGAAAGTAGTTGAGACTTTCAGACTGATTTCGACTGGTTTCGACCGGTTTTTACTGGTTTCGACTCGTTTCGACTGATAGAGACCGGTAGAGACTGGTAGAGACTGGTAAAGACTGGTAGAGACTGGTAGAGACTGGTTTAGACTGGTAGTGACTCGTTGAGACTGGTTGAGACTGGTAGCGACTGGTCTAGACTGGTTTCGGCTCGTTTCGACTTGTTTCGACCGGTTTTTACTGTTTTCGACTGGTTTCGACTGGTAGAGACTGGTTCCGACGGGTAGAGATTGGTAGAGACTGTTAGAGACTGGTTGACACTAGTTTCGACTGGTTTCGACGGGTTTAGACCGGTTTTTACTGGCTTTTTACTGGTTTCGGCTCGTTTCGACTGGTAGAGACTGCTTGTGACTGGTAGAGACTGGTAGAGACTGGTTGACACTAGTTTCGACTGGTTTAGACGAGTTTAGACCGGTTTTTACTGGCTTTTTACTGGTTTCGACTCGTTTCGTTTCGACTCGTTTCGACTGGTAGAGACTGCTTGTGACTGGTAGAGACTGGTAGTGACTCGTAGAGACTGGTTGAGACCGGTAGTGACTGGTTTAGACTGGTTTCGGCTTGTTTCGACTTGTTTCGACCGGTTTTTACTGTTTTCGACTGGTTTCGACTGGTAGAGACTGGTTGAGACGGGTAGAGACTGGTAGTGAGTGGTAGAGACTGGTTTAGACTAGTTTCGACTGGTTTCGACAGGTTTCGACCGGTTTTTACTGGTTTTTACTGGTTTAGACTCGTTTCGACTGGTTTTTACTGTTTTCGACTGGTTTCGACTGGTTTCGACTGGTAGAGACTGGTTTAGACTGGTAGTGACTCGTAGAGACTGGTTGAGACCGGTAGTGACTGGTTTAGACTGGTTTCGGCTTGTTTCGACTTGTTTCGACCGGTTTTTACTGTTTTCGACTGGTTTCGACTGGTAGAGACTGGTTGAGACGGGTAGAGACTGGTAGTGAGTGGTAGAGACTGGTTTAGACTAGTTTCGACTGGTTTAGACGGGTTTAGACCGGTTTTTACTGGCTTTTTACTGGTTTCGACTCGTTTCGACTGGTAGAGACTGCTTGTGACTGGTAGAGACTGGTAGGGACTGGTTGAAAGTAGTTGAGACTGTTTCAGACTGATTTCGACTGGTTTCGACCGGTTTTTACTGGTTTCGACTGGTTTCGACTGGTTTCGACTGGTAGAGATTGGTAGAGACTGGTAGAGACTGGTTTAGACTGGTAGAGACTCGTAGAGACTGACTGAGACTGGTAGTGACTGGTTTAGACTGGTTTCGGCTCGTTTCGACTTGTTTCGACCGGTTTTTACTGTTTTCAACTGGTTTCGACTGGTAGAGACTGGTTGAGACTGGTAGAGACTGGTAGAGACTGTTAGAGACTGGTTGACACTAGTTTCGACTGTTTTCGACGGGTTTGTACCGGTTTTTACTGGCTTTTTACTGATTTCGACTCGTTTCGACTGGTAGAGACTGCATGTGACTGGTAGAGACTGGTAGAGACTGGTTGAAAGTAGATGAGACTTTTTCAGACTGATTTCGACTGGTTTCGACCGGTTTTTACTGGTTTCGATTCGTTTCGACTGGTAGAGACTGGTTGAGACTGGTAGTGACTGGTTTAGACTGGTTTCGGCTCGTTTCGACTTGTTTCGACCGGTTTTTTTTACAGTTTTCGACTGGTTTCGACTGGTAGAGACTGGTTGAGACTGGTAGAGACTGGTAGAGACTGGTTGACACTAGTTTCCACTGGTTTAGACGGGTTTAGACCGGTTTTTACTGGCTTTTTACTTGTTTCGACTCGTTTCGACTGGTAGTGACGGCTTGTGACTGGTAGAAACTGTTAGGGACTGGTAGTGATTGGTTTCCACTGTTTTCGGCTGGTTTCGACCGGTTTTTACTGGTTTCGACTCGTTTCGACTGGTATAGACTGGTAGAGACTGGTAGAGACTAGTTTAGACTGGTAGAGACTGGTTGAGACTGGTAGTGACTGGTTTAGACTGGTTTTGGCTCGTTTCGACTTGTTTCGACCGGTTTTTACCGTTTTTGACTGGTTTCGACTGGTATTGACTGGTTGGGACTGGTAGAGACTGGAAGAGACTGTTAGAGACTGGTTGACACTAGTTTCGACTGGTTTAGACGGGTTTAGACGGGTTTAGACCGGTTTTTACTGGCTTTTTACTGGTTTCGACTCGTTTCGACTGGTAGAGACTGGTAGAGACTGGTTTAGACTGGTAGAGACTGGTAGAGACTGGTTGAGACTGGTAGTGACTGGTTTCGACTGGTTTCGGCTGGTTTCGACTGGTTTCAGCTGGTTTCGAGTGATTTCGACCGGTTTTTACTTGTTTTTACTTGTTTCGACTCGTTTCGACTGGTAGAGACAGGTCGAGACTGGTAGTTGGTGGTAGAGACTGGTTTCGGCTCGTTTCGACTTGTTTCGACCGGTTTTTTTACTGTTTTCGACTGGTTTCGACTGGTAGAGACTGGTTGAGTCTGGTAGAGACTGGTAGAGACTGGTTGACACTAGTTTCGACTGTTTTCGACGGGTTTAGACCGGTTATTACTGGCTTTTTACTGGCTTTTTACTGGTTTCGACTCGTTTCGACTGCTAGAGACTGGTCGAGACTGGTAGTGAGTGGTAGAGGCTGGTTTAGACTAGTTTCGACTGGTTTTGACAGGTTTAGAATGGTTTTTACTGGTTTAGACTGGTTTAGACTGGTAGAGACTGGTAGAGACTGGTAGGGACTGGTTGAGACTGGTAGTGACTGGTAGGGACTGGTTGAGACTGGTAGTGACTGGTTTCCACTGGTTTCGGCTCGTCTCGACTGGTTTCGACCGGTTTTTACTGGTTTCGACTCGTTTCGACTGGTAGAGACTGGTAGAGACTGGTAGAGACTGGTTTAGACTGGTAGAGACTGGAAGAGACTGGTAGAGACTGGTTGACACTAGTTTCGACTGGTTTAGACGGGTTTAGACCGGTTTTTACTGGCTTTTTACTGGTTTCGACTCGTTTCGACTGGTAGAGACTGCTTGTGACTGGTAGAGACTGGTAGGGACTGGTTGAAAGTAGTTGAGACTGTTTCAGACTGATTTCGACTGGTTTCGACCGGTTTTTACTGTTTTCGACTGGTTTCGAGTGGTTTCGACTAGTAGAGATTGGTAGAGACTGGTAGAGACTGGTTTAGACTGGTAGAGACTCGTAGAGACTGACTGAGACTGGTAGTGACTGGTTTAGACTGGTTTCGGCTCGTTTCGACTTGTTTCGACCGGTTTTTACTGTTTTCAACTGGTTTCGACTGGTAGAGACTGGTTGACACTAGTTTCGACTGGTTTCGACGGGTTTAGACCGGTTTTTACTGGCTTTTTACTGATTTCGATTCGTTTCGACTGGTAGAGACTGGTTGAGACTGGTAGTGACTGGTTTAGACTGGTTTCGGCTCGTTTCGACTTGTTTCGACCGGTTTTTTTTACAGTTTTCGACTGGTTTCGACTGGTAGAGACTGGTTGAGACTGGTAGAGACTGGTAGAGACTGGTTGACACTAGTTTCGACTGTTTTCGACGGGTTTAGACCGGTTATTACTGGCTTTTTACTGGCTTTTTACTGGTTTCGACTCGTTTCGACTGCTAGAGACTGGTCGAGACTGGTAGTGAGTGGTAGAGGCTGGTTTAGACTAGTTTCGACTGGTTTGGACAGGTTTAGAATGGTTTTTACTGGTTTAGACTGGTTTAGACTGGTAGAGACTGGTAGAGACTGGTAGGGACTGGTTGAGACTGGTAGTGACTGGTAGGGACTGGTTGAGACTGGTAGTGACTGGTTTCCACTGGTTTCGGCTCGTCTCGACTGGTTTCGACCGGTTTTTACTGGTTTCGACTCGTTTCGACTGGTAGAGACTGGTAGAGACTGGTAGAGACTGGTTTAGACTGGTAGAGACTGGAAGAGACTGGTAGAGACTGGTTGACACTAGTTTCGACTGGTTTAGACGGGTTTAGACCGGTTTTTACTGGCTTTTTACTGGTTTCGACTCGTTTCGACTGGTAGAGACTGCTTGTGACTGGTAGAGACTGGTAGGGACTGGTTGAAAGTAGTTGAGACTGTTTCAGACTGATTTCGACTGGTTTCGACCGGTTTTTACTGTTTTCGACTGGTTTCGAGTGGTTTCGACTGGTAGAGATTGGTAGAGACTGGTAGAGACTGGTTTAGACTGGTAGAGACTCGTAGAGACTGACTGAGACTGGTAGTGACTGGTTTAGACTGGTTTCGGCTCGTTTCGACTTGTTTCGACCGGTTTTTACTGTTTTCAACTGGTTTCGACTGGTAGAGACTGGTTGAGACTGGTAGAGACTGGTAGAGACTGTTAGAGACTGGTTGACACTAGTTTCGACTGGTTTCGACGGGTTTAGACCGGTTTTTACTGGCTTTTTACTGATTTCGATTCGTTTCGACTGGTAGAGACTGGTTGAGACTGGTAGTGACTGGTTTAGACTGGTTTCGGCTCGTTTCGACTTGTTTCGACCGGTTTTTTTTACAGTTTTCGACTGGTTTCGACTGGTAGAGACTGGTTGAGACTGGTAGAGACTGGTAGAGACTGGTTGACACTAGTTTCGACTGGTTTAGACGGGTTTAGACCGGTTTTTACTGGCTTTTTACTTGTTTCGACTCGTTTCGACTGGTAGTGACGGCTTGTGACTGGTAGAAACTGGTAGGGACTGGTAGTGATTGGTTTCCACTGTTTTCGGCTGGTTTCGACCGGTTTTTACTGGTTTCGACTCGTTTCGACTGGTATAGACTGGTAGAGACTGGTAGAGACTAGTTTAGACTGGTAGAGACTGGTTGAGACTGGTAGTGACTGGTTTAGACTGGTTTCGGCTCGTTTCGACTTGTTTCGACCGGTTTTTACCGTTTTTGACTGGTTTCGACTGGTATTGACTGGTTGGGACTGGTAGAGACTGGAAGAGACTGTTAGAGACTGGTTGACACTAGTTTCGACTGGTTTAGACGGGTTTAGACGGGTTTAGACCGGTTTTTACTGGCTTTTTACTGGTTTCGACTCGTTTCGACTGGTAGAGACTGGTAGAGACTGGTTTAGACTGGTAGAGACTGGTAGAGACTGGTTGAGACTGGTAGTGACTGGTTTCGACTGGTTTCGGCTGGTTTCGACTGGTTTCAGCTGGTTTCGAGTGATTTCGACCGGTTTTTACTTGTTTTTACTTGTTTCGACTCGTTTCGACTGGTAGAGACTGGTCGAGACTGGTAGTTGGTGGTAGAGACTGGTTTCGGCTCGTTTCGACTTGTTTCGACCGGTTTTTTTACTGTTTTCGACTGGTTTCGACTGGTAGAGACTGGTTGAGTCTGGTAGAGACTGGTAGGGACTGGTTGAAAGTAGTTGAGACTTTCAGACTGATTTCGACTGGTTTCGACCGGTTTTTACTGGTTTCGACTCGTTTCGACTGTTAGAGACTGGTAGAGACTGGTAGAGACTGGTAGAGACTGGTTTAGACTGGTAGTGACTCGATGAGACTGGTTGAGACTGGTAGCGACTGGTCTAGACTGGTTTCGGCTGGTTTCGACCGGTTTTTACTGGTTTCGACTCGTTTCGACTGGTAGAGACTGCTTGTGACTGGTAGAGACTGATAGGGACTTGTTGAAAGTAGTTGAGACTGTTTCAGACTGATTTCGACTGGTTTCGACCGGTTTTTACTGGTTTCGACTGGTATCGACTGGTAGAGATTGGTAGACTGGTAGAGACTGGTTGACACTAGTGTCGACTGGTTTAGACGGGTTTAGACCGGTTTTTACTGGCTTTTTACTTGTTTCGACTCGTTTCGACTGGTAGAGACTGGTAGAGACTGGTAGAGACTGGTTGAGAGTGGTAGTGACTGGTTTAGACTGGTTTCGGCTGGTTTTGACTGGTTTCAGCTGGTTTCGAGTGATTTCGACCGGTTTTTACTTGTTTTTACTTGTTTCGACTCGTTTCGACTGGTTGAGACTGGTCGAGACTGGTAGTTGGTGGTAGAGACTGGTTTCGGCTCGTTTCGACTTGTTTCGACCGGTTTTTTTACTGTTTTCGACTGGTTTCGACTGTTAGAGACTGGTTGAGACTGGTAGAGACTGGTAGAGATTGGTAGACTGGTAGAGACTGGTTGACACTAGTTTCGACTGGTTTAGACGGGTTTAGACCGGTTTTTACTGGCTTTTTACTTGTTTCGACTCGTTTCGACTGGTAGAGACTGGTAGAGACTGGTAGAGACTGGTTGAGAGTGGTAGTGACTGGTTTAGACTGGTTTCGGCTGGTTTTGACTGGTTTCAGCTGGTTTCGAGTGATTTCGACCGGTTTTTACTTGTTTTTACTTGTTTCGACTCGTTTCGACTGGTTGAGACTGGTCGAGACTGGTAGTTGGTGGTAGAGACTGGTTTCGGCTCGTTTCGACTTGTTTCGACCGGTTTTTTTACTGTTTTCGACTGGTTTCGACTGGTAGAGACTGGTTGAGACTGGTAGAGACTGGTAGGGACTGGTTGAAAGTAGTTGAGACTTTCAGACTGATTTCGACTGGTTTCGACCGGTTTTTACTGGTTTCGACTCGTTTCGACTGGTAGAGACTGGTAGAGACTGGTAGAGACTGGTAAAGACTGGTAGAGACTGGTAGAGACTGGTTTAGACTGGTAGTGACTCGTTGAGACTGGTTGAGACTGGTAGCGACTGGTCTAGACTGGTTTCGGCTCGTTTCGACTTGTTTCGACCGGTTTTTACTGTTTTCGACTGGTTTCGACTGGTAGAGACTGGTTCCGACGGGTAGAGATTGGTAGAGACTGTTAGAGACTGGTTGACACTAGTTTCGACTGGTTTCGACGGGTTTAGACCGGTTTTTACTGGCTTTTTACTGGTTTCGGCTCGTTTCGACTGGTAGAGACTGCTTGTGACTGGTAGAGACTGGTAGAGACTGGTTGACACTAGTTTCGACTGGTG
>CBDHHR010000812.1:15000-20796 GCA_965263245.1 Metamycoplasmataceae bacterium | reverse complement strand
ACTATGAGCAACATCAAATTGAATTGGACGTACAGGTGGAAAATAATAAATTGACGACCAAGCGGCCACTAACAGTATATGCACAAATAGGATAAAAAAGATAAGAAACCCATTCAAGACACTACAAGAACTAGACAACATCGACACCATGACCGAAACCATGACAGACACGATCAAACAAACCGAATCAAGAGTAGCTAAGGCAATCAACAAGCCACTGAAATCGAGTATATTGTCACCCATACGAGCCCTGCAGACGAAACGACGAGAAATGGTGGGAAAAGGTGACGATAAACAACGAATAGAGTACGCAGAAATATGCAAGACCATGAAAAATAAAGCAAGAGAGAACATCAGGAAATACAACCAAGTGATCATACGAGAAACGATCGTGATATCAAAAGAGCCTGAGGAAAGTCGACGAACGCAGAAGCTAGGCCAAGATAGATTGATCACACTCCTAGACAAGTAGGGTTGAAAAATCCATGATAAAGATAAGATCATAGAACGAATAGAGGAATTATAGACCGAGCTATAAGACAGTGAACAGAGTACCATAATCCACACTCACCCAAAAGATGTACCAGAGATAGCATCATGGGAGGTGGAAGCAGCATTACGAGACATGAAGAATGGGACACCAACAGACAACGACCATATGAACTGAGATATTAAAAGCAGGAGAAGAAACCATCCATCTGGAAGACACTGTACATTGAATCCTTTTTAGAAAAACGAACACCTACACCATGGTAGAACGCAGATATGGTGGTAATTTTCAAGAAGAGAAATAAGAAAGATATCAAGAACTACAGACAGATGCGTCTGTTCAAGATTCTGCAAAATACTCACGAAAATACTAACGAAAAATCAAGAGGAGACACTCGACAAAAAACCAGCCACTTGAGAAAGCTGGATTCAGAGACACTGACAGCAGGAGAAGATACCATGATACCGTACTAAGCTGCACACTAAAAAGACGAAGGCACACAGCGTGGAAGACCATTAATATGGTGATAATCTTCACGAAGGGAAATAAGAAAGACCTCAAGAATTACAGACCGATATGTCTATTATCAAACATTTATAAAGTACTCAGGAACGTACGAACGAAAAGGCAAGAGAAGACACTCGATGAAAACCAGCCACCACGAGAGGAAGCTGGGTTCAGAAGCAGATACTAAACGACAGACCACATCCACGTCGTAAACCAACTGAAGGAGAAGTGCAGAGAATATAATATCCCACTCTGAATCGCATTCGTCGACTACGAGAAAGCCTTCGACTCAGTGCAAACTCAAGCTCGCTTCAAAAACAGGGTATAGAAGATGTGTACATCGAATTCTTGAAGGAAATCTACACCAACATCTCGATGATAGTCCACCTACACAAAGAACGCAAAAAGATCAACATCAGGAGAGGAGTACGGCAGGGAGATACCATATCGTCCAGGCTTTTTACGACAGCACTCGAAAGCATATTCCGATAACTGACTTGAAAAACTAGAAAACTAGAGGCAAGGAATTAGCTGATGAAAGTGTGTATATATATATATATATATATATATATATATATATATATATATATATATATATATATATATACTACGTAAGACATCCCACGCCCAGTGGCTTATACATATACATATATATATATATATATATATATATATATATATATATATATATATATATATATATATATATATATATATATATATATATATATATATATATATATATATATATATATATATATATATATATACCACGTAAGACATCCCACGCCCAGTGGCTTATAATCTACTTGACAACACATGAATACAACACAAGACGTGCATCCTTTATGAGAATGTACGAGTGTCCCGCCTTGCTCACATGAAACGTGACACCGACATCTCACACTCAGAGTAACAGATCGACTTCTACAGTTACAGCAGCATAAACGCAGTGGTTTAAAACAGCAGCTGCAACAGCAGCAGCAGCTGCTACAGCTACAGATGCAGCAGTGCAGTCACAGCGACTACGATACATACTTACCTGTCCTCCCCACGTTCTCTACATACAAACACATTTGATGGTTTGATATCTTCACTCAAAACAATCCTGTCTACTGCAGTCCTAGGAGTGGTTTATCGACAGAGATATGTCCTTATCTTGAGATATTGAGTAGTCAACGAATTATCCTATTACTCTGTGGGGGTCATTTGTTTTCCTTGACCTGGACATCAGTTAAAAGGACAACAGCTGTTGGCGACTTTTCCGAAAGACAAAGACAAAGCGGGACACGAAAGGTGTCCACCTAGTGGCCGGCGGCAGGTGGAATCACCAGTAGGGTGCCCTAATTACTAGACCACCGCGCCCTACACGAGACTAACATCGTCTTACACGAGAAGACATCACCTGCAACGATCAACTCGCCGAGTAATTCAATCATATTTGTGGTCGTAGCCCGTTCTTGCCCGAAGACATTGAGTAATGGGTTACCGCTACGCGTCTTCAACACACCTGGGTAATATTTTATTTATGCAAAATCATTCAGTTACGTCATGTTGTTGCGATATTGATCATGCACGAAACTTAGTCAGCTGATGTCGCATCGTGTTGGTGTTATGTGCAAGATGATAATACAGGTGAGCAACCTTTACAGGTTCAAATCTTTGAAGGAGGATAGATGAAAAGAAACCATTATTGCCGGCAAAATATGTCTTATCGGCGCACGGATATTAATACACACGACTAATTGATTCATACATTCAATGTAAAAATGAAAGCGTGCACATAGGTAAAACCTAAATACTCAGTACAGTACAGTACAGTACAGTACAGTACAGTAATGTATATATATATATATATATATATATATATATATATATATATATAATTTATATATATATATATATATTATATATATGCATATATATTATAATATATATTCAGGTAAATATATATATATATATATATATATATATATGATATACATATGTAGCTGCATATAATATATATATATATATATATATATATATATGCACCTATATTATATATATATATATATATATATATATATATATATATAATATAGCTGCATATATGTATAATAAATGTTTCTATGTATAATATATATATATATATATATATATATATATATATATATTATAATATATATAGCTGCATATATGTATAATATATATATATATATATATATATATATATATATATATGTATATATATACATATACATATATATATATATATATATATATATATATATATATATATATATATATATATATATAAGAAATGAATGTACATGCACATGCACATGCACACGCACGCGCACGCGCACGCACGCACGTCCACACAAACGCGTACGCATAGAAAGGAGACTTATCCTAGCGGTCGCCAGGGACTAGTGTCCGTGGGCGGTGACTTGGCGGTCAATTTGACAACGGATCGTATTTGAGAGAATAAAGAATTAAAGATGCTACGCCGGACGATAGGATCAAGTCGTTTTCAATCTAGGCACGCTCTTGGTGGAGTCTTATGTCCCCGAAAATCCATAAAGCACCGCGCAGGTCCATGTTATGGGAGCTTATAGTTCGTTGCGCTTGTTGCTGGAAATGCCGGTGAAACGTTGGACGCTGTAGTTCAGTCGAAAGCTTCTGTGGTTTAATTCTGAACCTGATTTGAAATGTCGCCATGGCAACTGTTGTTGATAAGGCTGAGTTTGCAAACTCTGTCGTCGTATATCATCGTAAATAAATATACACTGTGATCAGCACTTTTACTCTCGCTAAGAGTTCTCGTGATCATGGAACATTTGGTTTAAAGAAGAACATTATAAACGACATATTGGATGATTGTGTTCATTACGCGGACATTACGAACACATTATGGAATAGCTTCAATACGATTTAATGTGTTATTTATATCGAAAGTTCTCTACGCGATAACCAGCTATATAATTAACACATCTGAAGCTATCTAACCCGCAAAAAGTACAAGTTGATATGATTTGTTCTTCTCTAGTCCCAAATTCAATCTATTACAACCGCTTCTTCGGCTAAACGACAATTAAGGCATGAGTAGCAAAGTACACAAAAAATTAAGTAATACCCGCGAAATACGCGATGAAAACGGCACCAAACCAACTACCGGTATACAACCAAGACGCAAATGGCAAACAGTTCGAAATAACAGATGTTCGTTGTATCAATGTCCCACCATTTACGCACTTTCTCCCGAACGCCACCAAGCAGCGTTGTTGTGATGTTAGCGCTGCACTTGATATTCTATGCGATTACCGCAAACTCTAATACACTCGCTCGGGCCATTATGCCATTCTGCTTGGGAGAGCATTGCCACGCAGTCACGTGATGTAGGACTCTTGCGGCCGGGCGCTGCGAGGGCTCCCCCGCTGAGGACCCCGCACGAGGAAAACCATGATCGATAATCAGTCAATTTTACAGAGAAGTCATTTGTTTCATTTGTTTACCTTTCAAAGCCGCTCGCTATAGAGCGTTAATAAGCCGCACGCGCACACAAAGAAATCTAACTCGCCGTCCCGTCGGGATGAATAAGTCCATTAGAGTAGCGACGTATCGCTGAACATTGGCGACGTCAGCATTTGATGCCTGAGAGTTTAATTGTCTAGGCGCGGCCGAGACTACATCACTTCCTTTGTCGGTGTGGTACTGTCTCACTCAAAATAACGACATCCTCGGGCAGACAATTGGCAGGCCCAGGAAGAGCTCTGGGGGAAATGTCATTATCGTAGGACAACTTTTGCAAGATGCAGTCAAGAAAACACATTTCTTGTGTGGCGACACTCTGGACGTGTTATGATACTCATGCGTGCACGCGCATGCGCATGGTCGTCCTCAGGCGGCCGTGCACGCCCGGCATGTCAAGTGACGTATGTTGTCTCACCCGGTGTCGCACATCACACAGGCGTGTTTGTGGGATTGCTTAATGAGGTGCGAGAGACAAGTGTCCGTCTACGTGTCACATTACAATAATGTGGGCAGCAGCAGCGACAATCGCACGGACCGAACACACGCACGAACACAAACGCTCAGCCACGCACGCATGTGTACACACGCGTTTAGACACACGTACGCACAAACAAACATGTATACACAGAAACGTCACGCACTCACTCACTCACTCACTCACGTACTCACTCACTTACTTACTCACCCACTCATTCACTCACTCATTTACGCCCTCACTCACTCACTCACTCACTCACTCACTCACTCACTCACTCACTCACTCACTCACTCACTCACTCACTCACTCACTCACTCACTCACTCACTCACTCACTCACTCACTCACTCACTCACTCACTCCTCACTCACTCACTCACTCACTCACTCACTCACTCACTCACTCACTCACTCAATCACTCACTCACTCACACCATGTGCCCGGAATACACGTGGCTCAGTAAAGTAGACGGACCGAGAGACCCGGGCGAATAGTAATCAATGAGTATCCTTTTGATAAAACACCTCGCCCGGGCTCCGGAGAACTCGCGGGTATTCGGCGTAATAAATTGGGTTTTGACTTCAAACGGTTTGCGTAAACACAGGGTGGAACTGACTGTGAACGCTTGAGTTGCGCGGACGAAGTCACGCGCTGGGTCATGTCACCTAGGGACCTATCTCACGACGTCGAGTCGAGACGTTTTTTGCAAGGGAAATGCGATTAGAGAAGCCGCGAGACAGGCAGGCGAACACTAAAAGCCACCGTTCGTGTGTGCTTTCTGTGATGTATGTCTCCCTAGCATCGCG
>CBDHHR010000812.1:0-2500 GCA_965263245.1 Metamycoplasmataceae bacterium | reverse complement strand
CGCTAAACTTCAGCCCGCGCCTGAATTCGAATGCGTGTTGAATCCATCCTTGAAACCCTGGCACGAATCTATTTACGGCTGGCAACATTTTATCGATTATTTTTCATTGCATTCCGACGTGGGAGCCTTTGTTCGTCGCGAGCCATTGACAGTCAGTGCTTTAAGAGGAAAGACGCCGTATACTTAACTGGGTGATTATTGAGATGGCAAACGAAGCATCCTAACGACCTGAGCGTAGTGTTTTTTCTACCCCGCTGGCAGCATGGTAACACGTGACATTTGGGTTAAGACTCATGGTTGTAGATCGATATGTTACCTCAAGTGGTGTTTACAACACATGGACATGCGTGCACGGACTAGCATGCTAAGCACGTATTTTGCTAACAGACACCACTGGGCAGACAATTTAGGTAATTTGAATTCTTAATGTATGCTTTGATTGGAATCGGACTAGACTCGGATGAAAATAAGGAGTTAGGTGCATATTCACACAGACAAACAATAAATAAACCTATTTTGTTCTAATTATGAAGCTACTTCAAGAATACTAGTTTGCCTTCTCCCGCTAAGTTTGGTAGTATATATTTGTTATTAATGTTTCGTAACCATAACTGCCGGCATGTGCACACACATATTCATGTTTATCAAGACGACGCCATGGAACACTCAGGGATTCTCGTTGACCCGCTGACGTCTTCTCAGAGAACAACTGGCGAAGTGCCAAGTGACACATGAAGTTCAAATGTCGTTGTAGACGCGTGCATGCAGGCACAGAGACAACAGCGAATACTTCACCACAACAAAGAAACATGATCTACAGAGAGAGAGAGAGAGAGAGAGAGAGAGAGAGAGAGAGAGAGAGAGAGAGAGAGAGAGAGAGAGAGAGAGAGAGAGAGAGAGAGGTAGATAGATAGATAGATAGAGAGAGAGAATGAGGGAGGATAGACCAGAGAAGAGAGAGTTATATAGAGAGAGAAAGAGAGAGAGATTGCGTGTGTGAGAGAGATCACAGAGAGAAGAAAGAGTAAGAAGAATGATAGAAAGAGAGAGAGAAAGAGAGGAGAGAAAGGAGAGATAGGAGAAAGAGAGTGTGGATAAGAGAGAGAGAGAGAGAGAGAGAGAGAGAGAGAGAGGGAGAGAGAGAGTGAGAGTGAGAGAGAGAGAGTGAGAGGGAGAGAGAGAGAGAGTGAGAGATAGAGAGAGAGAGAGAGAGAGAGAGAGAGAGAGAGAGAGAGAGAGAGAGAGAGAGTGAGAGAGAGAGAGAGAGTGAGAGATAGACAGACGGAGAGAGAGAGAAACGGAAACAATCATACAAAACACGAGCACCAATGAAATAAAAATTAACAATAACAATAACCATACACGTCCTCGCACTCACGACCTTTAAGTACAGTCTTACTTAAAGGAAACGAAAATTGTTATTACACATCTCGCCTAATTCAACCTACCTGCCGTGATGTAACACACTCGGGCTAGAACTGTCACCAAGGCGCCGAGAACGTGAGACGTCAACCAGCAAGTGTCACCCATAGTGTGATGTATATCCGTAGCACCAGCTCAATGGTGGGCTTTCGACGACACCTGGTGAAATTAGTTTCACCTGTGCAATAATTACATATTATATAGTACAACAATAATTCAAGCACCAGTCGCCACGTCCATTGTGTGCCGCAATCGAAGCAACGCTGCGTCGCAAAGTGGCCGCCGTGGAGATTGTCACATTCGAATATCAGCTTAAGGCTTTCGAATTAGGCTACGCACGGCTTCCTGCCTAATTGCGTTCCCAGGATGTACATGAATCATTACGCACGGAACTCGGTACTGCTTCTCTATAGATGTTGTCCCGATGTGAAGTAGACATGTCCTTCTTGTGGGCTTACACAGCACAAGACTTGGTTCATTTTTGTGGTGAATAACGACACCGTAAATATTACGTATTGCTAACATACATCCATAGTAAATATACAGATGCTATGCAGCTTGTGTCGAATCACCGATATCATGGCACAGTATATCCTGGTGGCTTCATATGTGTACAATCTTGGCTTCATCAACTGGCAACATCCTTGCAAACGTGGGAACTTCGTGAAGGTGTTTCTACTTAGCTCTGCACGATACAAAGCTACATCAACCGCAGATCCGCAACGGTGACATGGAACACACACCCGGGTCACTGCTACACTCCGTGTGATTTCAAGGTACGAATCTTACCTAGCAATAAGTGGCGTGCGAGTCTCGCGTTCTGCCTCTCTCACTTGATTCTAGGAGACTTAGCTGCTGCACGACAAGCCCACGGACCCAGATCGTGCTTCACGTAGAGCCCCTACGCTAGCATTAAAGCCCGGCTAATCCTGATAGGCCAATAACGCGGGGTGGCGGCCGCCGAGCGATCTGCGAATACGATCCGATATTCAGACATCGGCTTCATCTCGTGCGACGCGCGGAAAACAGACACGGAGACGAGTCTGCATGTGTAGTTTATTGCGCGTCGAAGAAATAC
>CBDHHR010000811.1:0-4929 GCA_965263245.1 Metamycoplasmataceae bacterium | reverse complement strand
GGTTGCACATTTTGCATAAGTTCACAATTCTTACTGTGTACAGCACTGAGACTCCATGTGATGTCTGGGTGCATTTTGATGTAGGTGCATTTTGAAGGCCAGGAGGGTCTGGCATTTAGTGGCTGAATTTGAGTGAATGGCTGTTCAGATTTCCCATGATCCTTGGGAAATATCTCCCACGATCCTCTGGGAGAATCAGTGCTTTCTCGTGTCTGGTTTGTGATGTTCCTTAAGGACATTTCCTCTTGACCTTTTGGGCCACCCTTTCCCGTAAAGCTGACATGCTTTGATAAATAGTTAGAATGGTTCTTACTTACTTATGCCTGTTTGCTCGCTGGGAGCATAGGCCATCGACCAAGGAACGCCACTGTTTTCTGTCCGTGGCCATCCTGAGCAGGTTCTGCGCAGGCATTTGTTGATGAAGGTCTGTATTCTTTTTAGTGTCTTCTCTTCACTTCACATGGTTCTGTCAGGACTTAATTAATCTTTATTTATATATATATATATATATATATATATATATATATATATATATATATATATATATATCAGGGGTAGAACTACCTACTAGTCCACTAGTCCATACACTAGTAAAGATAAGGGCTGACTAGTAAACCTGCCTAATAACTAGTCTGGTTGTCTAGTATCATCCACCCCACCCCACTACCCACCAATCAAGTGTTTGTAGTCACAATGACCCTAACCCATCCACAGGCTGGGGGAATGTAACTGAATCCAGTAGTGCCAGTGAGCAACTGGCTACAGCAGCTTCATTTACTGATTAATTACATTTTCTTAGGCATGGCCAGTGGACACCAGCTGTGAACTTGTCTGGGCATTATTTGTCAGATGGACGGTTTTTTATGTCTATAATTTTCTAGTATGATATTTATATTTTCATTAATACAGTCCAGTAGAGCAGTTTTCATAACACCGTAATGTGAGGTAAATTTCCAGAATGATTATGGAAAATTCATAATGGTATGTATGGTGGTACTACGGGGCAATGAGTGCAATTGACGTTCTTTTTCAATCGCATAATTATTATTAATACAGACCATATCTTTACTTTTTCATTAATTACGTTTGATATTTCTGTATTATTTCTTTGTTACCTTTATGAAAAATGCATTGTTAGTTTACCGGGGTTGCAATTTATACTGTTTTTAGTTTTAAATCAACTAAAAACTTAAATTTGGGTTTTTATGTTTTGCTGGACATATAAACCTTTTGGCGGACTAGTAAACTTTAGACTTTACTAGTCCCGCTGTCTAGTAAAATAAATGCCGAAGTTCTACCCCTGTGTGTGTGTATATATATATAATTATATATATATATATATATATTGCATGGTTCTGTCATGGCTTAATTAATCTTCATAAATATATATTATTTTCTACTTGTTTTGGTACTTATGTATACTTCACCATGTTTGAAATATTCAATCCAATCTCCCTTATTGCAGAGATAACTACCAGGAAGTAATTGAAAATAAATTAAGATGTTATTATAAAAAAAATTACTAAAAACTAAATTAGAGAAAATTATTTCTTTTAGAGGTTGACAGTTTTTTTGATTAATGGACATTGACAGTGACCAACACAGACTGGGACGTAAGACAACATTTCTAACAACGTGTGGATATACTGACTTATGGGACATAAGTTAGCAATGTGTATAGCTTGCAGCGTTCACAGTCACAGGCCCATTTCTTGAGATGATGTGATAATAACCCAACTCCCTAAACGGGTCTATAACTGTTTTGGGTCTAGATCTGGTAAAAATGGGTTTTTCTCAGTACTGGTGCCCCTGGGATAACCTCACTAGCCTCTCGTGGCGTCAGACCCAGAAATACTGTTTTACCCTGTCTTGAATTACTCACAGGGTGACTTGTAACCACCTGTGGACAGCTTGCATGGAAGCATAGCTTTATGTAGATACCCACTCACCCATCATTTGGATGGGTAAAACCCATTTTTGATGGGTAGAAATATCACTGGATAAGTGGTGGATGGGTAAAAACGGGACAAAAACGTCATCCAAACTCATAGATATTGTCAGTTAAAACTGATGCTTTGAAAATGTATGTCACAGGTGTGTTTGTAGTTTATTTCTGGTCAAGGTGTTTGTGTGTGAGTTTACATGCGTGTATCTACCAAAAAATATGTGACTGGCAAAACTTACCCTGTATAATTGTTGTTAATTCATAGCTGCAATCACTGCCATTGATGGCCACAGTCTGGATTGTTTTCTCAAACAAACCAATGCCAGTTGAACTGTTGATTTATATATAGACTGTGAGAGACTGACAAGTTCTTGAACAGCTACATTGGAACATCTGTTACTGTCCACTGCTTTCAATGATCACCATAAAACTAGTTGCAAGGAAGTGATGAATGAAGTAAATAAAGTGTTCTAATTGGCCCTACAAAGTTGATAATGGGCTCTACTTAGCAATTTACTTATGCAGAAAGCTGCTATATTGTGACTAGTTTCGTGTTCCAAAATTAAAATGTCTGCCTTTTATTATACGTTTTGTGTCCCATGAAGAATCATTATGTATGTATCTGACTTATCATCGTGACCTGCATACCTGCAGAATTTCACACAAATGACAACAATGGCGCTATTCTCTTCCACACCATAAATGAGGTAACATGCAGGTCTCAGCATGATATACTGTTACACTGGAGGCGTGTAACTGCCTGGCAATGAAATATTGTCCCCTGCAAAGTGGCGGCATTGTTGCATTGTTGGCGGATTTTTTATCAGGCAGTTCAAAGACGCACAGCAAACATTTGTGGGCACCCTGTCATTGCAGTAGTTCTTGGTGATATTTGGGTATTTGCAGCAAACATTTATGGCACCCTGTTGTCACTATACTTGTGATGATAGTCCTTGGTTTTATTCAGTTATTGGCTATTACCATTACTGTGCATTCAGTCATGATTCATTATGCTTAAATCATGACTGAATGCACAGTAACGGTAAACCTTATGCTTAAGACGTTTAACTGTCTTTTATATCTATCTGTAGGCAAACACGATTGCTAGCTAAACAGATGTGCTTATGATACTTTTTATGTGTCACCTGAAGCTTGATATGTACATTCACTTGTTTCAGTGAAAATGTGTTTGGACTGGAAACAACTAGGAAAATTAGCATTTGCACATACGTAGACATTCTTAAGCATAAACGTGCACACATACACGCATACACACATATACACACACCACACATACACCACAAACACATAAAAACACATACATAAAGGCATGTGATAACAACAGAAAATGATAAGATTGAAATCCACCATAAACTAATGACATTTGTAATGTATGAGACGTGTGAAGGAATTCCAAGTGCCCTGTTTGTAGCAGTGTGTGTCAGTGGCACTCAGTGGTGACATTTGTAGCAGTGGTGTTGGTGGCACTCAGTGGTGACATTTGTAGCAATGTGTGTCAGTAGCACTCAGTGGTGACATTTGTAGCAATGTGTGTCAGTAGCACTCAGTGGTGACATTTGTAGCAATGTGTGTCAGTAGCACTCAGTGGTGACATTTGTAGCAGTGTGCATCAGTGGCACTCAGTGGTGACATTTGTAGCAGTGTGCATCAGTGGCACTCAGTGGTGACATTTGTAGCAGTGGTGTTGGTGGCACTCAGTGGTGACATTTGTAGCAGTGGTGTTGGTGGCACTCAGTGGTGACATTTGTAGCAATGTGTGTATCAGTGGCACTCAGTGGTGACATTTGTAGCAGTGTGCATCAGTGGCACTCAGTGGTGACATTTGTAGCAGTGTGCATCAGTGGCACTCAGTGGTGACATTTGTAGCAGTGTGTATCAGTGGCACTCAGTGGTGACATTTGTAGCAGTGTGCATCAGTGGCACTCAGTGGTGACATTTGTAGCAGTGTGTATCAGTGGCACTCAGTGGTGACATTTGTAGCAGTGTGCGTCAGTGGCACTCAGTGGTGACATTTGTAGCAGTGTGCATCATTGGCACTCAGTGGTGACATTTGTAGCAGTGGTGTCGATGGCACTCAGTGGTGACATTTGTAGCAGTGTGTCAGTGGCACTCAGTGGTGACATTTGTAACAGTGTGCGTCAGTGGCACTCAGTGGTGACATTTGTAGCAGTGTGTGTCAGTGGCACTCAGTGGTGACATTTGTAACAGTGTGCATCAGTGGCACTCAGTGGTGACATTTGTAGCAGTGTGTGTCAGTGGCACTCAGTGGTGACATTTGTAGCAATGTGTGTCAGTGGCACTCAGTGGTGACATTTGCTCTTTCGATTGTAATCAACAACACAGGTGTGTGTTTACCTGGTCCAGCGTCACGGTTTGTAGCCATGTGCAGTCAGGCATGACGACGCAAATATTCTTTTCATCACAAAACAGTTGAACTTGTCAAATATGATGCATGCAACTTTTTGTCTTACACAAACATGCATGATGGCACATGCACTGTCAGATGTTCAGACTAGTGCATGTAGGGACACAGACATGCATGAATGCACAGACATGCATATATGCATGCATATGCATGCACGTACACACACACACACACACACACACACACACACACACACACACGCTCACACACGCTCACACATGCTCACACACACACGCTCACACACAATCACACATGCGCACACACACACACACACACACACACACACACACACACACACACACACACACACACACACACACCACAGACACACACACACACACACACACACACACACCACACAGACACACCACACAGACACACCACACACACACACACACACACACACACACACACACACACACACATGCGCGCACACACACACACACACACACACACACACACACACACACACACACACACACACACACACACACACACACACACACGCTCACACGCAATCACATACGTACGCACGCGC
>CBDHHR010000810.1:0-9893 GCA_965263245.1 Metamycoplasmataceae bacterium | reverse complement strand
TGTTTTTGTGCTATGACGCACACCATTAATATTTTTGAAATGACCCCGTCATCACCAGTATGCGACTGTTTATCACATCACATGGTACAGCAACAATTTAACACACTTATCATTACATTTTTTCGTAAAGATATCCTGCTGTTATATGTAGGTGTTTTGTCCTAATCTGTTCCAGAAATATTCAAATATCTATGAATCATGTGACTGTTGCTGCAACAGGTCATGTGACCTGACATTCCATTCATCACATTTGTTTTCAATCGGTGCCACATTTGTTGTCCTTATCCATTGCGTCTAGACCGTCAGTGATATAAATTATTTGCTGACATCTGCTTCTTTTACAGCTGCCCTAGGTAGTCTTTCTCCTTAAAAACGAAAGACTAAAATGTATGTACCAAACTCTGGATCTATCTCTCCCCACTGAAACATTCTTCCGGCCTCAAAAAACAAACAGTAGACACATTCAGCCTAAACACTTCCCAGACCATGTATCCTCAAATTTCGTGCAACAACTAACATGTAACAACACCACACAGAACAATTACAGCTCACACTGAACAATTTAAAAATTCATTTTTTTTAAACAATAGTTGATTGGAACCAACTTAACGACTCCAAGCTGAAACCATAACTGATTTCAGCCGCCTGATCTGCGGCTCAAACACTCAATAACATGCGCACACACACCCGTCGTATATAATAACCAATATTGGCTCCTTACGACGTGTCCCATTCAGATTCAAATACTACATTGTACTAACAACAGCACTGACAAGAGGCTGTTCCAGGTTCATGTGTCACGGGTCACTGTGTCGGATTACATCAGTACCAGCTGATGTCAGACCACAATAAGGTGCTCATCCACCATTCCCCGACCAAAGAGTACCCTTTAAAAGCAGCATTATGCAGGTTGTCTGAATTTCTGTGAGCACATATGTAGTGTGGAGTGATTAGAAATGATGTTTTCGTGCAGCGTGGCATCAGAGCTGTCAAATTACGACAGCTGTCAGTCGGTGCATTTCTGCGTATTAATACAGTTGTCATTTTGCTTGGTGGTGTAATCAGGGGCAATCCGTGGGTGGTTCAAGCAGAAATGGTGGGATGTAAGGTTTGAGAGAAGTTTGTGGGAGCCTGAGGTATTCTTCACAGAACTTCTGTCTATGGAGGGTAAATATGCTGTGAAATTGTCAATAACGGAGGTCATCAAGATTAGTAGGAAATGAAGGAAACGTTATAATGGTCGCCTATGGAAAATGCAAATGTGGTCTGACTCCAGCTCATTTCTACCCCTGGGTCCTGGTACATCTCTTTCAAAACCTTTTCTAACATCCACCAGTGTAATCGCCCACAAGAAGTATATGGCCTCCAGTCAAGTAATAATCGTGGGTGATTTCAGCCACACACTGTTCGTGTTAGAAGCAGTGTTTCATATGTAGAAGCAAATATTTGAATACACAAAACCATTCAGCCGCTTGAGTGGTTGAATGGATGGATCACTATACTGGAATTCCGAGAAATTGTGTATTTATGTTCAGATTGGGGCTGGTATTAGTGCTGTTCTCACGGATGAGGTGTCACAACTGCTGAAGACAATAAACTAGTTCGACTTGGCTAAAATCACAAACTTTTCATAGGGGATTTGCTAGGGCTATAGCTTACATGGCAAACGGCCGTGGCTTAGGAGGATGTGTTGTCCTGATAATGTGATAATTGTGCTTGTGCCAATAGACAATCAATCTTTAAGAGCACTTAGTTGCTGTGCATATGTAGTATGTACACACACTCATTGACTCTTTCTCACTCAACAGTCAACATCCTGATTTAGATACATAGTTTCACATTTTTTCACACTTGATAAATAGATATAAATCATGTCTTGAGGAGCACGCAGACCTTAAGTGTAAACACACAATGACATTAAGGAGAGTCGAGTGTAAGTGTCAACTTTAAAGACACCACAAAACAATTAATGTGCAAGAACTGCTGAACATTATACTGCACCTGACAGGAGGCTTTGTAAAAGAGCCTCAGATTTATTTGGGTTGATATTTGTTTGTCACATTTTTGTGGCCAATCTCCTTTTTGGGGTTCACTTCTAGGTCTTATTTTTATGTGATGGTTCATATTATGTAAATGATTATAACAATTAACTAAATGTTAGTGCATAGTCCACTGAAGCCCTGAGGGACATTAAGTGTATTGCATAGTTCCATCTCCTTTCACTAGGTGGCACCATTGTACTTAGTGGTCCCCATCTACCTGAGTACTTGACAAGGTCATTCAGTGTAGTCAAGTGCAGTTGGCAAATGGCCAAGGAAACTGACAAGTATCAAGAACTGAACAAATCCCCTTTTCAAAGGAAATGTTTATGAATTATCTTCTAATCTCTATTTCTCTACTGCTTTTTGAGGAATCTCACACTGGTCAAGTAAGTTACTAGACAGTGGGTAGTAGGTAAGTTATCCCAACACAGCATATGGAGACAACTATTTTCTATATAAGAAAGATTATGCAAAGCCTTTAGATTTATACAATCTAACTATTGTTGAGCTAACATGTGTATCATAACCTCTTACTTACATCTATGGGCCACACTTTTGGTGCTTAATTAGTCTACAATCCTTTGAAGGAAAAGTAATAATTATCTTTATGTTTAGTTATCATTTTCACAAGTACCATCGATCAGCTGGGGCGTTTCAGATGAATTGCATTGACATTACAAAAACATTTCCAATTATTAACTTCCATAACAAAGGTCATTCCAGAGAATTATCATGTTTATCTCTGTGTGTATGTGCGTACGTGCGTGCTTGCGTGCGTGCATGCGTGCGTGCGTGCGTGCGTGCGTACGTGCATATTAATGGTGTCAGGTGGAAGAATATTTCGGTATTATAACAGATTACATCAATCATTTTGGTGTTTCATTTTCTTTTGGTACCTTTTTGTTATGGTTCCAGAAGTTAAGTTTCTACCCTTACTACATCTTGAGTTAACCCCTCACCTGTGTTACTGCTACACTGTATTATGAAGTTTCACATGATGAGATAACTCCAGTCGCCAGTCTCATTGTAAAACACGTTGTTTGACTTATTGAACACATTGAAGACATCAACCTGTTATGACCAGTGAAATGTGAATGACATGTCACTCAGTTTTAGACTCCGTGGACATGTTTTAATTACAATATAACATGGTCTGTTAGCAAAAAGATAAATTTACTGTTATTGTTAATTGTTTTCATGTGGCATCCTGTTGATTAACTGTGTCAGCATTCACCAGGTGTCAGCACTGTTCAACAGCAGTTCCCAGTGGTCACATTTTAGTGAGTTGTAATCACCCAACATTACATTTTTGACCAGGTCTGATCTTTGTAATCACACTCTTACTGTAGATATTGGTACGAGACCAATGTGTAATTATTATAATAGTATTATTATGTATAATTAGCATAACAGTGTAACATTTTGCAGTAATTCAAATCAATAAATGTTGTCCATTCGATGATATCACTCGGATTGTTTAAAAATAATTTTGTGAAAATCAGATGTATGAAGTACCTTATATTATATTCCTGCTTCCTCCTTATATTTCGGTACACAATATTGAAAAAATTCTTGTAATCTTTGAACCCTCCCCTAGTAATTTTGTTTGATGACTGTTGTCAAAACAGATAAAAAGTGCATGGAATATTCCAGGCTCGAGATGGCCGTGTCATCTTGTTTGTGTCTCAGTCACAGGGGGCCGCAATGCAACGGCAGCCCTGTGATGGTAGACACAGCCCTGACTAATGGTGGTCAGTCGGTGTCACATGAAATATTGTCACTGGCGAACTGTTGCTATCTTGGCTTACCGGCCAGCTGGAAGGTAGCCTCAGGTCAGGGACCGATTCGCCCTCCGGGTTAATTGGTTAGGGGTGAATTGGAGGTTAATGAGGGTGGGTGGTTCACTGGAAGGGGTATTTTCCTCACTCTGCCAGGAAACAGGAAGATTTATATCTACACTTCATTGTAGAGTAATAATGTATCACGGATGGAAGTCTCATTGTCATGTGTTTTGTACACAAAATTTGAATCGTGTAAATGTGTCAAGTTATTTATTTGAGAAGTTACAAGAGGGGCTTTAATTGATTGCAGATGTTTGGTTAATCAACAGAAGGTTACTAATATATGTGAACAGGGTACACTTGTAAACTTAATTTATAGAAGCTTTAAAAACCATACCTGCAAAGATTCATCCCATAGATACAAAAGTGTACTATTTAATAGTTTCATAAATTATCATAATCTATAGGCACTTATTTTCAAACAGGCTGCATAAAGCAGTAATTGTCAATAGGTTAGGTATGTACCATCCATTTCAACATTAATTGAATTCTTTTCAGTATTCTGTGATATTCAGATATCTAATTTTCAGTGATATTCAGATATATATATATATATATATATATATATATATATATATATATATATATATATATATATATATATATATATATATATATATATATATAGTTATAGTTATAGTTATAGTTATGTTGTTCATGTTAAATCCCTGTTATGAGTTGAATATGTTACTTGATTTCATTGTTTATGTGAAGTTAACTTGTTTATTATCTGGTTCCTGTTGTTGGGAAGCCATTCTTCAAACTGTCGAGAGAAACTAAGCCAGCGTGTCTCCAGTGTGATGGGCTGCAGGTGACAGATAAAAAAGACGCAACTCAAACAAAGAGACAGATGTAGAGAGATGCAGGTGGAGATGTGATAGTTGCACAAAGGAGCATGTGGGCGACCACTGACCAAACACACATTTGTCAAACTTAACGCACAAAAGCACTGGTCGTGGTCCAAGTTCTGGCATGAGCAATGCAAAATCTGAACGCATTTTTCCTGTGACTTAATTACTTATTTCTTAGTTTGGTGGTTTTATCAGAATCTGCAGCAGAAGTGTGCTTTTTGAGTTTGTTTTGACTGCCAAGAATGTTACACATCTTTGGTAGACATGTGTGTGTGTGTGTGTGTGTGTGTGTGTGTGTGTTGTGTGTGTGTTGTGTGTGTGTTGTGTGTGTGTTGTGTGTGTGTGTTGTGTGAGTGGTGTGAGTGGTGTGAGTGTGTTGTGTGTTGTGTGTGTTATGCATGTGTATGTGAGTGTGGTGTCTATTTGTGGTGTGTTGAGTGAGGTGTGTGTGAGTGTGTGGTCTGTGTGTGTGTGGTCTGTGTGTGTGTGGCGTGTGTGTGTGTGTGTGTGTGTGTGTGTGTGTGTGTGTGTATGTGGTGTGTGTATGTGGTGTGTGCAGGTGTATGCATGGATGTGTGCATGTGTGTGCGTGTGTGTGTGTGCATGCATGCGTGCGTGTGCGCGCATGTGTGTGTGTAACTTATGAGTATGTGTGCAGTGTGCATGAGTCAGTGCATGTTAACTGCATATTCAGCAGGTGGTCACATATATTTCTATGCATGTGTACATTGTCTGTATAAATATGAGAATAAAGAGCTAGCATGCATACCTGCACACACGCTAGCATAATATATCTGCTCCACTTCTGCCTGTGGATCAGGAAATAGCCACATGGGCGAGAGTTTGAAGCAGTGGCCATTGAGAACCCCCCCCCAGTACATTCCATCCAGCCCTCCTCAGTGGCTGTCGTTAATTGATTAACACACCTCCGGAATTTCGAACCAGTGCTGAGTAACCATCTGACCCTAAATACCCCAACAGGGTGTCTCGGGGAAGATTTATTTAGCTGCTTGCCATGCCTGGCTTGTGGCATGTATTAGTGGGGTGGTTTGGTTGTAGGGTAACTGAGATTCTTATTTCTCCCTGTCCCTATTTCATACACCCTGTGATGTGTCCGGAGTGTGTTTCCCCCAGACTGGCTGACCCAGTGACCTCTCCTTCTTCCCTCTCCCTATGATGTAATTCCAGACTGGGAGTAATGGGACAGCCTAATGGGTCATTAGTCAGCTGACCCTCCCTGTTCTCTCCATCCCACTGGGTTGGATGAACCCTGGGTGTACCCAGATAGCCTTCCCTTCACCCTGCCTCATATAACAGTAATGGTTTCCACCCATGTTATTCAGTTTTTCAGATAAATGTCTGGGCTTGTCTGCAGGCCTTGAGGATGGTTTCTCTGGGTCATAGTATCACTTGACACCTCACACTGTCACACGACTTTTTCCTGTGTGGTTTATGGGCATGTCAGGCATAATATGTGGCACATTACTCAGCGACATTTATGGTTAGACGGGTCCTCTCTCCTTTAAATGTCATGCATCGCCATTCAGTGCCATGGGAACACACACACCCCTTTCAAGGTGCTCTGGAAACAACAAACACAACCACACAAATGTAATGTTAGTGTTAAAAATAGATTGTGTGTGATCCTTCCCTTTTTATGAATTATTTATGTGATAAAACTGTATTTTTATGAATGTATGTACACATACTGAGCAGTGATGTGTCCAGTTCAAAGGGTTCTATGCCTTGCCCCTCGTATATTTGTCATCAAAACATATGGCTTAATGCTTCCCAGAGACATTTGATGTATCTGGGAAGCATTAAGCCATGCTGGAATTAATACCATCATCTGTGGTGATAGCCCCTTTCACACACAGCGCACACTGTTGTTAACATTGGGGTAGACCCCTTCACCCAGCATACTTTCAACCCTGGGGTAGGTAACCCCCTGACCCCCTAACCCCCTCACCTACAGCAGATTTCCTTCTTCACTGCCACCTTCAGCTGGGGCAGTGCCTAATGTGTTTACACTTCCAGGAGGCACCTTCATCTTCCAACACCTTCATCTCCCAACACCTTCATCTTCCAACCCCTTCATCTCCCAACACCTTCATCTTCCAACACCATCTCCCAACACCTTCATCTCCCAACACCTTCATCTTCCAACACCTTCATCTCCCAACACCTTCATCTTCCAACATTTCATCTTCAAACACCTTCATCTCCCAACACCTTCATCTCTCAACACCTTCATCTCTCAACACCTTCATCTTCCAACCCCTTCATCTCCCAACACCTTCATCTTCCAACACCATCTCCCAACACCTTCATCTCCCAACACCTTCATCTTCCAACCCCTTCATCTCCCAACACCTTCATCTTCCAACACCATCTCCCAACACCTTCATCTCCCAACACCTTCATCTCCCAACACCTTCATCTTCCAACACCTTCATCTCCCAACACCTTCATCTTCCAACATTTCATCTTCAAACACCTTCATCTCCCAACACCTTCATCTCTCAACACCTTCATCTCTCAACACCTTTGACTCTCAACACCTTCATCTCCCAACACCTTCATCTCCTATCACTTTCATATCCCAACACCTTCATCTCCCAACACCTTCATCTCCCAACACTCATCTCCCAACGCCTTCATCTCCCAACACCTTCATCTCCCATCACTTTCATCTCCCAACACCTTCATCTCTCAACACCTTCGACTCTCAACACCTTCATCTCCCAACACCTTCATCTCCTATCACTTTCATATCCCAATACCTTCATCTCCCAACACTTTCATCTCCCAACACCTTCATCTCCAAACACCTTCATCCCCCAACACCTTCATCTCCCAACGCTTTCATCTCCCAGCACTTTCATCTCCCAACCTCAGCTTCTAATTTGGCTGTTGTTTGGAAATGTTTATAACTCAGTCACCTTTGGGCACTGGGGGCTCGTGGATGAGTATTAATAGTAGAAATAGTTAGAAATAACTAAATAACGTGGTTACCATTGTTACGAGATTAGTCAATTCCTATGAAAATTGACAAATCTTGTGTTTTTATGTGCATGATTTAATTCCTTTTGTTTTGTTCTTAACTTATTTGTATTTACTTTTGTTTGTTTTATTGTATTTATTTTGCCTTACTTATTGTATTCATTATATTCAGTTAAATAATTTAATAAACAACCTTTATTTATGACATTGATTATTCAGAATTTCTTAATTTTACCACATCAAACTGTAGTGCATTTTGTCGGAACTCGTCACAATACCCTGTGGAGCCACAGTGTGTCACATCACCCTGTGGAGCCACAGTGTGTCACATCACCCTGTGGAGCCACAGTGTGTCACATCACCCTGTGGAGTCACAGTGTGTCACATCACCCTGTGGAGTCACAGTGTGTCACATCACCCTGTGGAGTCACAGTGTGTCACATCACCCTGTGGAGCCACAGTGTGTCACATCACCCTGTGGAGCCACAGTGTGTCACATCACCCTGTGGAGCCACAGTGTGTCACATCAGCCTGTGGAGTCACAGTGTGTCACATCACCCTGTGGAGTCACAGTGTGTCACATCACCCTGTGGAGTCACAGTGTGTCACATCACCCTGTGGAGTCACAGTGTGTCACATCACCCTGTGGAGTCACAGTGTATCACATCAGCCTGTGGAGTCACAGTGTGTCACATCACCCTGTGGAGTCACAGTGTGTCACATCACCCTGTGGAGTCACAGTGTGTCACATCACCCTGTGGAGTCACAGTGTGTCACGTCGCCCTGTGGAGTCACAGTGTGTCACATCACCCTGTGGAGTCACAGTGTGTCACATCACCCTGTGGAGTCACAGTGTGTCACATCACCCTGTGGAGTCACAGTGTGTCATGTCACCCTGTGGAGTCACAGTGTGTCACGTCACCCTGTGGAGTCACAGTGTGTCACATCACCCTGTGGAGTCACAGTGTGTCACGTCACCCTGTGGAGTCACAGTGTGTCACATCACCCTGTGGAGTCACAGTGTGTCACATCACCCTGTGGAGCCACAGTGTGTCACATCACCCTGTGGAGTCACAGTGTGTCACATCACCCTGTGGAGTCACAGTGTGTCACATCACCCTGTGGAGTCACAGTGTGTCACATCACCCTGTGGAGCCACAGTGTGTCACATCACCCTCTGGAGCCACAGTGTGTCACATCACCCTGTGAAGCCACAGTGTGTCCCGTCACTCTGTGGAGCCACAGTGTGTCACATCACCCTGTGGAGCCACAGTGTGTCCCGTCACTCTGTGGAGCCACAGTGTGTCACATCACCCTGTGAAGCCACAGTGTGTCCCGTCACTCTGTGGAGTCACAGTGTGTCACATCACCCTGTGGAGCCACAGTGTGTCCCGTCACTCTGTGGAGCCACAGTGTGTCACATCACCCTGTGGAGTGACAGTGTGTCAAGTTACCCCTGTGGAGTCACAGTGTGTCACGTCACCCTGTGGAGCCACAGTGTGTCACGTCAGCCTGTGGAGTCACAGTGTGTCACGTCACCCTGTGGAGTCACAGTGTGTCACGTCACCCTGTGGAGTCACAGTGTCACGTCACCCTGTGGAGTCACAGTGTGTCACGTCACCCTGTGGAGTCACAGTGTGTCACTTCACTATGTGGAGCCACAGTGTGTCACACCAGCCTGTGGAGCCACAGTGTGTCACTTCACCATGTGGAGCCACAGTGTGTCACATCAGCCTGTGGAGCCACAGTGTGTCACTTCACCCTGTGGAGTCACAGTGTGTCACATCAGCCTGTGGAGCCACAGTGTGTCACATCACCCTGTGGAGCCACAGTGTGTCACTTCACCATGTGGAGCCACAGTGTGTCACATCAGCCTGTGGAGCCACAGTGTGTCACTTCACCCTGTGGAGTCACAGTGTGTCACATCAGCCTGTGGAGTCACAGTGTGTCACATCAGCCTGTGGAGTCACAGTGTGTCACATCAGCCTGTGGAGCCACAGTGTGTCACTTCACCATGTGGAGCCACAGTGTGTCACATCAGCCTGTGGAGCCACAGTGTGTCACTTCACCCTGTGGAGCCACAGTGTGTCACATCACCCTGTGGAGTCACAGTGTGTCACATCAGCCTGTGGAGTCACAGTGTGTCACATCAGCCT
>CBDHHR010000809.1:7500-10340 GCA_965263245.1 Metamycoplasmataceae bacterium | reverse complement strand
TCTAAAAAAAATACGAAAACATACCGTGCGTACTAACATTAAGCATTGCGGCCATTTGGTAATTTGTCGTAACTCTCCGTGACACTAAACACGTAGTATTCGGTCTCCGTGACACTAAACACGTAGTCACCGCAAAACAAACGATTTTGTTTCCTAAATAAAGACGAACTCTGACGTCGAAAGAGCACAACTCAGATCTTCAAGGAGACATTCGTATCGCCGAAACTGGTAAGTAGATATACGCTTATTTTTGCAGAAGAAGACTACCTTATTATGAGCCTAGTCATGTGTTGCTAATAGTATTATGTTACTGTTCCAACGTTGGCCCGATGTCAACTATTTTGACGTAGTACAATAAAATAATGCGTTTTTATTTTGAAAACATAACGATGACATAGGACAAAGCTTTAAACATTGTTTGTTGTACCTAGTATAGTTATGACAGAGCAAAATTTGATAGCTTTTGTTTCCAAAAGTAGCTTTTCGGCAAACAAGTATGTACGATTGCTATGCGTCCCATTGCAGAGTTACTGCGACGAGACGATGCGTTTCGTCATACTCCCTGTGTTCTTCATCCTTGCGATGGTGGCAGTTTGGGCTGTCGATGCTGTAAGTAACGAGATTATCAGTTGCCCTTTATATTGTCTAGGAGTGATTCGCGCCATGACAGAGAGTACATATTATATGACCTTGATATAATAAATAATAATACAACTTTATTTTAACACCATCAAGTCCGGGACGGCTTTCCGGTTCAGAGGTATGTACACGGGTGTGTACAAATATGTAAATAGCTATACGTTGTAATAACAAATATGCGTGTACTGATTAAATAATGGTGTCATACTAATAATATCAAGTAGTGATACGCTGTGATAAAAGCTAACTATTTTATTATTGCTATTTAAATATGTTGTTTTGTTATAGTATATTAATATATGTATGGCATGCATCAGTACGTCATTGTATAAGGACCACATGGGACACCAGTGTTATGTCATCCTATTTGTTTATGTACTCCCTATTTGTGTGTTTTGTATGTACAAGTTTACATTTTATTTTTTTAATTGGACCTTCGATAGCAATAACATATTGTGTTCGTCACTGTAAATGAGTGTCATCTGATACGCATACAAACTTCATTTGTTTACTCGCTGACCAAGGTCAGTTTCTAGTGATCCACTAGCCTCGATTAACCAGACTCCGTGAGGTGGCAGCACTTTTCAGCCTCCTCAACTCCACCTGGGATATTAGTGGGTTGCCGATGTAACCGACAGGGCCGTCTTACGCCATATTAGGCTACAGGCGCTGATTGGTTATCACACCGAATTTGAAATAACAAACTAAATAACGCTACATTTTATCAGATAATGCAGTATTATAAAACAACTCAAAATTAAAATTATACTATCACAAAATAAATAGAAATACAAATTTGCAGTTGTTTATAAAATAGGAATTACAGCAGGATTTGCCTGTATCCGTGAAGAGACAGCATTGTTTTGCCCCACACGGAAAACATTCAAAAGCCGGCAATAACACCAGACTGTCGTATCGACGAAGTTACGCAGCCGAGAGACAGTCGGTTAAGCGAGACTAGTGATCTACCAAAGGTCCAAACTTGAATATTCACAACAACACTGTATGGTTTTACTTTCTAGCTAGACTGCAAAATTGTAACGTCTGAAACATGTTCACGCTGAAACTATGTATCGATGTTATTTAAGAATTTGGCTGATTAAACATATTGACATTTACAACATATAAATGCATATCAGTTTGAAAGTCACAACAATTATATGTTGTCGATATTCATATAATGTATAATTTACAGGAGGGACCCGATCTATCGATGAAGGAAGAGTACCGCGATGTTATGTCAGGTGAATATCATATGGTTGAATAACGCAGCGATTTTGGTTTCTCATTAACATAGCAATATGCCATCAGGCATTTTACATCGTAAACTTAGAGATTCAAGTCTAATACGTCTAATTCGAATCGTAGCGCGTTTAGTGGTTCATTTTAAGTGCATAACCAAATTACTTGGACGTCGGTGGTTTGAATTTACACTACGACTTCCTTGTCCGTGAAGCGAATCTGTCATATTTATTCACAATCATTATGATAGATATGGTTGAAATAAAAATACGCGTAGTTCTATTGAACTTATATATCTACGTCGTTCACTGTCCACTTTACCTACCTGGCGTATCTAGTTATTTATTAAACATTATTGTTTATCCGTCCGTTGTGAGTGACCTGAGTTCGCACGCATTGTGAACATTGCCTACAATTTGATTGGCTCGGACCAGTGACAGTTGTACAGTTTATATAATGTGACGTTAAGGAAATTATCTCAAATATTACACATTCTTCTGAATGTAGCTTTTCTTAAACTTCCTTCCAAGAGACGTTTGAAAAACCAATAGCGAGGATTTGTTTTAAAAGAAATATTTCATTCGCACCGCAGATTTAGTTTAGAATGCTAGACTATGGTAATCTGTCCTACATATGTAGCAAAATGTGTGATATGTGTGGGTAAATATACGTTCATGACTTAACAATGTGTAAACTCTACTGAGTTATATTTATTTATTTGCAGATGCTGAAAATCGCGAAAAGAGACGTACGTATTAAGTAATTAATACTAGTAACGTGTAGGGTCAGATACGTAGGCATAACGTGAAACCAGTCCTCCCAACATTGTTACCGTGTTTTGCATTCTTCTTTATTTCGAAGAATTATTCGCGTATTTCAAGATTATGCACTTTGTCTTTGTTAACTAAGATAATTTGTAAATGGTTTTTAAAAGAGACACGAACAAGCAAAACCAAACA
>CBDHHR010000809.1:0-2500 GCA_965263245.1 Metamycoplasmataceae bacterium | reverse complement strand
CTTCCACATCTGCCTATCTTGCGCTATCATCAGCCAGATGGTTCCCTTCCAGTAGTCGTCTAGTTCGTCTCTCCACCGTCTCACCGGCCGTCATCTAAGTCTTTTTTTGTCAGTCAGTGTTTTTCGTGTTTATCTGTGTTTTGCATTTTTTTATCGACAACTATTTTCTACTGTACTAGTGCGGTGGATATAAACGTTTATGAAAGGTTACTCATAAAATTAGCTAGTCAGTATTTACAGCATTTCCGTCACCATTGCTGTATTTAAGAGTTTTTAAAAGGTTACCACACAGTTATCTTCTAGGTTTTTCCATAATGTCCAAACAAGAACCAGCATTCTTGTAGATGTTGTATGTTGGATATGATATGATCATTGTGTATATATTTTATGTATTTTATACGATTTTGAAACATCAGAGTAGAATCTATAAAAGTTCCGCGGGCAATAGACCACGATTGATGATGGTTTTGTACAAATTAAGGCTTCATTTAAAGTAATACAGGACTATTTATCACACGGGACGTTGAGATTCTTGTAAATCTGTTTATGTATGGATGAAAATCTAATATGGTGTCATGCAAATCCTCATTATTTAGACTTCGATTAGGTGTGCAATTGTCATTTGACCGGTTGTAATTTGCCAATGTGCAATAATGGTTCATGTGAGGTTCATGTGTCGTTTGCTTCCAAAAATCACACTCAGTTGTAAGCGACAGAGGACCGGGTTCTGATTCAGATCCACTTCTTGACGTGAACAGATACTTCCATTGTTTAGCTTCCTACTTATCTGCACGTTTCATGTCCAAGGCGAATTACAACCCAACATTAAACTGTAGTTGACATTAATATATTATCTCCAAATAAAGACAATAAAACGTACCCCGCAGTGACTTGTGTTCTTATGTTTATTAGTTTCAATAAATCCCTTTCGTGTATGCGTGGTGTAGATGTTTAAATGTTACAAAATATATATTTCTCCTGCATTGTCCTTATGTGTAAACACGCTACGTGGTAACCACATGGATATTGCTATGTCTGTTTCGTATTTACTATGTCTGACTATATATATATATATATATATATATATATATATATATATATATATATATATATATATATATATATATATATATATATATACATATAACCACACATATATATATGTCAGTTCAGATATATTTATTGAACATATTATATCCATCTATAAATATCAGCAATTGACAATTGTATAGCTGTTATTGTGTCCACCGTGTGGCGCCATACAAAGCATATTTGTGGTATTAATCTCCGACAGTGTCCTGTGTGGCGCCACACGGCGTTGAACGAAAACGTAACACTACAATTGTACACGTCAGGGGAAACGTCGAGGACGACTGTAGCTGACTATGAGAGTGATGTGGCTTTTCTACAGAGACGTTTCGAGGCAAATCATACGAAGCAGCGGGGGTCAACCCCATAGAACGCTGGAGCAACGGGAGGAGGAAAGGGAGGCAAGCAGGCATTTCGGTGGGGCAGACATATGGTTCTGTCCCCCCAGTATGCCCTAAGTAATGCTGAAACCGGTGTGAAAATGTGTGGAAACAATGTGTTAAAGTTGATGATATGTTACCTGTGGTCTCACAACTTACCACGATTTTCAGTTTGTGTAGCGGGCTTGTGTTGGCATGGGAAATATTCATTGATGAAGTACGTAGTTTTAGACTGGATCTGACTGTTGACATAACACAGCGGCACTACACGGACAGTTGTCACACGTCTGTGACTCGTGCAATTATCAAAGTACTTCCAAGGTACCGATCGATACATGTCATATGACAACTAAACTTGTTTATTTGGCGCACTCCTTGTGCTTGCGCGTACATAAACCCCAACTGGATGCAACAAACTAACATACTCATCAGTTTGAGCATGAGCATGCCTTAATCGAATACCTATATATAACCATCAATAAGACCAGACACATCATTTATAAAACACATCATTAATTTCATAGAAATGAGTGCAGAGCCAAAAGTGTCAGTAAACGAAAGACAATTGCGCTGTTTTGAAGCAGCTGGTAGGCGCTTGCGAAAGAAAACACCCATATGATAATGATATGAGAGCCAAGACCATTCGATCAGCCAGCAAGCATGACGATCGTCAGCACTTGTATCTATACTAGGACATTGCATGATACGGACTAACACGTCACGTCAAACGTAAAGCGTAATTGACCAGAACACGCAAGAAACCTTCAGCGTACGACTGGCGGCATTGGAAGCCTTGCAGTGAGCAATGCTATATTATTGGATCCGCTGGCTTCAGACGTCCGTATATATCCATGCGTTGGCAACAGGATAATACTAGGTGTAAGCCTATTTTCTGATCGAAATACCTGGAGACAAGTTGAAGTCATTTTGCAAATAAGTATGCCACACAGGGCATGCATAGCCCGCTGTCTCAACAAATCATCCTTGTTCCAGTTGAGTAACGTAGTGTTATAATTATCCTGTTGAACCAA
>CBDHHR010000808.1:0-73529 GCA_965263245.1 Metamycoplasmataceae bacterium | reverse complement strand
TCACCTACCAACTTTTCTCTCCCATACCAACTGTACACTCACCTACCAACTGTACTCTCCCCTACCAACTGTCCTCTCCCCTACCAACTGTACTCTCCCCTACCAACTGTACTCACTCCTACCAACTATCCTCTCCCCTACCAACTGCCCTCTCCCCTACCAACTGTACTCTCCCCTACCAACTGTACTCTCACCTACCAACTATACTCTCCCCTACCAACTGTCCTCTCCCCTACCAACTGTACTCTCCCCTACCAACTGCCCTCTCCCCTACCAACTGCCCTCTCCCCTACCAACTGTACTCTTCCCTACCAATTGTTCTTTCACCTACCAATTGTCCTCTCACCTACCAATTGTCATCTCACCTACCAACTGTACTCTCACATACCAACTGTTCTTTCACCTACCAACTGTACTCTGACCTACCAACTGTACTCTCCCCTCCAACTGTACTGTTCCCTATCAACTGTCCTCTCCCCTACCAACTGTCCTCTCACCTACCAACTGTACTGTCACTTACCAAATGTATTCTCCCCTACCAACTGTCGTCTCACCTACCAACTGTCCTCTCACATACCAACTGTACTCTCACCTACCAACTGTCCTCTCACATACCAATTGTACTCTCACCTACCAACTGTACTCTCACCTACCAACTGTACACTCATCTACCAACAGATCTCTCCCCTACCAACTGTCCTCTCACCTACCAACTGTCATCTCACCTACCAAATGTACTCTCACCTACCAACTGTACTCTCACCTACCAACTGTACACTCACCTACCAACAGACATCTCCCCTACCAACTGTCCTCTCACCTACCAACTGTACTCTCACCTACCAACTGTACTCTTCCCTACCAAATGTACTCTCACCTACGAAATGTACTCTCCCTATCAACTGTATTCTCACCTACCAACTGTCCTCTCACCTACCAACTATCCTCTCCCCTACCAACTGTCCTCTCCCGTACCAAATGTACACTCACCTACCAACTGTACTCTCACCTACCAACTGTACTCTCCCCTACCAACTGTCCTCTCCCCTACCAACTGTCCTCTCACCTACCAACTGTACTCTCCCCTACCAACTGTACACTCACCTACCAACTGTACTCTTCCCTACCAAATGTACTCTCACCTACGAACAGTACTCTCACCTACCAACTGTATTCTCACCTACCAACTGTCCTCTCACCTACCAACTGATCTCTCCCACACCAACTGTACTCTCCCCTGCCAACTGTATTCTCATCTAGCAACTGTCCTCTCACCTACCAACTGTACTATCCCCTACGAACTGTCCTCTCAACTACCAACTATCTTCTCCCCTACCAACTATACTCTCCCCTACCAACTGTACTATCCCCTACCAACTGTCCTCTCACCTAACAACTGTACTCTCACTTACCAACTGTACTCTCACCTACCAACTGTACACTCACCTACCAACTGTACTCTCCCCTACCAAGTGTCCTCTCGCCTACCAACTGTCCTCTCACCTACCAACTGTCCTCTCACTTACCAACTGTACTCTCACCTACCAACTGTACACTCACCTACCAACTGTACTCTTCCCTACCAAATGTACTCTCACCTACGAACAGTACTCTCACCTACCAACTGTACTCTCACCTATCAACTGTACTCTCCCCTACCAAATGTACTCTTACCTACGAACAGTACTCTCCCCTACCAAATGTACGCTCCCCTACCATCTGTATTCTCACCTACCAACTGTCTTCTCACCTACCAACTGTACTGTCACCTACCAACTGTACCCTCCCCTACCAACTGTACTCTTCACCTACCAATTGTCCTCTCACCTACCAATTGTCCTCTCACCAACAAACTGTACTCTCTACCTACCAACTGTCCTCTCACCTACCAACTGTCCTCTCCCTTACCAACTGTACTATCAACCTACAAACTGTCCTCTCCCATACCAACTGTACTCTCACCTACCAACTGTACTCTCCCCTCCAACTGTACTGTTCCCTATCAACTGTCCTCTCCCCTACCAACTGTCCCCTCATCTACCAACTGTACTGTCACTTACCAACTGTATTCTCCCCTACCAACTGTCGTCTCACCTACCAACTGTCCTCTTACATACCAACTGTACTCTCACCTACCAACTGTCCTCTCACATACCAATTGTACTCTCACCTACCAACTGTACTCTCACCTACCAACTGTACACTCAACTACCAACAGATCTCTCCCCTACCAACTGTCCTCTCACCTACCAACTGTCATCTCACCTACCAAATGTACTCTCACCTACCAACTGTACTCTCACCTACCAACTGTACACTCACCTACCAACAGACCTCTCCCCTACCAACTGTCCTCTCCCCTACCAACTCTCCTCTCACCTACCAACTGTACTCTCACCTACCAACTGTACTCTTCCCTACCAAATGTACTCTCACCTACGAAATGTACTCTCCCCTATCAACTGTATTCTCCCCTACCAACTGTCCTCTCACCTACCAACTATCCTCTCCCCTACCAACTTTCCTCTCCCGTACCAACTGTACACTCACCTACCAACTGTACTCTCACCTACCAACTGTACTCTCCCCTACCAACTGTCCTCTCCCTTACCAACTGTACTCTCACCTACCAACTGTCCTCTCCCATACCAACTGTACTCTCACCTACCAACTGTACTCTCCCCTCCAACTGTACTGTTCCCTATCAACTGTCCTCTCCCCTACCAACTGTCGTCTCACCTACCAACTGTCCTCTCACATACAACTGTATTCTCACCTACCAACTGTATTCTCCCCTACCAATTGTATTCTCACCTACCAACTGTACTCTCCCCTACCAACTGTATTATCAACCAACCAACTATCCTCTCCCATACCAACTGTACTCTCACCTACCAACTGTACTCTCCCCTCCAACTGTACTGTTCCCTATCAACTGTCCTCTCCCCTACCAACTGTCCTCTCACCTACCAACTGTACTGTCACTTACCAACTGTATTCTCTCCTACCAACTGTCGTCTCACCTACCAACTGTCCTCTCACATACCAACTGTACTCTCACCTACCAACTGTCCTCTCACATACCAACTGTACTCTCACCTACCAACTGTACACTCACCTACCAACAGATCTCTCCCCTACCAACTGTCCTCTCACTACCAACTGTCATCTCACCTACCAAATGTACTCTCACCTACCAACTGTACTCTCATCTACCAACTGTACACTCACCTACCAACAGACATCTCCCCTACCAACTGTCCTCTCCCCCACCAACTCTCCTCTCACCTACCAACTGTACTCTCACCTACCAACTGTACTCTTCCCTACCAAATGTACTCTCACCTACCAAATGTACTCTCCCCTATCAACTGTATTCTCCCCTACCAACTGTCCTCTCACCTACCAACTATCCTCTCCCCTACCAACTGTACTCTCACCTACCAAATGTACACTCACCTACCAACTGTACTCTCACCTACCAACTGTACTCTCACCTACCAACTGTCCTCTCACCTACCAACTATCCTCTCCCCTACCAACTGTCCTCTCCCCTACCAACTGTACACTCACCTACCAACTGTACTCTCACCTACCAAATGTACTCTCACCTACGAACAGTACTCTCACCTACCAACTGTACTCTCACCTATCAACTGTACTCTCCCCTACCAAATGTACTCTTACCTACGAACAGTACTCTCCCCTACCAAATGTACGCTCCCCTACCATCTGTATTCTCACCTACCAACTGTCTTCTCACCTACCAACTGTACTGTCACCTACCAACTGTACCCTCCCCTACCAACTGTACCTTCACCTACCAATTGTCCTCTCACCTACCAATTGTCCTCTCACCAACAAACTGTACTCTCACCTACCAACTGTCCTCTCACCTACCAACTGTACTCTCCCCTACCAACTGTATTATCAACCAACCAACTGTCCTCTCCCATACCAACTGTACTCTCACCTACCAACTGTACTCTCCCCTCCAACTGTACTGTTCCCTATCAACTGTCCTCTCCCCTACCAACTGTCCTCTCACCTACCAACTGTACTGTCACTTACCAACTGTATTCTCCCCTACCAACTGTCGTCTCACCTACCAACTGTCTCTCACATACCAACTGTACTCTCACCTACCAACTGTCCTCTCACATACCAATTGTACTCTCACCTACCAACTGTACTCTCACCTACCAACTGTACACTCACCTACCAAAAGATCTCTCCCCTACCAACTGTCCTCTCACCTACCAACTGTCATCTCACGTACCAAATGTACTCTCACCTACCAACTGTACTCTCACCTACCAACTGTACACTCACCTACCAACAGACATCTCCCCTACCAACTGTCCTCTCGCCTACCAACTCTCCTCTCACCTACCAACTGTACTCTCACCTACCAACTGTACTCTTCCCTACCAAATGTACTCTCACCTACGAAATGTACTCTCCCCTATCAACTGTATTCTCACCTACCAACTGTCCTCTCACCTACCAACTGTCCTCTCCCCTACCAAATGTCCTCTCCCGTACCAACTGTACACTCACCTACCAACTGTACTCTCACCTACCAACTGTACTCTCCCCTACCAACTGTCCTCTCCCCTACCAACTGTCCTGTCACCTACCAACTGTACTCTCCCCTCCAACTGTACACTCACCTACCAACTGTACTCTTCCCTACCAAATGTACTCTCACCTACGAACTGTACTCTCACCTACCAACTGTACTCTCACCTATCAACTGTCGTCTCTTCTACTAACTGTCCTCTGACCTTCAAACTGTACTCTCCCCTACCAAATGTACTCTCCCCTACAAACTGTATTCTCCCCTACCAACTGTCCTCTCACCTACCAACTGTCCTCTCCCCTATCAACTGTACTCTCCACTACCAACTGTACTCTCACCTACCAACTGTACTCTCCCCTATCAACTGTACTCTCCCCTACCAACTGTACTCTCACCTACCAACTGTACTCTCCCCTCCAACTGTACACTCACCTACCAACTACTCTTCCCTACCAACTGTACTCTCACACTACGAACTAGTTCTCTCACCTACCAACTGTCTCTCACCTATCAACTGTACTCTCCCCTACCAACTGTCCTCTCACCTACCAACTGTACCAACTGTCTTCTCACCTACCAACTGTCTCACCTACACTGTCCTCTTCACCAACCAACTGTACTCTCACCAACTGTATCTCTCCCCTACCAACTGTCGTCTCTCTCACCTACCAACTGTACTCTCCCCTACCAACTGTACTCTCCTACCTACCAACTGTATTCCTCTCGTCTCACCTACCAACTGTCCTCTCACATACCAACTGTACTACCAACTGTACTCTCTCTCCTACCAACTGTACTCTCACCTACCAACTGTACACTCACCTACCAACAGATCTCTCCCCTACCAACTGTCCTCTCACCTACCAACTACCAACTGTACTCTCACCTACCAACTACCAACCAACTGTACACTCACCTCCAACAGACATCTCCCCTACCAACTGTCCTCTCCCCTACCAACTCTCCTCTCACCTACCAACTGTACTCTCACCTACCAACTGTACTCTTCCCTACCAAATGTACTCTCACCTACGAAATGTACTCTCCCCTATCAACTGTATTCTCACCTACCAACTGTCCTCTCACCTACCAACTATCCTCTCCCCTACCAACTGTCCTCTCCCGTACCAAATGTACACTCACCTACCAACTGTACTCTCACCTACCAACTGTACTCTCCCCTACCAACTGTCCTCTCCCCTACCAACTGTCCTCTCACCTACCAACTGTACTCTCCCCTACCAACTGTACACTCACCTACCAACTGTACTCTTCCCTACCAAATGTACTCTCACCTACGAACAGTACTCTCACCTACCAACTGTACTCTCACCTATCAACTGTACTCTCCCCTACCAAATGTACTCTTACCTACGAACAGTACTCTCCCCTACCAAATGTACGCTCCCCTACCATCTGTATTCTCACCTACCAACTGTCTTCTCACCTACCAACTGTACTGTCACCTACCAACTGTACCCTCCCCTACCAACTGTACCTTCACCTACCAATTGTCCTCTCACCTACCAATTGTCCTCTCACCAACAAACTGTACTCTCACCTACCAACTGTCCTCTCACCTACCAACTGTACTCTCCCCTACCAACTGTATTATCAACCAACCAACTGTCCTCTCCCATACCAACTGTACTCTCACCTACCAACTGTACTCTCCCCTCCAACTGTACTGTTCCCTATCAACTGTCCTCTCCCCTACCAACTGTCCTCTCACCTACCAACTGTACTGTCACTTACCAACTGTATTCTCCCCTACCAACTGTCGTCTCACCTACCAACTGTCCTCTCACATACCAACTGTACTCTCACCTACCAACTGTCCTCTCACATACCAATTGTACTCTCACCTACCAACTGTACTCTCACCTACCAACTGTACACTCACCTACCAACAGATCTCTCCCCTACCAACTGTCCTCTCACCTACCAACTGTCATCTCACCTACCAAATGTACTCTCACCTACCAACTGTACTCTCACCTACCAACTGTACACTCACCTACCAACAGACATCTCCCCTACCAACTGTCCTCTCGCCTACCAACTCTCCTCTCACCTACCAACTGTACTCTCACCTACCAACTGTACTCTTCCCTACCAAATGTACTCTCACCTACGAAATGTACTCTCCCCTATCAACTGTATTCTCACCTACCAACTGTCCTCTCACCTACCAACTATCCTCTCCCCTACCAACTGTCCTCTCCCGTACCAACTGTACACTCACCTACCAACTGTACTCTCACCTACCAACTGTACTCTCCCCTACCAACTGTCCTCTCCCCTACCAACTGTCCTGTCACCTACCAACTGTACTCTCCCCTACCAACTGTACACTCACCTACCAACTGTACTCTTCCCTACCAAATGTACTCTCACCTACGAACTGTACTCTCACCTACCAACTGTACTCTCACCTATCAACTACTAACAACTGTACTCTCCCCTACCAAATGTACCTACCAACCAACTGTCCTCTCACCTACCAACTCTCCCCTATCAACTCTCCCCTACCAACTGTCCTCTCACATACCAACTGTCCTCTCCCCTATCAACTGTACTCTCCCCTACCAACTGTCCTCTCACATACCAACTGTCCTCTCACCTACCAACTGTACTCTCCCCTACCAACTGTCCTCTCACCTACCAACTTTTCTCTCCCATACCAACTGTACACTCACCTACCAACTGTACTCTCCCCTACCAACTGTCCTCTCCCCTACCAACTGTACTCTCCCCTACCAACTGTACTCACTCCTACCAACTATCCTCTCCCCTACCAACTGCCCTCTCCCCTACCAACTGTACTCTCCCCTACCAACTGTACTCTCACCTACCAACTATACTCTCCCCTACCAACTGTCCTCTCCCCTACCAACTGTACTCTCCCCTACCAACTGCCCTCTCCCCTACCAACTGCCCTCTCCCCTACCAACTGTACTCTTCCCTACCAATTGTTCTTTCACCTACCAATTGTCCTCTCACCTACCAATTGTCATCTCACCTACCAACTGTACTCTCACATACCAACTGTTCTTTCACCTACCAACTGTACTCTGACCTACCAACTGTACTCTCCCCTCCAACTGTACTGTTCCCTATCAACTGTCCTCTCCCCTACCAACTGTCCTCTCACCTACCAACTGTACTGTCACTTACCAAATGTATTCTCCCCTACCAACTGTCGTCTCACCTACCAACTGTCCTCTCACATACCAACTGTACTCTCACCTACCAACTGTCCTCTCACATACCAATTGTACTCTCACCTACCAACTGTACTCTCACCTACCAACTGTACACTCACCTACCAACAGATCTCTCCCCTACCAACTGTCCTCTCACCTACCAACTGTCATCTCACCTACCAAATGTACTCTCACCTACCAACTGTACTCTCACCTACCAACTGTACACTCACCTACCAACAGACATCTCCCCTACCAACTGTCCTCTCACCTACCAACTGTACTCTCACCTACCAACTGTACTCTTCCCTACCAAATGTACTCTCACCTACGAAATGTACTCTCCCCTATCAACTGTATTCTCACCTACCAACTGTCCTCTCACCTACCAACTATCCTCTCCCCTACCAACTGTCCTCTCCCGTACCAAATGTACACTCACCTACCAACTGTACTCTCACCTACCAACTGTACTCTCCCCTACCAACTGTCCTCTCCCCTACCAACTGTCCTCTCACCTACCAACTGTACTCTCCCCTACCAACTGTACACTCACCTACCAACTGTACTCTTCCCTACCAAATGTACTCTCACCTACGAACAGTACTCTCACCTACCAACTGTATTCTCACCTACCAACTGTCCTCTCACATACCAACTGATCTCTCCCACACCAACTGTACTCTCCCCTGCCAACTGTATTCTCATCTAGCAACTGTCCTCTCACCTACCAACTGTACTATCCCCTACGAACTGTCCTCTCAACTACCAACTATCTTCTCCCCTACCAACTATACTCTCCCCTACCAACTGTACTATCCCCTACCAACTGTCCTCTCACCTAACAACTGTACTCTCACTTACCAACTGTACTCTCACCTACCAACTGTACACTCACCTACCAACTGTACTCTCCCCTACCAAGTGTCCTCTCGCCTACCAACTGTCCTCTCACCTACCAACTGTCCTCTCACTTACCAACTGTACTCTCACCTACCAACTGTACACTCACCTACCAACTGTACTCTTCCCTACCAAATGTACTCTCACCTACGAACTGTTCTCTCCCCTACCAACTGTACTCTCACCTATCAACTGTACTCTCCCCTACCAAATGTACTCTTACCTACGAACTGTACTCTCCCCTACCAAATGTACGCTCCCCTACAATCTGTATTCTCCCCTACCAACTGCCTTCTCACCTACCAATTGTACTCTCACCTACCAACTGTACCCTCCCCTACCAACTGTACTCTCACCTACCAATTGTCCTCTCACCTACCAATTGTCCTCTCACCAACAAACTGTACTCTCTCCTACCAACTGTCCTCTCACCTACCAACTGTACTATCACCTACCAACTGTCCTCTCCCTTACCAACTGTACTCTCACCTACAAACTGTCCTCTCCTATACCAACTGTACTCTCACCTACCAACTGTACTCTCCCCTCCAACTGTACTGTTCCCTATCAACTGTCCTCTCCCCTACCAACTGTCCCCTCATCTGCCAACTGTACTGTCACTTACCAACTGTATTCTCCCCTACCAACTGTCGTCTCACCTACCAACTGTCCTCTTACATACCAACTGTACTCTCACCTACCAACTGTCCTCTCACATACCAATTGTACTCTCACCTACCAACTGTACTCTCACCTACCAACTGTACACTCAACTACCAACAGATCTCTCCCCTACCAACTGTCCTCTCACCTACCAACTGTCATCTCACCTACCAAATGTACTCTCACCTACCAACTGTACCCTCACCTACCAACTGTACACTCACCTACCAACAGACCTCTCCCCTACCAACTGTCCTCTCCCCTACCAACTCTCCTCTCACCTACCAACTGTACTCTCACCTACCAACTGTACTCTTCCCTACCAAATGTACTCTCACCTACGAAATGTACTCTCCCCTATCAACTGTATTCTCCCCTACCAACTGTCCTCTCACCTACCAACTATCCTCTCCCCTACCAACTTTCCTCTCCCGTACCAACTGTACACTCACCTACCAACTGTACTCTCACCTACCAACTGTACTCTCCCCTACCAACTGTCCTCTCCCTTACCAACTGTACTCTCACCTACCAACTGTCCTCTCCCATACCAACTGTACTCTCACCTACCAACTGTACTCTCCCCTCCAACTGTACTGTTCCCTATCAACTGTCCTCTCCCCTACCAACTGTCGTCTCACCTACCAACTGTCCTCTCACATACAACTGTATTCTCACCTACCAACTGTATTCTCCCCTACCAATTGTATTCTCACCTACCAACTGTACTCTCCCCTACCAACTGTATTATCAACCAACCAACTATCCTCTCCCATACCAACTGTACTCTCACCTACCAACTGTACTCTCCCCTCCAACTGTACTGTTCCCTATCAACTGTCCTCTCCCCTACCAACTGTCCTCTCACCTACCAACTGTACTGTCACTTACCAACTGTATTCTCTCCTACCAACTGTCGTCTCACCTACCAACTGTCCTCTCACATACCAACTGTACTCTCACCTACCAACTGTCCTCTCACATACCAACTGTACTCTCACCTACCAACTGTACACTCACCTACCAACAGATCTCTCCCCTACCAACTCTCCTCTCACTACCAACTGTCATCTCACCTACCAAATGTACTCTCACCTACCAACTGTACTCTCATCTACCAACTGTACACTCACCTACCAACAGACATCTCCCCTACCAACTGTCCTCTCCCCCACCAACTCTCCTCTCACCTACCAACTGTACTCTCACCTACCAACTGTACTCTTCCCTACCAAATGTACTCTCACCTACGAAATGTACTCTCCCCTATCAACTGTATTCTCCCCTACCAACTGTCCTCTCACCTACCAACTATCCTCTCCCCTACCAACTGTCCTCTCCCGTACCAAATGTACACTCACCTACCAACTGTACTCTCACCTACCAACTGTACTCTCCCCTACCAACTGTCCTCTCCCCTACCAACTGTCCTCTCACCTACCAACTGTACTCTCCCCTACCAACTGTACACTCACCTACCAACTGTACTCTTCCCTACCAAATGTACTCTCACCTACGAACAGTACTCTCACCTACCAACTGTACTCTCACCTATCAACTGTACTCTCCCCTACCAAATGTACTCTTACCTACGAACAGTACTCTCCCCTACCAAATGTACGCTCCCCTACCATCTGTATTCTCACCTACCAACTGTCTTCTCACCTACCAACTGTACTGTCACCTACCAACTGTACCCTCCCCTACCAACTGTACCTTCACCTACCAATTGTCCTCTCACCTACCAATTGTCCTCTCACCAACAAACTGTACTCTCACCTACCAACTGTCCTCTCACCTACCAACTGTACTCTCCCCTACCAACTGTATTATCAACCAACCAACTGTCCTCTCCCATACCAACTGTACTCTCACCTACCAACTGTACTCTCCCCTCCAACTGTACTGTTCCCTATCAACTGTCCTCTCCCCTACCAACTGTCCTCTCACCTACCAACTGTACTGTCACTTACCAACTGTATTCTCCCCTACCAACTGTCGTCTCACCTACCAACTGTCCTCTCACATACCAACTGTACTCTCACCTACCAACTGTCCTCTCACATACCAATTGTACTCTCACCTACCAACTGTACTCTCACCTACCAACTGTACACTCACCTACCAAAAGATCTCTCCCCTACCAACTGTCCTCTCACCTACCAACTGTCATCTCACGTACCAAATGTACTCTCACCTACCAACTGTACTCTCACCTACCAACTGTACACTCACCTACCAACAGACATCTCCCCTACCAACTGTCCTCTCGCCTACCAACTCTCCTCTCACCTACCAACTGTACTCTCACCTACCAACTGTACTCTTCCCTACCAAATGTACTCTCACCTACGAAATGTACTCTCCCCTATCAACTGTATTCTCACCTACCAACTGTCCTCTCACCTACCAACTATCCTCTCCCCTACCAAATGTCCTCTCCCGTACCAACTGTACACTCACCTACCAACTGTACTCTCACCTACCAACTGTACTCTCCCCTACCAACTGTCCTCTCCCCTACCAACTGTCCTGTCACCTACCAACTGTACTCTCCCCTCCCAACTGTACACTCACCTACCAACTGTACTCTTCCCTACCAAATGTACTCTCACCTACGAACTGTACTCTCACCTACCAACTGTACTCTCACCTATCAACTGTCGTCTCTTCTACTAACTGTCCTCTGACCTTCAAACTGTACTCTCCCCTACCAAATGTACTCTCCCCTACAAACTGTATTCTCCCCTACCAACTGTCCTCTCACCTACCAAGTATCCTCTCCCCTATCAACTGTACTCTCCACTACCAACTGTCCTCTCACATACCAACTGTCCTCTCCCCTATCAACTGTACTCTCCCATACCAACTGTACACTCACCTACCAACTGTACTCTCCCCTACCAACTGTCCTCTCCCCTACCAACTGTACTCTCCCCTACCAACTGTACTCACTCCTACCAACTATCCTCTCCCCTACCAACTGCCCTCTCCCCTACCAACTGTACTCTCCCCTACCAACTGTACTCTCACCTACCAACTATACTCTCCCCTACCAACTGTCCTCTCCCCTACCAACTGTACTCTCCCCTACCAACTGCCCTCTCCCCTACCAACTGCCCTCTCCCCTACCAACTGTACTCTTCCCTACCAATTGTTCTTTCACCTACCAATTGTCCTCTCACCTACCAATTGTCATCTCACCTACCAACTGTACTCTCACATACCAACTGTTCTTTCACCTACCAACTGTACTCTGACCTACCAACTGTACTCTCCCCTCCAACTGTACTGTTCCCTATCAACTGTCCTCTCCCCTACCAACTGTCCTCTCACCTACCAACTGTACTGTCACTTACCAAATGTATTCTCCCCTACCGACTGTCGTCTCACCTACCAACTGTCCTCTCACATACCAACTGTACTCTCACCTACCAACTGTCCTCTCACATACCAATTGTACTCTCACCTACCAACTGTACTCTCACCTACCAACTGTACACTCACCTACCAACAGATCTCTCCCCTACCAACTGTCCTCTCACCTACCAACTGTCATCTCACCTACCAAATGTACTCTCACCTACCAACTGTACTCTCACCTACCAACTGTACACTCACCTACCAACAGACATCTCCCCTACCAACTGTCCTCTCTCCCTGTACTACCAACTGTACTCTTCCCTACCAAATGTACTCTCACCTACGAAATGTACTCTCCCCTATCACCTACCAAACTGTCCTCTCACCTACCAACTATCCTCTCCCCTACCAACTGTCCTCTCCCGTACCAAATGTACACTCACCTACCAACTGTACTCTCACCTACCAACTGTACTCTCCCCTACCAACTGTCCTCTCCCCTACCAACTGTCCTCTCACCTACCAACTGTACTCTCCCCTACCAACTACCAACCAACTGTACTCTTCCCTACCAAATGTACTCTCACCTACGAACAGTACTCTCACCTACCAACTGTACTCTCACCTATCAACTGTACTCTCCCCTACCAAATGTACTCTTACCTACGAACAGTACTCTCCCCTACCAAATGTACGCTCCCCTACCATCTGTATTCTCACCTACCAACTGTCTTCTCACCTACCAACTGTACTGTCACCTACCAACTGTACCCTCCCCTACCAACTGTACCTTCACCTACCAATTGTCCTCTCACCTACCAATTGTCCTCTCACCAACAAACTGTACTCTCACCTACCAACTGTCCTCTCACCTACCAACTGTACTCTCCCCTACCAACTGTATTATCAACCAACCAACTGTCCTCTCCCATACCAACTGTACTCTCACCTACCAACTGTACTCTCCCCTCCAACTGTACTGTTCCCTATCAACTGTCCTCTCCCCTACCAACTGTCCTCTCACCTACCAACTGTACTGTCACTTACCAACTGTATTCTCCCCTACCAACTGTCGTCTCACCTACCAACTGTCCTCTCACATACCAACTGTACTCTCACCTACCAACTGTCCTCTCACATACCAATTGTACTCTCACCTACCAACTGTACTCTCACCTACCAACTGTACACTCACCTACCAAAAGATCTCTCCCCTACCAACTGTCCTCTCACCTACCAACTGTCATCTCACCTACCAAATGTACTCTCACCTACCAACTGTACTCTCACCTACCAACTGTACACTCACCTACCAACAGACATCTCCCCTACCAACTGTCCTCTCGCCTACCAACTCTCCTCTCACCTACCAACTGTACTCTCACCTACCAACTGTACTCTTCCCTACCAAATGTACTCTCACCTACGAAATGTACTCTCCCCTATCAACTGTATTCTCACCTACCAACTGTCCTCTCACCTACCAACTATCCTCTCCCCTACCAAATGTCCTCTCCCGTACCAACTGTACACTCACCTACCAACTGTACTCTCACCTACCAACTGTACTCTCCCCTACCAACTGTCCTCTCCCCTACCAACTGTCCTCTCACCTACCAACTGTACTCTCCCCTCCCAACTGTACACTCACCTACCAACTGTACTCTTCCCTACCAAATGTACTCTCACCTACGAACTGTACTCTCACCTACCAACTGTACTCTCACCTATCAACTGTCGTCTCTTCTACTAACTCCTCTGACCTTCAAACTGTACTCTCCCCTACCAAATGTACTCTCCCCTACCTGTATTCTCCCCTACCAACTGTCCTCTCACCTACCAAGTATCCTCTCCCCTACCAACTACCAACTGTCCTCTCACATACCAACTGTCTCTCCCGTACCACTCTGTACATACCAACTGTCTCACCTACCAACTGTACTCTCTCACCTACCAAACTTTTACTGTCACCTACCAACTGTACTCTCCCCTACCAACTGTCCTCTCCCCTACCAACTGTACTCTCCCCTACCAACTGTCCTCTCACCTACCAACTGTCTCCCCTACCAACTGTACTCTCCCCTACCAACTGTACTCTCACTCACCTACCAACTGTCCTCTCCCCTACCAACTGTACTCTCCCCTACCAACTGCCCTCTCCCCTACCAACTGTACCAACTGTACTCACCAATTGTTCTTTCACCTACCAATTGAACCAATTGTCACTCTCACCTACCAACTGTACCTTCTCACCTACCAACTGTACTCTCCCCTCCAACTGTACTGTTCCCTATCAACTGTCCTCTCCCCTACCAACTGTCCTCTCACCTACCAACTGTACTGTCACTTACCAAATGTATTCTCCCCTACCAACTGTCGTCTCACCTACCAACTGTCCTCTCACATACCAACTGTACTCTCACCTACCAACTGTCCTCTCACATACCAATTGTACTCTCACCTACCAACTGTACTCTCACCTACCAACTGTACACTCACCTACCAACAGATCTCTCCCCTACCAACTGTCCTCTCACCTACCAACTGTCATCTCACCTACCAAATGTACTCTCACCTACCAACTGTACTCTCACCTACCAACTGTACACTCACCTACCAACAGACATCTCCCCTACCAACTGTCCTCTCACCTACCAACTGTACTCTCACCTACCAACTGTACTCTTCCCTACCAAATGTACTCTCACCTACGAAATGTACTCTCCCCTATCAACTGTATTCTCACCTACCAACTGTCCTCTCACCTACCAACTATCCTCTCCCCTACCAACTGTCCTCTCCCGTACCAAATGTACACTCACCTACCAACTGTACTCTCACCTACCTACTGTACTCTCCCCTACCAACTGTCCTCTCCCCTACCAACTGTCCTCTCACCTACCAACTGTACTCTCCCCTACCAACTGTACACTCACCTACCAACTGTACTCTTCCCTACCAAATGTACTCTCACCTACGAACAGTACTCTCACCTACCAACTGTATTCTCACCTACCAACTGTCCTCTCACATACCAACTGATCTCTCCCACACCAACTGTACTCTCCCCTGCCAACTGTATTCTCATCTAGCAACTGTCCTCTCACCTACCAACTGTACTATCCCCTACGAACTGTCCTCTCAACTACCAACTATCTTCTCCCCTACCAACTATACTCTCCCCTACCAACTGTACTATCCCCTACCAACTGTCCTCTCACCTAACAACTGTACTCTCACTTACCAACTGTACTCTCACCTACCAACTGTACACTCACCTACCAACTGTACTCTCCCCTACCAAGTGTCCTCTCGCCTACCAACTGTCCTCTCACCTACCAACTGTCCTCTCACTTACCAACTGTACTCTCACCTACCAACTGTACACTCACCTACCAACTGTACTCTTCCCTACCAAATGTACTCTCACCTACGAACTGTTCTCTCCCCTACCAACTGTACTCTCACCTATCAACTGTACTCTCCCCTACCAAATGTACTCTTACCTACGAACTGTACTCTCCCCTACCAAATGTACGCTCCCCTACAATCTGTATTCTCCCCTACCAACTGCCTTCTCACCTACCAATTGTACTCTCACCTACCAACTGTACCCTCCCCTACCAACTGTACTCTCACCTACCAATTGTCCTCTCACCTACCAATTGTCCTCTCACCAACAAACTGTACTCTCTCCTACCAACTGTCCTCTCACCTACCAACTGTACTATCACCTACCAACTGTCCTCTCCCTTACCAACTGTACTCTCACCTACAAACTGTCCTCTCCTATACCAACTGTACTCTCACCTACCAACTGTACTCTCCCCTCCAACTGTACTGTTCCCTATCAACTGTCCTCTCCCCTACCAACTGTCCCCTCATCTGCCAACTGTACTGTCACTTACCAACTGTATTCTCCCCTACCAACTGTCGTCTCACCTACCAACTGTCCTCTTACATACCAACTGTACTCTCACCTACCAACTGTCCTCTCACATACCAATTGTACTCTCACCTACCAACTGTACTCTCACCTACCAACTGTACACTCAACTACCAACAGATCTCTCCCCTACCAACTGTCCTCTCACCTACCAACTGTCATCTCACCTACCAAATGTACTCTCACCTACCAACTGTACCCTCACCTACCAACTGTACACTCACCTACCAACAGACCTCTCCCCTACCAACTGTCCTCTCCCCTACCAACTCTCCTCTCACCTACCAACTGTACTCTCACCTACCAACTGTACTCTTCCCTACCAAATGTACTCTCACCTACGAAATGTACTCTCCCCTATCAACTGTATTCTCCCCTACCAACTGTCCTCTCACCTACCAACTATCCTCTCCCCTACCAACTTTCCTCTCCCGTACCAACTGTACACTCACCTACCAACTGTACTCTCACCTACCAACTGTACTCTCCCCTACCAACTGTCCTCTCCCTTACCAACTGTACTCTCACCTACCAACTGTCCTCTCCCATACCAACTGTACTCTCACCTACCAACTGTACTCTCCCCTCCAACTGTACTGTTCCCTATCAACTGTCCTCTCCCCTACCAACTGTCGTCTCACCTACCAACTGTCCTCTCACATACAACTGTATTCTCACCTACCAACTGTATTCTCCCCTACCAATTGTATTCTCACCTACCAACTGTACTCTCCCCTACCAACTGTATTATCAACCAACCAACTATCCTCTCCCATACCAACTGTACTCTCACCTACCAACTGTACTCTCCCCTCCAACTGTACTGTTCCCTATCAACTGTCCTCTCCCCTACCAACTGTCCTCTCACCTACCAACTGTACTGTCACTTACCAACTGTATTCTCTCCTACCAACTGTCGTCTCACCTACCAACTGTCCTCTCACATACCAACTGTACTCTCACCTACCAACTGTCCTCTCACATACCAACTGTACTCTCACCTACCAACTGTACACTCACCTACCAACAGATCTCTCCCCTACCAACTGTCCTCTCACTACCAACTGTCATCTCACCTACCAAATGTACTCTCACCTACCAACTGTACTCTCATCTACCAACTGTACACTCACCTACCAACAGACATCTCCCCTACCAACTGTCCTCTCCCCCACCAACTCTCCTCTCACCTACCAACTGTACTCTCACCTACCAACTGTACTCTTCCCTACCAAATGTACTCTCACCTACGAAATGTACTCTCCCCTATCAACTGTATTCTCCCCTACCAACTGTCCTCTCACCTACCAACTATCCTCTCCCCTACCAACTGTCCTCTCCCGTACCAAATGTACACTCACCTACCAACTGTACTCTCACCTACCAACTGTACTCTCCCCTACCAACTGTCCTCTCCCCTACCAACTGTCCTCTCACCTACCAACTGTACTCTCCCCTACCAACTGTACACTCACCTACCAACTGTACTCTTCCCTACCAAATGTACTCTCACCTACGAACAGTACTCTCACCTACCAACTGTACTCTCACCTATCAACTGTACTCTCCCCTACCAAATGTACTCTTACCTACGAACAGTACTCTCCCCTACCAAATGTACGCTCCCCTACCATCTGTATTCTCACCTACCAACTGTCTTCTCACCTACCAACTGTACTGTCACCTACCAACTGTACCCTCCCCTACCAACTGTACCTTCACCTACCAATTGTCCTCTCACCTACCAATTGTCCTCTCACCAACAAACTGTACTCTCACCTACCAACTGTCCTCTCACCTACCAACTGTACTCTCCCCTACCAACTGTATTATCAACCAACCAACTGTCCTCTCCCATACCAACTGTACTCTCACCTACCAACTGTACTCTCCCCTCCAACTGTACTGTTCCCTATCAACTGTCCTCTCCCCTACCAACTGTCCTCTCACCTACCAACTGTACTGTCACTTACCAACTGTATTCTCCCCTACCAACTGTCGTCTCACCTACCAACTGTCCTCTCACATACCAACTGTACTCTCACCTACCAACTGTCCTCTCACATACCAATTGTACTCTCACCTACCAACTGTACTCTCACCTACCAACTGTACACTCACCTACCAAAAGATCTCTCCCCTACCAACTGTCCTCTCACCTACCAACTGTCATCTCACGTACCAAATGTACTCTCACCTACCAACTGTACTCTCACCTACCAACTGTACACTCACCTACCAACAGACATCTCCCCTACCAACTGTCCTCTCGCCTACCAACTCTCCTCTCACCTACCAACTGTACTCTCACCTACCAACTGTACTCTTCCCTACCAAATGTACTCTCACCTACGAAATGTACTCTCCCCTATCAACTGTATTCTCACCTACCAACTGTCCTCTCACCTACCAACTATCCTCTCCCCTACCAAATGTCCTCTCCCGTACCAACTGTACACTCACCTACCAACTGTACTCTCACCTACCAACTGTACTCTCCCCTACCAACTGTCCTCTCCCCTACCAACTGTCCTGTCACCTACCAACTGTACTCTCCCCTCCCAACTGTACACTCACCTACCAACTGTACTCTTCCCTACCAAATGTACTCTCACCTACGAACTGTACTCTCACCTACCAACTGTACTCTCACCTATCAACTGTCGTCTCTTCTACTAACTGTCCTCTGACCTTCAAACTGTACTCTCCCCTACCAAATGTACTCTCCCCTACAAACTGTATTCTCCCCTACCAACTGTCCTCTCACCTACCAAGTATCCTCTCCCCTATCAACTGTACTCTCCACTACCAACTGTCCTCTCACATACCAACTGTCCTCTCCCCTATCAACTGTACTCTCCCATACCAACTACACTCAACTGTACTCTCCCCTACCAACTGTCCTCTCCCCTACCAACTGTACTCTCCCCTACCAACTGTACTCACTCCTACCAACTATCCTCCCCTACCACTGCTCTCCCCTACCAACTGTACTCTCCCCTACCAACTGTCCTCTCCACCTACCAACTGTTCTCTCTCCCACCAACTACCAACTGTACCACTCACCTACCAACTGTATCTCTCCCCTACCAACTGTCCTCTCTCTGACCTACCAACTGTACTCTCCCCTACCAACTGTACTCCTCTCACCTACCTACCAACTGTATTCCTCTCGTCTCACCTACCAACTGTCCTCTCACATACCAACTGTACTACCAACTGTACTCTCTCTCCTACCAACTGTACTCTCACCTACCAACTGTACACTCACCTACCAACAGATCTCTCCCCTACCAACTGTCCTCTCACCTACCAACTGTCATCTCACTACCAAATGTACTCTCACCTACCAACTGTACTCTCACCTACCAACTGTACACTCACCTACCAACAGACATCTCCCCTACCAACTGTCCTCTCACCTACCAACTGTACTCTCACCTACCAACTGTACTCTTCCCTACCAAATGTACTCTCACCTACGAAATGTACTCTCCCCTATCAACTGTATTCTCACCTACCAACTGTCCTCTCACCTACCAACTATCCTCTCCCCTACCAACTGTCCTCTCCCGTACCAAATGTACACTCACCTACCAACTGTACTCTCACCTACCAACTGTACACCAACTGTCCTCTCCCCTACCAACTACCAAACTGTACTCTCCCCTACCAACTACCAACCAACTGTACTCTTCCCTACCAAATGTACTCTCACCTACGAACAGTACTCTCACCTACCAACTGTACTCTCACCTATCAACTGTACTCTCCCCTACCAAATGTACTCTTACCTACCAACTGTACTCTACCATCTGTATTCCTACCAACTGTCTTCTCACCTCTCTGTCACCTACCAACTGTACTCCCCTACCAACTGTACCTTCACCTACCAATTGTCAACTGTCCTCTCACCCTACCAACCAACTGTCCTCTCACCTACCAACTGTACTCTCCCCTACCAACTGTCACCAACCAACTGTATACCAACTGTACTGTATTCTCCAACCTACCAACTGTCCTCTCACCTACCAACTGTCTGTCACTTACCAACTGTATTCTCCCCTACCAACTGTCGTCTCACCTACCAACTGTCCTCTCACATACCAACTGTACCAACTGTACATACTCACCTACCAACTGTACTCTCACCTACCAACTGTACTCTCCAAAAGATCCTACCAACTGTCCTCTCACCTACCAACTACCAACTGTACTCTCACCTACCAACTGTACACCTACCAACTGTACTCTCCCCTCTCCAACTGTCCTCTCCCCTACCAACTCACCTACCAACTGTACTCTCACCTACCCTACCAAATGTACTCTCACCTACCAACTGTACTCTCACCTACCAACTGTACACTCACCTACCAACTGTACATCTCTCCCTACCAACTGTCCTCTCACCTACCAACTGTACTCTCACCTCACCAACTGTACTCTTCCCTACCAAATGTACTCTCACCTACGAAACTGTACTCTCCCCTACTCAACTGTATTCTCACCTACCAACTGTCCTCTCACCTACCAACTATCAACTGTACTCTCCACTACCAACTGTCCTCTCACATACCAACTGTCCTCTCCCCTATCAACTGTACTCTCCCCTACCAACTGTCCTCTCACATACCAACTGTCCTCTCACCTACCAACTGTACTCTCCCCTACCAACTGTCCTCTCACCTACCAACTTTTCTCTCCCATACCAACTGTACACTCACCTACCAACTGTACTCTCCCCTACCAACTGTCCTCTCCCCTACCAACTGTACTCTCCCCTACCAACTGTACTCACTCCTACCAACTATCCTCTCCCCTACCAACTGCCCTCTCCCCTACCAACTGTACTCTCCCCTACCAACTGTACTCTCACCTACCAACTATACTCTCCCCTACCAACTGTCCTCTCCCCTACCAACTGTACTCTCCCCTACCAACTGCCCTCTCCCCTACCAACTGCCCTCTCCCCTACCAACTGTACTCTTCCCTACCAATTGTTCTTTCACCTACCAATTGTCCTCTCACCTACCAATTGTCATCTCACCTACCAACTGTACTCTCACATACCAACTGTTCTTTCACCTACCAACTGTACTCTGACCTACCAACTGTACTCTCCCCTCCAACTGTACTGTTCCCTATCAACTGTCCTCTCCCCTACCAACTGTCCTCTCACCTACCAACTGTACTGTCACTTACCAAATGTATTCTCCCCTACCAACTGTCGTCTCACCTACCAACTGTCCTCTCACATACCAACTGTACTCTCACCTACCAACTGTCCTCTCACATACCAATTGTACTCTCACCTACCAACTGTACTCTCACCTACCAACTGTACACTCACCTACCAACAGATCTCTCCCCTACCAACTGTCCTCTCACCTACCAACTGTCATCTCACCTACCAAATGTACTCTCACCTACCAACTGTACTCTCACCTACCAACTGTACACTCACCTACCAACAGACATCTCCCCTACCAACTGTCCTCTCACCTACCAACTGTACTCTCACCTACCAACTGTACTCTTCCCTACCAAATGTACTCTCACCTACGAAATGTACTCTCCCCTATCAACTGTATTCTCACCTACCAACTGTCCTCTCACCTACCAACTATCCTCTCCCCTACCAACTGTCCTCTCCCGTACCAAATGTACACTCACCTACCAACTGTACTCTCACCTACCAACTGTACTCTCCCCTACCAACTGTCCTCTCCCCTACCAACTGTCCTCTCACCTACCAACTGTACTCTCCCCTACCAACTGTACACTCACCTACCAACTGTACTCTTCCCTACCAAATGTACTCTCACCTACGAACAGTACTCTCACCTACCAACTGTATTCTCACCTACCAACTGTCCTCTCACATACCAACTGATCTCTCCCACACCAACTGTACTCTCCCCTGCCAACTGTATTCTCATCTAGCAACTGTCCTCTCACCTACCAACTGTACTATCCCCTACGAACTGTCCTCTCAACTACCAACTATCTTCTCCCCTACCAACTATACTCTCCCCTACCAACTGTACTATCCCCTACCAACTGTCCTCTCACCTAACAACTGTACTCTCACTTACCAACTGTACTCTCACCTACCAACTGTACACTCACCTACCAACTGTACTCTCCCCTACCAAGTGTCCTCTCGCCTACCAACTGTCCTCTCACCTACCAACTGTCCTCTCACTTACCAACTGTACTCTCACCTACCAACTGTACACTCACCTACCAACTGTACTCTTCCCTACCAAATGTACTCTCACCTACGAACTGTTCTCTCCCCTACCAACTGTACTCTCACCTATCAACTGTACTCTCCCCTACCAAATGTACTCTTACCTACGAACTGTACTCTCCCCTACCAAATGTACGCTCCCCTACAATCTGTATTCTCCCCTACCAACTGCCTTCTCACCTACCAATTGTACTCTCACCTACCAACTGTACCCTCCCCTACCAACTGTACTCTCACCTACCAATTGTCCTCTCACCTACCAATTGTCCTCTCACCAACAAACTGTACTCTCTCCTACCAACTGTCCTCTCACCTACCAACTGTACTATCACCTACCAACTGTCCTCTCCCTTACCAACTGTACTCTCACCTACAAACTGTCCTCTCCTATACCAACTGTACTCTCACCTACCAACTGTACTCTCCCCTCCAACTGTACTGTTCCCTATCAACTGTCCTCTCCCCTACCAACTGTCCCCTCATCTGCCAACTGTACTGTCACTTACCAACTGTATTCTCCCCTACCAACTGTCGTCTCACCTACCAACTGTCCTCTTACATACCAACTGTACTCTCACCTACCAACTGTCCTCTCACATACCAATTGTACTCTCACCTACCAACTGTACTCTCACCTACCAACTGTACACTCAACTACCAACAGATCTCTCCCCTACCAACTGTCCTCTCACCTACCAACTGTCATCTCACCTACCAAATGTACTCTCACCTACCAACTGTACCCTCACCTACCAACTGTACACTCACCTACCAACAGACCTCTCCCCTACCAACTGTCCTCTCCCCTACCAACTCTCCTCTCACCTACCAACTGTACTCTCACCTACCAACTGTACTCTTCCCTACCAAATGTACTCTCACCTACGAAATGTACTCTCCCCTATCAACTGTATTCTCCCCTACCAACTGTCCTCTCACCTACCAACTATCCTCTCCCCTACCAACTTTCCTCTCCCGTACCAACTGTACACTCACCTACCAACTGTACTCTCACCTACCAACTGTACTCTCCCCTACCAACTGTCCTCTCCCTTACCAACTGTACTCTCACCTACCAACTGTCCTCTCCCATACCAACTGTACTCTCACCTACCAACTGTACTCTCCCCTCCAACTGTACTGTTCCCTATCAACTGTCCTCTCCCCTACCAACTGTCGTCTCACCTACCAACTGTCCTCTCACATACAACTGTATTCTCACCTACCAACTGTATTCTCCCCTACCAATTGTATTCTCACCTACCAACTGTACTCTCCCCTACCAACTGTATTATCAACCAACCAACTATCCTCTCCCATACCAACTGTACTCTCACCTACCAACTGTACTCTCCCCTCCAACTGTACTGTTCCCTATCAACTGTCCTCTCCCCTACCAACTGTCCTCTCACCTACCAACTGTACTGTCACTTACCAACTGTATTCTCTCCTACCAACTGTCGTCTCACCTACCAACTGTCCTCTCACATACCAACTGTACTCTCACCTACCAACTGTCCTCTCACATACCAACTGTACTCTCACCTACCAACTGTACACTCACCTACCAACAGATCTCTCCCCTACCAACTGTCCTCTCACTACCAACTGTCATCTCACCTACCAAATGTACTCTCACCTACCAACTGTACTCTCATCTACCAACTGTACACTCACCTACCAACAGACATCTCCCCTACCAACTGTCCTCTCCCCCACCAACTCTCCTCTCACCTACCAACTGTACTCTCACCTACCAACTGTACTCTTCCCTACCAAATGTACTCTCACCTACGAAATGTACTCTCCCCTATCAACTGTATTCTCCCCTACCAACTGTCCTCTCACCTACCAACTATCCTCTCCCCTACCAACTGTCCTCTCCCGTACCAAATGTACACTCACCTACCAACTGTACTCTCACCTACCAACTGTACTCTCCCCTACCAACTGTCCTCTCCCCTACCAACTGTCCTCTCACCTACCAACTGTACTCTCCCCTACCAACTGTACACTCACCTACCAACTGTACTCTTCCCTACCAAATGTACTCTCACCTACGAACAGTACTCTCACCTACCAACTGTACTCTCACCTATCAACTGTACTCTCCCCTACCAAATGTACTCTTACCTACGAACAGTACTCTCCCCTACCAAATGTACGCTCCCCTACCATCTGTATTCTCACCTACCAACTGTCTTCTCACCTACCAACTGTACTGTCACCTACCAACTGTACCCTCCCCTACCAACTGTACCTTCACCTACCAATTGTCCTCTCACCTACCAATTGTCCTCTCACCAACAAACTGTACTCTCACCTACCAACTGTCCTCTCACCTACCAACTGTACTCTCCCCTACCAACTGTATTATCAACCAACCAACTGTCCTCTCCCATACCAACTGTACTCTCACCTACCAACTGTACTCTCCCCTCCAACTGTACTGTTCCCTATCAACTGTCCTCTCCCCTACCAACTGTCCTCTCACCTACCAACTGTACTGTCACTTACCAACTGTATTCTCCCCTACCAACTGTCGTCTCACCTACCAACTGTCCTCTCACATACCAACTGTACTCTCACCTACCAACTGTCCTCTCACATACCAATTGTACTCTCACCTACCAACTGTACTCTCACCTACCAACTGTACACTCACCTACCAAAAGATCTCTCCCCTACCAACTGTCCTCTCACCTACCAACTGTCATCTCACGTACCAAATGTACTCTCACCTACCAACTGTACTCTCACCTACCAACTGTACACTCACCTACCAACAGACATCTCCCCTACCAACTGTCCTCTCGCCTACCAACTCTCCTCTCACCTACCAACTGTACTCTCACCTACCAACTGTACTCTTCCCTACCAAATGTACTCTCACCTACGAAATGTACTCTCCCCTATCAACTGTATTCTCACCTACCAACTGTCCTCTCACCTACCAACTATCCTCTCCCCTACCAAATGTCCTCTCCCGTACCAACTGTACACTCACCTACCAACTGTACTCTCACCTACCAACTGTACTCTCCCCTACCAACTGTCCTCTCCCCTACCAACTGTCCTGTCACCTACCAACTGTACTCTCCCCTCCCAACTGTACACTCACCTACCAACTGTACTCTTCCCTACCAAATGTACTCTCACCTACGAACTGTACTCTCACCTACCAACTGTACTCTCACCTATCAACTGTCGTCTCTTCTACTAACTGTCCTCTGACCTTCAAACTGTACTCTCCCCTACCAAATGTACTCTCCCCTACAAACTGTATTCTCCCCTACCAACTGTCCTCTCACCTACCAAGTATCCTCTCCCCTATCAACTGTACTCTCCACTACCAACTGTCCTCTCACATACCAACTGTCCTCTCCCCTATCAACTGTACTCTCCCATACCAACTGTACACTCACCTACCAACTGTACTCTCCCCTACCAACTGTCCTCTCCCCTACCAACTGTACTCTCCCCTACCAACTGTACTCACTCCTACCAACTATCCTCTCCCCTACCAACTGCCCTCTCCCCTACCAACTGTACTCTCCCCTACCAACTGTACTCTCACCTACCAACTATACTCTCCCCTACCAACTGTCCTCTCCCCTACCAACTGTACTCTCCCCTACCAACTGCCCTCTCCCCTACCAACTGCCCTCTCCCCTACCAACTGTACTCTTCCCTACCAATTGTTCTTTCACCTACCAATTGTCCTCTCACCTACCAATTGTCATCTCACCTACCAACTGTACTCTCACATACCAACTGTTCTTTCACCTACCAACTGTACTCTGACCTACCAACTGTACTCTCCCCTCCAACTGTACTGTTCCCTATCAACTGTCCTCTCCCCTACCAACTGTCCTCTCACCTACCAACTGTACTGTCACTTACCAAATGTATTCTCCCCTACCTGTCGTCTCACCTACCAACTGTCCTCTCACATACCAACTGTACTCTCACCTACCAACTGTCCTCTCACATACCAATTGTACTCTCACCTACCAACTGTACTCTCACCTACCAACTGTACACTCACCTACCAACAGATCTCTCCCCTACCAACTGTCCTCTCACCTACCAACTGTCATCTCACCTACCAAATGTACTCTCACCTACCAACTGTACTCTCACCTACCAACTGTACACTCACCTACCAACAGACATCTCCCCTACCAACTGTCCTCTCACCTACCAACTGTACTCTCACCTACCAACTGTACTCTTCCCTACCAAATGTACTCTCACCTACGAAATGTACTCTCCCCTATCAACTGTATTCTCACCTACCAACTGTCCTCTCACCTACCAACTATCCTCTCCCCTACCAACTGTCCTCTCCCGTACCAAATGTACACTCACCTACCAACTGTACTCTCACCTACCAACTGTACTCTCCCCTACCAACTGTCCTCTCCCCTACCAACTGTCCTCTCACCTACCAACTGTACTCTCCCCTACCAACTGTACACTCACCTACCAACTGTACTCTTCCCTACCAAATGTACTCTCACCTACGAACAGTACTCTCACCTACCAACTGTACTCTCACCTATCAACTGTACTCTCCCCTACCAAATGTACTCTTACCTACGAACAGTACTCTCCCCTACCAAATGTACGCTCCCCTACCATCTGTATTCTCACCTACCAACTGTCTTCTCACCTACCAACTGTACTGTCACCTACCAACTGTACCCTCCCCTACCAACTGTACCTTCACCTACCAATTGTCCTCTCACCTACCAATTGTCCTCTCACCAACAAACTGTACTCTCACCTACCAACTGTCCTCTCACCTACCAACTGTACTCTCCCCTACCAACTGTATTATCAACCAACCAACTGTCCTCTCCCATACCAACTGTACTCTCACCTACCAACTGTACTCTCCCCTCCAACTGTACTGTTCCCTATCAACTTTCCTCTCCCCTACCAACTGTCCTCTCACCTACCAACTGTACTGTCACTTACCAACTGTATTCTCCCCTACCAACTGTCGTCTCACCTACCAACTGTCCTCTCACATACCAACTGTACTCTCACCTACCAACTGTCCTCTCACATACCAATTGTACTCTCACCTACCAACTGTACTCTCACCTACCAACTGTACACTCACCTACCAAAAGATCTCTCCCCTACCAACTGTCCTCTCACCTACCAACTGTCATCTCACCTACCAAATGTACTCTCACCTACCAACTGTACTCTCACCTACCAACTGTACACTCACCTACCAACAGACATCTCCCCTACCAACTGTCCTCTCCCCTACCAACTCTCCTCTCACCTACCAACTGTACTCTCACCTACCAACTGTACTCTTCCCTACCAAATGTACTCTCACCTACGAAATGTACTCTCCCCTATCAACTGTATTCTCACCTACCAACTGTCCTCTCACCTACCAACTATCCTCTCCCCTACCAAATGTCCTCTCCCGTACCAACTGTACACTCACCTACCAACTGTACTCTCACCTACCAACTGTACTCTCCCCTACCAACTGTCCTCTCCCCTACCAACTGTCCTCTCACCTACCAACTGTACTCTCCCCTACCAACTGTACACTCACCTACCAACTGTACTCTTCCCTACCAAATGTACTCTCACCTACGAACTGTACTCTCACCTACCAACTGTACTCTCACCTATCAACTACTAACAACTGTACTCTCCCCTACCAAATGTACTCTACAAACTGTATTCTCCCCTACCAACTGTCCTCTCACCTACCAAGTATCCTATCAACTGTACTCTCCACTACCAACTGTCCTCTCACATACCAACTGTCCTCTCCCCTATCAACTGTACTCTCCCCTACCAACTGTCCTCTCACATACCAACTGTCCTCTCACCTACCAACTGTACTCTCCCCTACCAACTGTCCTCTCACCTACCAACTTTTCTCTCCCATACCAACTGTACACTCACCTACCAACTGTACTCTCCCCTACCAACTGTCCTCTCCCCTACCAACTGTACTCTCCCCTACCAACTGTACTCACTCCTACCAACTATCCTCTCCCCTACCAACTGCCCTCTCCCCTACCAACTGTACTCTCCCCTACCAACTGTACTCTCACCTACCAACTATACTCTCCCCTACCAACTGTCCTCTCCCCTACCAACTGTACTCTCCCCTACCAACTGCCCTCTCCCCTACCAACTGCCCTCTCCCCTACCAACTGTACTCTTCCCTACCAATTGTTCTTTCACCTACCAATTGTCCTCTCACCTACCAATTGTCATCTCACCTACCAACTGTACTCTCACATACCAACTGTTCTTTCACCTACCAACTGTACTCTGACCTACCAACTGTACTCTCCCCTCCAACTGTACTGTTCCCTATCAACTGTCCTCTCCCCTACCAACTGTCCTCTCACCTACCAACTGTACTGTCACTTACCAAATGTATTCTCCCCTACCAACTGTCGTCTCACCTACCAACTGTCCTCTCACATACCAACTGTACTCTCACCTACCAACTGTCCTCTCACATACCAATTGTACTCTCACCTACCAACTGTACTCTCACCTACCAACTGTACACTCACCTACCAACAGATCTCTCCCCTACCAACTGTCCTCTCACCTACCAACTGTCATCTCACCTACCAAATGTACTCTCACCTACCAACTGTACTCTCACCTACCAACTGTACACTCACCTACCAACAGACATCTCCCCTACCAACTGTCCTCTCACCTACCAACTGTACTCTCACCTACCAACTGTACTCTTCCCTACCAAATGTACTCTCACCTACGAAATGTACTCTCCCCTATCAACTGTATTCTCACCTACCAACTGTCCTCTCACCTACCAACTATCCTCTCCCCTACCAACTGTCCTCTCCCGTACCAAATGTACACTCACCTACCAACTGTACTCTCACCTACCAACTGTACTCTCCCCTACCAACTGTCCTCTCCCCTACCAACTGTCCTCTCACCTACCAACTGTACTCTCCCCTACCAACTGTACACTCACCTACCAACTGTACTCTTCCCTACCAAATGTACTCTCACCTACGAACAGTACTCTCACCTACCAACTGTATTCTCACCTACCAACTGTCCTCTCACATACCAACTGATCTCTCCCACACCAACTGTACTCTCCCCTGCCAACTGTATTCTCATCTAGCAACTGTCCTCTCACCTACCAACTGTACTATCCCCTACGAACTGTCCTCTCAACTACCAACTATCTTCTCCCCTACCAACTATACTCTCCCCTACCAACTGTACTATCCCCTACCAACTGTCCTCTCACCTAACAACTGTACTCTCACTTACCAACTGTACTCTCACCTACCAACTGTACACTCACCTACCAACTGTACTCTCCCCTACCAAGTGTCCTCTCGCCTACCAACTGTCCTCTCACCTACCAACTGTCCTCTCACTTACCAACTGTACTCTCACCTACCAACTGTACACTCACCTACCAACTGTACTCTTCCCTACCAAATGTACTCTCACCTACGAACTGTTCTCTCCCCTACCAACTGTACTCTCACCTATCAACTGTACTCTCCCCTACCAAATGTACTCTTACCTACGAACTGTACTCTCCCCTACCAAATGTACGCTCCCCTACAATCTGTATTCTCCCCTACCAACTGCCTTCTCACCTACCAATTGTACTCTCACCTACCAACTGTACCCTCCCCTACCAACTGTACTCTCACCTACCAATTGTCCTCTCACCTACCAATTGTCCTCTCACCAACAAACTGTACTCTCTCCTACCAACTGTCCTCTCACCTACCAACTGTACTATCACCTACCAACTGTCCTCTCCCTTACCAACTGTACTCTCACCTACAAACTGTCCTCTCCTATACCAACTGTACTCTCACCTACCAACTGTACTCTCCCCTCCAACTGTACTGTTCCCTATCAACTGTCCTCTCCCCTACCAACTGTCCCCTCATCTGCCAACTGTACTGTCACTTACCAACTGTATTCTCCCCTACCAACTGTCGTCTCACCTACCAACTGTCCTCTTACATACCAACTGTACTCTCACCTACCAACTGTCCTCTCACATACCAATTGTACTCTCACCTACCAACTGTACTCTCACCTACCAACTGTACACTCAACTACCAACAGATCTCTCCCCTACCAACTGTCCTCTCACCTACCAACTGTCATCTCACCTACCAAATGTACTCTCACCTACCAACTGTACCCTCACCTACCAACTGTACACTCACCTACCAACAGACCTCTCCCCTACCAACTGTCCTCTCCCCTACCAACTCTCCTCTCACCTACCAACTGTACTCTCACCTACCAACTGTACTCTTCCCTACCAAATGTACTCTCACCTACGAAATGTACTCTCCCCTATCAACTGTATTCTCCCCTACCAACTGTCCTCTCACCTACCAACTATCCTCTCCCCTACCAACTTTCCTCTCCCGTACCAACTGTACACTCACCTACCAACTGTACTCTCACCTACCAACTGTACTCTCCCCTACCAACTGTCCTCTCCCTTACCAACTGTACTCTCACCTACCAACTGTCCTCTCCCATACCAACTGTACTCTCACCTACCAACTGTACTCTCCCCTCCAACTGTACTGTTCCCTATCAACTGTCCTCTCCCCTACCAACTGTCGTCTCACCTACCAACTGTCCTCTCACATACAACTGTATTCTCACCTACCAACTGTATTCTCCCCTACCAATTGTATTCTCACCTACCAACTGTACTCTCCCCTACCAACTGTATTATCAACCAACCAACTATCCTCTCCCATACCAACTGTACTCTCACCTACCAACTGTACTCTCCCCTCCAACTGTACTGTTCCCTATCAACTGTCCTCTCCCCTACCAACTGTCCTCTCACCTACCAACTGTACTGTCACTTACCAACTGTATTCTCTCCTACCAACTGTCGTCTCACCTACCAACTGTCCTCTCACATACCAACTGTACTCTCACCTACCAACTGTCCTCTCACATACCAACTGTACTCTCACCTACCAACTGTACACTCACCTACCAACAGATCTCTCCCCTACCAACTGTCCTCTCACTACCAACTGTCATCTCACCTACCAAATGTACTCTCACCTACCAACTGTACTCTCATCTACCAACTGTACACTCACCTACCAACAGACATCTCCCCTACCAACTGTCCTCTCCCCCACCAACTCTCCTCTCACCTACCAACTGTACTCTCACCTACCAACTGTACTCTTCCCTACCAAATGTACTCTCACCTACGAAATGTACTCTCCCCTATCAACTGTATTCTCCCCTACCAACTGTCCTCTCACCTACCAACTATCCTCTCCCCTACCAACTGTCCTCTCCCGTACCAAATGTACACTCACCTACCAACTGTACTCTCACCTACCAACTGTACTCTCCCCTACCAACTGTCCTCTCCCCTACCAACTGTCCTCTCACCTACCAACTGTACTCTCCCCTACCAACTGTACACTCACCTACCAACTGTACTCTTCCCTACCAAATGTACTCTCACCTACGAACAGTACTCTCACCTACCAACTGTACTCTCACCTATCAACTGTACTCTCCCCTACCAAATGTACTCTTACCTACGAACAGTACTCTCCCCTACCAAATGTACGCTCCCCTACCATCTGTATTCTCACCTACCAACTGTCTTCTCACCTACCAACTGTACTGTCACCTACCAACTGTACCCTCCCCTACCAACTGTACCTTCACCTACCAATTGTCCTCTCACCTACCAATTGTCCTCTCACCAACAAACTGTACTCTCACCTACCAACTGTCCTCTCACCTACCAACTGTACTCTCCCCTACCAACTGTATTATCAACCAACCAACTGTCCTCTCCCATACCAACTGTACTCTCACCTACCAACTGTACTCTCCCCTCCAACTGTACTGTTCCCTATCAACTGTCCTCTCCCCTACCAACTGTCCTCTCACCTACCAACTGTACTGTCACTTACCAACTGTATTCTCCCCTACCAACTGTCGTCTCACCTACCAACTGTCCTCTCACATACCAACTGTACTCTCACCTACCAACTGTCCTCTCACATACCAATTGTACTCTCACCTACCAACTGTACTCTCACCTACCAACTGTACACTCACCTACCAAAAGATCTCTCCCCTACCAACTGTCCTCTCACCTACCAACTGTCATCTCACGTACCAAATGTACTCTCACCTACCAACTGTACTCTCACCTACCAACTGTACACTCACCTACCAACAGACATCTCCCCTACCAACTGTCCTCTCGCCTACCAACTCTCCTCTCACCTACCAACTGTACTCTCACCTACCAACTGTACTCTTCCCTACCAAATGTACTCTCACCTACGAAATGTACTCTCCCCTATCAACTGTATTCTCACCTACCAACTGTCCTCTCACCTACCAACTATCCTCTCCCCTACCAAATGTCCTCTCCCGTACCAACTGTACACTCACCTACCAACTGTACTCTCACCTACCAACTGTACTCTCCCCTACCAACTGTCCTCTCCCCTACCAACTGTCCTGTCACCTACCAACTGTACTCTCCCCTCCCAACTGTACACTCACCTACCAACTGTACTCTTCCCTACCAAATGTACTCTCACCTACGAACTGTACTCTCACCTACCAACTGTACTCTCACCTATCAACTGTCGTCTCTTCTACTAACTGTCCTCTGACCTTCAAACTGTACTCTCCCCTACCAAATGTACTCTCCCCTACCAACTGTATTCTCCCCTACCAACTGTCCTCTCACCTACCAAGTATCCTCTCCCCTACCAACTGTACTCTCCACTACCAACTGTCCTCTCACATACCAACTGTCCTCTCCCCTACCAACTGTACTCTCTCACTCTCTCCCCTACCAACTGTCCTCTCACCTACCAACTGTACTCTCCCCTACCAACTGTACTCACTCCTACCAACATCCTCTCCCCTACCAACTGTCCTCTCCCCTACCAACTGTACTCTCACCTACCAACTGTACTCTCACCTACCAACTGTACTCTCCCCTACCAACTGTACTCTCACCTACGAAATGTACTCTCCCCTAAACTGTACTCTCCCCTACCAACTGTCCTCTCCACCTACCAACTGTACCAATCTCTCCCTACCAACTGTATTCTCAACCATACCAACTGTCCTCTCACCACCAACTGTACTCTCACCTACCAACTGTACTCAACTGTACTGTTCCCTATCAACTGTCCTCTCCCCTACCAACTGTCCTCTCACCTACCAACTGTACTGTCACTTACCAACTGTATTCTCCCCTACCAACTGTCGTCTCACCTACCAACTGTCCTCTCACATACCAACTGTACTCTCACCTACCAACTGTCCTCTCACATACCAATTGTACTCTCACCTACCAACTGTACTCTCACCTACCAACTGTACACTCACCTACCAACAGATCTCTCCCCTACCAACTGTCCTCTCACCTACCAACTGTCATCTCACCTACCAAATGTACTCTCACCTACCAACTGTACTCTCACCTACCAACTGTACACTCACCTACCAACAGACATCTCCCCTACCAACTGTCCTCTCCCCTACCTACCAAACTGTACTCTCACCTACCAACTGTACTCTTCCCTACCAAATGTACTCTCACCTACGAAATGTACTCTCCCCTATCAACTGTATTCTCACCTACCAACTGTCCTCTCACCTACCAACTATCCTCTCCCCTACCAACTGTCCTCTCCCGTACCAAATGTACACTCACCTACCAACTGTACTCTCACCTACCAACTGTACTCTCCCCTACCAACTGTCCTCTCCCCTACCAACTGTCCTCTCACCTACCAACTGTACTCTCCCCTACCAACTGTACACTCACCTACCAACTGTACTCTTCCCTACCAAATGTACTCTCACCTACGAACAGTACTCTCACCTACCAACTGTACTCTCACCTATCAACTGTACTCTCCCCTACCAAATGTACTCTTACCTACGAACAGTACTCTCCCCTACCAAATGTACGCTCCCCTACCATCTGTATTCTCACCTACCAACTGTCTTCTCACCTACCAACTGTACTGTCACCTACCAACTGTACCCTCCCCTACCAACTGTACCTTCACCTACCAATTGTCCTCTCACCTACCAATTGTCCTCTCACCAACAAACTGTACTCTCACCTACCAACTGTCCTCTCACCTACCAACTGTACTCTCCCCTACCAACTGTATTATCAACCAACCAACTGTCCTCTCCCATACCAACTGTACTCTCACCTACCAACTGTACTCTCCCCTCCAACTGTACTGTTCCCTATCAACTGTCCTCTCCCCTACCAACTGTCCTCTCACCTACCAACTGTACTGTCACTTACCAACTGTATTCTCCCCTACCAACTGTCGTCTCACCTACCAACTGTCCTCTCACATACCAACTGTACTCTCACCTACCAACTGTCCTCTCACATACCAATTGTACTCTCACCTACCAACTGTACTCTCACCTACCAACTGTACACTCACCTACCAAAAGATCTCTCCCCTACCAACTGTCCTCTCACCTACCAACTGTCATCTCACCTACCAAATGTACTCTCACCTACCAACTGTACTCTCACCTACCAACTGTACACTCACCTACCAACAGACATCTCCCCTACCAACTGTCCTCTCCCCTACCAACTCTCCTCTCACCTACCAACTGTACTCTCACCTACCAACTGTACTCTTCCCTACCAAATGTACTCTCACCTACGAAATGTACTCTCCCCTATCAACTGTATTCTCACCTACCAACTGTCCTCTCACCTACCAACTATCCTCTCCCCTACCAACTGTCCTCTCCCGTACCAACTGTACACTCACCTACCAACTGTACTCTCACCTACCAACTGTACTCTCCCCTACCAACTGTCCTCTCCCCTACCAACTGTCCTGTCACCTACCAACTGTACTCTCCCCTACCAACTGTACACTCACCTACCAACTGTACTGTACTCTCACCTACGAACTGTACTCTCACCTACCAACTGTACTCTCACCTATCAACTGTCGTCTCTTCTACAACTGTCCTCTGACCTTCAAACTGTACTCTCCCCTACCAAATGTACTCTACCAACTGTACTCTCACCTACCAAGTGTCCTCTCACCTACCAACTGTACTCTCCACTACCAACTGTCCTCTCACATACCAACTGTCCTCTCACCTACCAACTGTACTCTCACCTACCAACTGTCCTCTCACATACCAACTGTCCTCTCACCTACCAACTGTACTCTCCCCTACCAACTGTCCTCTCACCTACCAACTTTTCTCTCCCATACCAACTGTACACTCACCTACCAACTGTACTCTCCCCTACCAACTGTCCTCTCCCCTACCAACTGTACTCTCCCCTACCAACTGTACTCACTCCTACCAACTATCCTCTCCCCTACCAACTGCCCTCTCCCCTACCAACTGTACTCTCCCCTACCAACTGTACTCTCACCTACCAACTATACTCTCCCCTACCAACTGTCCTCTCCCCTACCAACTGTACTCTCCCCTACCAACTGCCCTCTCCCCTACCAACTGCCCTCTCCCCTACCAACTGTACTCTTCCCTACCAATTGTTCTTTCACCTACCAATTGTACTCTCACCTACCAATTGTCATCTCACCTACCAACTGTACTCTCACATACCAACTGTTCTTTCACCTACCAACTGTACTCTGACCTACCAACTGTACTCTCCCCTCCAACTGTACTGTTCCCTACCAACTGTCCTCTCCCCTACCAACTGTCCTCTCACCTACCAACTGTACTGTCACTTACCAAATGTATTCTCCCCTACCAACTGTCGTCTCACCTACCAACTGTCCTCTCACATACCAACTGTACTCTCACCTACCAACTGTCCTCTCACATACCAATTGTACTCTCACCTACCAACTGTACTCTCACCTACCAACTGTACACTCACCTACCAACAGATCTCTCCCCTACCAACTGTCCTCTCACCTACCAACTGTCATCTCACCTACCAAATGTACTCTCACCTACCAACTGTACTCTCACCTACCAACTGTACACTCACCTACCAACAGACATCTCCCCTACCAACTGTCCTCTCACCTACCAACTGTACTCTCACCTACCAACTGTACTCTTCCCTACCAAATGTACTCTCACCTACGAAATGTACTCTCCCCTATCAACTGTATTCTCACCTACCAACTGTCCTCTCACCTACCAACTATCCTCTCCCCTACCAACTGTCCTCTCCCGTACCAAATGTACACTCACCTACCAACTGTACTCTCACCTACCAACTGTACTCTCCCCTACCAACTGTCCTCTCCCCTACCAACTGTCCTCTCACCTACCAACTGTACTCTCCCCTACCAACTGTACACTCACCTACCAACTGTACTCTTCCCTACCAAATGTACTCTCACCTACGAACAGTACTCTCACCTACCAACTGTATTCTCACCTACCAACTGTCCTCTCACATACCAACTGATCTCTCCCACACCAACTGTACTCTCCCCTGCCAACTGTATTCTCATCTAGCAACTGTCCTCTCACCTACCAACTGTACTATCCCCTACGAACTGTCCTCTCAACTACCAACTATCTTCTCCCCTACCAACTATACTCTCCCCTACCAACTGTACTATCCCCTACCAACTGTCCTCTCACCTAACAACTGTACTCTCACTTACCAACTGTACTCTCACCTACCAACTGTACACTCACCTACCAACTGTACTCTCCCCTACCAAGTGTCCTCTCGCCTACCAACTGTCCTCTCACCTACCAACTGTCCTCTCACTTACCAACTGTACTCTCACCTACCAACTGTACACTCACCTACCAACTGTACTCTTCCCTACCAAATGTACTCTCACCTACGAACTGTTCTCTCCCCTACCAACTGTACTCTCACCTATCAACTGTACTCTCCCCTACCAAATGTACTCTTACCTACGAACTGTACTCTCCCCTACCAAATGTACGCTCCCCTACAATCTGTATTCTCCCCTACCAACTGCCTTCTCACCTACCAATTGTACTCTCACCTACCAACTGTACCCTCCCCTACCAACTGTACTCTCACCTACCAATTGTCCTCTCACCTACCAATTGTCCTCTCACCAACAAACTGTACTCTCTCCTACCAACTGTCCTCTCACCTACCAACTGTACTATCACCTACCAACTGTCCTCTCCCTTACCAACTGTACTCTCACCTACAAACTGTCCTCTCCTATACCAACTGTACTCTCACCTACCAACTGTACTCTCCCCTCCAACTGTACTGTTCCCTATCAACTGTCCTCTCCCCTACCAACTGTCCCCTCATCTGCCAACTGTACTGTCACTTACCAACTGTATTCTCCCCTACCAACTGTCGTCTCACCTACCAACTGTCCTCTTACATACCAACTGTACTCTCACCTACCAACTGTCCTCTCACATACCAATTGTACTCTCACCTACCAACTGTACTCTCACCTACCAACTGTACACTCAACTACCAACAGATCTCTCCCCTACCAACTGTCCTCTCACCTACCAACTGTCATCTCACCTACCAAATGTACTCTCACCTACCAACTGTACTCTCACCTACCAACTGTACACTCACCTACCAACAGACCTCTCCCCTACCAACTGTCCTCTCCCCTACCAACTCTCCTCTCACCTACCAACTGTACTCTCACCTACCAACTGTACTCTTCCCTACCAAATGTACTCTCACCTACGAAATGTACTCTCCCCTATCAACTGTATTCTCCCCTACCAACTGTCCTCTCACCTACCAACTATCCTCTCCCCTACCAACTTTCCTCTCCCGTACCAACTGTACACTCACCTACCAACTGTACTCTCACCTACCAACTGTACTCTCCCCTACCAACTGTCCTCTCCCTTACCAACTGTACTCTCACCTACCAACTGTCCTCTCCCATACCAACTGTACTCTCACCTACCAACTGTACTCTCCCCTCCAACTGTACTGTTCCCTATCAACTGTCCTCTCCCCTACCAACTGTCGTCTCACCTACCAACTGTCCTCTCACATACAACTGTATTCTCACCTACCAACTGTATTCTCCCCTACCAATTGTATTCTCACCTACCAACTGTACTCTCCCCTACCAACTGTATTATCAACCAACCAACTATCCTCTCCCATACCAACTGTACTCTCACCTACCAACTGTACTCTCCCCTCCAACTGTACTGTTCCCTATCAACTGTCCTCTCCCCTACCAACTGTCCTCTCACCTACCAACTGTACTGTCACTTACCAACTGTATTCTCTCCTACCAACTGTCGTCTCACCTACCAACTGTCCTCTCACATACCAACTGTACTCTCACCTACCAACTGTCCTCTCACATACCAACTGTACTCTCACCTACCAACTGTACACTCACCTACCAACAGATCTCTCCCCTACCAACTCTCCTCTCACTACCAACTGTCATCTCACCTACCAAATGTACTCTCACCTACCAACTGTACTCTCATCTACCAACTGTACACTCACCTACCAACAGACATCTCCCCTACCAACTGTCCTCTCCCCCACCAACTCTCCTCTCACCTACCAACTGTACTCTCACCTACCAACTGTACTCTTCCCTACCAAATGTACTCTCACCTACGAAATGTACTCTCCCCTATCAACTGTATTCTCACCTACCAACTGTCCTCTCACCTACCAACTATCCTCTCCCCTACCAACTGTCCTCTCCCGTACCAAATGTACACTCACCTACCAACTGTACTCTCACCTACCAACTGTACTCTCCCCTACCAACTGTCCTCTCCCCTACCAACTGTCCTCTCACCTACCAACTGTACTCTCCCCTACCAACTGTACACTCACCTACCAACTGTACTCTTCCCTACCAAATGTACTCTCACCTACGAACAGTACTCTCACCTACCAACTGTACTCTCACCTATCAACTGTACTCTCCCCTACCAAATGTACTCTTACCTACGAACAGTACTCTCCCCTACCAAATGTACGCTCCCCTACCATCTGTATTCTCACCTACCAACTGTCTTCTCACCTACCAACTGTACTGTCACCTACCAACTGTACCCTCCCCTACCAACTGTACCTTCACCTACCAATTGTCCTCTCACCTACCAATTGTCCTCTCACCAACAAACTGTACTCTCACCTACCAACTGTCCTCTCACCTACCAACTGTACTCTCCCCTACCAACTGTATTATCAACCAACCAACTGTCCTCTCCCATACCAACTGTACTCTCACCTACCAACTGTACTCTCCCCTCCAACTGTACTGTTCCCTATCAACTGTCCTCTCCCCTACCAACTGTCCTCTCACCTACCAACTGTACTGTCACTTACCAACTGTATTCTCCCCTACCAACTGTCGTCTCACCTACCAACTGTCCTCTCACATACCAACTGTACTCTCACCTACCAACTGTCCTCTCACATACCAATTGTACTCTCACCTACCAACTGTACTCTCACCTACCAACTGTACACTCACCTACCAAAAGATCTCTCCCCTACCAACTGTCCTCTCACCTACCAACTGTCATCTCACGTACCAAATGTACTCTCACCTACCAACTGTACTCTCACCTACCAACTGTACACTCACCTACCAACAGACATCTCCCCTACCAACTGTCCTCTCGCCTACCAACTCTCCTCTCACCTACCAACTGTACTCTCACCTACCAACTGTACTCTTCCCTACCAAATGTACTCTCACCTACGAAATGTACTCTCCCCTATCAACTGTATTCTCACCTACCAACTGTCCTCTCACCTACCAACTATCCTCTCCCCTACCAAATGTCCTCTCCCGTACCAACTGTACACTCACCTACCAACTGTACTCTCACCTACCAACTGTACTCTCCCCTACCAACTGTCCTCTCCCCTACCAACTGTCCTGTCACCTACCAACTGTACTCTCCCCTCCCAACTGTACACTCACCTACCAACTGTACTCTTCCCTACCAAATGTACTCTCACCTACGAACTGTACTCTCACCTACCAACTGTACTCTCACCTATCAACTGTCGTCTCTTCTACTAACTGTCCTCTGACCTTCAAACTGTACTCTCCCCTACCAAATGTACTCTCCCCTACAAACTGTATTCTCCCCTACCAACTGTCCTCTCACCTACCAAGTATCCTCTCCCCTATCAACTGTACTCTCCACTACCAACTGTCCTCTCACATACCAACTGTCCTCTCCCCTATCAACTGTACTCTCCCATACCAACTGTACACTCACCTACCAACTGTACTCTCCCCTACCAACTGTCCTCTCCCCTACCAACTGTACTCTCCCCTACCAACTGTACTCACTCCTACCAACTATCCTCTCCCCTACCAACTGCCCTCTCCCCTACCAACTGTACTCTCCCCTACCAACTGTACTCTCACCTACCAACTATACTCTCCCCTACCAACTGTCCTCTCCCCTACCAACTGTACTCTCCCCTACCAACTGCCCTCTCCCCTACCAACTGCCCTCTCCCCTACCAACTGTACTCTTCCCTACCAATTGTTCTTTCACCTACCAATTGTCCTCTCACCTACCAATTGTCATCTCACCTACCAACTGTACTCTCACATACCAACTGTTCTTTCACCTACCAACTGTACTCTGACCTACCAACTGTACTCTCCCCTCCAACTGTACTGTTCCCTATCAACTGTCCTCTCCCCTACCAACTGTCCTCTCACCTACCAACTGTACTGTCACTTACCAAATGTATTCTCCCCTACCGACTGTCGTCTCACCTACCAACTGTCCTCTCACATACCAACTGTACTCTCACCTACCAACTGTCCTCTCACATACCAATTGTACTCTCACCTACCAACTGTACTCTCACCTACCAACTGTACACTCACCTACCAACAGATCTCTCCCCTACCAACTGTCCTCTCACCTACCAACTGTCATCTCACCTACCAAATGTACTCTCACCTACCAACTGTACTCTCACCTACCAACTGTACACTCACCTACCAACAGACATCTCCCCTACCAACTGTCCTCTCACCTACCAACTGTACTCTCACCTACCAACTGTACTCTTCCCTACCAAATGTACTCTCACCTACGAAATGTACTCTCCCCTATCAACTGTATTCTCACCTACCAACTGTCCTCTCACCTACCAACTATCCTCTCCCCTACCAACTGTCCTCTCCCGTACCAAATGTACACTCACCTACCAACTGTACTCTCACCTACCAACTGTACTCTCCCCTACCAACTGTCCTCTCCCCTACCAACTGTCCTCTCACCTACCAACTGTACTCTCCCCTACCAACTGTACACTCACCTACCAACTGTACTCTTCCCTACCAAATGTACTCTCACCTACGAACAGTACTCTCACCTACCAACTGTACTCTCACCTATCAACTGTACTCTCCCCTACCAAATGTACTCTTACCTACGAACAGTACTCTCCCCTACCAAATGTACGCTCCCCTACCATCTGTATTCTCACCTACCAACTGTCTTCTCACCTACCAACTGTACTGTCACCTACCAACTGTACCCTCCCCTACCAACTGTACCTTCACCTACCAATTGTCCTCTCACCTACCAATTGTCCTCTCACCAACAAACTGTACTCTCACCTACCAACTGTCCTCTCACCTACCAACTGTACTCTCCCCTACCAACTGTATTATCAACCAACCAACTGTCCTCTCCCATACCAACTGTACTCTCACCTACCAACTGTACTCTCCCCTCCAACTGTACTGTTCCCTATCAACTGTCCTCTCCCCTACCAACTGTCCTCTCACCTACCAACTGTACTGTCACTTACCAACTGTATTCTCCCCTACCAACTGTCGTCTCACCTACCAACTGTCCTCTCACATACCAACTGTACTCTCACCTACCAACTGTCCTCTCACATACCAATTGTACTCTCACCTACCAACTGTACTCTCACCTACCAACTGTACACTCACCTACCAAAAGATCTCTCCCCTACCAACTGTCCTCTCACCTACCAACTGTCATCTCACCTACCAAATGTACTCTCACCTACCAACTGTACTCTCACCTACCAACTGTACACTCACCTACCAACAGACATCTCCCCTACCAACTGTCCTCTCCCCTACCAACTCTCCTCTCACCTACCAACTGTACTCTCACCTACCAACTGTACTCTTCCCTACCAAATGTACTCTCACCTACGAAATGTACTCTCCCCTATCAACTGTATTCTCACCTACCAACTGTCCTCTCACCTACCAACTATCCTCTCCCCTACCAAATGTCCTCTCCCGTACCAACTGTACACTCACCTACCAACTGTACTCTCACCTACCAACTGTACTCTCCCCTACCAACTGTCCTCTCCCCTACCAACTGTCCTCTCACCTACCAACTGTACTCTCCCCTACCAACTGTACACTCACCTACCAACTGTACTCTTCCCTACCAAATGTACTCTCACCTACGAACTGTACTCTCACCTACCAACTGTACTCTCACCTATCAACTGTCGTCTCTTCTACTAACTGTCCTCTGACCTTCAAACTGTACTCTCCCCTACCAAATGTACTCTCCCCTACAAACTGTATTCTCCCCTACCAACTGTCCTCTCACCTACCAAGTATCCTCTCCCCTATCAACTGTACTCTCCACTACCAACTGTCCTCTCACATACCAACTGTCCTCTCCCCTACCAACTGTACTCTCCCCTACCAACTGTCCTCTCACATACCAACTGTCCTCTCACCTACCAACTGTACTCTCCCCTACCAACTGTCCTCTCACCTACCAACTTTTCTCTCCCATACCAACTGTACACTCACCTACCAACTGTACTCTCCCCTACCAACTGTCCTCTCCCCTACCAACTGTACTCTCCCCTACCAACTGTACTCACTCCTACCAACTATCCTCTCCCCTACCAACTGCCCTCTCCCCTACCAACTGTACTCTCCCCTACCAACTGTACTCTCACCTACCAACTATACTCTCCCCTACCAACTGTCCTCTCCCCTACCAACTGTACTCTCCCCTACCAACTGCCCTCTCCCCTACCAACTGCCCTCTCCCCTACCAACTGTACTCTTCCCTACCAATTGTTCTTTCACCTACCAATTGTCCTCTCACCTACCAATTGTCATCTCACCTACCAACTGTACTCTCACATACCAACTGTTCTTTCACCTACCAACTGTACTCTGACCTACCAACTGTACTCTCCCCTCCAACTGTACTGTTCCCTATCAACTGTCCTCTCCCCTACCAACTGTCCTCTCACCTACCAACTGTACTGTCACTTACCAAATGTATTCTCCCCTACCAACTGTCGTCTCACCTACCAACTGTCCTCTCACATACCAACTGTACTCTCACCTACCAACTGTCCTCTCACATACCAATTGTACTCTCACCTACCAACTGTACTCTCACCTACCAACTGTACACTCACCTACCAACAGATCTCTCCCCTACCAACTGTCCTCTCACCTACCAACTGTCATCTCACCTACCAAATGTACTCTCACCTACCAACTGTACTCTCACCTACCAACTGTACACTCACCTACCAACAGACATCTCCCCTACCAACTGTCCTCTCACCTACCAACTGTACTCTCACCTACCAACTGTACTCTTCCCTACCAAATGTACTCTCACCTACGAAATGTACTCTCCCCTATCAACTGTATTCTCACCTACCAACTGTCCTCTCACCTACCAACTATCCTCTCCCCTACCAACTGTCCTCTCCCGTACCAAATGTACACTCACCTACCAACTGTACTCTCACCTACCAACTGTACTCTCCCCTACCAACTGTCCTCTCCCCTACCAACTGTCCTCTCACCTACCAACTGTACTCTCCCCTACCAACTGTACACTCACCTACCAACTGTACTCTTCCCTACCAAATGTACTCTCACCTACGAACAGTACTCTCACCTACCAACTGTATTCTCACCTACCAACTGTCCTCTCACATACCAACTGATCTCTCCCACACCAACTGTACTCTCCCCTGCCAACTGTATTCTCATCTAGCAACTGTCCTCTCACCTACCAACTGTACTATCCCCTACGAACTGTCCTCTCAACTACCAACTATCTTCTCCCCTACCAACTGTACTCTCCCCTACCAACTGTACTATCCCCTACCAACTGTCCTCTCACCTAACAACTGTACTCTCACTTACCAACTGTACTCTCACCTACCAACTGTACACTCACCTACCAACTGTACTCTCCCCTACCAAGTGTCCTCTCGCCTACCAACTGTCCTCTCACCTACCAACTGTCCTCTCACTTACCAACTGTACTCTCACCTACCAACTGTACACTCACCTACCAACTGTACTCTTCCCTACCAAATGTACTCTCACCTACGAACTGTTCTCTCCCCTACCAACTGTACTCTCACCTATCAACTGTACTCTCCCCTACCAAATGTACTCTTACCTACGAACTGTACTCTCCCCTACCAAATGTACGCTCCCCTACAATCTGTATTCTCCCCTACCAACTGCCTTCTCACCTACCAATTGTACTCTCACCTACCAACTGTACCCTCCCCTACCAACTGTACTCTCACCTACCAATTGTCCTCTCACCTACCAATTGTCCTCTCACCAACAAACTGTACTCTCTCCTACCAACTGTCCTCTCACCTACCAACTGTACTATCACCTACCAACTGTCCTCTCCCTTACCAACTGTACTCTCACCTACAAACTGTCCTCTCCTATACCAACTGTACTCTCACCTACCAACTGTACTCTCCCCTCCAACTGTACTGTTCCCTATCAACTGTCCTCTCCCCTACCAACTGTCCCCTCATCTGCCAACTGTACTGTCACTTACCAACTGTATTCTCCCCTACCAACTGTCGTCTCACCTACCAACTGTCCTCTTACATACCAACTGTACTCTCACCTACCAACTGTCCTCTCACATACCAATTGTACTCTCACCTACCAACTGTACTCTCACCTACCAACTGTACACTCAACTACCAACAGATCTCTCCCCTACCAACTGTCCTCTCACCTACCAACTGTCATCTCACCTACCAAATGTACTCTCACCTACCAACTGTACCCTCACCTACCAACTGTACACTCACCTACCAACAGACCTCTCCCCTACCAACTGTCCTCTCCCCTACCAACTCTCCTCTCACCTACCAACTGTACTCTCACCTACCAACTGTACTCTTCCCTACCAAATGTACTCTCACCTACGAAATGTACTCTCCCCTATCAACTGTATTCTCCCCTACCAACTGTCCTCTCACCTACCAACTATCCTCTCCCCTACCAACTTTCCTCTCCCGTACCAACTGTACACTCACCTACCAACTGTACTCTCACCTACCAACTGTACTCTCCCCTACCAACTGTCCTCTCCCTTACCAACTGTACTCTCACCTACCAACTGTCCTCTCCCATACCAACTGTACTCTCACCTACCAACTGTACTCTCCCCTCCAACTGTACTGTTCCCTATCAACTGTCCTCTCCCCTACCAACTGTCGTCTCACCTACCAACTGTCCTCTCACATACAACTGTATTCTCACCTACCAACTGTATTCTCCCCTACCAATTGTATTCTCACCTACCAACTGTACTCTCCCCTACCAACTGTATTATCAACCAACCAACTATCCTCTCCCATACCAACTGTACTCTCACCTACCAACTGTACTCTCCCCTCCAACTGTACTGTTCCCTATCAACTGTCCTCTCCCCTACCAACTGTCCTCTCACCTACCAACTGTACTGTCACTTACCAACTGTATTCTCTCCTACCAACTGTCGTCTCACCTACCAACTGTCCTCTCACATACCAACTGTACTCTCACCTACCAACTGTCCTCTCACATACCAACTGTACTCTCACCTACCAACTGTACACTCACCTACCAACAGATCTCTCCCCTACCAACTGTCCTCTCACTACCAACTGTCATCTCACCTACCAAATGTACTCTCACCTACCAACTGTACTCTCATCTACCAACTGTACACTCACCTACCAACAGACATCTCCCCTACCAACTGTCCTCTCCCCCACCAACTCTCCTCTCACCTACCAACTGTACTCTCACCTACCAACTGTACTCTTCCCTACCAAATGTACTCTCACCTACGAAATGTACTCTCCCCTATCAACTGTATTCTCCCCTACCAACTGTCCTCTCACCTACCAACTATCCTCTCCCCTACCAACTGTCCTCTCCCGTACCAAATGTACACTCACCTACCAACTGTACTCTCACCTACCAACTGTACCTCCCCTACCAACTGTCCTCTCCCCTACCAACTGTCCTCTCACCTACCAACTGTACTCTCCCCTACCAACTGTACACTCACCTACCAACTGTACTCTTCCCTACCAAATGTACTCTCACCTACGAACAGTACTCTCACCTACCAACTGTACTCTCACCTATCAACTGTACTCTCCCCTACCAAATGTACTCTTACCTACGAACAGTACTCTCCCCTACCAAATGTACGCTCCCCTACCATCTGTATTCTCACCTACCAACTGTCTTCTCACCTACCAACTGTACTGTCACCTACCAACTGTACCCTCCCCTACCAACTGTACCTTCACCTACCAATTGTCCTCTCACCTACCAATTGTCCTCTCACCAACAAACTGTACTCTCACCTACCAACTGTCCTCTCACCTACCAACTGTACTCTCCCCTACCAACTGTATTATCAACCAACCAACTGTCCTCTCCCATACCAACTGTACTCTCACCTACCAACTGTACTCTCCCCTCCAACTGTACTGTTCCCTATCAACTGTCCTCTCCCCTACCAACTGTCCTCTCACCTACCAACTGTACTGTCACTTACCAACTGTATTCTCCCCTACCAACTGTCGTCTCACCTACCAACTGTCCTCTCACATACCAACTGTACTCTCACCTACCAACTGTCCTCTCACATACCAATTGTACTCTCACCTACCAACTGTACTCTCACCTACCAACTGTACACTCACCTACCAAAAGATCTCCCTACCAACTGTCCTCTCACCTACCAACTGTCATCTCACCTACCAAATGTACTCTCACCTACCAACTGTACTCTCACCTACCAACTGTACACTCACCTACCAACAGACATCTCCCCTACCAACTGTCCTCTCCCCTACCAACTCTCCTCTCACCTACCAACTGTACTCTCACCTACCAACTGTACTCTTCCCTACCAAATGTACTCTCACCTACGAAATGTACTCTCCCCTATCAACTGTATTCTCACCTACCAACTGTCCTCTCACCTACCAACTATCCTCTCCCCTACCAAATGTCCTCTCCCGTACCAACTGTACACTCACCTACCAACTGTACTCTCTCCAACCTACCAACTGTCCTCTCCCCTACCAACTGTCCTCTCACCTACCAACTGTACTCTCACCTACCAACTGTACACTCACCTACCAACTGTACTCTTCCCTACCAAATGTACTCTCACCTACGAACTGTACTCTCACCTACCAACTGTACTCTCACCTCAACTGTCGTACTAACAACTGTACTCTCCCCTACCAAATGTACTCTCCCCTACCTGTATTCTCCCCTACCAACTGTCCTCTCACCTACCAAGTATCTGTCCCCTATCTCACCTACCAACTGTACTCTCACATACCAACTGTCCTCTCACCTACCAACTGTACTCTCTCCAACTACCAACTGTACTCTCCCCTACCAACTGTCCTCTCCCCTACCAACTGTACTCTCCCCTACCAACTGTACTCACCAACTATCCTCTCCCCTACCAACTGTCCTCTCCCCTACCAACTGTACTCTCCCCTACCAACTGTCCTCTCACCTACCAACTGTACTCTCCCCTACCAACTGTCCTCTCACCTACCAACTGTACTCTCCCCTACCAACTGTACTCTCCCCTACCAACTGTCTCTCTCCAATTGTCCTACCAACTGTACCTCTCCCCTACCAACTGTACTCTCACCAACTGTACCTCCCCTCCAACTGTACTGTTCAACTGTCCTCTCCCCTACCAACTGTACTCTCACCTACCAACTGTACTGTCACTTACCAACTGTATTCTACCAACCTACCAACTGTCCTCTCACATACCAACTGTACTCTCACCTACCAACTGTCCTCTCACATACCAATTGTACTCTCACCTACCAACTGTACTCTCACCTACCAACTGTACACTCACCTACCAACAGATCTCTCCCCTACCAACTGTCCTCTCACCTACCAACTGTCATCTCACCTACCAAATGTACTCTCACCTACCAACTGTACTCTCACCTACCAACTGTACACTCACCTACCAACAGACATCTCCCCTACCAACTGTCCTCTCCCCTACCAACTCTCCTCTCACCTACCAACTGTACTCTCACCTACCAACTGTACTCTTCCCTACCAAATGTACTCTCACCTACGAAATGTACTCTCCCCTATCAACTGTATTCTCACCTACCAACTGTCCTCTCACCTACCAACTATCCTCTCCCCTACCAACTGTCCTCTCCCGTACCAAATGTACACTCACCTACCAACTGTACTCTCACCTACCAACTACCAAACTGTCCTCTCCCCTACCAACTGTCCTCTCACCTACCAACTGTACTCTCCCCTACCAACTGTACACTCACCTACCAACTGTACTCTTCCCTACCAAATGTACTCTCACCTACGAACAGTACTCTCACCTACCAACTGTACTCTCACCTATCAACTGTACTCTCCCCTACCAAATGTACTCTTACCTACGAACAGTACTCTCCCCTACCAAATGTACGCTCCCCTACCATCTGTATTCTCACCTACCAACTGTCTTCTCACCTACCAACTGTACTGTCACCTACCAACTGTACCCTCCCCTACCAACTGTACCTTCACCTACCAATTGTCCTCTCACCTACCAATTGTCCTCTCACCAACAAACTGTACTCTCACCTACCAACTGTCCTCTCACCTACCAACTGTACTCTCCCCTACCAACTGTATTATCAACCAACCAACTGTCCTCTCCCATACCAACTGTACTCTCACCTACCAACTGTACTCTCCCCTCCAACTGTACTGTTCCCTATCAACTGTCCTCTCCCCTACCAACTGTCCTCTCACCTACCAACTGTACTGTCACTTACCAACTGTATTCTCCCCTACCAACTGTCGTCTCACCTACCAACTGTCCTCTCACCTACCAACTGTACTCTCACCTACCAACTGTCCTCTCACATACCAATTGTACTCTCACCTACCAACTGTACTCTCACCTACCAACTGTACACTCACCTACCAAAAGATCTCTCCCCTACCAACTGTCCTCTCACCTACCAACTGTCATCTCACGTACCAAATGTACTCTCACCTACCAACTGTACTCTCACCTACCAACTGTACACTCACCTACCAACAGACATCTCCCCTACCAACTGTCCTCTCGCCTACCAACTCTCCTCTCACCTACCAACTGTACTCTCACCTACCAACTGTACTCTTCCCTACCAAATGTACTCTCACCTACGAAATGTACTCTCCCCTATCAACTGTATTCTCACCTACCAACTGTCCTCTCACCTACCAACTATCCTCTCCCCTACCAAATGTCCTCTCCCGTACCAACTGTACACTCACCTACCAACTGTACTCTCACCTACCAACTGTACTCTCCCCTACCAACTGTCCTCTCCCCTACCAACTGTCCTGTCACCTACCAACTGTACTCTCCCCTCCCAACTGTACACTCACCTACCAACTGTACTCTTCCCTACCAAATGTACTCTCACCTACGAACTGTACTCTCACCTACCAACTGTACTCTCACCTATCAACTGTCGTCTCTTCTACTCTCCCCTACCAAAATGTACTCTCCCCTACAAACTGTATTCTCCCCTACCAACTGTCCTCTCACCTACCAAGTATCCTCTCCCCTATCAACTGTACTCTCCACTACCAACTGTCCTCTCACATACCAACTGTCCTCTCCCCTATCAACTGTACTCTCTACCAACTGTCCTCTCACATACCAACTGTACTCTCACCTACCAACTGTACTCTCCCCTACCAACTGTCCTCTCACCTACCAACTTTTCTCTCCCATACCAACTGTACACTCACCTACCAACTGTACTCTCCCCTACCAACTGTCCTCTCCCCTACCAACTGTACTCTCCCCTACCAACTGTACTCACTCCTACCAACTATCCTCTCCCCTACCAACTGCCCTCTCCCCTACCAACTGTACTCTCCCCTACCAACTGTACTCTCACCTACCAACTGTACTCTCCCCTACCAACTGTCCTCTCCCCTACCAACTGTACTCTCCCCTACCAACTGCCCTCTCCCCTACCAACTGCCCTCTCCCCTACCAACTGTACTCTTCCCTACCAATTGTTCTTTCACCTACCAATTGTCCTCTCACCTACCAATTGTCATCTCACCTACCAACTGTACTCTCACATACCAACTGTTCTTTCACCTACCAACTGTACTCTGACCTACCAACTGTACTCTCCCCTCCAACTGTACTGTTCCCTATCAACTGTCCTCTCCCCTACCAACTGTCCTCTCACCTACCAACTGTACTGTCACTTACCAAATGTATTCTCCCCTACCAACTGTCGTCTCACCTACCAACTGTCCTCTCACATACCAACTGTACTCTCACCTACCAACTGTCCTCTCACATACCAATTGTACTCTCACCTACCAACTGTACTCTCACCTACCAACTGTACACTCACCTACCAACAGATCTCTCCCCTACCAACTGTCCTCTCACCTACCAACTGTCATCTCACCTACCAAATGTACTCTCACCTACCAACTGTACTCTCACCTACCAACTGTACACTCACCTACCAACAGACATCTCCCCTACCAACTGTCCTCTCACCTACCAACTGTACTCTCACCTACCAACTGTACTCTTCCCTACCAAATGTACTCTCACCTACGAAATGTACTCTCCCCTATCAACTGTATTCTCACCTACCAACTGTCCTCTCACCTACCAACTATCCTCTCCCCTACCAACTGTCCTCTCCCGTACCAAATGTACACTCACCTACCAACTGTACTCTCACCTACCAACTGTACTCTCCCCTACCAACTGTCCTCTCCCCTACCAACTGTCCTCTCACCTACCAACTGTACTCTCCCCTACCAACTGTACACTCACCTACCAACTGTACTCTTCCCTACCAAATGTACTCTCACCTACGAACAGTACTCTCACCTACCAACTGTATTCTCACCTACCAACTGTCCTCTCACATACCAACTGATCTCTCCCACACCAACTGTACTCTCCCCTGCCAACTGTATTCTCATCTAGCAACTGTCCTCTCACCTACCAACTGTACTATCCCCTACGAACTGTCCTCTCAACTACCAACTATCTTCTCCCCTACCAACTATACTCTCCCCTACCAACTGTACTATCCCCTACCAACTGTCCTCTCACCTAACAACTGTACTCTCACTTACCAACTGTACTCTCACCTACCAACTGTACACTCACCTACCAACTGTACTCTCCCCTACCAAGTGTCCTCTCGCCTACCAACTGTCCTCTCACCTACCAACTGTCCTCTCACTTACCAACTGTACTCTCACCTACCAACTGTACACTCACCTACCAACTGTACTCTTCCCTACCAAATGTACTCTCACCTACGAACTGTTCTCTCCCCTACCAACTGTACTCTCACCTATCAACTGTACTCTCCCCTACCAAATGTACTCTTACCTACGAACTGTACTCTCCCCTACCAAATGTACGCTCCCCTACAATCTGTATTCTCCCCTACCAACTGCCTTCTCACCTACCAATTGTACTCTCACCTACCAACTGTACCCTCCCCTACCAACTGTACTCTCACCTACCAATTGTCCTCTCACCTACCAATTGTCCTCTCACCAACAAACTGTACTCTCTCCTACCAACTGTCCTCTCACCTACCAACTGTACTATCACCTACCAACTGTCCTCTCCCTTACCAACTGTACTCTCACCTACAAACTGTCCTCTCCTATACCAACTGTACTCTCACCTACCAACTGTACTCTCCCCTCCAACTGTACTGTTCCCTATCAACTGTCCTCTCCCCTACCAACTGTCCCCTCATCTGCCAACTGTACTGTCACTTACCAACTGTATTCTCCCCTACCAACTGTCGTCTCACCTACCAACTGTCCTCTTACATACCAACTGTACTCTCACCTACCAACTGTCCTCTCACATACCAATTGTACTCTCACCTACCAACTGTACTCTCACCTACCAACTGTACACTCAACTACCAACAGATCTCTCCCCTACCAACTGTCCTCTCACCTACCAACTGTCATCTCACCTACCAAATGTACTCTCACCTACCAACTGTACTCTCACCTACCAACTGTACACTCACCTACCAACAGACCTCTCCCCTACCAACTGTCCTCTCCCCTACCAACTCTCCTCTCACCTACCAACTGTACTCTCACCTACCAACTGTACTCTTCCCTACCAAATGTACTCTCACCTACGAAATGTACTCTCCCCTATCAACTGTATTCTCCCCTACCAACTGTCCTCTCACCTACCAACTATCCTCTCCCCTACCAACTTTCCTCTCCCGTACCAACTGTACACTCACCTACCAACTGTACTCTCACCTACCAACTGTACTCTCCCCTACCAACTGTCCTCTCCCTTACCAACTGTACTCTCACCTACCAACTGTCCTCTCCCATACCAACTGTACTCTCACCTACCAACTGTACTCTCCCCTCCAACTGTACTGTTCCCTATCAACTGTCCTCTCCCCTACCAACTGTCGTCTCACCTACCAACTGTCCTCTCACATACAACTGTATTCTCACCTACCAACTGTATTCTCCCCTACCAATTGTATTCTCACCTACCAACTGTACTCTCCCCTACCAACTGTATTATCAACCAACCAACTATCCTCTCCCATACCAACTGTACTCTCACCTACCAACTGTACTCTCCCCTCCAACTGTACTGTTCCCTATCAACTGTCCTCTCCCCTACCAACTGTCCTCTCACCTACCAACTGTACTGTCACTTACCAACTGTATTCTCTCCTACCAACTGTCGTCTCACCTACCAACTGTCCTCTCACATACCAACTGTACTCTCACCTACCAACTGTCCTCTCACATACCAACTGTACTCTCACCTACCAACTGTACACTCACCTACCAACAGATCTCTCCCCTACCAACTGTCCTCTCACTACCAACTGTCATCTCACCTACCAAATGTACTCTCACCTACCAACTGTACTCTCATCTACCAACTGTACACTCACCTACCAACAGACATCTCCCCTACCAACTGTCCTCTCCCCCACCAACTCTCCTCTCACCTACCAACTGTACTCTCACCTACCAACTGTACTCTTCCCTACCAAATGTACTCTCACCTACGAAATGTACTCTCCCCTATCAACTGTATTCTCCCCTACCAACTGTCCTCTCACCTACCAACTATCCTCTCCCCTACCAACTGTCCTCTCCCGTACCAAATGTACACTCACCTACCAACTGTACTCTCACCTACCAACTGTACTCTCCCCTACCAACTGTCCTCTCCCCTACCAACTGTCCTCTCACCTACCAACTGTACTCTCCCCTACCAACTGTACACTCACCTACCAACTGTACTCTTCCCTACCAAATGTACTCTCACCTACGAACAGTACTCTCACCTACCAACTGTACTCTCACCTATCAACTGTACTCTCCCCTACCAAATGTACTCTTACCTACGAACAGTACTCTCCCCTACCAAATGTACGCTCCCCTACCATCTGTATTCTCACCTACCAACTGTCTTCTCACCTACCAACTGTACTGTCACCTACCAACTGTACCCTCCCCTACCAACTGTACCTTCACCTACCAATTGTCCTCTCACCTACCAATTGTCCTCTCACCAACAAACTGTACTCTCACCTACCAACTGTCCTCTCACCTACCAACTGTACTCTCCCCTACCAACTGTATTATCAACCAACCAACTGTCCTCTCCCATACCAACTGTACTCTCACCTACCAACTGTACTCTCCCCTCCAACTGTACTGTTCCCTATCAACTGTCCTCTCCCCTACCAACTGTCCTCTCACCTACCAACTGTACTGTCACTTACCAACTGTATTCTCCCCTACCAACTGTCCTCTCACCATACCAACTGTACTCTCACCTACCAACTGTACTCTCCCCTACCAACTGTACTCTCACCTACCAACTGTACTCTCACCTACCAACTGTACACTCTCCAAAGATCTCTCTACCAACTGTCCTCTCACCTACCAACTGTCATCTCACGTACCAAATGTACTCTCACCTACCAACTGTACTCTCACCTACCAACTGTACACTCACCTACCAACAGACATCTCCCCTACCAACTGTCCTCTCGCCTACCAACTGTCCTCTCACCTACCAACTGTACTCTCACCTACCAACTGTACTCTTCCCTACCAAATGTACTCTCACCTACGAAATGTACTCTCCCCTACCAACTGTATTCTCATCTACCAACTGTCCTCTCACCTACCAACTGTACTCTCCCCTACCAAATGTCCTCTCCCGTACCAACTGTACACTCACCTACCAACTGTACTCTCACCTACCTACCAACTGTACTCTCCCCTACCAACTGTACTGTCACCTACCAACTGTACTCTCCCCTCCCCTGTACACTCACCTACCAACTGTACTCTTCTCACCTACCAACTGTCCTCTCACCTACCAACTGTACTCTCACCTCAACTGTCCTCTTCTACTAACTGTCCTCTGACCTTCAAACTGTACTCTCACCTACCAACTGTACTCTCACCTACCAACTGTACTCTCACCCTCTCACCAACCAAGATCCTCTCCCCTACCAACTGTACCTCACCTACCAACTGTCCTCTCACAACTACCAACATACCAACTGTACTCTCCCCCTACCAACTGTATCTCCCATACAACCACTCACCTAACTGTACTCTCACCTACCAACTGTACTCTCACCTACCAACTGTACTCTCCCCTCCAACTGTACTCACTCCTACCCTATCCTCTCCCCTACCAACTGTCTCTACCAACTGTACTCTCCTACCAACTGTCCTCTCACCTACCAACTGTACTGTACACTCCCCTACCAACTGTATTCTCCCCTACCAACTGTACTCTTCCCTACCAATTGTCTCACCTACCAACTGTCCTCTCACCTCTCTCACCTACCAACTGTCCTCTCACATACCAACTGTACTACCTACCAACTGTACTCTCACCTACCAACTGTACACTCACCTACCAACTGTACTCTCCCCTACCAACTGTCCTCTCACCTACCAACTGTACTCTCACCTACTCACCTACCAACTGTACTCTCACCTACCAACTGTACTCTCACCTACCAACTGTACACTCACCTACCAACAGATCTCTCCCCTACCAACTGTCTCTCACCTACCAACTGTCCTCTCCCCTACCAACTCTCCTCTCACCTACCAACTGTACTCTCACCTACCAACTGTACTCTCTCTTCCCTACCAAATGTACTCTCACCTACGAAATGTACTCTCCCCTATCAACTGTATTCTCACCTACCAACTGTCCTCTCACCTACCAACTATCCTCTCCCCTACCAACTGTCCTCTCCCGTACCAAATGTACACTCACCTACCAACTGTACTCTCACCTACCAACTGTACTCTCCCCTACCAACTGTCCTCTCCCCTACCAACTGTCCTCTCACCTACCAACTGTACTCTCCCCTACCAACTGTACACTCACCTACCAACTGTACTCTTCCCTACCAAATGTACTCTCACCTACGAACAGTACTCTCACCTACCAACTGTACTCTCACCTATCAACTGTACTCTCCCCTACCAAATGTACTCTTACCTACGAACAGTACTCTCCCCTACCAAATGTACGCTCCCCTACCATCTGTATTCTCACCTACCAACTGTCTTCTCACCTACCAACTGTACTGTCACCTACCAACTGTACCCTCCCCTACCAACTGTACCTTCACCTACCAATTGTCCTCTCACCTACCAATTGTCCTCTCACCAACAAACTGTACTCTCACCTACCAACTGTCCTCTCACCTACCAACTGTACTCTCCCCTACCAACTGTATTATCAACCAACCAACTGTCCTCTCCCATACCAACTGTACTCTCACCTACCAACTGTACTCTCCCCTCCAACTGTACTGTTCCCTATCAACTGTCCTCTCCCCTACCAACTGTCCTCTCACCTACCAACTGTACTGTCACTTACCAACTGTATTCTCCCCTACCAACTGTCGTCTCACCTACCAACTGTCCTCTCACATACAACTGTACTCTCACCTACCAACTGTCCTCTCACATACCAATTGTACTCTCACCTACCAACTGTACTCTCACCTACCAACTGTACACTCACCTACCAACAGATCTCTCCCCTACCAACTGTCCTCTCACCTACCAACTGTCATCTCACCTACCAAATGTACTCTCACCTACCAACTGTACTCTCACCTACCAACTGTACACTCACCTACCAACAGACATCTCCCCTACCAACTGTCCTCTCCCCTACCAACTCTCCTCTCACCTACCAACTGTACTCTCACCTACCAACTGTACTCTTCCCTACCAAATGTACTCTCACCTACGAAATGTACTCTCCCCTATCAACTGTATTCTCACCTACCAACTGTCCTCTCACCTACCAACTATCCTCTCCCCTACCAACTGTCCTCTCCCGTACCAACTGTACACTCACCTACCAACTGTACTCTCACCTACCAACTGTACTCTCCCCTACCAACTGTCCTCTCCCCTACCAACTGTCCTCTCACCTACCAACTGTACTCTCCCCTACCAACTGTACACTCACCTACCAACTGTACTCTTCCCTACCAAATGTACTCTCACCTACCAACTGTACTCTCACCTACCAACTGTACTCTCACCTATCAACTGTACTCTCCCCTACCAACTGTCCTCTCACCTACCAACTGTCCCCTTATCTCTCCCTACATAAACTGTACTCTCCCTGTACTCTCCCCTACCAACTGTCCTCTCACATACCAACTGTCCTCTCACCTACCAACTGTACTCTCCCCTACCAACTGTCCTCTCACCTACCAACTGTACACTCACCTACCAACTGTACTCTCCCCTACCAACTGTCCTCTCCCCTACCAACTGTACCTCCCCTCCAACCTACCAAACTATCCTCCTCTCACCTACCACCAACTGTACTCTCACCTACCAACTATACTCTCCCCTACCAACTGTCCTCTCCCCTACCAACTGTACTCTCCCCTACCAACTGCCCTCTCCCCTACCAACTGCCCTCTCCCCTACCAACTGTACTCTTCCCTACCAATTGTTCTTTCACCTACCAATTGTCCTCTCACCTACCAATTGTCATCTCACCTACCAACTGTACTCTCACATACCAACTGTTCTTTCACCTACCAACTGTACTCTGACCTACCAACTGTACTCTCCCCTCCAACTGTACTGTTCCCTATCAACTGTCCTCTCCCCTACCAACTGTCCTCTCACCTACCAACTGTACTGTCACTTACCAAATGTATTCTCCCCTACCAACTGTCGTCTCACCTACCAACTGTCCTCTCACATACCAACTGTACTCTCACCTACCAACTGTCCTCTCACATACCAATTGTACTCTCACCTACCAACTGTACTCTCACCTACCAACTGTACACTCACCTACCAACAGATCTCTCCCCTACCAACTGTCCTCTCACCTACCAACTGTCATCTCACCTACCAAATGTACTCTCACCTACCAACTGTACTCTCACCTACCAACTGTACACTCACCTACCAACAGACATCTCCCCTACCAACTGTCCTCTCACCTACCAACTGTACTCTCACCTACCAACTGTACTCTTCCCTACCAAATGTACTCTCACCTACGAAATGTACTCTCCCCTATCAACTGTATTCTCACCTACCAACTGTCCTCTCACCTACCAACTATCCTCTCCCCTACCAACTGTCCTCTCCCGTACCAAATGTACACTCACCTACCAACTGTACTCTCACCTACCAACTGTACTCTCCCCTACCAACTGTCCTCTCCCCTACCAACTGTCCTCTCACCTACCAACTGTACTCTCCCCTACCAACTGTACACTCACCTACCAACTGTACTCTTCCCTACCAAATGTACTCTCACCTACGAACAGTACTCTCACCTACCAACTGTATTCTCACCTACCAACTGTCCTCTCACATACCAACTGATCTCTCCCACACCAACTGTACTCTCCCCTGCCAACTGTATTCTCATCTAGCAACTGTCCTCTCACCTACCAACTGTACTATCCCCTACGAACTGTCCTCTCAACTACCAACTATCTTCTCCCCTACCAACTATACTCTCCCCTACCAACTGTACTATCCCCTACCAACTGTCCTCTCACCTAACAACTGTACTCTCACTTACCAACTGTACTCTCACCTACCAACTGTACACTCACCTACCAACTGTACTCTCCCCTACCAAGTGTCCTCTCGCCTACCAACTGTCCTCTCACCTACCAACTGTCCTCTCACTTACCAACTGTACTCTCACCTACCAACTGTACACTCACCTACCAACTGTACTCTTCCCTACCAAATGTACTCTCACCTACGAACTGTTCTCTCCCCTACCAACTGTACTCTCACCTATCAACTGTACTCTCCCCTACCAAATGTACTCTTACCTACGAACTGTACTCTCCCCTACCAAATGTACGCTCCCCTACAATCTGTATTCTCCCCTACCAACTGCCTTCTCACCTACCAATTGTACTCTCACCTACCAACTGTACCCTCCCCTACCAACTGTACTCTCACCTACCAATTGTCCTCTCACCTACCAATTGTCCTCTCACCAACAAACTGTACTCTCTCCTACCAACTGTCCTCTCACCTACCAACTGTACTATCACCTACCAACTGTCCTCTCCCTTACCAACTGTACTCTCACCTACAAACTGTCCTCTCCTATACCAACTGTACTCTCACCTACCAACTGTACTCTCCCCTCCAACTGTACTGTTCCCTATCAACTGTCCTCTCCCCTACCAACTGTCCCCTCATCTGCCAACTGTACTGTCACTTACCAACTGTATTCTCCCCTACCAACTGTCGTCTCACCTACCAACTGTCCTCTTACATACCAACTGTACTCTCACCTACCAACTGTCCTCTCACATACCAATTGTACTCTCACCTACCAACTGTACTCTCACCTACCAACTGTACACTCAACTACCAACAGATCTCTCCCCTACCAACTGTCCTCTCACCTACCAACTGTCATCTCACCTACCAAATGTACTCTCACCTACCAACTGTACCCTCACCTACCAACTGTACACTCACCTACCAACAGACCTCTCCCCTACCAACTGTCCTCTCCCCTACCAACTCTCCTCTCACCTACCAACTGTACTCTCACCTACCAACTGTACTCTTCCCTACCAAATGTACTCTCACCTACGAAATGTACTCTCCCCTATCAACTGTATTCTCCCCTACCAACTGTCCTCTCACCTACCAACTATCCTCTCCCCTACCAACTTTCCTCTCCCGTACCAACTGTACACTCACCTACCAACTGTACTCTCACCTACCAACTGTACTCTCCCCTACCAACTGTCCTCTCCCTTACCAACTGTACTCTCACCTACCAACTGTCCTCTCCCATACCAACTGTACTCTCACCTACCAACTGTACTCTCCCCTCCAACTGTACTGTTCCCTATCAACTGTCCTCTCCCCTACCAACTGTCGTCTCACCTACCAACTGTCCTCTCACATACAACTGTATTCTCACCTACCAACTGTATTCTCCCCTACCAATTGTATTCTCACCTACCAACTGTACTCTCCCCTACCAACTGTATTATCAACCAACCAACTATCCTCTCCCATACCAACTGTACTCTCACCTACCAACTGTACTCTCCCCTCCAACTGTACTGTTCCCTATCAACTGTCCTCTCCCCTACCAACTGTCCTCTCACCTACCAACTGTACTGTCACTTACCAACTGTATTCTCTCCTACCAACTGTCGTCTCACCTACCAACTGTCCTCTCACATACCAACTGTACTCTCACCTACCAACTGTCCTCTCACATACCAACTGTACTCTCACCTACCAACTGTACACTCACCTACCAACAGATCTCTCCCCTACCAACTCTCCTCTCACTACCAACTGTCATCTCACCTACCAAATGTACTCTCACCTACCAACTGTACTCTCATCTACCAACTGTACACTCACCTACCAACAGACATCTCCCCTACCAACTGTCCTCTCCCCCACCAACTCTCCTCTCACCTACCAACTGTACTCTCACCTACCAACTGTACTCTTCCCTACCAAATGTACTCTCACCTACGAAATGTACTCTCCCCTATCAACTGTATTCTCCCCTACCAACTGTCCTCTCACCTACCAACTATCCTCTCCCCTACCAACTGTCCTCTCCCGTACCAAATGTACACTCACCTACCAACTGTACTCTCACCTACCAACTGTACTCTCCCCTACCAACTGTCCTCTCCCCTACCAACTGTCCTCTCACCTACCAACTGTACTCTCCCCTACCAACTGTACACTCACCTACCAACTGTACTCTTCCCTACCAAATGTACTCTCACCTACGAACAGTACTCTCACCTACCAACTGTACTCTCACCTATCAACTGTACTCTCCCCTACCAAATGTACTCTTACCTACGAACAGTACTCTCCCCTACCAAATGTACGCTCCCCTACCATCTGTATTCTCACCTACCAACTGTCTTCTCACCTACCAACTGTACTGTCACCTACCAACTGTACCCTCCCCTACCAACTGTACCTTCACCTACCAATTGTCCTCTCACCTACCAATTGTCCTCTCACCAACAAACTGTACTCTCACCTACCAACTGTCCTCTCACCTACCAACTGTACTCTCCCCTACCAACTGTATTATCAACCAACCAACTGTCCTCTCCCATACCAACTGTACTCTCACCTACCAACTGTACTCTCCCCTCCAACTGTACTGTTCCCTATCAACTGTCCTCTCCCCTACCAACTGTCCTCTCACCTACCAACTGTACTGTCACTTACCAACTGTATTCTCCCCTACCAACTGTCGTCTCACCTACCAACTGTCCTCTCACATACCAACTGTACTCTCACCTACCAACTGTCCTCTCACATACCAATTGTACTCTCACCTACCAACTGTACTCTCACCTACCAACTGTACACTCACCTACCAAAAGATCTCTCCCCTACCAACTGTCCTCTCACCTACCAACTGTCATCTCACGTACCAAATGTACTCTCACCTACCAACTGTACTCTCACCTACCAACTGTACACTCACCTACCAACAGACATCTCCCCTACCAACTGTCCTCTCGCCTACCAACTCTCCTCTCACCTACCAACTGTACTCTCACCTACCAACTGTACTCTTCCCTACCAAATGTACTCTCACCTACGAAATGTACTCTCCCCTATCAACTGTATTCTCACCTACCAACTGTCCTCTCACCTACCAACTATCCTCTCCCCTACCAAATGTCCTCTCCCGTACCAACTGTACACTCACCTACCAACTGTACTCTCACCTACCAACTGTACTCTCCCCTACCAACTGTCCTCTCCCCTACCAACTGTCCTGTCACCTACCAACTGTACTCTCCCCTCCCAACTGTACACTCACCTACCAACTGTACTCTTCCCTACCAAATGTACTCTCACCTACGAACTGTACTCTCACCTACCAACTGTACTCTCACCTATCAACTGTCGTCTCTTCTACTAACTGTCCTCTGACCTTCAAACTGTACTCTCCCCTACCAAATGTACTCTCCCCTACAAACTGTATTCTCCCCTACCAACTGTCCTCTCACCTACCAAGTATCCTCTCCCCTATCAACTGTACTCTCCACTACCAACTGTCCTCTCACATACCAACTGTCCTCTCCCCTATCAACTGTACTCTCCCATACCAACTGTACACTCACCTACCAACTGTACTCTCCCCTACCAACTGTCCTCTCCCCTACCAACTGTACTCTCCCCTACCAACTGTACTCACTCCTACCAACTATCCTCTCCCCTACCAACTGCCCTCTCCCCTACCAACTGTACTCTCCCCTACCAACTGTACTCTCACCTACCAACTATACTCTCCCCTACCAACTGTCCTCTCCCCTACCAACTGTACTCTCCCCTACCAACTGCCCTCTCCCCTACCAACTGCCCTCTCCCCTACCAACTGTACTCTTCCCTACCAATTGTTCTTTCACCTACCAATTGTCCTCTCACCTACCAATTGTCATCTCACCTACCAACTGTACTCTCACATACCAACTGTTCTTTCACCTACCAACTGTACTCTGACCTACCAACTGTACTCTCCCCTCCAACTGTACTGTTCCCTATCAACTGTCCTCTCCCCTACCAACTGTCCTCTCACCTACCAACTGTACTGTCACTTACCAAATGTATTCTCCCCTACCGACTGTCGTCTCACCTACCAACTGTCCTCTCACATACCAACTGTACTCTCACCTACCAACTGTCCTCTCACATACCAATTGTACTCTCACCTACCAACTGTACTCTCACCTACCAACTGTACACTCACCTACCAACAGATCTCTCCCCTACCAACTGTCCTCTCACCTACCAACTGTCATCTCACCTACCAAATGTACTCTCACCTACCAACTGTACTCTCACCTACCAACTGTACACTCACCTACCAACAGACATCTCCCCTACCAACTGTCCTCTCACCTACCAACTGTACTCTCACCTACCAACTGTACTCTTCCCTACCAAATGTACTCTCACCTACGAAATGTACTCTCCCCTATCAACTGTATTCTCACCTACCAACTGTCCTCTCACCTACCAACTATCCTCTCCCCTACCAACTGTCCTCTCCCGTACCAAATGTACACTCACCTACCAACTGTACTCTCACCTACCAACTGTACTCTCCCCTACCAACTGTCCTCTCCCCTACCAACTGTCCTCTCACCTACCAACTGTACTCTCCCCTACCAACTGTACACTCACCTACCAACTGTACTCTTCCCTACCAAATGTACTCTCACCTACGAACAGTACTCTCACCTACCAACTGTACTCTCACCTATCAACTGTACTCTCCCCTACCAAATGTACTCTTACCTACGAACAGTACTCTCCCCTACCAAATGTACGCTCCCCTACCATCTGTATTCTCACCTACCAACTGTCTTCTCACCTACCAACTGTACTGTCACCTACCAACTGTACCCTCCCCTACCAACTGTACCTTCACCTACCAATTGTCCTCTCACCTACCAATTGTCCTCTCACCAACAAACTGTACTCTCACCTACCAACTGTCCTCTCACCTACCAACTGTACTCTCCCCTACCAACTGTATTATCAACCAACCAACTGTCCTCTCCCATACCAACTGTACTCTCACCTACCAACTGTACTCTCCCCTCCAACTGTACTGTTCCCTATCAACTTTCCTCTCCCCTACCAACTGTCCTCTCACCTACCAACTGTACTGTCACTTACCAACTGTATTCTCCCCTACCAACTGTCGTCTCACCTACCAACTGTCCTCTCACATACCAACTGTACTCTCACCTACCAACTGTCCTCTCACATACCAATTGTACTCTCACCTACCAACTGTACTCTCACCTACCAACTGTACACTCACCTACCAAAAGATCTCTCCCCTACCAACTGTCCTCTCACCTACCAACTGTCATCTCACCTACCAAATGTACTCTCACCTACCAACTGTACTCTCACCTACCAACTGTACACTCACCTACCAACAGACATCTCCCCTACCAACTGTCCTCTCCCCTACCAACTCTCCTCTCACCTACCAACTGTACTCTCACCTACCAACTGTACTCTTCCCTACCAAATGTACTCTCACCTACGAAATGTACTCTCCCCTATCAACTGTATTCTCACCTACCAACTGTCCTCTCACCTACCAACTATCCTCTCCCCTACCAAATGTCCTCTCCCGTACCAACTGTACACTCACCTACCAACTGTACTCTCACCTACCAACTGTACTCTCCCCTACCAACTGTCCTCTCCCCTACCAACTGTCCTCTCACCTACCAACTGTACTCTCCCCTCCCAACTGTACACTCACCTACCAACTGTACTCTTCCCTACCAAATGTACTCTCACCTACGAACTGTACTCTCACCTACCAACTGTACTCTCACCTATCAACTGTCGTCTCTTCTACTAACTGTCCTCTGACCTTCAAACTGTACTCTCCCCTACCAAATGTACTCTCCCCTACAAACTGTATTCTCCCCTACCAACTGTCCTCTCACCTACCAAGTATCCTCTCCCCTATCAACTGTACTCTCCACTACCAACTGTCCTCTCACATACCAACTGTCCTCTCCCCTATCAACTGTACTCTCCCCTACCAACTGTCCTCTCACATACCAACTGTCCTCTCACCTACCAACTGTACTCTCCCCTACCAACTGTCCTCTCACCTACCAACTTTTCTCTCCCATACCAACTGTACACTCACCTACCAACTGTACTCTCCCCTACCAACTGTCCTCTCCCCTACCAACTGTACTCTCCCCTACCAACTGTACTCACTCCTACCAACTATCCTCTCCCCTACCAACTGCCCTCTCCCCTACCAACTGTACTCTCCCCTACCAACTGTACTCTCACCTACCAACTATACTCTCCCCTACCAACTGTCCTCTCCCCTACCAACTGTACTCTCCCCTACCAACTGCCCTCTCCCCTACCAACTGCCCTCTCCCCTACCAACTGTACTCTTCCCTACCAATTGTTCTTTCACCTACCAATTGTCCTCTCACCTACCAATTGTCATCTCACCTACCAACTGTACTCTCACATACCAACTGTTCTTTCACCTACCAACTGTACTCTGACCTACCAACTGTACTCTCCCCTCCAACTGTACTGTTCCCTATCAACTGTCCTCTCCCCTACCAACTGTCCTCTCACCTACCAACTGTACTGTCACTTACCAAATGTATTCTCCCCTACCAACTGTCGTCTCACCTACCAACTGTCCTCTCACATACCAACTGTACTCTCACCTACCAACTGTCCTCTCACATACCAATTGTACTCTCACCTACCAACTGTACTCTCACCTACCAACTGTACACTCACCTACCAACATATCTCTCCCCTACCAACTGTCCTCTCACCTACCAACTGTCATCTCACCTACCAAATGTACTCTCACCTACCAACTGTACTCTCACCTACCAACTGTACACTCACCTACCAACAGACATCTCCCCTACCAACTGTCCTCTCACCTACCAACTGTACTCTCACCTACCAACTGTACTCTTCCCTACCAAATGTACTCTCACCTACGAAATGTACTCTCCCCTATCAACTGTATTCTCACCTACCAACTGTCCTCTCACCTACCAACTATCCTCTCCCCTACCAACTGTCCTCTCCCCTACCAACTGTCCTCTCACCTACCAACTGTACTCTCCCCTACCAACTGTACACTCACCTACCAACTGTACTCTTCCCTACCAAATGTACTCTCACCTACGAACAGTACTCTCACCTACCAACTGTATTCTCACCTACCAACTGTCCTCTCACATACCAACTGATCTCTCCCACACCAACTGTACTCTCCCCTGCCAACTGTATTCTCATCTAGCAACTGTCCTCTCACCTACCAACTGTACTATCCCCTACGAACTGTCCTCTCAACTACCAACTATCTTCTCCCCTACCAACTATACTCTCCCCTACCAACTGTACTATCCCCTACCAACTGTCCTCTCACCTAACAACTGTACTCTCACTTACCAACTGTACTCTCACCTACCAACTGTACACTCACCTACCAACTGTACTCTCCCCTACCAAGTGTCCTCTCGCCTACCAACTGTCCTCTCACCTACCAACTGTCCTCTCACTTACCAACTGTACTCTCACCTACCAACTGTACACTCACCTACCAACTGTACTCTTCCCTACCAAATGTACTCTCACCTACGAACTGTTCTCTCCCCTACCAACTGTACTCTCACCTATCAACTGTACTCTCCCCTACCAAATGTACTCTTACCTACGAACTGTACTCTCCCCTACCAAATGTACGCTCCCCTACAATCTGTATTCTCCCCTACCAACTGCCTTCTCACCTACCAATTGTACTCTCACCTACCAACTGTACCCTCCCCTACCAACTGTACTCTCACCTACCAATTGTCCTCTCACCTACCAATTGTCCTCTCACCAACAAACTGTACTCTCTCCTACCAACTGTCCTCTCACCTACCAACTGTACTATCACCTACCAACTGTCCTCTCCCTTACCAACTGTACTCTCACCTACAAACTGTCCTCTCCTATACCAACTGTACTCTCACCTACCAACTGTACTCTCCCCTCCAACTGTACTGTTCCCTATCAACTGTCCTCTCCCCTACCAACTGTCCCCTCATCTGCCAACTGTACTGTCACTTACCAACTGTATTCTCCCCTACCAACTGTCGTCTCACATACCAACTGTCCTCTTACATACCAACTGTACTCTCACCTACCAACTGTCCTCTCACATACCAATTGTACTCTCACCTACCAACTGTACTCTCACCTACCAACTGTACACTCAACTACCAACAGATCTCTCCCCTACCAACTGTCCTCTCACCTACCAACTGTCATCTCACCTACCAAATGTACTCTCACCTACCAACTGTACCCTCACCTACCAACTGTACACTCACCTACCAACAGACCTCTCCCCTACCAACTGTCCTCTCCCCTACCAACTCTCCTCTCACCTACCAACTGTACTCTCACCTACCAACTGTACTCTTCCCTACCAAATGTACTCTCACCTACGAAATGTACTCTCCCCTATCAACTGTATTCTCCCCTACCAACTGTCCTCTCACCTACCAACTATCCTCTCCCCTACCAACTTTCCTCTCCCGTACCAACTGTACACTCACCTACCAACTGTACTCTCACCTACCAACTGTACTCTCCCCTACCAACTGTCCTCTCCCTTACCAACTGTACTCTCACCTACCAACTGTCCTCTCCCATACCAACTGTACTCTCACCTACCAACTGTACTCTCCCCTCCAACTGTACTGTTCCCTATCAACTGTCCTCTCCCCTACCAACTGTCGTCTCACCTACCAACTGTCCTCTCACATACAACTGTATTCTCACCTACCAACTGTATTCTCCCCTACCAATTGTATTCTCACCTACCAACTGTACTCTCCCCTACCAACTGTATTATCAACCAACCAACTATCCTCTCCCATACCAACTGTACTCTCACCTACCAACTGTACTCTCCCCTCCAACTGTACTGTTCCCTATCAACTGTCCTCTCCCCTACCAACTGTCCTCTCACCTACCAACTGTACTGTCACTTACCAACTGTATTCTCTCCTACCAACTGTCGTCTCACCTACCAACTGTCCTCTCACATACCAACTGTACTCTCACCTACCAACTGTCCTCTCACATACCAACTGTACTCTCACCTACCAACTGTACACTCACCTACCAACAGATCTCTCCCCTACCAACTCTCCTCTCACTACCAACTGTCATCTCACCTACCAAATGTACTCTCACCTACCAACTGTACTCTCATCTACCAACTGTACACTCACCTACCAACAGACATCTCCCCTACCAACTGTCCTCTCCCCCACCAACTCTCCTCTCACCTACCAACTGTACTCTCACCTACCAACTGTACTCTTCCCTACCAAATGTACTCTCACCTACGAAATGTACTCTCCCCTATCAACTGTATTCTCCCCTACCAACTGTCCTCTCACCTACCAACTATCCTCTCCCCTACCAACTGTCCTCTCCCGTACCAAATGTACACTCACCTACCAACTGTACTCTCACCTACCAACTGTACTCTCCCCTACCAACTGTCCTCTCCCCTACCAACTGTCCTCTCACCTACCAACTGTACTCTCCCCTACCAACTGTACACTCACCTACCAACTGTACTCTTCCCTACCAAATGTACTCTCACCTACGAACAGTACTCTCACCTACCAACTGTACTCTCACCTATCAACTGTACTCTCCCCTACCAAATGTACTCTTACCTACGAACAGTACTCTCCCCTACCAAATGTACGCTCCCCTACCATCTGTATTCTCACCTACCAACTGTCTTCTCACCTACCAACTGTACTGTCACCTACCAACTGTACCCTCCCCTACCAACTGTACCTTCACCTACCAATTGTCCTCTCACCTACCAATTGTCCTCTCACCAACAAACTGTACTCTCACCTACCAACTGTCCTCTCACCTACCAACTGTACTCTCCCCTACCAACTGTATTATCAACCAACCAACTGTCCTCTCCCATACCAACTGTACTCTCACCTACCAACTGTACTCTCCCCTCCAACTGTACTGTTCCCTATCAACTGTCCTCTCCCCTACCAACTGTCCTCTCACCTACCAACTGTACTGTCACTTACCAACTGTATTCTCCCCTACCAACTGTCGTCTCACCTACCAACTGTCCTCTCACATACCAACTGTACTCTCACCTACCAACTGTCCTCTCACATACCAATTGTACTCTCACCTACCAACTGTACTCTCACCTACCAACTGTACACTCACCTACCAAAAGATCTCTCCCCTACCAACTGTCCTCTCACCTACCAACTGTCATCTCACGTACCAAATGTACTCTCACCTACCAACTGTACTCTCACCTACCAACTGTACACTCACCTACCAACAGACATCTCCCCTACCAACTGTCCTCTCGCCTACCAACTCTCCTCTCACCTACCAACTGTACTCTCACCTACCAACTGTACTCTTCCCTACCAAATGTACTCTCACCTACGAAATGTACTCTCCCCTATCAACTGTATTCTCACCTACCAACTGTCCTCTCACCTACCAACTATCCTCTCCCCTACCAAATGTCCTCTCCCGTACCAACTGTACACTCACCTACCAACTGTACTCTCACCTACCAACTGTACTCTCCCCTACCAACTGTCCTCTCCCCTACCAACTGTCCTGTCACCTACCAACTGTACTCTCCCCTCCCAACTGTACACTCACCTACCAACTGTACTCTTCCCTACCAAATGTACTCTCACCTACGAACTGTACTCTCACCTACCAACTGTACTCTCACCTATCAACTGTCGTCTCTTCTACTAACTGTCCTCTGACCTTCAAACTGTACTCTCCCCTACCAAATGTACTCTCCCCTACAAACTGTATTCTCCCCTACCAACTGTCCTCTCACCTACCAAGTATCCTCTCCCCTATCAACTGTACTCTCCACTACCAACTGTCCTCTCACATACCAACTGTCCTCTCCCCTATCAACTGTACTCTCCCATACCAACTGTACACTCACCTACCAACTGTACTCTCCCCTACCAACTGTCCTCTCCCCTACCAACTGTACTCTCCCCTACCAACTGTACTCACTCCTACCAACTATCCTCTCCCCTACCAACTGCCCTCTCCCCTACCAACTGTACTCTCCCCTACCAACTGTACTCTCACCTACCAACTATACTCTCCCCTACCAACTGTCCTCTCCCCTACCAACTGTACTCTCCCCTACCAACTGCCCTCTCCCCTACCAACTGCCCTCTCCCCTACCAACTGTACTCTTCCCTACCAATTGTTCTTTCACCTACCAATTGTCCTCTCACCTACCAATTGTCATCTCACCTACCAACTGTACTCTCACATACCAACTGTTCTTTCACCTACCAACTGTACTCTGACCTACCAACTGTACTCTCCCCTCCAACTGTACTGTTCCCTATCAACTGTCCTCTCCCCTACCAACTGTCCTCTCACCTACCAACTGTACTGTCACTTACCAAATGTATTCTCCCCTACCGACTGTCGTCTCACCTACCAACTGTCCTCTCACATACCAACTGTACTCTCACCTACCAACTGTCCTCTCACATACCAATTGTACTCTCACCTACCAACTGTACTCTCACCTACCAACTGTACACTCACCTACCAACAGATCTCTCCCCTACCAACTGTCCTCTCACCTACCAACTGTCATCTCACCTACCAAATGTACTCTCACCTACCAACTGTACTCTCACCTACCAACTGTACACTCACCTACCAACAGACATCTCCCCTACCAACTGTCCTCTCACCTACCAACTGTACTCTCACCTACCAACTGTACTCTTCCCTACCAAATGTACTCTCACCTACGAAATGTACTCTCCCCTATCAACTGTATTCTCACCTACCAACTGTCCTCTCACCTACCAACTATCCTCTCCCCTACCAACTGTCCTCTCCCGTACCAAATGTACACTCACCTACCAACTGTACTCTCACCTACCAACTGTACTCTCCCCTACCAACTGTCCTCTCCCCTACCAACTGTCCTCTCACCTACCAACTGTACTCTCCCCTACCAACTGTACACTCACCTACCAACTGTACTCTTCCCTACCAAATGTACTCTCACCTACGAACAGTACTCTCACCTACCAACTGTACTCTCACCTATCAACTGTACTCTCCCCTACCAAATGTACTCTTACCTACGAACAGTACTCTCCCCTACCAAATGTACGCTCCCCTACCATCTGTATTCTCACCTACCAACTGTCTTGTCACCTACCAACTGTACTGTCACCTACCAACTGTACCCTCCCCTACCAACTGTACCTTCACCTACCAATTGTCCTCTCACCTACCAATTGTCCTCTCACCAACAAACTGTACTCTCACCTACCAACTGTCCTCTCACCTACCAACTGTACTCTCCCCTACCAACTGTATTATCAACCAACCAACTGTCCTCTCCCATACCAACTGTACTCTCACCTACCAACTGTACTCTCCCCTCCAACTGTACTGTTCCCTATCAACTTTCCTCTCCCCTACCAACTGTCCTCTCACCTACCAACTGTACTGTCACTTACCAACTGTATTCTCCCCTACCAACTGTCGTCTCACCTACCAACTGTCCTCTCACATAACAACTGTACTCTCACCTACCAACTGTCCTCTCACATACCAATTGTACTCTCACCTACCAACTGTACTCTCACCTACCAACTGTACACTCACCTACCAACAGATCTCTCCCCTACCAATTGTCCTCTCACCTACCAACTGTCATCTCACCTACCAAATGTACTCTCACCTACCAACTGTACTCTCACCTACCAACTGTACACTCACCTACCAACAGACATCTCCTCTACCAACTGTCCTCTCCCCTACCAACTCTCCTCTCACCTACCAACTGTACTCTCACCTACCAACTGTACTCTTCCCTACCAAATGTACTCTCACCTACGAAATGTACTCTCCCCTATCAACTGTATTCTCACCTACCAACTGTCCTCTCACCTACCAGCTATCCTCTCCCCTACCAACTGTCCTCTCCCGTACCAACTGTACACTCACCTACCAACTGTACTCTCACCTACCAACTGTACTCTCCCCTACCAACTGTCCTCTCCCCTACCAACTGTCCTCTCACCTACCAACTGTACTCTCCCCTCCCAACTGTACACTCACCTACCAACTGTACTCTTCCCTACCAAATGTACTCTCACCTACGAACTGTACTCTCACCTACCAACTGTACTCTCACCTATCAACTGTCGTCTCTTCTACTAACTGTCCTCTGACCTTCAAACTGTACTCTCCCCTACCAAATGTACTCTCCCCTACAAACTGTATTCTCCCCTACCAACTGTCCTCTCACCTACCAAGTATCCTCTCCCCTATCAACTGTACTCTCCACTACCAACTGTCCTCTCACATACCAACTGTCCTCTCCCCTATCAACTGTACTCTCCCCTACCAACTGTCCTCTCACATACCAACTGTCCTCTCACCTACCAACTGTACTCTCCCCTACCAACTGTCCTCTCACCTACCAACTTTTCTCTCCCATACCAACTGTACACTCACCTACCAACTGTACTCTCCCCTACCAACTGTCCTCTCCCCTACCAACTGTACTCTCCCCTACCAACTGTACTCACTCCTACCAACTATCCTCTCCCCTACCAACTGCCCTCTCCCCTACCAACTGTACTCTCCCCTACCAACTGTACTCTCACCTACCAACTATACTCTCCCCTACCAACTGTCCTCTCCCCTACCAACTGTACTCTCCCCTACCAACTGCCCTCTCCCCTACCAACTGCCCTCTCCCCTACCAACTGTACTCTTCCCTACCAATTGTTCTTTCACCTACCAATTGTCCTCTCACCTACCAATTGTCATCTCACCTACCAACTGTACTCTCACATACCAACTGTTCTTTCACCTACCAACTGTACTCTGACCTACCAACTGTACTCTCCCCTCCAACTGTACTGTTCCCTATCAACTGTCCTCTCCCCTACCAACTGTCCTCTCACCTACCAACTGTACTGTCACTTACCAAATG
>CBDHHR010000807.1:5000-15000 GCA_965263245.1 Metamycoplasmataceae bacterium | reverse complement strand
TTATCGTAAGTTCGTAGAAACAATAAGTGGCTGAAATAAACGACACACATCGCTGAGTATGTCTAATGTATTACAATATCAATTGATGATGTTGAAGACATTAATGATGAAACCGATGGGTTTTGTAGGTAAGTTTTAAGACGACAACGACAGGCATTACGGCGATGATTATCGCAAAAACAAACTGGTGACTTCGTTTCTTGTCTATCCATTTGTCTGGCTCCGACAATGTGGAGTAAACGGAAATGTGCACCCTTTCGAAACAGCAGAAACACATAATTGGAAGCCGGGTGAGAAGAAGAGATTATGTCGCCCAGAGCGCACCTAAGAAAACGCAATCCACAAGTGTGGAAACGCAAAATATCTCTCGTGTGCGTAAATCACATTCCTTTGGCACAGTGCGGTTCACAATCTAGCCAATTGTCGTCCTGCCACTCACAGTAACACGTCATGTACTCTAGTCTCGATAGTGACGTCATCTACTATTCTAATACATTTATAAATACGGTATATAATATATATATATATATATATATATATATATATATATATATATATATATATATATATATATATAGTATGTTATGGATGGATGGATGGATGGAAGGTCGGATGGACGGATGGACGGATGGACGGATGGACGGGTGGACGGGTGGACGGGTGGACGGGTGGACGGGTGGACGGGTGGACGGGTGGACGGGTGGACGGGTGGACGGGTGGACGGGCGGACGGACGGACGGACGGGCGGGCGGACGGACGGACGGACGGACGGACGGACGGACGGACGGACGGACGGACGGACGGACGGACGGACGGACGGACGGACGGACGGACGGACGGACGGACGGACGGACGGACGGACGGACGGACGGACGGACGGACGGACGGACGGACGGACGGACGGACGGACGGACGGACGGACGGACGGACGGACGGACGGACGGACGGACGGACGGACGGACGGACGGACGGACGGACGGACGGACGGACGGACGGACGGACGGACGGACGGACGGACGGACGGACGGACGGACGGACGGACGGACGGACGGACGGACGGACGGACGGACGGACGGACGGACGGACGGACGGACGGACGGACGGACGGACGGACGGACGGACGGACGGACGGACGGACGGACGGACGGACGGACGGACGGACGGACGGACGGACGGACGGACGGACGGACGGACGGATATAGAGAGGTGACAGACTGGCAGACATACAGACACAGAGATAGAATCAGACAGACAGAGAGTCAAAGCTAAGAGCGAGGACAGCAGAAAGAGGGAGGACTCAGGGAACAGGGATGACAGAGAGACGGAGGGAGAGCGAGAGAGGGAGACTATCCGTGATGCAACGAACCTTCGCACACCGACAGAATGCGAGCAATCGGCCTACCTGAGCGCGGGCGACGACGGAGGTGTTATCGTAAGGTCTGGCGCGCCAATTCGCAGCGTCAGATGCATGGACGGGCACGTGTTAGCGAGGCGCGCGTGGACCACACACGCTCTCGACCGAGCACAAGCATCGATTGAGCTGCTCAGCGGCACTCGTCGCTGCCGACCGAGGCTACCTTCCCGGTCGGCTCGACCCGACAGACACGACCCAACGCGGCAAGACGAAGACGCCGATGCGCAAGCAGAGTTTGCAACTATGTATGACGAACCGGCTATATGGGCAATTTATTTTCCTTTCCCGCATTTAAACAAACATCATATCTCTAATCTCGGATCGGTTGGGCTCGCCCCTGCTGCCGTTGAAACAGCTGGAATATAGTTTCATTTTGTCGACATATTAAGACCTACCGTTCAATGTAACTTGTCCTTTTTGTCGTCTTTGATTCCCACCCAAATGTTGCGAGCGTTCCTCCTGGATACGATCACCAGATTGCCAAATATTTTGGTTTTATTTATGTACTGAGTCCACGTTTCCGTTGATATTAAATATTAGTTTTCGTTTACAATGCAATCGTCATCAACGGTTTCCCTACTGGTGTCGGCGCGGCCTACTCGTCCACAGTTGAAGGCCAACTAAGCGGAGACAACTACACAACACTCACATTGCGAGGACGGATGTCTTAGTGTCAGCGCTCCGCGAGAACATGTCTTATATAGGTGTCGGGAAACAAAGAAAACGCAGTATCCACGAAAATAGTCTGTCGGGGATTTACGTTGAGTCAGCCCTGCCGAGAAATGCAAGTTAATTGGTTACAAAAGCGTCTTATCCGCGCCAATCATTCCGCTATGTGGACGGTTAAGCAAATCACACCCTTGAACGGATATTGATGTGCAAGTGCCGACAGTAAGATGACAACAGTGTTTCGATTAGCTACACGCCTGTGTGTGTGTGTGTGTGTGTGTGTGTGTGTGTGTGTGTGTGTGTGTGTGTGTGTGTGTGTGTGTGTGTGTGTGTGTGTGTGTGTGTGTGTGTGTGTGTGTGTGTGTGTGTGTGTGTGTGTGTGTGTGTGTGTGTGTGTGTGTGTGTGTGTGTGTGTGTGTGTGTGTGTGTGTGTGTGTGTGTGTGTGTGTGTGTGTGTGTGTGTGTGTGTGTGTGTGTGTGTGTGTGTGTGTGTGTGTGTGTGTGTGTGTGTGTGTGTGTGTGTGTGTGTGTGTGTGTGTGTGTGTGTGTGTGTGTGTGTGTGTGTGTGTGAGTGTGTGTGTGTGTGTGTGTGAGTGGGTGTGTTTGTTTGTTTGTTTGTTTGTGTGTGTGTGTGTGTGTGTGTGTGTGTGTGTGTGTGTGTGTGTGTGTGTGTGTGTACGTGTGTATGTGTTTGTGTGTATGTATGTATGTATATATATATATATATATATATATATATATATATATATATATATATATATATATATGTATGTATGTATGTACATATATATGTATGTATGTGCGTCCATGTGTGCGTGTGTGCGGGTGTATACATATAAGTATACCTGCATTGACTGCAATCTTCGTGACATATTAAGCAATTATTTTGAAGACAACGCGTACAAAAGGCGCTTTTAATCATACGTACATGCCTCACTATTTAAAACATGCAGGGAAATTCGTACGAAATAACAAATCTGCACCAGCTCGTTTCTTACTGCGGCATTCCTGCTTAATGAAACGTTACTGATAAATCCGCACCAAATCTGCACCAACAAGCAACGGCCATTCGGTGCAATGAATCGCTGTAGCCGTGCACTCTACCCAGTCAGTACGCAACCGAAGATTACAAAGCCTACGCTGCCGACAAAGGCGGCTAATAAAGATCATCGAGGAGGAATCACGCGCCGACTAAATTTCCCCGTTTGGCATTACCGCCGATATTAGCGACAAGAGAACGCTGCATCTGACGACCCGAGATGGCACGCGTTTGATCGTTTTATACCCGGGAATCGAGTATCACATGAGGCACGTGTTAACGGATATGACGCGGTGAATCTCGTTTATCATCGTCGTGTCGTAAGATCACATGACCAAAACATTATCAGCTCGGCAAAGTATACCGTCTGTTTTTCTGAGTGTCACAACAACAGTTCTTGGAGTTTGGGAACTAGTGTTTACATCCGGGCAATTCATACCTTTAGACAATAATATGGCACGGTCGTTGGTATACTACATATGTGGTTTCAGTATAAACGTCTCCTTAGAAAAAGGTCGCTGTCTTAACGCATGTAATGTTATTAATTATGCACACAGTGTGTATAAATAAATATACAATAATGTGAGAATTATCGAATGGTTTTAATTACGAATGTTCTAGGAATTTAATGTATTTGATATTTCAATGATATGTGCGTCGGCCTGAAAAACAACGTGACAATTTTTCAAAAGTAATTTTATAAAATAATATTACCTGTTAATCACTCAAACAATAAAATATATATTAACCCACTGACAGCTGGTATTTGCATTCGTCACTACGCCATAAGTTCATGCCGTTGCTCCCCGTTCCCGTTCGTTTTCTTTCGGTAATACTCAATATCTCGGTCGATTCGTGTAGTCGGAGCGTCAGATTTCGCGAAGACGACACCGAAAATCGTCGAGGGTTGTCGACTCAGACCATCAGTCCCCGGTGTAAACGGATTACTTGATCGACGTCGTATATCTCGGGTGCGTTCTGCGGGCGATGATAGCCGTCTGACTCAGCAGCTGACGGACTGATGTCCACTTAACGACGCATTCAATCGCGACGACGCATCGACCAGAGGTAAAGCGATTTCGCGACGCCGAGACGAGCTCGTTCCCGGCGCGCTCCCGCTGGAGTTGACCACACGAGACATTAGCGATCTTCGATTACGACCCCTTGATCTGCGTCCTTCTGCTGTGGTCAAGATTGACGAAGATTGATTTCGTCCGCGCGCGCCGGCTGACCGGCCTCCTCCTCCAGTCTGACTCACCCCGCCTCGCCGCGTGACTCACGCCGGCGAAATCAACGCTACTTAATGGCTCTTGTAAGAAAATCCACATTAATCCGACGAACATGGCCGAGTGTCGAAGGCAATTTATTCTCTCCGGTCAGTGTCTAGCAGTTCATCAACAGGACGTCACCGACTGTCGCCGAAAGGTCACGCAGCCGATAAGAGCGCCTGCTTAGCACGAGTCGTTATTGACCGTGGCAGAATACACGATTCCGGTTTGCTCCGGCGCATGCGCACTGAGATCGTGAAAAGTTGATCCGGGTGAAACGCGACGCTGCTAATGCGTTCTCATGGGCAAGTTCAGCCGCCTCCAGTGAGTTCAATTAGTGAACTGTTGGCGCACGATCGCACCGCGTGTGTTTATTTGTATTCCGCGTGTCGTCCGGGTCTCCGTAACGCATGAGGTGCATTAGTCCGTATACAATTCGACGTTTCCTTTGATATGTGATATCCACCTGTCTATGTATAGGGTACGATATAGCTACACTAAGTTGTCTTGTATACATAAGGTAAATTCTTTTGTAGGTGCATTTTGTACAGTATATCGTCTGACATCCCGTACCTATAAACGGGTTAGGATAACGTTAATTAGTTATGATCAAAGACCTTTATTTTTAATATATATAAAACTGTTAGTGTTTGAAACGACCACACAACTTTACTCTGAAAGAACTACATATTACATTTATAAAATGTATGAACAGTCAAACCTCGCATTACGATCACCTCATAATTAAGATTACCAGGCATAATCCAAATAGACTAAATGATCGGAAACTAATTTAGCAACAATGCGGTCACCTGCGTATTCAAGCCACGTTGGCACGGATCAATTGTCCTTAATAGTTAGTTTCAATTGGATGTCCTTCATACGGACACTACCTCAAGCGTACGTAATTCGCAAACACCCATATCTGCAAGTAGTCATGCACGCACATACCCAAACACGCGCACTCGCACGTACACACGCACGCACGCACGCACACATATTGCTGCTGCTGCGTTCTGCCATCACAACAAAACACCACCACTACCACCACCATAACCACTACCACCACCATAACCACTACCACCACCATAACCACTACCACCACCACAGTATATCTAAAATTACAGATTTGAAAACTCTTCCCATTGTAACCAACAATGGATCGACACAAACAAATTAAGCCGAACGCTATATTCCCACTCATCGTTCTCGGTCCCGGTAGAGAAACTGATACGTTTCTGTGAAGCCACGTATACACGTCGAGAAGCCACACAAGCGCAAGTGGTATTCATGGTAATTTCTCTGTAGCGAAAGGTTATCTTTCACAGATTTCAGACGTTAGACTCCTGCGGTGTTCAAGAGGTTTTCAGTCTATAACCTACTTCTTTAGTACATGTGATGCATGTCGTCGTCAACATTTGGGATATATGATCTCTACCGTGATCATTCGAGATATAGATATGTGACGTATGTCGTGATCATCAACATTTCAGATGTGACGTATGTCGTCATCAACAATTGAGAAAAAGTGACGTATGTCGTCATCACAAGTTGAGATGGTTGTACAAAAAAACCGCATGAATAATGATACTATACGTCAAATACTACGCTTACGAAAGACTATTACAATGTGAAACCATCTCATACAACAGAGAAGACTAGAGAGAGACCCGGAACGATTTTTTTTCAATGAATAGGTGCTGATTTTTCACCAGGAAGTAATTTACAACAGTACAATAGATTTTACCTTCCATATACATACATATATATATATATATATATATATATATATATATATATATATATATATATATATATATATATATATATAAGCGGTCAATGTTGTTAGAACACACACACACACACACATATATATATATATATATATATATATATATATATATATATATATATATATATATATATATATATATATAAGCGGTCAATGTTGTTAGAACACTTATACGTTTGGTTCACCTGTTGATCGAAGGGGCTAAACCATTCTCACTCTGCTTTTTTCATATGTTTCATTTCCTACCTGCTAACTTTGGGTATTCGCCTAATCAGTCTGACCCCTCTCACTGTCCTTACTCCGCTTCCAGTAACATTTGGTCCATCTTCGCGCCGACTCGATCATTTATCCCGATCTCCAGCAATATATATTTCATACCTTCTCATATGACTCTATCAGGACAAACGCGAGCAGAGCATGGTACCTTTCAGAGATCCCCGGAAAATTCCCCCCACGATGTCGTGGGAGGGTAATTGTCGGCCATTTTCGTAAGCACTGGCAGATTGATGCCGACGACAGGCGTTATATTCGATATACACCGTCGTCCGACGATCAGCAATTTTGTTCGTCGGCCGAGGCAGACAGACTAGCAGCCATCGGCTGGCCCGCGACACTCAGGCCGTCGTTTATGTGGGCAACGGATGCAGGACTATCGCAATAAACGCCACGAACAACGTGCTAGGGTTTCATGCGCGAATCTGAGAAGCAAGGAACGTCTTTGAAGCGCGCACGATTGGAATTTCGAAACTGCGGAAATGTGGTTCGAATTTAGATTTCAACTGGTAAATGATAAACGCCTTCGCATATAAACACAGGCGGAAGAAGCGATAGAATTGGGTCGCCGATCCATCATGGTTTCTTGCATGTGTGTGTGTGTGTGTGTGTGTGTGTGTGTGTGTGTGTGTGTGTGTGTGTGTGTGTGTGTGTGTGTGTGTGTGTGTGTGTGTGTGTGTGTGTGTGTGTGTGTGTGTGTGTGTGTGCGTGCGTGCGTGCGTGCGTGCGTGCGTGCGTGCGGTGCGTGCGTGCGTGCGTGCGTGCGTGCGTGTGTGCGTGTGTGCGTATGTGCGTGTAATAGAACGGCGGTGAAATTGGCCTAGTCGTGGTGTAGTAAATGGCAGAACGGCGGTGAAATTGGCCTAGTCGTGGTGTAGTAATGGCAGAACGGCAGTGAAATTGGCCTAGTCGCGGTGTAGTTAATAACAGAACGGCAGTGAAATTGGCCTAGTCGTGGTGTAGTTAATGACAGAATGGCAGTGAAATTGGCCTAGTCGCGGTGTAGTTAATGACAGAACGGCAGTGAAATTGGCCTAGTCGCGGTGTAGTTAATGACAGAACGGCAGTGAAATTGGCCTAGTCGTGGTGTAGTTAATGACAGAACGGCAGTGAAATTGGCCTAGTCGTGGTGTAGTTAATGGTAGAACGGCAGTGAAATTGGCCTAGTCGCGGTGTAGTAAATGACAGAACGGCAGTGAAATTGGCCTAGTCGTGGTGTAGTTAATGGTAGAACGGCAGTGAAATGGGCCTAGTCGCGGTTTAGTTAATGACAGAACGGCAGTGAAATTGGCCTAGTCGCGGTGTAGTTAATGACAGAACGGCAGTGAAATTGGCCTAGTCGTGGTGTAGTTAATGACAGAACGGCAGTGAAATTGGCCTAGTCGTGGTGTAGTTAATGGTAGAACGGCAGTGAAATTGGCCTAGTCGCGGTGTAGTAAATGACAGAACGGCGGTGAAATTGGCCTAGTCGTGGTGTAGTAAATGATAGAACGGCACTGAAATTGGCCTAGTCTTGGTGTAGTAAATGGCAGAACGGCGGAGAAATTGGCCTAGTCGTGGTGTAGTAAATGGCACAACGGCAGTGAAATTGGCCTAGTCGTGGTGTAATAAATGGCAGAACGGCAGTGAAATTGGCCTAGTCGTGGTGTAGTAAATGGCAGAACGGCAGTGAAATTGGCCTAGTCGTGGTGTAGTAAATGGAAGAACGGCGGAGAAATTGGCCTAGTCGTGGTGTAGTAAATGGCAGAACGGCAGTGAAATTGGCCTAGTCGTGGTGTAGTAAATGGCAGAACGGCAGTGAAATTGGCCTAGTCGTGGTGTAATAAATGGCAGAACGGCGGTGAAATTGGCCTAGTCGTGGCGTAGTAAATGGCAGAACGGCAGTGAAATTGGCCTAGTCGTGGTGTAATAAATGGCAGAACGGCGGTGAAATTGGCCTAGTCGTGGCGTAGTAAATGGCAAAACGGCAGTGAAATTGGCCTAGTCGTGGTGTAATAAATGGTAGAACGGCGGTGAAATTGGCCTAGTCGTGGTGTAGTAAATGGCAGAACGGCAGTGAAATTGGCCTAGTCGTGGTGTAATAAATGGCAGAACGGCGGTGAAATTGGCCTAGTCATGGTGTAATAAATGGCAGAACGGCAGTGAAATTGGCCTAGTCGTGGTGTAGTAAATGACAGAACGGCAGTAAAATTGGCCTAGTCGTGGTGTAATAAATGGCAGAACGGCGGTGAAATTGGCTTAGTCGTGGTGTAGTTAATGGTAGAACGGCAGTGAAATTGGCCTAGTCGTGGTGTACTTAATGGTAGAACGGCGGATAAATTGGCCTAGTCTTGGTGTAGTTAATGGTAGAACGGCGGTGAAATTGGCCTAGTCGTGGAGTAATAAATGGCAGAACGGCGGTGAAATTGGCCTAGTCGTGGTGTAGTAAATGACAGAACGGCAGTGAAATTGGCCTAGTCGTGGTGTAATAAATGGCAGAACGGCGGTGAAATTGGCCTAGTCGTGGTGTAGTAAATGGCAGAACGGCGGTGAAATTGGCCTAGTCGTGGTGTAGTTAATGGTAGAACGGCGATGAAATTGGCCTAGTCGTGGTGTAGTTAATGGTAGAACGGCGATGAAATTGGCCTAGTCGTGGTGTAGTTAATGGTAGAACGGCAGTGAAATTGACCTAGTCGTGGTGTAGTTAATGGTAGAACGGCTGTGAAATTGGCCTAGTCGTGGTGTAGTTAATGGTAGAACGGCGGTGAAATTGGCCTAGTCGTGGTGTACTTAATGGTAGAACGGCAGTGAAATTGACCTAGTCGTGGTGTAGTTAATGGTAGAACGGCGGTGAAATTGGCCTAGTCGTGGTGTAGTTAATGGTAGAACGGCAGTGAAATTGACCTAGTCGTGGTGTAGTTAATGGTAGAACGGCGGTGAAATTGGCCTAGTCGTGGTGTAGTTAATGGTAGAACGGCAGTGAAATTGGCCTAGTCGTGGTGTACTTAATGGTAGAACGGCGGTGAAATTGGCCTAGTTATGGTGTAGTAAATGGCAGAACGGCGGTGAAATTTGCCTAGTCATGGTGTAGTAAATGGCAGAACGGCGGTGTAATTGGCCTAGTCGTGGCGTAGTTAATGGCAGAACGGCGGTGTAATTGGCCTAGTCGTGGCGTAGTTAATGCCAGAACGGCGGTGAAATTGGGCTGGTCGTGGTGTAGTAAACGGTAGATCGACGTTGAAATGAGCATCATCGTGGCATGGTGAATGGTGTAACGACCGTGAAATAGTTTTCGACTTCAAAGCAACATTTGCACCAGAGAAAGCAGCCACAGCGAGTCACGTTAGATACAGAAACCACAAAAAGGTCTGATTACGGTTTCCGCGATAACTTCATTTGTATCAATGTCAGGTTTGTAAAATTGTGTGCACACGAATGTTGCCCGCACTATGACGATATAACCATCTTAGAGAAAGTCTGGCGTAGTCGCATGTTCCAGTGAGAGCTGGTGCTTATACGGTACACGGTAAACAGCCAACCTCACAAGAAGACCGCGTGCTGTTATA
>CBDHHR010000806.1:5000-7603 GCA_965263245.1 Metamycoplasmataceae bacterium | reverse complement strand
CCATCCATCCATCCTTCCATCCATCCATCCATCCATCCATCCATCCATCTAACCATCTAACCATCTAACCATAAATACGTACATAAACACATACATACCTACACGTAGATATAAATACATACACACATGCACATACGCACACATACGCACATACACACGCACATACACACATACACGCATACACACGTGCACACGTGCACACGTGCACACGTGCACACGTGCACACGTACACACGTACACACGTACACACGTACACACGTACACACGTACACACGTGCACACGTGCACACGTGCACACGTGCACACGTGCACACGTACACACGTGCACACGTGCACACGTACACACGTACACACGTACACACGTACACACGTACACACGTACACACGTACACACGTACACACGTACACACGTACACACGTACACACGTACACACGTACACACGTACACACGTACACACGTACACACGTACACACGTACACACGTACACACGTACACACGTACACACGTACACACGTACACACGTACACACGTACACACGTACACACGTACACACGTACACACGTACACACGTACACACGTACACACGTACACACGTACACACGTACACACGTACACACGTACACACGTACACACGTACACACGTACACACGTACACACGTACACACGTACACACGTACACACGTACACACGTACACACGTACACACGTACACACGTACACACGTACACACGTACACACGTACACACGTACACACGTACACACGTACACACGTACACACGTACACACGTACACACGTACGCACGTACGCACGTACGCACGTACGCACGTACGCACGTACACACGTACGCACGTACACACGTACACACGTACGCACGTACACACTTACGCAAGTACGCACGTACGCACGTACGCACGTACGCACGTACACACGTACACACGTACACACGTACACACGTACACACGTACACACGTACACACGTACACACGTACACACGTACACGCGTACACGCGTACACGCGTACACGCGTACACGCGTACACGCGTACACGCGTACACGCGTACACGCGTACACGCGTACACGCGTACACGCGTACACGCGAACACGCGTACACGCGTACACGCGTACACACGTACACACGTACACACGTACACACGTACACACGTACACACGTACACACGTACACACGTACACACGTACACACGTACACACGTACACACGTACACACGTACACACGTACACACGTACACACGTACACACGTACACACGTACACACGTACACACGTACACACGTACACACGTACACACGTACACACGTACACACGTACACACGTACACACGTACACACGTACACACGTACACACGTACACACGTACACACGTACACACGTACACACGTACACACGTACACACGTACACACGTACACACGTACACACGTACACACGTACACACGTACACACGTACACACGTACACACGTACACACGTACACACGTACACACGTACACACGTACACACGTACACACGTACACACGTACACACGTACACACGTACACACGTACACACGTACACACGTACACACGTACACACGTACACACGTACACACGTACACACGTACACACGTACACACGTACACACGTACACACGTACACACGTACACACGTACACACGTACACACGTACACACGTACACACGTACACACGTACACACGTACACACGTACACACGTACACACGTACACACGTACACACGTACACACGTACACACGTACACACGTACACACGTACACACGTACACACGTACACACGTACACACGTACACACGTACACACGTACACACGTACACACGTACACACGTACACACGTACACACGTACACACGTACACACGTACACACGTACACACGTACACACGTACACACGTACACACGTACACACGTACACACGTACACACGTACACACGTACACACGTACACACGTACACACGTACACACGTACACACGTACACACGTACACACGTACACACGTACGCACGTACGCACGTACGCACGTACACACGTACGCACGTACACACGTACGCACGTACGCACGTACACACGTACGCACGTACACACGTACACACGTACGCACGTACACACTTACGCAAGTACGCACGTACGCACGTACGCACGTACGCACGTACGCACGTACACACGTACACACGTACACACGTACACACGTACACACGTACACACGTACACACGTACACACGTACACACGTACACACGTACACACGTACACACGTACACACGTACACACGTACACACGTACACACGTACACACGTACACACGTACACACGTACACACGTACACACGTACACACGTACACACGTACACACGTACACACGTACACACGTACACACGTACACACGTACACACGTACACACGTACACACGTACACACGTACACACGTACACACGTACACACGTACACACGTACACACGTACACACGTACACACGTACACACGTACACACGTACACACGTACACACGTACACACGTACACACGTACACACGTACACACGTACACACGTACACACGTACACACGTACACACGTACACACGTACACACG
>CBDHHR010000805.1:7500-12414 GCA_965263245.1 Metamycoplasmataceae bacterium | reverse complement strand
AACTAAGCGTAAAAAGTCAACACAGTTGAAAAATGAAGGTGAAACTAAACGCCGAGTAATATGTGAATTGATGTAATGAGAATGGCACACGCAGCGTGGATGATGATTAAACATTGAACACGACATGAGGCATAATCGACGATTCATTGATCAACTTTTTTGTCATCAATCATCAGTAAATAATATCCTATAGTATTACTACCTACTCGTAAAAATGCCTGTAAATCAGCGGGATGTCTTGGTAGTAGACAGTCATGAGAGAAATGTGTATAAAAAATATAAAAAACAGCGTCGTTACATGAACAGTATAAAGCGCTCGCATGAGGATAGATGTAATCATTATTTTGCAGCGTCTATTTTGAGTCCGTGACCGTTTGATCAAATATTTGCCACGCGCGCGTGCCTCCATCGATTGCTAGATTACGTGTTACGTTTTAATCGACATTACGTGTTACGTTTTAATCGACATTACGTGTTACGTTCCAAACAACTGGTTTCCCAATAAGAGGTGAATTATTGACATGAGTGTTTTTAAAAGAAATAAGTCTCCCTTCGCCTCCGTCGGATCGTAGATTCATCTTAGACAGATTGGTGCCTCATGTCCAGGTCAACTAGGAGGAGGACAACGTCTACATACAACAACACGCCACCTCAAATACAGTTCGGTTAGCTATATCAAAATAGCACACTGAATTACATTACCAGCGAATCACTTTGCCGTATCAATAAAAAAATTAAAAAAACGTAATCCAGCATGAATTACCTATATAAACATAAATTCATCGTTCATTTGTGTGAAAATGGCAATATTCCACCACGCAGATGTTGGCTGTTTTGGTAATAGCTCTACGTACCTATAACAGACATTATCGAGCAATGTACGTTTGCAATTTTATTGAGTTCAACCACAGTTTGTCTGGACGTTTATCAGTTTCATCTTCATCATCACCATTTGTAGGCCGGTAGGACGGGAAGACTGTCAGGTCAACATAACACATTTCTCGGATAAACTTATCGTAAATATAATTGTTGGTGTGTTCAGCGGTAGCACTGACCTACTGGGCTATGCATCTCGTGCGAAGATTGTAGACATCTACACAGCGGTCTGGTTTTGTCTATTTATTGTTCCGGTAGACATGCAGTCACTCCCGCAGACATTCTGGCGACTCTCCTGTGGAATATTCATTCCACTTCAAATGTTAGGTGCTAGACTTCCGCTCCACACAGCAGTAAATATCCCAACTTTTTTTTAATATATCTTACTACATCACCAATTTATTAATTCGGGTAGCGGCCATTTTCCTGGCTGCACATGTGCGAACATAACAATATGGGAAGAACTTCGTTCAAAATATGTGTGTGTAGATATATATATATATATATATATATATATATATATATATATATATATATATATATATATATATATATATATATATAAACAATATTGCAAAACATGTTTTATTTGCGTTATGGACTCCAGATTTATTTAATGCAATTGTGTTAGTTGAGAGTTATTCTTGTTACTGCTTGATTAATTTGAATTTTCACGCTAAGTAGGATACGTTGCGTAGAGCCTACATGAACCGATTTCTGAACACGTCAATGAAAATATAGTTATGACGTATGCCCATTTATGTTAACAAAATCCAACGTCGTCTGAGATGATTTCATTATGACGTATGTCACTGCAATATCGATGTTGACGTCACGGTTTATATTTGAACTAATTCCACTAACATCGCTGGTCATGTAATCAACACTCCACAGCTCTACAGTGGCCAGTTAATTAGGCCAGCTCTGTCGTCGACTTTGTCTCGCGCATCATTGTCCTATTGTGTCTATGTGTGGCACCAAATGACGGTGCCTACGTCAGCAGAGGAATATCAATTAGCTGGTGCATCAGTACGGGAGAAAGCACAGTGGTGCACGTCTGGTCTCTCTGTGCATTTCTGCTTATTGGTCTCTCGCGTAAAGCCTATTTCACCAAGATGGCGGCGTCATAAGGATCATTCTTCAATAGAAAAATCCATTGTTATATTTAACGAGGTTTTCTTAATGCAAACAACCACCGACATGTCACAGAGGAAATAATTTCCGTGATACACCAACCAAAATGTCCCGGTGGTGTTGAGTGTTTTCAGTATATAAGATCACTGTTAAAGAGCGATGTCAATCTTAAAGAGCAAAATCGGGGTTATGAGGAATTTTACTGAAACTGTCCCCAGACATTGCCTGCAAGGAAGCGCGCGACTTATGTTGTGTGACTGTGTACCTCGCGAACTTTGACGCACCAATAAAAGCCGAATTCTTATCGCTAAAACACGCATCGTCCAGCTTTATATCCGCTGGGTTCTCTCTCTCGCGCTGTAAAACAGAATTGCTGTACCGAAACAGTCACATCGCCGGCATTATCTCCCGTCGGCGTCTGTCCAATTACAACAAGAAGATCAGTCATGCACATTCGGACTCCTGAAGACGGACTCCCTCAAGGGTGTCACCGAAATGCACTTGTAATGTCGTAGACACTGCGTCGAAAAGCATCAATAAAAGACAACCACTACGCCAAGACTGGCTATTTAAAGCATACAGTAATATTTTATGTCAACAATCGTAGCACACTACCAACGAGTTGGTGTACTTTTGTTGCAGTTTCTGTATGCCCTTAAGTTGACATCACGTGCGTTGTGCATAGTGGTGACTTAAATGTAACATTATTTAAAATGATACCTTAATAAAACATAACATATCAAGCTACCATTACTCAGTTTACGATTACACTAATATCCAAAGACGTCATTGCAAGTTTCCTGCAGATGTTCCTTACCCGTGAGTGTGTGTGTCTTCCTCGACAACTGTTCGACACTTTCTTCGGTGAAAGACAAGTTTCCGCTGTCGTTATTTCCGCACGTAATTGCTGCAGTTGTCGTTAGAGACGCATTCCGCAACAGCGTCTTCACTTCAAACACTTCCTGTTCGCTCAATATCAACAACTGTTACATTCACCCGCATACAGAGCGCCCTATTTTCTTCTATCGTCAGAAAGATACCGCTCGACTTTAGAACGACGCTTGTAGATTTCCCTAACAGTGAAACCAGCCCGCACAACCGCAGAACGACGGCGTACGGCAGACTCGACCAGCGCTCGCTACCGGAGTAGCAGCAGCATGCAGCGTCGTGCTGAGAACGAGAGCCGTTGACCGACGAACGACGCTACTGGATGAGTCGATAGACACGGGGCGTGTTACGCCAGCAGCCAGGAGGCGGTTCTAGCGAGGGTCTAGCGAGGTGTTCGTCGACCCGCAGAGGCTGTCCAAAGGCCAGCGCGTCAGTCCGCCCGCCGTCGACCAACTAATATACGACCACGGTCGGCGGTGCGAGGCGGAGCTAGATGTGGGAGCTGACCATGTCAATAGTAGCACACACACAGAGCTAATGTTGATATTTACATATCGCAGTTGTCGACATTGTCATTATGACGATACTGCCTTACAGACGGTGTTCAATGATCTACTTCATCGCACAATTGGAATAATACTAAATTATGGTAATACATCATCATAAGAAATGTTTTGGAAAACGCGGATTACCTTTTGTATTTCAGTAATTCCATTCTATCATAGTACTCATCGATGTCAAACTATTTCCTATCTTTGTTATTTTACTCTTATTTGATGCGATATTATTGTTACTGTTTGGTTTTAGTATGTGTCATACGTAGAAGGAGAAATTAACGTATTCAAACGTATTCAAACTACAATTAACTAAGCCTTGTTTCAATTTATTTAAAGCCTGGTAGTAATGTTGTTGTTATTACTTTAGTTATTGGTGTTGATAAATTGGTAATAGTTTGTCTGACGATATCCTGAAACTAACACAAAGCCACAGCTAATGCTGTCTAACCATACATTTGTGCAACCAATCATCTGTCTTCCTCGGACCAGGCACGTGACTACACAGACCGTGTGTCAATAGCGGGCATATAAACCAGGCCCGGAAATAATCCGTCCTTAAGCTAGAAACAAGACGACTACCCGTAAAAAAGATGCCACTCGCTAAGTAATTACTGGTGTAATATTGTAGAACCGTATCGACCAGGGTGTAATGAATATTGACGATATTGATAATGTCAGCACACGATGTGTCAACGTAGTCTTGTGCATAGGAAATGATTAATTAAAATAAACCGCAGATATCTATTTCGTTGAAAAAGAATCAAGTTAATTTATTCTCTGAAATGTCCTACGAACTTACCCTGAAGTTAATCGCGAGTATAAGTAGCAATTTACGACATCTCTACATGTGTACATTTCCGCATTTTCCGGAGTTATGGCTTTGGTTTCTCGTATCTTTAGGCTTTTGTATCATCAGAGATAATCGTCTAATATTTTAGTTTAGTATTGTCGCAGAACACAGAAAGTTGTGTTAAATCTGTATAAATGTTGGTATCAATTCGTGAGCAATTTGGTTGGCGGTAACATATTCAGGGAAAGTGAATAATTTTAGATATTTCCCACAACGATGGCATCAATTATGATCAAAGAACAATGATAACATCGAATGTGTGATTGATTGAGTGTGGGGAGAGGTCGTAAGTCAGCATTTGCAGCCGTCAATTTTTCTCACGATGAATATGTGACAGCATATTAAAATCAAAGTTGTTCGCGAACATCCTGGATCAGAACAGCCGTGTTCAAACGTGTGTAGATGTTTTAAAATGTGAACATCACATTACAAGAGTAACACGGCGACAATATATTGTGAGAGGAACGTGGAGTTGCAAATTTCTCGTGCTTCTAGTTGGAGTCTTTGTCGAGTATCACGGTCTCACCAATCGATATTTACAACGTTACAAAGCCAATGCATACGGATTTTACAAATTGGTCCACATTTTGCACAATAATGCAGTGGATA
>CBDHHR010000805.1:0-5000 GCA_965263245.1 Metamycoplasmataceae bacterium | reverse complement strand
AGTATTACTACTATCCGTACATAAATAGTGTTACAAGAAATAGGGCTCTTTGGGAATTGCGTGCCACTCATCACATTACAGCCCTGCTTGATTCTTTCACCATTGCCTAGGACTGCATTATCCACAGGCCTTTGTAATTGGCCATTCTAATGATCCGATATCTGCAGATTTGTACATTTGCTCTAATACGTTCATATTTCGAGCTATTTAAGAAACATCTCAACACGCTACCAAAGTCACACCAGACGTTGCCGGTGAGTGTTGGCATAGCAACGACTATAATATGTCAGTGTATTGTCACCGACTCGTGAAAGCAGGTCAGACAACCATGCTTCCTGTTCGCATCAGTAGCCACGACTTTCGTACTGTTGTTAATCTAAATTAGCCCCTTTCATCTGGTTTCGCTGACATTGCAGAACAGCGTGAGCAATTTATTATTCTGTCCCTTTCCCCGCCCAGCGTTCTCCGTGTTGGGATACGCCCTGCACTGCTTCCTACACAGCTCTCCAAATACTGGTACATTGCCTGCCTCAGACCTTCCTACGTCCTCTAAAGAGGTCAACGTCTTACTGCCGTGTTCAAAAAGTTGGAATGATGTGCATTTAACGTTGAGATGATATAAAATTTCGAGGTGTTGAAGTAAGTAAAATGTATGATTACGGAAAAGAGAATATTTTAAAAACTGTTACATTCCTTCGGAGCATATAACAATATACCAACATTTCTTGTTGTTGCATAGGAATCCCATCTACGTGATAGTGATAGAACAAAATAAGATTTGATGGGGGAAAAATAACGCGGAACCAATACTTCATCGTCTATCCATTCATCTTGACTCCTCCCCCAAATACAGACATCTCCTGCTCCATCGCCTTCCTCCAGTCCCCATCCCTCCTCCAGTTCCACAAATCTCTTGCTCCAGCGCCTTCCTCCATTATTTATCCATCCTCCAGATCCATACATCTTCTGCTCCATCGTCTTCTTCCAATCTTTATCCATCCTCCAGACCCATACATCTCCTGCTCCATCGCCTTCCTCCAACCTTATTCCATCCACCAGATCCATACATCTCCGGCTCCACCTCCCACCTCCAGATCCATACATTTACTGCTCCATTTACTGCTCCATCCATTATTGCTCCATTGCCTTCCGCCAACCTTCATCCCACCTCCAGATCCATACATTTACTGCTCCATTGCCTTCCGCCAACCTTCATCCCACCTCCAGATCCATACATTTACTGCTCCATCGCTATCCCCCAACCTTTATCCCTCCTCCAGATCCATACATCTCCTACACAATTGGCCTTCCTCCAACCTTCATCCCTTCTCCAGATCCATACATCTCCTGCTCCATCGCCTTTCGCCAACCTTCATCCCTCCTCCAGATCCATACATTTCCTACACAATTGGCCTTCCTCCAACCTTCATCCCACATCCAGATCCCTACATCTCCTGCTCCGTCGCATTCCTCCACCTTTCACATCTCCTCCAGATCCATGTATCTCCTGTTCAATCGCCTTCCTCCACCATTCATCCCTCCTTCAGATCCATACATATCCTTTTCAATCGCCTTCCTCCACCATTCATCCCTCCTCCAGATCTATACATCTCCTGCTCCATCGCCTTCCGCCAACCTTCATCCCTCCTCCAGATACATACATTTCCTGCTCCATCGCCTTCCTTCTCCCTGCTTCGTCGCCTTCCTCCAATCTTTATCCATCCTCCACATCCATACTTCTCCTGTTCAATCGCTTTCCTCCACCATTCATCCCTCCTCCAGATCCATACATCTCCTGCTCCATCGCCTTCCTCCACACTTCATCCCTCCTCCAGATCCGTACATCTCTGCTCCATCGCCTTCGTCCACCCTTCATCCCTCCTCCAGATCCATACATCTCCTACACAATTGGCCTTCCTCCAACCTTCATCCCACATCCAGATCCACACATCTCCTGCTCCATCGCCTTCCTCCACCTTTCATATCTCCTCCAGATCCATATATCTCCTGTTCAATCGCCTTCCTCCATCCTTCATTCCTCCTCCAGATCCATACATATCCTTTTCAGACGCCTTCCTCCACCATTCATCCCTCCTCCAGATCCATACATATCCTTTTCAAACGCCTTCCTCCACCATTCACCCCACCTCCAGATCCATACATCTCCTGCTCCGTCGCCTTCCTCCACAATTCATCCCTCCTCCAGATCCATACCTCTCTGCTCCATCGCCTTCGTCCACCCTTCATCCCTCCTCCAGATCCATTCATCTCCTGCTCCATCGCCTTCCTCCACCCTTCATCCCTCCTCCAGCTCGATACATCTCCTGTTCAGTCGCCTTCCTCCACTCTTCATCCCTCCTCCAGATCCATATATATCTTGTTCAATCGCCTTCCTCCACCATTCATCCCTCTTTCAGATCCATACATCTCCTGCTCCATCGCCTTCCTCCACCCTTCTTCCCTCCTCCAGATCGATACATCTCCTGTTCAATCGCCTTCCTCCACCATTCATCCCTCCTCCAGATCCATACATCTCCTGCTCCATCGCCTTCCTCAACCCTTCATCCCTCCTCCAGATCGATACATCTCCTGTTCAGTCGCCTTCCTCCACCATTCATCCCTCCTCCAGATCCATACATCTCCTGCTCCATCGCCTTCCTCAACCCTTCATCCCTCCTCCAGATCGATACATCTCCTGTTCAGTCGCCTTCCTCCACCATTCATCCCTCCTCCAGATCCATATATCTCCTGCTCCATCGCCTTCCTCCACCCTTCATACCTCCTCCAGATCCATACATCTCCTGGTCCATCGCCTTCCTCCACCCTTCATCCCTCCTCCAGATCCATACATCTCCTGCTCCATCGCCTTCCTCCACCCTTCTTCCCTCCTCCAGATCCATACATCTCCTGTTTCATCGCCTTACTCCACCTTTCACCCCTCCTCGAGATCCATACATCTCCTGGTCCATCGCCTTCCTCCACCCTTCATCCCTCCTCCAGATCCATACATCTCCTGCTCCATCGCCTTCCTCCACCCTTCATCCCTCCTCCAGATCCATACATCTCCTGCTCCATCGCCTTCCTCAACCCTTCATCCCTCCTCCAGATCGATACATCTCCTGTTCAGTCGCCTTCCTCCACCATTCATCCCTCCTCCAGATCCATATATCTCCTGCTCCATCGCCTTCCTCCACCCTTCATACCTCCTCCAGATCCATACATCTCCTGGTCCATCGCCTTCCTCCACCCTTCATCCCTCCTCCAGATCCATACATCTCCTGCTCCATCGCCTTCCTCCACCCTTCTTTCCTCCTCCAGATCCATACATCTCCTGTTTCATCGCCTTACTCCACCTTTCACCCCTCCTCGAGATCCATACATCTCCTGTTCCATCGCCTTCCTCCACCCTTCATCCATCGTCCAGATCCATACATCTCCTGCTCCATCGCCTTCCTCCACCCGTCATCCCTCCTCCAGATCCATACATCTACTGTTCAATCGTCTTCCTCCACCCTTCGTCCATCGTCCAGATCCATACATCTCCTGCTCCATCGCCTTCCTCCATCCTTTATCCCTCCTCCAGATCCATAATCTCCTGTTCAATCGCCTTCCTCCACACTTCATCCCTCCTCCAGATCCATACGTCTCCTGCTCCATCGCCTTCCTCCATCCTTTATCCCTCCTCCAGATCCATAATCTCCTGTTCAATCGCCTTCCTCCACACTTCATCCCTCCTCCAGATCCATACGTCTCCTGCTCCATCGCCTTCCTCCTCCATTCATCCCTCCTCCAGATCCATACGTCTCCTGCTCCATCGCCTTCCTCCAATCTTCGACCCTCCTCCAGATCCATACATCTCCTGCTCCATCGCCTTCCTCCACCCTTCATACCTCCTCCAGATCCATATATGTCCTGTTCAATCGCCTTCCTCCACCCTTCATACCTCCTCCAGAACCACACATCTCCTGATCAATAGCCTTCGTCCACCATTCATCCCTCTTCCAGATCCATACATATCCTGCTCCACCGCCTTCCTCCACCATTCATCCCTCCTCCAGATCCATACATCTCCTGTTCAATCGCCTTCCTCCACCCTTCATCCCTCCTCCAGTTCCATACATTTGCTGCCTCAGTGCTTTTTCACCGAGCACGTGTGTATTCTCAGACATGACACGTCTTCATAACCATTACACAATGACAGCCAACTGCCTCGCTCCAGGCACGTGGCAGGCTCCGTCGAGTGTCGTTATTTATTAAGCATGCCATGACACTAAATCACGACGTATTTGTCCGCGGAACGTCACCTGTCAATAGGCCAAGCACACAGGGCGAGTTTGATAGTAAAATAATACAAGGACAGAGCGAGCGTAAAAATCCGCATACGCGACGTAGTGACATAATTAGAGTTGTGCAGCTCTATTATATCATATCATATCATATCATATCATATCATATCATATCATATCATATCATATCATATCATATCATATCATATCATATCATATCATATCATATCATATCATATCATATAAAAGTCTACTTTAATCACCCTCTTTTTCACACATCATAACATGTATTATTGCTATTATTCGGGTTTTCTACTGTTGTGCCACTGCTCCATTTTGATAAGAACTTGTTTAATAATATGTGATATCATATATTTCATATATTTAATTTAACATTTAATTAATTAATTTATTTATTATTATTTTATTTATTATTTTATTATTTTGATTTACAATTTTATTATACAAATCTCACTTTACTACTAATTTTATTATTAATTGTTTGTGTACATGATTAAAAGTCATAACTTCTAAACGAAATGTCTATCGGAATATACATTTGCACCACTACGTTTTTTACATATATTTATTTTTGAGGCCAGATTTGATTGAATACTACGTAAACACCATTTGGCCATCAGTATCTAAATAACATTCACTATTGTTTCATTAGTTTTACAACCACCGTGTCTAGTTCACGCCGTGTGCAGTGCA
>CBDHHR010000804.1:0-4271 GCA_965263245.1 Metamycoplasmataceae bacterium | reverse complement strand
TGTGCGATATTGTGGTGTAAGATATACATCTTGCGAGAGTTTGGGGCTAGCAATCTAAAGGAGATCCTTCCTTACTCACACAATCACAGTCTCATACACTCACTCACTCACTCACGCGCGCGCACACTCTCTCTCACTCACTCACTCACTCACTCACTCACTCACTCACTCACTCACTCACTCACTCACTCACTCACTCACTCACTCACTCACTCACTCATTCACTCACTCACTCACTCACTCACACACTCACTCACACACACACTCATTCACTCACTCACTCACTCTCTCGCTCAGTCTCTCTCTCTATCTCCCTCACTCACTCACACATTCCCTCACTCATTCATTCACTCTATCTCTCAATCGCTCACTCGCACCGTCACTCACTCTCTCCCTCATTCACTCACTCACTCACTCACCCACCCACTCATACACTCACTCACTCACTCACTCACTCACACACTCATTCACTCACTCACTCTCTCGCTCAGTCTCTCTCTCTATCTCCCTCACTCACTCACACATTCACTCACTCATTCACTCACTCTATCACTCTATCACTCAATCGCTCACTCGCACCGTCACTCACTCTCCCTCATTCACTCACTCACTCACCCACCCACTCATACACTCACTCACTCACTCAGACAATCGCCCATCAGTCAGCCAAACACTCAATCAGCGGCGCACCCACTCAATCATTCACCCTCTTTCTCAATCTCTTAGTCATACACTCCCTCACTCATTCACCCAATAAATAAAACCAATTATACAATATATTATGATAGGACGTACAATGCATGCATTACTTATCTTAAAGCATCCACTGACGTCGTGACACACTTTTTATTAATGTTCATTTGTTCGTTTTGAGTGCATTGAACAACCTGTAATATAAATCAGGATACGAATGAAAACAAACGCCTTGAAGATGAACGACTCCAAAACAAAAGTAATTATGTAGCATTCGGTTCAGCTCAACAGCTAAAAAAATCAAACTACAAGCGTTACGTGTTGGTGACTATTTGGTCAGGGTGACTCAAAATGTCCGTAATATTGGTGTCCAGTTTGGCGCCGAGGTGACGATGGAATCGCTTGTGATTGCTGTATGCAGGTCAGCTACAGTCCACCTTCGCAACGTCTCGAGGATCGGACGGTATCTGACAGCAGAAGCGACAGAGCAAGTCATACTTGCATTTGTTACAAGGATATTAGATGATGCCAATGCACTACTATATCGACTGCCTTTTATGCAAATACAACGGCTTCAGAAAGTGCAGAAATTAGCAGCTCGCTTGATCGAGGGCGCTATGAACTATAGCTATGCTATACAGCTACTGATTAAGTTCCACTGGCTGCCGATAGGCGTGCGAGTGGAATTCAATATACTGCTACTCACACATTGAGCACTGATTGACCATGAATACACTGAATAATGTGCATGCCGAAGCCAAGCTCCAGTGAACACAATCGATTGAATGTGCCACGCTCAAGGCGTCACTGCGGTGGACATTTTGAAGAACATGTTGTACAGCGCTGTGAGCAACGAATGTTGGAACAGCGCTATATAAATATCACAATTATGATTATTACTCAGTTACTCATTCGCTCATTCGCTCATTCGCTCATTCGCTCATTCGCTCATTCGCTCATTCGCTCATTCGCTCATTCACTCATTCACTCATTCACTCATTCACTCATTCACTCATTCACTCATTCACTCATTCACTCATTCACTCATTCACTCATTCACTCATTCACTCATTCACTCATTCACTCATTCACTCATTCACTCATTCACTCATTCACTCACTCACTCACTCACTCACCCACTCACCCACTCACCCACTCACCCACTCACCCACTCACCCACTCACCCACTCACCCACTCACCCACTCACCCACTCACCCACTCACCCACTCACCCACTCACCCACTCACCCACTCACCCACTCACCCACTCACCCACTCACCCACTCACCCACTCACCCACTCACCCACTCACCCACTCACCCACTCACCCACTCACCCACTCACCCACTCACTCACTCACTCACTCACTCACTCACTCACTCACTCACTCACTCACTCACTCACTCACTCACTCACTCACTCACTCACTCACTCACCCACTCACCCACTCACCCACTCACCCACTCACCCACTCACCCACTCACCCACTCACCCACTCACCCACTCACCCACTCACCCACTCACCCACTCACTCACTCACTCACTCACTCACTCACTCACTCACTCACTCACTCACTCACTCACTCACTCACTCACTCACTCACTCACTCACTCACTCACTCACTCACTCACTCACTCACTCACTCACTCACTCACTCACTCACTCACTCACTCACACACTCACTCACTCACTCACTCACTCGCTCGCTCGCTCGCCCGCTCGCTCACACACTCACTCACTCACTCACTCACTCACTCACTCACTCATTCACTCACTCACTCACTCGCTCACTCGTTCACTCGTTCACTCGTTCACTCGTTCACTCGTTCACTCGTCCACTCGTCCACTCGTCCACTCGTCCACTCGTCCACTCGTCCACTCGTCCACTCGTCCACGCGTCCACTCGTCCACTCGTCCACTCGTCCACTCGTCCACTCGTCCACTCGTCCACTCGTCCACTCGTCCACTCGTCCACTCGTCCACTCGTCCACTCGTCCACTCGTGCACTCGTGCACTCGTCCACTCGTCCACTCGTCCACTCGTCCACTCGTCCACTCGTGCACTCGTCCACTCGTCCACTCGTCCACTCGTCCACTCGTCCACTCGTGCACTCGTCCACTCGTTCACTAGTCCACTCGTCCACTCGTCCACTCGTCCACTCGTCCACTCGTCCACTCGTCCACTCGTCCACTCGTCCACTCGTCCACTCGTCCACTCGTCCACTCGTCCACTCGTCCACTCGTCCACTCGTCCACTCGTCCCCTCGTCCACTCGTCCACTCGTCCACTCGTCCACTCGTCCACTCGTCCACTCGTCCACTCGTCCACTCACTCACTCACTCACTCACTCTCTCACTCATTCACTCATTCACTCATTCACTCATTCACTCATTCACTCATTCACTCATTCACTCACTCACTCATTCACTCACTCACTCATTCACTCATTCACTCATTCACTCACTAACACCCTCATTCACTAATTCACTCACTCATTCACTCATTCACTCACTAACACACTCATTCACTCACTCATTCACTCATTCACTCATTCACTCATTCACTCATTCACTCATTCACTCATTCACTCATTCACTCACTCACTCATTCACTCATTCACTCATTCACTCATTCACTCATTCACTCATTCACTCATTCACTCACTAACACACTCATTCACTCATTCACTCACTCATTCACTCATTCACTCACTAACACACTCATTCACTCACTCATTCACTCATTCACTCATTCACTCACTCACTCATTCACTCATTCACTCATTCACTCATTCACTCACTAACACACTCATTCACTCACTCACTCATTTACTCATTCACTCATTCACTCACTAACACACTCATTCATTCATTCACTCACTCATTCACTCATTCACTCACTAACACACTCATTCACTCACTCATTCACTCATTCACTCACTAACACACTCATTCACTCACTCCTAGTCGTGTTATGCAATATATATATATATATATATATATATATATATATATATATATATATATATTACACATTCTATCAGTTGTTCAGTATGTAATCAAAGGAAACAAAAAATCAACCAACTACTGATTAGCTTTGTTTCCTCCGATCGTTTCACTAAATTTGTTTAATATGAAGACATTAATATGAATACAAAATGCATTAACATGTCGAGGTAATGCGTGTTTTCTGCATCACAATCCGAGGGTTTGGGTTCGCCTTAATATAGTTTAGTGCTATTTATTTTGTGTCGAACTGTGGTCACACTTAACTTGAGTGTTACGTTGAAGATGAAAGGAGACGTTTAAAGATGCAGTGAAATGCCTGCTGTTTACGATACGACACGATATCCTGTCAACCATTACCTAGTGGCATCCATATAGAATCAATATACCAACGTCGCCATGACCAAAATACACAATGACACGTTTTGACGCGGCAAATTCAACCGCCATCACTGATGAAAGATTTATACCAGCGGCTTATTCTCTGACGGCTGACAACAGTTGTCACGATGAGTCTAATCAGGTTGGACGCTTTGATTAGACTGCGTTTGTGCAGCTGTGAAAGTTAGCGTA
>CBDHHR010000803.1:0-4308 GCA_965263245.1 Metamycoplasmataceae bacterium | reverse complement strand
CACTGTGTCATAGACGACTGTTAGGAAGTAGCTGGTGTATATCCGTGGACGTGTCATTGTGTCATAGATGACTGTTAGGAAGTAGCTGGTGTATATCCGTGGACGTGTCACTGTGTCATAGACGACTGTTAGGAAGTAGCTGGTGTATATCCGTGGACGTGTCATTGTGTCATAGATGACTGTTAGGAAGTAGCTGGTGTATATCCGTGGACGTGTCACTGTGTCATAGACGACTGTTAGGAAGTAGCTGGTGTATATCCGTGGACGTGTCATTGTGTCATAGACGACTGTTAGGAAGTAGCTGGTGTATATCCGTGGACGTGTCACTGTGTCATAGACGACTGTTACGTGTCACTGTGTCATAGATGACTGTTAGGAAGTAGCTGGTGTATATCCGTGGACGTGTCACTGTGTCATAGATGACTGTTAGGAAGTAGCTGGTGTATATCCGTGGACGTGTCACTGTGTCATAGACGACTGTTAGGAAGTAGCTGGTGTATATCCGTGGACGTGTCACTGTGTCATAGATGACTGTTAGGAAGTAGCTGGTGTATATCCGTGGACGTGTCACTGTGTCATAGACGACTGTTAGGAAGTAGCTGGTGTATATCCGTGGACGTGTCACTGTGTCATAGACGACTGTTAGGAAGTAGCTGGTGTATATCCGTGGACGTGTCACTGTGTCATAGACGACTGTTAGGAAGTAGCTGGTGTATATCCGTGGACGTGTCACTGTGTCATAGATGACTGTTAGGAAGTAGCTGGTGTATATCCGTGGACGTGTCACTGTGTCATAGACGACTGTTAGGAAGTAGCTGGTGTATATCCGTGGACGTGTCACTGTAGTAGCTGGTGTATATCCGTGGACGTGTCACTGTGTCATAGATGACTGTTAGGAAGTAGCTGGTGTATATCCGTGGACGTGTCACTGTGTCATAGATGACTGTTAGGAAGTAGCTGGTGTATATCCGTGGACGTGTCACTGTGTCATAGATGACTGTTAGGAAGTAGCTGGTGTATATCCGTGGACGTGTCACTGTGTCATAGATGACTGTTAGGAAGTAGCTGGTGTATATCCGTGGACGTGTCACTGTGTCATAGATGACTGTTAGGAAGTAGCTGGTGTATATCCGTGGACGTGTCACTGTGTCATAGATGACTGTTAGGAAGTAGCTGGTGTATATCCGTGGACGTGTCACTGTGTCATAGATGACTGTTAGGAAGTAGCTGGTGTATATCCGTGGACGTGTCACTGTGTCATAGATGACTGTTAGGAAGTAGCTGGTGTATATCCGTGGACGTGTCACTGTGTCATAGATGACTGTTAGGAAGTAGCTGGTGTATATCCGTGGACGTGTCACTGTGTCATAGATGACTGTTAGGAAGTAGCTGGTGTATATCCGTGGACGTGTCACTGTGTCATAGACGACTGTTAGGAAGTAGCTGGTGTATATCCGTGGACGTGTCACTGTGTCATAGATGACTGTTAGGAAGTAGCTGGTGTATATCCGTGGACGTGTCATTGTGTCATAGATGACTGTTAGGAAGTAGCTGGTGTATATCCGTGGACGTGTCACTGTGTCATAGACGACTGTTAGGAAGTAGCTGGTGTATATCCGTGGACGTGTCATTGTGTCATAGATGACTGTTAGGAAGTAGCTGGTGTATATCCGTGGACGTGTCATTGTGTCATAGATGACTGTTAGGAAGTAGCTGGTGTATATCCGTGGACGTGTCACTGTGTCATAGATGACTGTTAGGAAGTAGCTGGTGTATATCCGTGGACGTGTCATTGTGTCATAGATGACTGTTAGGAAGTAGCTGGTGTATATCCGTGGACGTGTCATTGTGAAGTAGCTGGTGTATATCCGTGGACGTGTCACTGTGTCATAGATGACTGTTAGGAAGTAGCTGGTGTATATCCGTGGACGTGTCACTGTGTCATAGATGACTGTTAGGAAGTAGCTGGTGTATATCCGTGGACGTGTCACTGTGTCATAGATGACTGTTAGGAAGTAGCTGGTGTATATCCGTGGACGTGTCACTGTGTCATAGACGACTGTTAGGAAGTAGCTGGTGTATATCCGTGGACGTGTCACTGTGTCATAGACGACTGTTAGGAAGTAGCTGGTGTATATCCGTGGACGTGTCACTGTGTCATAGATGACTGTTAGGAAGTAGCTGGTGTATATCCGTGGACGTGTCACTGTGTCATAGACGACTGTTAGGAAGTAGCTGGTGTATATCCGTGGACGTGTCACTGTGTCATAGACGACTGTTAGGAAGTAGCTGGTGTATATCCGTGGACGTGTCACTGTGTCATAGACGACTGTTAGGAAGTAGCTGGTGTATATCCGTGGACGTGTCACTGTGTCATAGATGACTGTTAGGAAGTAGCTGGTGTATATCCGTGGACGTGTCACTGTGTCATAGATGACTGTTAGGAAGTAGCTGGTGTATATCCGTGGACGTGTCACTGTGTCATAGATGACTGTTAGGAAGTAGCTGGTGTATATCCGTGGACGTGTCACTGTGTCATAGATGACTGTTAGGAAGTAGCTGGTGTATATCCGTGGACGTGTCACTGTGTCATAGATGACTGTTAGGAAGTAGCTGGTGTATATCCGTGGACGTGTCACTGTGTCATAGACGACTGTTAGGAAGTAGCTGGTGTATATCCGTGGACGTGTCACTGTGTCATAGACGACTGTTAGGAAGTAGCTGGTGTATATCCGTGGACGTGTCACTGTGTCATAGACGACTGTTAGGAAGTAGCTGGTGTATATCCGTGGACGTGTCACTGTGTCATAGACGACTGTTAGGAAGTAGCTGGTGTATATCCGTGGACGTGTCACTGTGTCATAGATGACTGTTAGGAAGTAGCTGGTGTATATCCGTGGACGTGTCACTGTGTCATAGATGACTGTTAGGAAGTAGCTGGTGTATATCCGTGGACGTGTCACTGTGTCATAGATGACTGTTAGGAAGTAGCTGGTGTATATCCGTGGACGTGTCACTGTGTCATAGATGACTGTTAGGAAGTAGCTGGTGTATATCCGTGGACGTGTCACTGTGTCATAGATGACTGTTAGGAAGTAGCTGGTGTATATCCGTGGACGTGTCACTGTGTCATAGATGACTGTTAGGAAGTAGCTGGTGTATATCCGTGGACGTGTCACTGTGTCATAGATGACTGTTAGGAAGTAGCTGGTGTATATCCGTGGACGTGTCACTGTGTCATAGATGACTGTTAGGAAGTAGCTGGTGTATATCCGTGGACGTGTCACTGTGTCATAGATGACTGTTAGGAAGTAGCTGGTGTATATCCGTGGACGTGTCACTGTGTCATAGACGACTGTTAGGAAGTAGCTGGTGTATATCCGTGGACGTGTCACTGTGTCATAGATGACTGTTAGGAAGTAGCTGGTGTATATCCGTGGACGTGTCACTGTGTCATAGATGACTGTTAGGAAGTAGCTGGTGTATATCCGTGGACGTGTCACTGTGTCATAGATGACTGTTAGGAAGTAGCTGGTGTATATCCGTGGACGTGTCACTGTGTCATAGATGACTGTTAGGAAGTAGCTGGTGTATATCCGTGGACGTGTCACTGTGTCATAGATGACTGTTAGGAAGTAGCTGGTGTATATCCGTGGACGTGTCACTGTGTCATAGACGACTGTTAGGAAGTAGCTGGTGTATATCCGTGGACGTGTCACTGTGTCATAGACGACTGTTAGGAAGTAGCTGGTGTATATCCGTGGACGTGTCACTGTGTCATAGATGACTGTTAGGAAGTACGTGTCACTGTGTCATAGATGACTGTTAGGAAGTAGCTGGTGTATATCCGTGGACGTGTCACTGTGTCATAGATGACTGTTAGGAAGTAGCTGGTGTATATCCGTGGACGTGTCACTGTGTCATAGATGACTGTTAGGAAGTAGCTGGTGTATATCCGTGGACGTGTCACTGTGTCATAGATGACTGTTAGGAAGTAGCTGGTGTATATCCGTGGACGTGTCACTGTGTCATAGATGACTGTTAGGAAGTAGCTGGTGTATATCCGTGGACGTGTCACTGTGTCATAGATGACTGTTAGGAAGTAGCTGGTGTATATCCGTGGACGTGTCACTGTGTCATAGATGACTGTTAGGAAGTAGCTGGTGTATATCCGTGGACGTGTCACTGTGTCATAGATGACTGTTAGGAAGTAGCTGGTGTATATCCGTGGACGTGTCACTGTGTCATAGACGACTGTTAGGAAGTAGCTGGTGTATATCCGTGGACGTGTCATTGTGTCATAGACGA
>CBDHHR010000802.1:20000-28105 GCA_965263245.1 Metamycoplasmataceae bacterium | reverse complement strand
CGCGGTCACGTGCGTCGTCCGGGGGGGGGGGCACCAGGTGCCGGTTATTCGGCTGGTGCAATTAGTTGCACAAGTTTCGTGGCGGTGGTTATGCACGGGTGGTTGCACGGTGCTATTACATGTGAACAAGCAGTCACACAGAGACGGCTGGTTTCAGAGTCGGTTGATTTATGTAACAGCACGGTCGGTAGTTGGGTAACGTTCTCTTTTGCTCAACAAGCCTGTGCCCACATTTAACGAACAAAAGTTGCCCAACTATTAAAATGAGTGAATGAGTGAATGAGTGAATGAGTGAATGAGTGAATGAGTGAATGAGTGAATGAGTGAATGAGTGAATGAGTGAACGAGTGAACGAGTGAACTAGTGAACGAGTGAACGAGCGAACGAGCGAACGAGCGAACGAGCGAACGAGTGAACGAGCGAACGAGCGAATGAGCGAAAGAGCGAAACAGTGAGTGAGTGAGTGAGTGACTGAGTGTGTGAGTGTGTGAGTGTGTGAGTTTATGAGCTTACGAGCGTATGAATGTATGAGTCAGTGTATAAGTCAGTGAATGAGTGTATGAGTATATGAGTGAATGAGTGTATGAGTGTATGAGTGTATGAGTGTATGAGTGTATGAGTGTATGAGTGAATGAGTGTATGAGTGTATGAGTGTATGAGTGAATGAGTGAATGAGTGAATGAGTGTATGAGTGTATGAGTGTATGAGTGTATGAGTGTATGAGTGTATGAGTGTATGAGTGTAGAGTGTAGAGTGTAGAGTGTAGAGTGTATGAGTGTATGAGTGTGTGAGTGTATGAGTGTATGAGTGTATGAGTGTATGAGTGTATGAGTGTATGAGTGTATGAGTGCATGAGTGAGTGTATGATTGTATGATTGTATGATTGTATGATTGTATGATTGTATGATTGTATGATTGTATGAGTGTATGAGTGTATGAGTGTATGAGTGTATGAGTGTATGAGTGTATGAGTGTATGAGTGTATGAGTGTATGAGTGTATGAGTGTATGAGTGTATGAGTGTATGAGTGTATGAGTGTATGAGTGTATGAGTGTATGAGTGTATGAGTGTATGAGTGTATGAGTGTATGCGTGTATGCGTGTATGCGTGTATGCGTGTATGCGTGTATGCGTGTATGCGTGTATGCGTGTATGCGTGTATGCGTGTATGCGTGTATGCGTGTATGCGTGTATGCGTGTATGCGTGTATGCGTGTATGCGTGTATGCGTGTATGCGTGTATGCGTGTATGCGTGTATGCGTGTATGCGTGTATGCGTGTATGCGTGTATGCGTGTATGCGTGTATGCGTGTATGCGTGTATGCGTGTATGCGTGTATGCGTGTATGCGTGTATGCGTGTATGCGTGTATGCGTGTATGCGTGTATGCGTGTATGCGTGTATGCGTGTATGCGTGTATGCGTGTATGCGTGTATGCGTGTATGCGTGTATGCGTGTATGCGTGTATGCGTGTATGCGTGTATGCGTGTATGCGTGTATGCGTGTATGCGTGTATGCGTGTATGCGTGTATGCGTGTATGCGTGTATGCGTGTATGCGTGTATGCGTGTATGCGTGTATGCGTGTATGCGTGTATGCGTGTATGCGTGTATGCGTGTATGCGTGTATGCGTGTATGCGTGTATGCGTGTATGCGTGTATGCGTGTATGCGTGTATGCGTGTATGCGTGTATGCGTGTATGCGTGTATGCGTGTATGCGTGTATGCGTGTATGCGTGTATGCGTGTATGCGTGTATGCGTGTATGCGTGTATGCGTGTATGCGTGTATGCGTGTATGCGTGTATGCGTGTATGCGTGTATGCGTGTATGCGTGTATGCGTGTATGCGTGTATGCGTGTATGCGTGTATGCGTGTATGCGTGTATGCGTGTATGCGTGTATGCGTGTATGCGTGTATGCGTGTATGCGTGTATGCGTGTATGCGTGTATGCGTGTATGCGTGTATGCGTGTATGCGTGTATGCGTGTATGCGTGTATGCGTGTATGCGTGTATGCGTGTATGCGTGTATGCGTGTATGCGTGTATGCGTGTATGCGTGTATGCGTGTATGCGTGTATGCGTGTATGCGTGTATGCGTGTATGCGTGTATGCGTGTATGCGTGTATGCGTGTATGCGTGTATGCGTGTATGCGTGTATGCGTGTATGCGTGTATGCGTGTATGCGTGTATGCGTGTATGCGTGTATGCGTGTATGCGTGTATGCGTGTATGCGTGTATGCGTGTATGCGTGTATGCGTGTATGCGTGTATGCGTGTATGCGTGTATGCGTGTATGCGTGTATGCGTGTATGCGTGTATGCGTGTATGCGTGTATGCGTGTATGCGTGTATGCGTGTATGCGTGTATGCGTGTATGCGTGTATGCGTGTATGCGTGTATGCGTGTATGCGTGTATGAGTGTATGAGTGTATGAGTGTATGAGTGTATGAGTGTATGAGTGTATGAGTGTGTGAGTGATAGAAAACGGTCTGGTTTATAGGTTTGCTAATTAAACGGACATGTTGTTCTAACAACATACTGTGTACATCCATATATATTCAATATACAGGCCTACGTTATCTTCTCTAATGATACTTACTACAATAAAAGAGACATTTGAGATGTGTTGGTTAGATGTCAATAATGTGTTGTAACTGATGTCATTTCTTCATCAGTAACCGACGATGATGGGATGGATTGTTGGTCGTTTTATATGTAGTTATTGTTTGTTTAATTGTCTAAAAAGATTTTAAAAAATTCGGATCGCTTCTAATCGTGGTCACAATTTCGATTTAGTGGAGTATTTGCGAGGGACAATGGCAATTGTTTCTTTGTTAGTTTCGTCCTATACGAGCCGGTTTATTGTAATGCGTGAATAACGTATGGACTACGCCTATCCTTTCTCATTTCTAGATCTTACATATCCCTCTCCCTGTCCCTGTTCCTGTTCCTCTCCCTGTTCCTCTCCCTGTTCCCGTCTCTCGGCCTAATATGAGTGTTATTTACATCATACCCATTTCCGTGTTCATCAGTTCGTCTAAAGAAATCGTACATATTAGCTTGAAATAAAATACCAAACGAACATTTTAAAGCAATCCAATAATTACGCTTCCTTTCACTGGTGGTTTTGGCCGGAAATAACACATACAATAAACAAAATTATTGCGAGCGGAAATGCATGCATGTGTGCATAATGTACTATTTTGTGTTATATACACGACGCGGCAGCTCCTGTAATCAACGCAGTAACACTGCTAGGTTTATCGCTTCAAATATCCAGTTTCGATCTTCGATATCAATCAACGCTAATCGTTCCCGGCCCGTGTGCGTCTGTGCAATAGACTTGCTTTTAAATGGCCGCCGAAGACGATCTTCGGCGGAGGAGAAATACGACTTAATTGTTCTGATTATCGGTCTCGGTAACTGGCGACTGAAGACGCAGACGTTTATGAGACGGACATTTGTCGATCAATTGTTCAACGCTGCGTGAATTATTCACTGGCGACGCTCGAGTAATTGAAATGGTCGACGACAATTAATCTTGGTGCGCTTTTAATTGAAGGCGTCTACTTAGCCTTCGTGGCGTCCGCGCTCCGGCAGAAGAGGGAGACAATGGTGGCTTCGGGAAGTGATCGAGTGAGAGTTTAGGGAAGATAAATGAGATGATTAAGGATGAACAAAAAGGGCATTTAGGAGAAAATATTGAATAAAAACTATTCAGGTCGTACCCTGCAAAAATGAGATGCGCACGCGCTTGCGCATGTACACGCATACGCATCCCTTGGTGTACGCCCTTACACGCATGGTCTTTTTCTTCCAATCCCCTGTCTGTCTGTCTGTCTGTCTGTCTGTCTGTCTGTCTGTCTGTCTGTCTGTCTGTCTGTCTGTCTGTCTGTCTGTCTGTCTGTCTGTCTGTCTGTATGTATGTATGTATGTATGTATGTATGTATGTATGTATGAATGTATGTATGTATGTATGTATGTTTGTCCTCTCTTTCTCTCTCTCGCTCTCTCTCTCTCTCTCTCTCTCTCTCTCTCTCTCTCTCTCTCTCTCTCTCTCTCGTTCTCTCTCTCTCTCTCTCTCTCTCTCTCTCTCTCTCTCTCTCTCTCTCTCTCTCTCGTTCTCTCTCTCTCTCTCTCTTTCGTTCTCTCTCTCTCTCTCTCGTTCTCTCTCTCTCTCTCTCTCTCTCTCTCTCGCTCAGTCGCTCAGTCGCTCTTTCTCTCATCCTCTCCCCCCCCCCGCCGAACATAATTCAATATATTTCTCATGTCTTGCACGTTGTTTTACAAAGCATATTTCTGTAAAAGCGCAATAACGAAACATCACGTAGATTCATTTCATTAGTGTTCATGTGTAGACCAATGCTTTTTACATCTGTCACTTTAATTGGATTACATGCCATTTCCGGAATAACAGCACAATAACCTATTCATTACATTAGTCTTGTCTTAACAATGCGTGTTAATGGACTCTATATCCGTGTATTATTAATACTTTGGAATAAAAATAAACTCCAAATAAAACGTTGGACATCGGCGTAGACAAAGCATAATCATGAGTAGTTCTTTTGGGGATTTTCTCAACGCGAATATTTCATAATATAAACGGCTAGAGGAAGCCATTACATTCGATCTTATAGTAGCAATGTAGGGAATGCGTTAAACGCACGTGGTTAATAAGAGAAAATTGGAAAGGAACTTGGGGTAAGAAGATCGTTTATTTGAAATAATATACCACAAACATTGACAGACAGTAATGACAGGCGACGGACTTGACGGGAAAGGAAAACTTAAATACTTAAAGACCCAATGAATATGAGTCACGCGAGAATATAAAATCCGGGCGAAGGCGTGGGATTCAGGGAGAACGAACGGGATTTTGTCGGAAATGGGGGCCCAAGGACATTCGACATTTAACCAGAAATAGACGCCCCCTGCCATATGACATGATACACGGCTGTAATAACCAGCAGGGAGGCTCCTGTGCCAGAGCATTCACGGCAATCGATGTATAATCACCGAATTAAGTTGGACCGCTCGACAGAGACTAAATTGCTGCGCCAGAAATCAATATGGCAGTCGTCCCAGGCGATGCGCGCGCGGCGACAAACGACGGCGGGTCAGCCGAAACTACGGCTCGTTTAATACATGACCGGCTTTTATCGACGCGATAATTGTCTGCGTCGATCTCGTCGATTTGCTGTCACGTTGCGTTGTTCCGCGGGCCTCGCGCGATCTCGTTAGCTCCTATTTCTCCCCGGAGGCTGGCTCGTCTCGCTCATTTTACCCTCTTGTTCATCTTGTTCCTTCTGCTCACCTTGTTCCTCCTGTTATGTGTCGTCACTTCGCTCCTCCTGATGTCCCGTTATCTTACAATTCTTTTCACGCATAATTGTATCATTGTCCCTCCTTTCTAACAATTTTTTGGCCAGTGAGTCCATATAAATGTCTGCTTTCGGTTTCGCCGTCGCTTCTAATTCAACTGGGATCTTCGTAGTTTCACTTTCAACTGTTTCTCTCCATCGCTAGTTAATTAGCTTGACTCTCCGTCTCTTTACATTCAGCCTGTTCTCTGTCGGTTTTGTTTCGACTTCGTTCTTTTATGACCTTACGCTTCGTCGTTCCTCTTTCAATCAGAGGACCATTTCACTAAAATAAACAGCTCTTAGGGAAAATTCATCCTTATGCAAAAATCTGTTTTTACCCGAATTATGATTTCAAAAAAACAAATATCCATAGCTATGCTACTGAGGACATTATTTCCATGACACACCAGTGAAGTGTCCCGTTGGCGTATCGTGGTGTTGACAATGTTCGTTTATTCACGATCACTGTTAAAGATCAAACTTGATTTTAAGGCGATAAGTCGGGCTTAAGAGCCTTTAACAACATTTAGTGAAAATGGTCTCCTGATCATGTTTTACTCCTCCTGTAATGTGGCTCTGCATCGCTCCTCTTTCTGATTTATTCTGTGTTGCTCATTTGTCAAAATGGTCGTCAGATTGTCCTCTTTTAACTTACTTTCTCTGGTTTTTCGCTGTCCTCTTTCAACATGATCCTCTACTGCTCTTCTTGTGTCCAAATATTCCGAACCTCTCTATCTATCCTAATGCTATCACAATGTCACGTTCAGTCCGTTTGTTTCAGTCTTAATGTTCTTTGTTTAACCGGACGGTCTATTGATCGACCCGGTCCTCGTCTGCTATCCACTTTTTGTGGATTGCCAATAGAGTCAAACAACATTCAGGTATAATGAATACGAAAATTCAAACATGTGTATATCACATCACCATTCGTCGATTCAACACGTTCCTGTTCAACAGAGCATATTCTATGAGCTACGCCATTTTGCAAGACTTAACAAGATTGCCAAACACACCTATAGGACAAGCCAGCACTGTCGCTGTCGCTGTCGCTGTCGCTGTCGCTGTCGCTGTCGCTGTCGCTGTCGCTGTCGCTGTCGCTGTCGCTGTCGCTGTCGCTGTCGCTGTCGCTGTCGCTGTCGCTGTCGCTGTCGCTGTCGCTGTCGCTGTCGCTGTCGCTGTCGCTGTCGCTGTCGCTGTCGCTGTCGCTGTCGCTGTCGCTGTCGCTGTCGCTCTCGCTCTCGCTCTCACTCTCTCTCCTCTCTCTCCTCTCTCTCCCCTCTCTCCCTCTCTCCCTCTCTCCCTCTCTCCCTCTCTCCCTCTCTCCCTCTCTCCCTCTCTCCCTCTCTCCCTATCTCCCTCTCTCCCTCTCTCCCTCTCTCCCTCTCTCCCTCTCTCCCTCTCTCCCTCTCTCCCTCTCTCCCTCTCTCCCTCTCTCCCTCTCCCCTCTCCCCCTCTCCCCCTCTCCCCCTCTCCCCTCTCCCCCTCTCCCCCTCTCTCCCTCTCTCCCTCTCTCCCTCTCTCCCTCTCTCCCTCACTCCCTCTCTCCCTCTCTCCCTCTCTCCCTCTCTCCCTCTCTCCCTCTCTCCCTCTCTCCCTCTCCCCTCTCCCCCTCTCCCCCTCTCCCCCTCTCCCCTCTCCCCCTCTCCCCCTCTCTCCCTCTCTCCCTCTCTCCCTCTCTCCCTCTCTCCCTCTCTCCCTCACTCCCTCTCTCCCTCTCTCCCTCTCTCCCTCTCTCCCTCTCCCCCTCTCCCCTCTCCCCTCTCCCCCTCTCTCCCTCTCTCCCTCTCTCCTCTCTCCCTCTCTCCCTCACTCCCTCTCTCCCTCTCTCCCTCTCTCCCTCTCTCCCTCTCTCCCTCTCTCCCTCTCTCCCTCTCTCCCCAGACTCTCTGTCTCTTGGAAGCGGAGTGGAGAAAGAGCTCCTCCCTCCGTCCTGCTACGACGATCACACAGCGGTGTATCGAACCTCGTCCGCCTGACGTATCATTTCGGATTCCCCCCAGCGCTGGCCGCCATCCTAAATCACACGCTCTGACATCCATAAGCTGGAGCGTCTCGATAAAGCTCGATTTATAGCACTTTATCTGACCGAGGCCCGCCGAGACTGGCAACGTACCACGGCCACCGCCGTCGCTTGCCGCCCGACGTCGGACGAACGATTAGCAGCCATCGCACCGTCGCTCTATTAGCGTACAGTCCTCCGCTCAAGTTCGCATCCGATGCAACCGTCGTAAATCGGCGTGCGCTCTCGCTGTGACGTAACGACTTACGTCTACCCGCCACATTGGTCGCTGTGACGTAACGACTTACGTCTACCCGCCACACTGGTCCCTGTGACGTCACGAGCTACATCTACCCGCCACGTCGGTTCCAAGCGATGCGTTGCAGTGGGACATATCTCGTTTTTGATTTCGTAAGAATCTGGTGTCATAAATTTAATCTGCCGTAATGTGACCGACTGTAGCATGTATGACAGTTTCACACATTTGACAGAATCTGGGGCGAAGCGCGTTTTATAATGTCTCAATGTTCGTTTGTTTTATGCGTGCGTGTTTGCGTGCGCGTGTATACACGTGCATGTGAGTGTGTGTGCGTGCGTGCGTCCGTGTGATTGTTAGTCCATGTGCGCATGCGTGTACATGCGTGTTTGCATACAAGTGATATGATCAGGGGTGGACTCAGAGAATGATAGCACAAAGACCTCCTTTAAAGCCACCCAAAGAATCAACTTCGCTATCACCATCAGGTT
>CBDHHR010000802.1:12500-15000 GCA_965263245.1 Metamycoplasmataceae bacterium | reverse complement strand
GGAGCAGGCGTACGTACGCATGGCGAACGGGTGAAACAGATGACATTCGTTCATGGCACGCTTATTGTTTATCTGTTAGTGTCAGACTCGTTTTGTGTTTTAGCTCAATATCGACGTCTCAATTATAACAAGTCGGTTACAGCAGCAAAGGTTTTGAGTAACAGAAACATTCTTCTGTCGTACAAAATTGTAGTTCCGACTGTAATTCCAAGATGGCGCCACCTTACGGAATCGGTTGGGAAACGCAGGCGGGGAAATTAAATATTGCGAAAAACCCGCAAGGACGAGTGAATTAGCACGCATGCGCACATCCAAACACACATAGTTTTATTGTGAAAACTTATGATTTTCATAGACGGCGTAAGATTCACAATAATAGATCAATTAAAAGAAACAACTATTTCATTTGTATGGTTTTTCGGCAGTGCGAAAATTATGGATTCACTTGAACTGTTGCACACGTCAACACACCACACACGCACAACTACACACACGTCAACACACCACACACGCACACTCATACACACGTAAATACACCACACACGCACAACTACACACACGTAAACACACCACACACGCACACTCATACACACCTAAACACACCACACACGCACAACTACACACACGTAAACACACCACACACGCACACTCATACACACCTAAACACACCACACACGCACAACTACACACACGTAAACACACCACACACGCACACTCATACACACCTAAACACACCACACACGCACAACTACACACACGTAAACACACCACACACGCACACTCATACACACCTAAACACACCACACACGCACAACTACACACACGTAAACACACCACACACGCACAACTACACACACGTAAACACACCACACACGCACACTCATACACACGTAAACACACCACACACGCACAACTACACACACGTAAACACACCACACACGCACAACTACACACACGTAAACACACCACACACGCACACTCATACACACGTAAACACACCACACACGCACAACTACACACACGTAAACACACCACACACGCACACACCTACACACACGTAAACACACCACACACGCACACACCTACACACATGTAAACACACCACACATGCACACATACACACACGTAGACACACCACACACGCACACACGGACACCTACACACACGTAAACAGACAACACACACACACGCACACACATACACACATGTAAACACACCACACACGCACACTCATACACACGTAAACACACCACACACGCACAACTACACACGTAAACACACCACACACGCACACACCTACACACACGTAAACACACCACACACGCACACACCTACACACATGTAAACACACCACACACGCACACAGACACACACGTAGACACACCACACACGCACACCTACACACACGTAAACAGACCACATACACACACACACACGCACACACAAACACACATGTAAACACACCACACACGCACACCCACACATATGTAAACATCCACAAACACTATATACGGATCGCGTACATGCACGCTCCACTTACGCGCACGCGCGCGCACACACACACACACACACACACACACACACACACACACACACACACACACACACACACACACTCGCACACACATAGCCGCGCGCACGCGCACACGCACTCCCACGCACGCACAAACAAGCAACCAAACACACTTTCATAGGAATTAGTATGCCTATTATCAACACTCTATCTGTACATAGACACAAGTTCGCACTAATTAACACAACTCCCTATATATACAGCGATATACATTCGCTATACATCCCTGTGTCCCACGCGGACAGCGCATCCATACTTTTCACGACATGAACCGACAGGCACAAATTACACAACGCTATCTATTCGCGAGACCATCTTGCTACCAAGGGGGTGAGTTCAACTGCGCAGACGCAATGACGATCAAAGCACACGACACACGGACAAGCGTGAGCGCTCATTGATGCGAACACGTGATAATTAAAGAGCTCGCGCGCGGAGACTGGCCGATAGCCGCGGGCTCTTGCGAGGCCGTGGGCCGTCTGTGCGTCTCATTGGGTCGTCTCCGCTTGTGGTCCAGGCACTGACTGACGTCTAATTGGACATGCTGTCGAATCGCCGTTTACGGTCACCTCTGTAATACGATCAACTCGCAATTGATGTCACTCCATTATTCATATAACAGTAAACTCCAGTGGATATTGTCATTTGGTTCTCATTTTCCCATTTCAAAGGTGACCGTAATAGCGACGCTTCCTCTTTCTGCAAGCAGAAAAGTGCTTAATCAGAATTCACACAATAAAGATCCTAAAGGCGGAGTTATGGATGCAGGGGCCGTTTCACGAAGATAAAGTGCTCTTAAGGAAAAACCCATCCATAAACATGATCAGACGAGAAATATATGGAGAACTTTCAAAATGCATTTCTCTGAAGTGATTCTTAATTAAATCGTACACTACGGAGCACTTTTTGCCACGATACTAATTGATA
>CBDHHR010000802.1:0-7500 GCA_965263245.1 Metamycoplasmataceae bacterium | reverse complement strand
ACGGACGGACGCCATGACGGACAGATCGTGGCGGAGTGACCGCGTTCAAAGGGAGACCTACATGACAAGACACCGAGGAATGGTATAATGGTGAAATGCGGGCGATGGCTATTTGCTACCGCTCCACGTCCAAATGCTCTATTATGTCTATAGATGTAAGACCACAATAAGGTGCTCATCCGCCATTCCCCTTGCGACCAAAGAGTACCATTTAAAAGCAGCATTATGCAGGTTGTCTGAATTTCTGTGAGCACATATGTAGCGTGGAGGGATAAGAAATGATGTTTTCGTGCAGCGTGGCATCAGAGCTGTCAAATTACGACAGCTGTCAGTCGGTGCATTTCTGCGTATTAATGCAGTTGTCATTTTGCTTGGTGATGTAATCAGGGGCAATCCGTGGGTGGTTCAAGCAGAAATGGAGGGGTGTAAGGGTTGAAAGATGTTTGTGGGAGCCTGAGGTATTAAAAGTTCACGAATGTTTCACAGAACTTATGTCTATGGGGGGTACATATGCTGTGAAATTGTCAATAACAGAGCTCTTCAAGATTAGTAGGAAATGAATGAAACGTTATAATGGTCGCCTATGGAAAATCCAAATGTGGTCTGACTCCTGTACCGATGTACAAACATACTTCAGTGTAAGGTTAGTTTTAGGGTTAGTATTAGGTTTAGGGTAAAGTTAGATTATATTCGACTACATTCAGTTAGAATGAAGGTACATTTGACAAGATCGACATCAGGCGTTTACATGCATTTGTACGTGGAGGGGTAGCAAATAGCAACCTCCGAAAATGCGGGCAGGCGTGACCCAAGACCATCCGCACCCATTGCCACAAACTTCCGCTTTCCTCTCGTGGGGACGGGTCATTATTTCATATGTGTCGAAACCAGGGAGGTAATAATTTAGGTGGGATGTTGAAAATAGCCCCAATATACTGCAAGTTGGGTGTGTTTTTAGGTGCAGTTTGACATTTATGCGGGTCCGCGGGGAGTACAAATTGGGGGTTTGAAGCGCATGAAGGTGGACATTTAAGTAAACGTCAACGGAGTGCAATTGAGGCTCCCGGAGAGCGGCTGTCACCATTCCAATATTCACCACGGATCAACGCCGACGTATTTCAATCTCCGTCGTAGATAAAGTTAACGTTTCGATGTGATGACTGATACATATTAATTTACATTAATTTCAAATCAATTTAATTCACTTCAATGTTCTTAAAAAGGATATACATCGTCCAACTCTTGATCGCATCTAAAATATGTAAAGAAAAGATTGTCACAAAATACAGATAAATTCAAAATGTAACCACACAAAAAGCAAACCCGTTGGAATCAATATCGTTTATTTAACATTTTAATTACCGTAGACATACAACTCCTGCTGTAGCGAGTCGTTTTGCAATGTATACAAATATATCTCGTTCGAGACGAAAGAACATGAAACTATGTCAAGAGCGGGTGATCAGACTCAGTCGATCATTTGGGGCAGCATTGGTGTAGGTAAACCAATGATCTTGGCAGCAAAGTATGAATTTTTTAGAAGACTGGTACGGTTACCAACGGAAAGAGCAGGATAGTAACACATGCTGCAAGACATTATGACAGGCTCAATTATGCTACGGTAGAGACGTAATTTGGATATGTGAATTCCTAACCTACGATTTCTATAAACTACTAGGAAAAGTTACCGGATTTGTCATTTCTGAAAATATATAATGGGCGGAATGTGTCCACTGGAGCCGACGTTTTTCGGAAACAAACCAATTCTGTCTGTCCCTTAGGATAGTGCTGCCACGTTGCGGTGTTTCATAAAACAATGTTCGTTGTTCAACGTATGAATTATGTGTATACAACACATTTTGTTAGTGTTTATACAACACATTTTGTTAGTGTTTATACAACACATTTGGTTAGTGTTTATATGTTGTGTGCAATATTGCCTTGGATATAGGTAAGACGGTCAACATTTCTTACTCATATGTTCTGGCAATGTTTCCTCTTGTGGAGCCATAACCGTCTAACGCTACGGTGGCGTCACCTGGTGATTATAAATGAACCATTGTTGGCAGGAGACCACGGTGCAAAACACGTATGGTGTACAATCTGCATTTTCACTTTTATATATAGTAATAAGCATGATACAAAATGATGTTGCTAATAACATGAAACATTGAAAGTCGTCGAGAAGACATCGATTGATGGCTTGTCACTCAGACTGGATTACCCGGACGTGAACCAGCGCCATGACATCTAAGGTGGGTAAAGGCGGAGCAGAACTACGTATACCCCGCCAATACACTGCTAAGTGTTTTGATAAATAGATTTATTTCTAATATCTATAATATTAAGACATCAGTCCGCAAATGTGTTTAATAGTGATTCTCTTTTCAAAGCTTCGGTTTTACTGTTTAAAAAATGGAAATGCCAATTTCTTCAATTTTTACACCTTGCTGATGTAAGAATCCCTATGTATCAAACAGAGCTGCACAGCACAGATTACAGAGTGATACTTTCCCCCTAAACGATAATTCTCTCCTGCTATATAAGTTCACACATTTTTATAAATTTGAAATAATTTTCCCCGAAGTCTTTTTATCGGCGTCTGTCGTACCTATATACACGCCATTTTGTTTGAAAATCACTAGTCCATTTTAGATCAAATGACATGATCCGGGTTCGAATCCTGTGCTGCGGTGTTAAAACCGTGGGAAGGTTTTTTCACTCTACATTGCTCCAGTTCACTCTGCTGTATAGATGAGTACCTGGCAATAGACAAGTGGTGTATGTGTACAAGCAGCTTTCGCGCATTAATTGCAGCATATGGCTGGATGTTTCCTAGATAAGTTGTGATGGTGTGTGATTGAACAGGTCTGCCAGGGAAGTAAAATGTAAAGCGCTTTGAACAATCCTGACGATTGGATACTGCGATATATAAGAACTTACCTTTACCTTTTTTAACTGAACACTCACGCCAATGTCCAAGACACACCTCAAAGGTTTTTCCTTTTTGAGATTGGCGAACTGCCAACCCCACATATCGCTCCACCCAGGTAGACAAAACTGTCTCTTTGCTTAAGCTTCTTCACATCCAGGATTATATACAGCTCTTTTTTCTATGTCCCACCCACATTACCTCCGTCTTCTCCAAACGCACCCTCAGTCCATGTCTGCTGAAAATATCTTTCCATTCTATCAGCTGTCCTTGGGGAATTTCTTCCCCATCCGCTACTACTGCCAGGCCATATGAGTTTAATAGTTTCCGGAGTATGTCTTTTGTACATATCTTTCTGCTTATCAGTTCCGCCATAGCGATAATCAACAATGGGATTAAAGCGTTCCCCTGTGTCAGCCCAACATTTACTTTGGACTCTCCTGACACTCCCGGTCCACATAGCACCCTGCTCTTCGTGTCCTCATACGTCCCCTCCACCAGTTCGCGTTCGCGTTCGCGTTCGCGTTCGCGTTCGCGTTCGCGTTCGCGTTCGCGTTCGCGTTCGCGTTCGCGTTCGCGTTCGCGTTCGCGTTCGCGTTCGCGTTCGCGTTCGCGTTCGCGTTCGCGTTCGCGTGCGCGTGCGCGTGCGCGTGCGCGTGCGCGTGCGCGTGCGCGTGCGCGTGCGCGTGCGCGTGCGCGTGCGCGTGCGCGTGCGCGTGCGCGTGTGTGTTTGTGTGTGGTATTTACATTCATTGCTTATTCCTACTAGAAAACCTATCCAGCATCGATCATCTGGTTCTAATTTACATTTTATCCCAATAGTAAATACAAACATTGGGAGTAGGTGTTTTTTCAGCTCCTGTATTACTCGTTGGAATAGAGGTCTATGCTTCCTTCGACCCTGTGTTAGATCAGTTGCAGGCTGAATCATAATGCGATTGTAAGATATTTTTAATATCTTCATTTTTACGTTTTTGAATTAGTAATGGATTACTAATGGGAGGGAGGCAGGGAGGGGTTGAATGTTGGGTGTCCAGCTTGCAGATTCCTGCCATGGTTTACTCGCCGCTTCAGCTGTCAGTAATTTTAACCTGATATAATTTTTATCTAACCTAAATGACTGGTTGTTTCTAACTGTCGTGCAATCAATGTAGGGCTAATATATTATAATAGACACGAGCAAATGTATTGACGTCTCCCAAAATGCACCGCACCAAACGTGATACAAGTTTTCATCATAGATATAAAACAGTCTATTTAGTTCATTACGTCAATTCAGGGTCGTCCATGAAGTAGGTCACACCCCAGGGTGGGGCTATCTGAGTACATTACGTGGAGTTGGCGGGTCAAGGTGAACGCTACATTAGCAGAGCGTTCTAATTCACAACAGGCTAATTACCTGATAATGTGATTCACAGTAAATGGATTCTACAGGAAAAAACATACTGCCCATGAGATGGGTACTGAGTTGTGGCCTGGTTTACAGGTGTGCATGTTGACACACACTGTGGCCAAAATGTCAACACGTGTCAAATCTCTGTCAAGTCAAACTGGGCTACAATAACAGAAAGTGTGTTGCTATCAGACTGCATTAATTGCTACGGCTGTTTTGATGCATAGTCCAACTGAATACTCGATATTCACAGTAGGCCTAACTACGGGATATAAATAAAACGACTGGTGTTTGCCAACGATATGGTCGACAATCCACACGGAACGTTCAAATGAGGAATAAGCTTGGCACTAGCTTTCATATGTCCCTAAGGAAACATATAACGTGTATTGGACTACTCGGTTCAGTCGACTATTATAATATGTATAGTTGCCAGCTACGACCGGCTAAACCAGTATTTCCCCGTAGGCGATCACGAACGCGAAATCACACCGAAGTTACACCGTCTGACGTTTATAGCGCCGGTGTTTCCGTATTATTCCACAGAGTAAGCAATAATCACCACGTACAACATTTGAAATATCTACTGGCGTGTCTACCGCCAGTTTATAAATGAGAAGCGAGTGATCTCAGGAAGCGAGTGACCACAGAAAGGGGACAGAGCTACTCGGCACCCGAGAGGAGATAGCGTTTGACTCCCCAAAGGTAATATTTGTCTAGATTACACTTATATAGGGTGTTACGAAGTAATTCGTCATTAGGCGGTAATGGTAAAAAATACGAGCAAGTGTTATGTTTACCTATAACCTGTTACATATTACGTAAGTGTCTATCTGCCTGTCGGCGTATGCGTGCGTGCGTGTTCTATGTGCATGTGCATGTGCATGTGCATGTGCATGTGCATGTGCATGTGCATGTGCATGTGCATGTGCATGTGCATGTGCATGTGCATGTGCATGTGCATGTGCATGTGCATGTGCATGTGCATGTGCATGTGCATGTGCATGTGCATGTGCATGTGCATGTGCATGTGCATGTGCATGTGCACAAACACACAAACACACACACGCACACACACATTCAAACATAATAAATAGACACACAACAAACATACATACATCATATGCACACAGAACATGACATACGTGCGTGTACACACGCACGCATACGCTATATATATATATATATATATATATATATATATATGTGTGTGTGTGTGTGTGTGTGTGTGTGTGTGTGTGTGTGTGTGTGTGTGTGTGTGTGTGTGTGTGTGTGTGTGTGTGTGTGTGTGTGTGTGTGTGTGTGTGTGTGTGTGTGTGTGTGTGTGTGTGTGTGTGTGTGTGTGTGTGTGTGTGTGTGTGTGTGTGTGTGTGTGTGTGTGTGTGTGTGTGTGTGTGTGTGTGTGTGTGTGTGTGTGTGTGTGTGTGTGTGTGTGTGTGTGTGTGTGTGTGTGTGTGTGTGTGTGTGTGTGTGTGTGTGTGTGTGTGTGTGTGTGTGTGTGTGTGTGTGTGTGTGTGTGTGTGTGTGTGTGTGTGTGTGTGATGTGATGTGATGTTCTGTGTGCGTATGTATGTTATGTCTACACCATTGGGTATCACTCGTCTTCATTATGTGGCCATGAAGGGATGTTGCAGGCATCTCAAGCTCTCATCTCTCACCTATTTTGCAGCCAACCTCTCACTTGTATTACAATATATGTCATATATTAATGTTAATTGGCTATTTTTTTTACATACAGGTACTATTTTTGTCTGTAGCACTTTAACAACAGCAACTTTCAAACTGTTTATTTACACGCATTTGGCGGAATGTTTATTTATTTAATAGAGTTATGGATGAATCGATAAGGAACTCTGTTCAAAATGAGCCGTGCAGATACTAAATATTATGATGCTTGTCAGGGTGGAAGGAATGAAGCTGTCATCGACCGCCCAACAATACATGTGTTCCTTCATTCATCTGGCTCCTTATCCTTCCCATTCTTTGAAATGCCACATAACTGATCCCTGTACTTTTAGACTTCTGATTATTGTTGTGGCATCCCTCTACACAACAATGCTTTCCTCCCATTATTAAAACCATTTGAAACAAACAACGTTTACGCCACGATAACGCGGTCATACACACTGTATATGCCTCCCGGTGAGGGCGCTGCAGTGCGATGGACATCATCAGGCTTAAGTTCAAGAACTGCGCCAAAAGGAACGGGACAGCTACAAAAATGTCTTAAGAATGCCACCTCACTTACTCGACAATCTGCTTACATCGCCACTCATACAAATGGAAAATACACGGTAGAGAGCGGCGATCTCACCAGGAGACTGTTACATCGTAATAACTCGGAGCTTCGCCGACAGCCTTCACGATGATATGGCTTGCGCATTTAACCAAATGTAATCTTCCAGCGAAGAACTGCACAGCTTTGATTACTGTTTTATATCAGTATAAACAACCTTACATTTAAACGCGCGTTATGTTGAGGTCAAATCAGTCGCACCCAATGAATTCTTTGAAAAATAAATTTACCGCTAGCGCCGCTATGCGGACGTTAAGGTTACATATGCGCCCGGTAGCGACGCTACGAGCAGTAGCGTTTTTCGTAACACAAAATGGCGATTTCTATCGGAAGCGGGAAATGAAATCATGCAGAATTTACGTTTATTTATGGCGCCGTCTTTATAAATAAGCGACATAAAACGATGATGAACAATGACTAAGTATTTATAGGATAGAAAACAATTTACCTCTTTCTAAAATGTTAGTTATTCGCCATGTTAGTAAAATATGAAAACTACATATATTAAAATGACATTTTGTGGATCGACTTGGCTTGAAAATTAGAAAAGGATGCGGGCGTAGCCTTATGTCGAGATCTGTCATATGATCGCGCCTTGCCTTCTTATTGGCCAAGGTACCGCCGACCGTCGTGTTATGGAGAAAAAAACCAGCACACACCAGCCGACTCGTCGTGAATATACGCCGATTCGTCACAGCCTACGTCCTTATCTAACGCCGACTGCAGACTAGCGTCGACTGCCGATTCAACATTTGAATCGGCGTTAATCGGCGGAATAAGGCCGACCGTCGGCCCAAATTTCCGCACACACCTACCGACTGCAGTCGGCCGACTGAGTTTACGCCGACTAGTCGGTAGGTGTGTGCTGAAAATCGGTAG
>CBDHHR010000801.1:5000-6187 GCA_965263245.1 Metamycoplasmataceae bacterium | reverse complement strand
CATCTAACAGGACTCAATCAACCTGAATGTATGTACTGGATAGTGGACACAATTGAGTCCCGGGATCTGAGTATACATATACGTGAAGCTGTAGTGTCCGGTGACGAAGGATTCGTTTCACCTGCATGGCTGGCTAACATGTTATGACATAAAACACGGCGAACACTATGAACCCAAATAGTCTATTGTTTCCAGTTCACGACTTGTGTAAGTTATACTTCAAGTTGATAAGATGTATTAAAACAATGTTGTCCTTACGCTGCAGGTTCATGTGACCACACAGACTGTGAACTGTGAATATTTTACTTTACTGATTTAATGTGCGTATTTTTAAAACATCATAACATGCGTGTCCCCTGTTAGAATAATGTATAATAGGTCAACAGTCCTATATTTGACACGTCTGGTGTTGAATTATTATAAGAAATATTGCGGGGGGAAAATTAAGAAGATTACTTCATGTTGAAATGCTAGTAATATTCTATGAACCTGTGTCATTTTAAACTTTCTGTTCTGAATCTATAGAGTATTCTTTGCCAGTCTCGTTAGCAAACTGTGAAAAGAAATGTTTCTTTTTATATAAAATATGCACATATATCTCAGAATGTTTCATAAAGTGTGCTATTTTATGCACAGTCCCTAATAACACATGTATTAACCCTCTAGTGACACAACTAATACATCAATCCAACAAGTCTAATCATTACGCAGAATTATGTTTGTCTCCAACATGTCGTACAAAGTGTCAAACTATCTTCCTAATCTTGGTAGTGAAGATATGAGTATATTTAGTTTGCGTGCTATTGAATTAGCTAACAGTGACTATTCATTTTAATATACGAATATACCAGTTGCATGAAATCCGAACAGCAATGGCGACAGGTATTAGGGAAAGCTTTGACATGAAAGAAAGCAATCCGTTTTTAATAAAATAGTGTGCTGACACGCAAATAATCTGTTTACGCACAAAAGTTGTCTAAGCAACGGAATCATATAAAACAACGATACGGAACCCTCCCCTCCTGTAACCTTCCACTGCTGTTGGTGGCAAAGGTGTGTTGTGTTGACAGTGTCACGCGTATAAACGCCCACGTAAAGTGTCGGATACATGGCGAGACTCCGCGAGACTGGATCTGATTGGGGACTGGATTCAAGAATAATAATAACGACGGGTGACAGTTGCTGTT
>CBDHHR010000800.1:0-6107 GCA_965263245.1 Metamycoplasmataceae bacterium | reverse complement strand
TCTATGCTAAGTTAGTGTATAAAATAGTAAATTTGAATACGCCAGTTTTATGTCACACAAGAACATAAATATCGCTAATGGAAATAAAGGTCACAATAATATTCGCCAACTTCGAAATAAAGATATATCGTTTCTATTAAATCCTAGATTAAATTATTTTTGTACAGTAAATGCATTACATATATAAATAAAAGACATATAAACATTATTAACATGGAAGATCAGTGAGACATACAATTCTTATGAAAGTAACATTATATTTATACAACCCGATTATGAATTGCAAAGGCAATTATTTGTATATTTCATATAATAATAATAATTGTAAAACTTCTATAGCGCCTATATCCTTAAAAGTTCAAGCTCAGAGGCACTACAAACAAAATCATTTGGCTACTCATACTTACATTTCGCTGTTTTGTGTTTACCTAAAACGTTTAGTCTGCCGCTAAAAATGAAAAGAAAAAATTCTACGATGTTTCTAGACGGGTCGTTTTACCAACAATACAATTGTGTCCTTCTTGATTCTTAAATAAATTAACTCCAGTGTTTATTGACACTTCCAACGATGTACGCCAACTGGCATTAACGGCTACTCTGTCTTTGCTTCAGCCGTGCCTTACGGGCCGGGGATAATGCGCATCTCGTCCAGCGCCGACTGTGCGGCCGTTGGTGGCTCGTGCGATGCCTCTGCCGACTGCGACCTCTCCAGCAACGTGTTCGTCGGCAGCTGCGATGACGCCAGTCTCGGCTGCTGCATCTACAAAGACGACGTGTGCGAGGCGAAGGAAGGCGAGTGTCTTTCCGAGGCCGACTGCAGCGCCAAGTCCGACTCTCACGCCACCGGTCTCGCTTGTTCCGCCGGCGTCTGCTGCGTGCCAAACTCAGATTCCGGTCGCGGTGATGCCGACCAGAGCCAGGGTCAAGGTCAGGGAAACAGCAATGGCGGACAAGGAAACCAGGATCAAGGTCAAGGCAAGGGAAACAACATTGGCGGACAAGGTAGCCAGGGACACCGCCGCGGAGAGGGAAACAAGGATGACAGCAGCGAGAAACAGCAGGGATCCCGCCGCGGAAGTCAGAGTTCCCGAGGCGGCCATGGAGACAAGGATTCCGGCAAAGAGGAACAGCGCAATTCTCGACGCGGAAGTGGTGGACACGGCTCACGCGGTGGTCGCGGCTCACACGGTGGTCACGGCAGGCACCATTAAACAGTGACATTCCATCCCGGACATAGAGCACTGCTGAAAGCAAATATAATGTATCAATGTTTAAGTCTCGTATTCACGCTATCCAAACTCTCACTACACAGTCGTTGAACTGTGGATAACAGTGCCCTAACGAGTGATTGCGAATTTTTGCGGAACGTTGTTAAAATCAATTAAATCCATGGAAAGAGCCAGTGAAGTAGATCGCTGTGCTGAGCGATGGAGTTAAATTGTGGTGTAATGTTTTCTTTTAGCATGCGTGTGTATTCGATTTCCCGATCTTGTCGTTTACGATGGCGACATATGATTCAGTTGTTTGCTTTGCATCGCTTAGCCATGCATTCTTTATTCAACAGAAAGTGTATGCTTTAAACCTGTGTCCAATAAAACGATGGAATGTCAATTACGAGCGTTGTCTTTTACTATCACTTCAACTCAACAAATCGTTATATAACTGGGCCGTTTTCCTGATTTTAGTATTGAAAATCATTCCGTACAAAACGATATCATTTGTCGTTGATAGCTCCCTGGCTTATATAATGTATCTGGAAAACGTTTCCCCCTCTGACGTCACAAATTGGCGCAACAAGAGTATAAGAACACACTGCAAAATCACAGTGCAATATCACACTTATTGGTGAATATGTGAGCTCTACCATTCAGAGCTTCCAATTGTAACACAGTGAAAGCATTTTATATTGATAAAGTAATTTTGTAAGAAATGAACTTACTTTGGAGCACATATTTTGAAATGTTTTAAAACCTTTGCTCCAAAGCATGCTAACGTCTTACAAAACAACAAATTCTTGTAACCATAAACAATATTTTCCATAGGTACAGATTTTCTCGAAACGATCCTGGACTTGCTCTTACCGTTTCATAGGCACTTTAGTTTTCATTTTCATTTCGTAAGGTTATTGCCGCCGTGGTCATATGCTGTACACTCGTGTTTGTACACGTGCGCATGCGTGAAAGAGCTCCGTTTGAAAGACAAACACATTTTCACGGGAATAGACCTATATATGCTTCTATGTCGATGGCAAATCGAGTATTGTAATTCGTATGATTGTGTGGTGTTAAATGTCATGCTTATGCGTTTGAGATAATCCCTTAATCGCCTAAAATCAGTGGATGGTATCATTGATCTACGGTGTCAGATAGTGAGTCACTGAGAATAGTACTAATATAAATTTGATTTATCTAGACTGTCACCAACAGAAGAAACTCGTATGGCAGGCGAACAAGACAATCGTCGGCTTATCGAGATCAACATGTCTGCGTCTGAAGTACTTTGAATGGATAGAAGGTATAATTTCTCGATCGTTGATACTATACATATTTGTCTCTCAAGAAACTTGTTTTATGGTTGGTCGCAGAGTACTGAAATATGCAGACCAACAATATGTTTATTTAGATAATTGTTAATTATGTCTTGAAAGATATACACTGCTACATTTTCAACAATAATCCCATAATACAGTATGACATTCCACTTCTTTATTGTATCATATGTGTAACCAGGCTAACTAATCATATGACTAATTACGCTAACTAATCATATGTGGAATTAGGCTAACTATTATTATTCATGAGGTAACAACTGTTTGTAAATCTGTAAACAAATGTTGACGGTCGTGATGTTAACATCGTCGACATCTACCTTTTTATTAAAGCTTACACAAATTTAATTTCACTCAAAAACAATCACGCATTCTCGTTTGTGGCGACTGCTCTTACTGACAACATTGTACTTCAGACTTGAGGTTTAAATTATGCTGGTTCCACGTCTTCTTGACAACTGCTAATGCAACCTGTCACTAAGAATCACACAGCGTCACCGTCCAACTGTTTCACCTTTCCTTCGACGTTAGACCAACGTAGGTGTGGGAACACCATTAGTCGCTCGCATATGACAAAGTCACAAGACACGTGTGAACACAAAAGCTATTCATCACCACTATACAGGCCTGAATCATAAACGACTCGTGGCCCGTGTCGAAATAACACAAGTGACTGATCGTCAGAGGTACACAAAATATGGAACGGTTTAGCAACTATAATAACTTAGTTAACAAGTGTATCACTATTTAATAAAGCGTACGAGTCGTTATTATTTTCTTAATAATGTTATTTATAAGGATATTCTTCCGTGTCACGCTATGCAATGAGTTGGGACTATCACGTTAGTAACGCAAAACACCGCATGCGTTTGTGCATGAATTGTGTATATTATTTGTAGTTTTTCTTAAATTCGTATTATATTCTTTTTTCGAGTTTGAGAAGGGCATCGGAATCTATAAGTCTATGAGTTCAGCTTTGTCTTCTTAGCAACATCAGCGCATCACACAGTGCAAATTCGTTAGTTGTTGTAGCTGCTGTTGCTGTTGCTGTCGCTGTCGCTGTCGCTGTCGCTGTCGCTGTCGCTGTCGCTGTCGCTGTCGCTGTCGCTGTCGCTGTCGCTGTCGCTGTCGCTGTCGCTGTCGCTGTCGCTGTCGCTGTCGTTGCTGTTGTTGTTGTTGTTGTTGTTGTTGTCGTTGTTGTTGTTATTGTTGTTGTTGTTGTTGTTGTTGTTGTTGTTGAATAAAACGTTCATTCATTCATTCAGTCATTCATTCAACCATAACGTGACGGCTTAACAGGTCCGGGGGCTCCAGGGAACCGGCACTTTCGAGACTGCTGGACAGACCCATGTCAAGGTATTAAGGTTGACATTTCGCATGTTTCCCGTACTATCTCCAGCAATATCGTTAAGCATACAATAGGTTTACGTCCGGCTTGCTAAGCTCACTAGTTCAATGAAGTACCAATAAAACTTAGTGTATATTGTAATAATCATTGGCCAAATGATGGGCACTTTTGTCGAATCCGGACCCGTCTTGATGTCTCCGTTATAATTACATACATACATACATACATACATACATACATACATACATACATACATACATACATACATACATACATACATACATACATACATACATACATACATACATACATACATACATACATACATACATACATACATACATACATACATACATACATACATACATACATGCATACATACATACATACATACATAATACATACGTACATACATACATACATACATACATACATACATACATACATACATACATACATACATACATACATACATACATACATACATACATACATACATACATACATACATACATACACACACACACATACATACATACATACATACATACATACATACATACATACATACATACATACATACATACATACATACATACATACATACATACATACATACATACATACATACATACATACATACATACATACATACATACATACATACATACATACATACATACATACACACATACATACATGCATACATACATACATACATAATACATACGTACATACATACATACATACATACATACATACATACATACATACATACATACATACATACATACATACATACACACACATACATACATACATACATACATACATACATACATACATACATACATACATACATACATACATACATACATACATACACACATACATACATACATACATACATACATAAGTAATCAGGTACGAAGGCACCGCCCGTACAACAACGAAACAACTCATCGTTTTATGTGTGTTATAATCAAATTTAATAATACGAATATCTCCCGTGATTTTCCTGAATGTATTATTCGGGCAATAGTTTACACACAATGTAAATACAATCCATGGTTCGCATCGACATTTGGCAAATATTATGTATAATACAGTTATATGGCAGTGATATGGGGACCATTTGTGCGTACATTAGAAACAAAGAACATGACGTATGAACAACAACAATGTCACAATCCAAAACAAATAAACATTCAAAACAAATAAACATTCAAAACAAATAAACATTCAAAACAAATAAACATTCAAAACAAATTACAAACAGTTATAACACGGAAACTCTACTAACAACGAACATGAATAAAGAAGAATAGCGTTATTGGATACGTAGTACTCTGAATCCAGGAAAACAGTCCAGGAATTCATACAAATTACCACCAACGCGATTCATCTAACTAACAATGAGACAAACTCAAGCATAAACACCACGATCGCCAACTTCATAAGTGTGCAATATAAACACGAGGAACCCCAAATGTTAAATTTCCAATCAGCTGACGCTTTATATAGACAAACGCAGGCCCGTTTTTAAACGTAACGAAAACCATGCACAGGTTAGAACATGCGATACGCACACACTGCTATCATTAACACGACAGCCCCGCTAGACAACCGGGAAACCGCAGTACCGCTAGCATCATCCTCGTCTTCTTCTGGCTTGCAACAGTTGAGTCCGTTCAGTTCTAGGCCGCTGGCGGTGAATCCAGGTTTGGCGTGGCACTCGGCGTCGGGAATGAACGTGCCGTTGGCGTGGTGTACACACATGAACTCCTTCGCGATACAGCAGAAGTCTAGTTCATCCCCGCCACACGTTCCACCGCTGGCGGGCTCCATGTGCACGCTCTGCGTCAGATTGCAGTCTTTCGGCTTGTTGCACTCGCCGTCGAAGGCCTCGCAGTCTTCCTTTGTCTTGATGTTTATGTGTCTTTCACCATTGCCTTTACTATTGCCTCTCTCGCCGGTTGATGCTGCGGAAGAAAAAATACATATCGTCAATTCAGTTGTTTTGAGAATTGCATGCCGTCAGAATCGCACAAGCGGTGGCGGAGTAACTGAAGTAATCGGATAAACGGTGGCGGAGTAACTGAAGTAATCGGATAAACGGTGGCGGAGTAACTGAAGTAATCGGATAAACGGTGGCGGAGTAATGTCAATAATCGGAATAGCGGTGGCGGAGTAACGGTAGGCATTCGTGAT
>CBDHHR010000799.1:42500-59233 GCA_965263245.1 Metamycoplasmataceae bacterium | reverse complement strand
TATGAGGATATCAAACATGGTTAATTAAGAGACACGTAACATAATTATTATGAGGATATAAAACATGGTTAATTAAGAGACACATAACATAATTATTATGAGGATGTCAAACATGGTTAATTAAGAGACACATAACATAAATATTATGAGGATGTCAAACATGGTTAATTAAGAGACACATAACATAAATATTATGAGGATATAAAACATGGTTAATTAAGAGACACGTAACATAAATATTATGAGGATGTCAAACATGGTTAATTAAGAGACACATAACATAAATATTATGAGGATATAAAACATGGTTAATTAAGAGACACGTAACATAATTATTATGAGGATATCAAACACGGTTAATTAAGAGACACGTAACATAATTATTATGAGGATATCAAAAACGGTTAATTAAAAGGTTAATTAAGAGACACATAACATAAGATATTATGAGGATATCAAACATGGTTAATTAAGAGACACATAACATAATTATTATGAGGATATAAAACATGGTTAATTAAGAGACACGTAACATAGTTATTATGAGGATATCAAACATGGTTAATTAAGAGACACGTAACATAATTATTATGAGGATATAAAACATGGTTAATTAAGAGACACATAACATAATTATTATGAGGATATCAAACACGGTTAATTAAGAGACACGTAACATAATTATTATGAGGATATCAAACACGGTTAATTAAGAGACACGTAACATAATTATTATGAGGATATCAAACACGGTTAATTAAGAGACACGTAACATAATTATTATGAGGATATCAAACACGGTTAATTAAGAGACACGTAACATAATTATTATGAGGATATCAAAAACGGTTAATTAAGAGACAGTTACATAATTATTATGAGGATAGCAAACATGGTTAATTAAGAGACACGTAACATAATTATTATGAGGATATAAAACATGGTTAATTAAGAGACACGTAACATAATTATTATGAGGATATCAAACATGGTTAATTAAGAGACACGTAACATAATTATTATGAGGATATAAAACATGGTTAATTAAGAGACACGTAACATAATTATTATGAGGATATCAAACACGGTTAATTAAGAGACACGTAACATAATTATTATGAGGATATCAAATTAAGAGACACATAACATAAATATTTTGAGGATTAAAACATGGTTAATTAAGAGACACGTAACATAATTATTATGAGGATATCAAACACGGTTAATTAAGAGACACGTAACATAATTATTATGAGGATATCAAACACGGTTAATTAAGAGACACGTAACATAATTATTATGAGGATATCAAACACGGTTAATTAAGAGACACGTAACATAATTATTATGAGGATATCAAACACGGTTAATTAAGAGACACGTAACATAATTATTATGAGGATATCAAACATGGTTAATTAAGAGACACGTAACATAATTATTATGAGGATATCAAACATGGTTAATTAAGAGACACGTAACATAATTATTATGAGGATATCAAACATGGTTAATTAAGAGACACATAACATAATTATTATGAGGATATCAAACATGGTTAATTAAGAGACACGTAACATAATTATTATGAGGATATCAAACATGGTTAATTAAGAGACACGTAACATAATTATTATGAGGATATCAAACATGGTTAATTAAGAGACACGTAACATAATTATTATGAGGATATCAAACACGGTTAATTAAGAGACACGTAACATAATTATTATGAGGATATCAAACACGGTTAATTAAGAGACACGTAACATAATTATTATGAGGATATCAAACACGGTTAATTAAGAGACACGTAACATAATTATTATGAGGATATCAAACACGGTTAATTAAGAGACACGTAACATAATTATTATGAGGATATCAAACATGGTTAATTAAGAGACACGTAACATAATTATTATGAGGATATCAAACACAATTAAGAGACACGTAACATAATTATTATGAGGATATAAAACACGGTTAATTAAGAGACACGTAACATAATTATTATGAGGATATCAAACATGGTTAATTAAGAGACACGTAACATAATTATTATGAGGATATCAAACATGGTTAATTAAGAGACACGTAACATAATTATTATGAGGATATCAAACATGGTTAATTAAGAGACACGTAACATAATTATTATGAGGATATCAAACATGGTTAATTAAGAGACACGTAACATAAATATTATGAGGATATCAAACACGGTTAATTAAGAGACACGTAACATAATTATTATGAGGATATCAAACACGGTTAATTAAGAGACACGTAACATAATTATTATGAGGATATCAAACACGGTTAATTAAGAGACACGTAACATAATTATTATGAGGATATCAAACATGGTTAATTAAGAGACACGTAACATAATTATTATGAGGATATCAAACATGGTTAATTAAGAGACACGTAACATAATTATTATGAGGATATCAAACACGGTTAATTAAGAGACACGTAACATAATTATTATGAGGATATCAAACACGGTTAATTAAGAGACACGTAACATAATTATTATGAGGATATCAAACACGGTTAATTAAGAGACACGTAACATAATTATTATGAGGATATCAAACACGGTTAATTAAGAGACACGTAACATAATTATTATGAGGATATCAAACACGGTTAATTAAGAGACACGTAACATAATTATTATGAGGATATCAAACATGGTTAATTAAGAGACACGTAACATAATTATTATGAGGATATCAAACATGGTTAATTAAGAGACACGAAACATAATTATTATGAGGATATCAAACATGGTTAATTAAGAGACATGTAACATAATTATTATGAGGATATCAAACATGGTTAATTAAGAGACACGTAACATAATTATTATGAGGATATCAAACATGGTTAATTAAGAGACACGTAACATAATTATTATGAGGATATCAAACATGGTTAATTAAGAGACACGTAACATAATTATTATGAGGATATCAATCACGGTTAATTAAGAGACACGTAACATAATTATTATGAGGATATCAAACACGGTTAATTAAGAGACACGTAACATAATTATTATGAGGATATCAAACACGGTTAATTAAGAGACACGTAACATAATTATTATGAGGATATCAAACACGGTTAATTAAGAGACACGTAACATAATTATTATGAGGATATCAAACATGGTTAATTAAGAGACACGTAACATAATTATTATGAGGATATCAAACACGGTTAATTAAGAGACACGTAACATAATTATTATGAGGATATAAAACACGGTTAATTAAGAGACACGTAACATAATTATTATGAGGATATCAAACATGGTTAATAAAGAGACACGTAACATAATTATTATGAGGATATCAAACATGGTTAATTAAGAGACACGTTACATAATTATTATGAGGATATCAAACATGGTTAATTAATAGATACATAATATAATTATTATGAGGATATCCTACACGGTTAATTAAGAGACACGTAACATAATTATTATGAGGATATCAAACATGGTTAATTAAGAGACACGTAACATAATTATTATGAGGATATCAAACATGGTTAATTAATAGATACATAATATAATTATTATGAGGATATCAAACACGGATAATTAAGAGACACGTAACATAATTATTATGACGATATCAAACATGGTTAATTAATAGATACATAATATAATTATTATGAGGATATCAAACATGGTTAATTAAGAGACAGGTAACATAATTATTATGAAGATATCAAACATGGTTAATTAAGAGACACGTAACATAATTATTATGAGGATATCAAACATGGTTAATTAAGAGACACGTAACATAATTATTATGAGGATATCAAACATGGTTAATTAAGAGACACGTAACATAATTATTTTGAGGATATCAAACACTGCTAATTAAGAGACACGTAACATAATTATTATGAGGATATCAAACACGGTTAATTAAGAGACACGTAACATAATTATTATGAGGATATCAAACATGGTTAATTAAGATACACGTAACATAATTATTATGAGGATATCAAACATGGTTAATTAAGAGACACATAACACAATTATTATGAGGATATCAAACATGGTTAATTAAGAGACACGTAACATAATTATTATGAGGATATCAAACATGGTTAATTAAGAGACACGTAACATAATTATTATGAGGATATCAAAAACGGTTAATTAAGAGACACGTAACATAATTATTATGAGTATAGCAAACATGGTTAATTAAGAGACACGTAAGGTAATTATTACTATGATATCAAACATGGTCAATTAAGAGACACACAACATAATTATTATGAGGATATAAAACATGGTTAATTAAGAGACACGTAAGATAATTATTATTATGATATCAAACATGGTCAATTAAGAGACACATAACATAATTATTATGAGGATATAAAACATGGTTAATTAAGAGACACGTAACATAATTATTATGAGGATATCAAACACGGTTAATTAAGAGACACATAACATAAATATTATGAGGATATCAAACATGGTTAATTAAGAGACACGTAACATAATTATTATGAGGATATCAAACACGGTTAATTAAGAGACACGTAACATAATTATTATGAGGATATCAAACACGGTTAATTAAGAGACACGTAACATAATTATTATGAGGATATCAAAAACGGTTAATTAAAAGACACGTAACATAATTATTATGAGGATACCAAACATGGTTAATTAAGAGACACGTAAGATAATTATTATTATGATATCAAACATGGTCAATTAAGAGACACATAACATAATTATTATGAGGATATAAAACATGGTTAATTAAGAGACACGTAACATAGTTATTATGAGGATATCAAACATGGTTAATTAAGAGACACGTAACATAATTATTATGAGGATATAAAACATGGTTAATTAAGAGACAAATAACATAATTATTATGAGGATGTCAAACATGGTTAATTAAGAGACACATAACATAAATATTATGAGGATGTCAAACATGGTTAATTAAGAGACACATAACATAAATATTATGAGGATATAAAACATGGTTAATTAAGAGACACGTAACATAAATATTATGAGGATGTCAAACATGGTTAATTAAGAGACACATAACATAAATATTATGAGGATATAAAACATGGTTAATTAAGAGACACGTAACATAATTATTATGAGGATATCAAACACGGTTAATTAAGAGACACGTAACATAATTATTATGAGGATATCAAAAACGGTTAATTAAAAGACACGTAACATAATTATTATGAGGATACCAAACATGGTTAATTAAGAGACACGTAAGATAATTATTATTATGATATCAAACATGGTCAATTAAGAGACACATAACATAATTATTATGAGGATATAAAACATGGTTAATTAAGAGACACGTAACATAGTTATTATGAGGATATCAAACATGGTTAATTAAGAGACACGTAACATAATTATTATGAGGATATAAAACATGGTTAATTAAGAGACACATAACATAATTATTATGAGGATATCAAACACGGTTAATTAAGAGACACGTAACATAATTATTATGAGGGTATCAAACACGGTTAATTAAGAGACACGTAACATAATTATTATGAGGATATCAAACACGGTTAATTAAGAGACACGTAACATAATTATTATGAGGATATCAAACACGGTTAATTAAGAGACACGTAACATAATTATTATGAGGATATCAAAAACGGCTAATTAAGAGACACGTTACATAATTATTATGAGGATAGCAAACATGGTTAATTAAGAGACACGTAAGATAATTATTATGAGGATATAAAACATGGTTAATTAAGAGACACGTAACATAATTATTATGAGGATATCAAACATGGTTAATTAAGAGACACGTAACATAATTATTATGAGGATATAAAACATGGTTAATTAAGAGACACGTAACATAATTATTATGAGGATATCAAACATGGTTAATTAAGAGACACGTAACATAATTATTATGAGGATATCAAACATGGTTAATTAAGAGACACGTAACATAATTATTATGAGGATATAAAACATGGTTAATTAAGAGACACATAACATAAATATTTTGAGGATATAAAACATGGTTAATTAAGAGACACGTAACATAATTATTATGAGGATATCAAACACGGTTAATTAATAGACACGTAACATAATTATTATGAGGATATCAAACACGGTTAATTAAGAGACACGTAACATAATTATTATGAGGATATCAAACACGGTTAATTAAGAGACACGTAACATAATTATTATGAGGATATCAAACACGGTTAATTAAGAGACACGTAACATAATTATTATGAGGATATCAAACATGGTTAATTAAGAGACACGTAACATAATTATTATGAGGATATCAAACATGGTTAATTAAGAGACACGTAACATAATTATTATGAGGATATCAAACATGGTTAATTAAGAGACATGTAACATAATTATTATGAGGATATCAAACATGGTTAATTAAGAGACACGTAACATAATTATTATGAGGATATCAAACATGGTTAATTAAGAGACACGTAACATAATTATTATGAGGATATCAAACATGGTTAATTAAGAGACACGTAACATAATTATTATGAGGATATCAAACACAGTTAATTAAGAGACACGTAACATAATTATTATGAGGATATCAAACACGGTTAATTAAGAGACACGTAACATAATTATTATGAGGATATCAAACACGTTTAATTAAGAGACACGTAACATAATTATTATGAGGATATCAAACACGGTTAATTAAGAGACACGTAACATAATTATTATGAGGATATCAAACATGGTTAATTAAGAGACACGTAACATAATTATTATGAGGATATCAAACACGGTTAATTAAGAGACACGTAACATAATTATTATGAGGATATAAAACACGGTTAATTAAGAGACACGTAACATAATTATTATGAGGATATCAAACATGGTTAATTAAGAGACACGTAACATAATTATTATGAGGATATCAAACATGGTTAATTAAGAGACACGTAAAAAAATTATTATGAGGATATCAAACATGGTTAATTAATAGATACATAATATAATTATTATGAGGATATCAAACACGGTTAATTAAGAGACACGTAACATAATTATTATGAGGATATCAAACATGGTTAACTAAGAGACACGTAACATAATTATTATGAGGATATCAAACATGGTTAATTAATAGATGCATAATATAATTATTATGAGGATATCAAACACGGTTAATTAAGAGACACGTAACATAATTATTATGACGATATCAAACATGGTTAATTAATAGATACATAATATAATTATTATGAGGATATCAAACATGGTTAATTAAGAGACACATAACATAATTATTATGAAGATATCAAACATGGTTAATTAAGAGACACGTAACATAATTATTATGAGGATATCAAACATGGTTAATTAAGAGACACGTAACATAATTATTATGAGGATATCAAACATGGTTAATTAAGAGACACGTAACATAATTATTTTGAGGATATCAAACACTGTTAATTAAGAGACACGTAACATAATTATTATGAGGATATCAAACACGGTTAATTAAGAGACACATAACATAATTATTATGAGGATATCAAACATGGTTAATTAAGATACACGTAACATAATTATTATGAGGATATCAAACATGGTTAATTAAGAGACACGTAACACAATTATTATGAGGATATCAAACATGGTTAATTAAGAGACACGTAACATAATTATTATGAGGATATCAAACATGGTTAATTCAGAGACACGTAACATAATTATTATGAGGATATCAAACATGGTTAATTAAGAGACACGTAACATAATTATTATGAGGATATCAAAAACGGTTAATTAAGAGACACGTAACATAATTATTATGAGTATAGCAAACATGGTTAATTAAGAGACACGTAAGGTAATTATTATTATGATATCAAACATGGTCAATTAAGAGACACACAACATAAGTATTATGAGGATATAAAACATGGTTAATTAAGAGACACGTAAGATAATTATTATTATGATATCAAACATGGTCAATTAAGAGACACATAACATAATTATTATGAGGATATAAAACATGGTTAATTAAGAGACACGTAACATAATTATTATGAGGATATCAAACACGGTTAATTAAGAGACACATAACATAAATATTATGAGGATATCAAACATGGTTAATTAAGAGACACGTAACATAATTATTATGAGGATATCAAACACGGTTAATTAAGAGACACGTAACATAATTATTATGAGGATATCAAACACGGTTAATTAAGAGACACGTAACATAATTATTATGAGGATATCAAAAACGGTTAATTAAAAGACACGTAACATAATTATTATGAGGATAGCAAACATGGTTAATTAAGAGACACGTAACATAATTATTATGAGGATATCAAACATGGTCAATTAAGAGACACATAACATAATTATTATGAGGATATAAAACATGGTTAATTAAGAGACACGTAACATAGTTATTATGAGGATATCAAACATGGTTAATTAAGAGACACGTAACATAATTATTATGAGGATATCAAACACGGTTAATTAAGAGACACGTAACATAATTATTATGAGGATATCAAACACGGTTAATTAAGAGACACGTAACATAATTATTATGAGGATATCAAACATGGTTAATTAAGAGACACGTAACATAATTATTATGAGGATATCAAACATGGTTAATTAAGAGACACGTAACATAATTATTATGAGGATATCAAACATGGTTAATTAAGAGACATGTAACATAATTATTATGAGGATATCAAACATGGTTAATTAAGAGACACGTAACATAATTATTATGAGGATATCAAACATGGTTAATTAAGAGACACGTAACATAATTATTATGAGGATATCAAACATGGTTAATTAAGAGACACGTAACATAATTATTATGAGGATATCAAACACAGTTAATTAAGAGACACGTAACATAATTATTATGAGGATATCAAACACGGTTAATTAAGAGACACGTAACATAATTATTATGAGGATATCAAACACGTTTAATTAAGAGACACGTAACATAATTATTATGAGGATATCAAACACGGTTAATTAAGAGACACGTAACATAATTATTATGAGGATATCAAACATGGTTAATTCAGAGACACGTAACATAATTATTATGAGGATATCAAACATGGTTAATTAAGAGACACGTAACATAATTATTATGAGGATATCAAAAACGGTTAATTAAGAGACACGTAACATAATTATTATGAGTATAGCAAACATGGTTAATTAAGAGACACGTAAGGTAATTATTATTATGATATCAAACATGGTCAATTAAGAGACACACAACATAAGTATTATGAGGATATAAAACATGGTTAATTAAGAGACACGTAAGATAATTATTATTATGATATCAAACATGGTCAATTAAGAGACACATAACATAATTATTATGAGGATATAAAACATGGTTAATTAAGAGACACGTAACATAATTATTATGAGGATATCAAACACGGTTAATTAAGAGACACATAACATAAATATTATGAGGATATCAAACATGGTTAATTAAGAGACACGTAACATAATTATTATGAGGATATCAAACACGGTTAATTAAGAGACACGTAACATAATTATTATGAGGATATCAAACACGGTTAATTAAGAGACACGTAACATAATTATTATGAGGATATCAAAAACGGTTAATTAAAAGACACGTAACATAATTATTATGAGGATAGCAAACATGGTTAATTAAGAGACACGTAACATAATTATTATGAGGATATCAAACATGGTCAATTAAGAGACACATAACATAATTATTATGAGGATATAAAACATGGTTAATTAAGAGACACGTAACATAGTTATTATGAGGATATCAAACATGGTTAATTAAGAGACACGTAACATAATTATTATGAGGATATCAAACACGGTTAATTAAGAGACACGTAACATAATTATTATGAGGATATCAAACACGGTTAATTAAGAGACACGTAACATAATTATTATGAGGATATCAAACATGGTTAATTAAGAGACACGTAACATAATTATTATGAGGATATCAAACATGGTTAATTAAGAGACACGTAACATAATTATTATGAGGATATCAAACATGGTTAATTAAGAGACATGTAACATAATTATTATGAGGATATCAAACATGGTTAATTAAGAGACACGTAACATAATTATTATGAGGATATCAAACATGGTTAATTAAGAGACACGTAACATAATTATTATGAGGATATCAAACATGGTTAATTAAGAGACACGTAACATAATTATTATGAGGATATCAAACACAGTTAATTAAGAGACACGTAACATAATTATTATGAGGATATCAAACACGGTTAATTAAGAGACACGTAACATAATTATTATGAGGATATCAAACACGTTTAATTAAGAGACACGTAACATAATTATTATGAGGATATCAAACACGGTTAATTAAGAGACACGTAACATAATTATTATGAGGATATCAAACATGGTTAATTAAGAGACACGTAACATAATTATTATGAGGATATCAAACACGGTTAATTAAGAGACACGTAACATAATTATTATGAGGATATAAAACACGGTTAATTAAGAGACACGTAACATAATTATTATGAGGATATCAAACATGGTTAATTAAGAGACACGTAACATAATTATTATGAGGATATCAAACATGGTTAATTAAGAGACACGTAAAAAAATTATTATGAGGATATCAAACATGGTTAATTAATAGATACATAATATAATTATTATGAGGATATCAAACACGGTTAATTAAGAGACACGTAACATAATTATTATGAGGATATCAAACATGGTTAACTAAGAGACACGTAACATAATTATTATGAGGATATCAAACATGGTTAATTAATAGATGCATAATATAATTATTATGAGGATATCAAACACGGTTAATTAAGAGACACGTAACATAATTATTATGACGATATCAAACATGGTTAATTAATAGATACATAATATAATTATTATGAGGATATCAAACATGGTTAATTAAGAGACACATAACATAATTATTATGAAGATATCAAACATGGTTAATTAAGAGACACGTAACATAATTATTATGAGGATATCAAACATGGTTAATTAAGAGACACGTAACATAATTATTATGAGGATATCAAACATGGTTAATTAAGAGACACGTAACATAATTATTTTGAGGATATCAAACACTGTTAATTAAGAGACACGTAACATAATTATTATGAGGATATCAAACACGGTTAATTAAGAGACACATAACATAATTATTATGAGGATATCAAACATGGTTAATTAAGATACACGTAACATAATTATTATGAGGATATCAAACATGGTTAATTAAGAGACACGTAACACAATTATTATGAGGATATCAAACATGGTTAATTAAGAGACACGTAACATAATTATTATGAGGATATCAAACATGGTTAATTCAGAGACACGTAACATAATTATTATGAGGATATCAAACATGGTTAATTAAGAGACACGTAACATAATTATTATGAGGATATCAAAAACGGTTAATTAAGAGACACGTAACATAATTATTATGAGTATAGCAAACATGGTTAATTAAGAGACACGTAAGGTAATTATTATTATGATATCAAACATGGTCAATTAAGAGACACACAACATAAGTATTATGAGGATATAAAACATGGTTAATTAAGAGACACGTAAGATAATTATTATTATGATATCAAACATGGTCAATTAAGAGACACATAACATAATTATTATGAGGATATAAAACATGGTTAATTAAGAGACACGTAACATAATTATTATGAGGATATCAAACACGGTTAATTAAGAGACACATAACATAAATATTATGAGGATATCAAACATGGTTAATTAAGAGACACGTAACATAATTATTATGAGGATATCAAACACGGTTAATTAAGAGACACGTAACATAATTATTATGAGGATATCAAACACGGTTAATTAAGAGACACGTAACATAATTATTATGAGGATATCAAAAACGGTTAATTAAAAGACACGTAACATAATTATTATGAGGATAGCAAACATGGTTAATTAAGAGACACGTAACATAATTATTATGAGGATATCAAACATGGTCAATTAAGAGACACATAACATAATTATTATGAGGATATAAAACATGGTTAATTAAGAGACACGTAACATAGTTATTATGAGGATATCAAACATGGTTAATTAAGAGACACGTAACATAATTATTATGAGGATATAAAACATGGTTAATTAAGAGACACATAACATAATTATTATGAGGATGTCAAACATGATTAATTAAGAGACACATAACATAAATATTATGAGGATGTCAAACATGGTTAATTAAGAGACACATAACATAAATATTATGAGGATATAAAACATGGTTAATTAAGAGACACGTAACATAATTATTATGAGGATATCAAACACGGTTAATTAAGAGACACGTAACATTATTATTATGAGGGTATCAAACACGGTTAATTAAGAGACACGTAACATAATTATTATGAGGATATCAAACACGGTTAATTAAGAGACACGTAACATAATTATTATGAGGATATCAAACACGGTTAATTAAGAGACACGTAACATAATTATTATGAGGATATCAAAAACGGTTAATTAAGAGACACGTAACATAATTATTATGAGGATAGCAAACATGGTTAATTAAGAGACACGTAAGATAATTATTATGAGGATATAAAACATGGTTAATTAAGAGACACGTAACATAATTATTATGAGGATATCAAACATGGTTAATTAAGAGACACGTAACATAATTATTATGAGGATATAAAACATGGTTAATTAAGAGACACGTAACATAATTATTATGAGGATATCAAACATGGTTAATTAAGAGACACGTAACATAATTATTATGAGGATATCAAACATGGTTAATTAAGAGACACGTAACATAATTATTATGAGGATATAAAACATGGTTAATTAAGAGACACATAACATAAATATTTTGAGGATATAAAACATGGTTAATTAAGAGACACGTAACATAATTATTATGAGGATATCAAACACGGTTAATTAATAGACACGTAACATAATTATTATGAGGATATCAAACACGGTTAATTAAGAGACACGTAACATAATTATTATGAGGATATCAAACACGGTTAATTAAGAGACACGTAACATAATTATTATGAGGATATCAAAAACGGTTAATTAAGAGACACGTAACATAATTATTATGAGGATAGCAAACATGGTTAATTAAGAGACACGTAAGATAATTATCATGAGGATATCAAACATGGTTAATTAAGAGACACGTAACATAATTATTATGAGGATATCAAACATGGTTAATTAAGAGACACGTAACATAGTTATTATGAGGATATAAAACATGGTTAATTAAGAGACATGTAACATAATTATTATGAGGATATCAAACATGGTTAATTAAGAGACACGTAACATAATTATTATGAGGATATCAAACATGGTTAACTAAGAGACACGTAACATAATTATTATGAGGATATCAAACATGGTTAATTAATAGATGCATAATATAATTATTATGAGGATATCAAACACGGTTAATTAAGAGACACGTAACATAATTATTATGACGATATCAAACATGGTTAATTAATAGATACATAATATAATTATTATGAGGATATCAAACATGGTTAATTAAGAGACACATAACATAATTATTATGAAGATATCAAACATGGTTAATTAAGAGACACGTAACATAATTATTATGAGGATATCAAACATGGTTAATTAAGAGACACGTAACATAATTATTATGAGGATATCAAACATGGTTAATTAAGAGACACGTAACATAATTATTTTGAGGATATCAAACACTGTTAATTAAGAGACACGTAACATAATTATTATGAGGATATCAAACACGGTTAATTAAGAGACACATAACATAATTATTATGAGGATATCAAACATGGTTAATTAAGATACACGTAACATAATTATTATGAGGATATCAAACATGGTTAATTAAGAGACACGTAACACAATTATTATGAGGATATCAAACATGGTTAATTAAGAGACACGTAACATAATTATTATGAGGATATCAAACATGGTTAATTCAGAGACACGTAACATAATTATTATGAGGATATCAAACATGGTTAATTAAGAGACACGTAACATAATTATTATGAGGATATCAAAAACGGTTAATTAAGAGACACGTAACATAATTATTATGAGTATAGCAAACATGGTTAATTAAGAGACACGTAAGGTAATTATTATTATGATATCAAACATGGTCAATTAAGAGACACACAACATAAGTATTATGAGGATATAAAACATGGTTAATTAAGAGACACGTAAGATAATTATTATTATGATATCAAACATGGTCAATTAAGAGACACATAACATAATTATTATGAGGATATAAAACATGGTTAATTAAGAGACACGTAACATAATTATTATGAGGATATCAAACACGGTTAATTAAGAGACACATAACATAAATATTATGAGGATATCAAACATGGTTAATTAAGAGACACGTAACATAATTATTATGAGGATATCAAACACGGTTAATTAAGAGACACGTAACATAATTATTATGAGGATATCAAACACGGTTAATTAAGAGACACGTAACATAATTATTATGAGGATATCAAAAACGGTTAATTAAAAGACACGTAACATAATTATTATGAGGATAGCAAACATGGTTAATTAAGAGACACGTAACATAATTATTATGAGGATATCAAACATGGTCAATTAAGAGACACATAACATAATTATTATGAGGATATAAAACATGGTTAATTAAGAGACACGTAACATAGTTATTATGAGGATATCAAACATGGTTAATTAAGAGACACGTAACATAATTATTATGAGGATATCAAACACGGTTAATTAAGAGACACGTAACATAATTATTATGAGGATATCAAACACGGTTAATTAAGAGACACGTAACATAATTATTATGAGGATATCAAACATGGTTAATTAAGAGACACGTAACATAATTATTATGAGGATATCAAACATGGTTAATTAAGAGACACGTAACATAATTATTATGAGGATATCAAACATGGTTAATTAAGAGACATGTAACATAATTATTATGAGGATATCAAACATGGTTAATTAAGAGACACGTAACATAATTATTATGAGGATATCAAACATGGTTAATTAAGAGACACGTAACATAATTATTATGAGGATATCAAACATGGTTAATTAAGAGACACGTAACATAATTATTATGAGGATATCAAACACAGTTAATTAAGAGACACGTAACATAATTATTATGAGGATATCAAACACGGTTAATTAAGAGACACGTAACATAATTATTATGAGGATATCAAACACGTTTAATTAAGAGACACGTAACATAATTATTATGAGGATATCAAACACGGTTAATTAAGAGACACGTAACATAATTATTATGAGGATATCAAACATGGTTAATTAAGAGACACGTAACATAATTATTATGAGGATATCAAACACGGTTAATTAAGAGACACGTAACATAATTATTATGAGGATATAAAACACGGTTAATTAAGAGACACGTAACATAATTATTATGAGGATATCAAACATGGTTAATTAAGAGACACGTAACATAATTATTATGAGGATATCAAACATGGTTAATTAAGAGACACGTAAAAAAATTATTATGAGGATATCAAACATGGTTAATTAATAGATACATAATATAATTATTATGAGGATATCAAACACGGTTAATTAAGAGACACGTAACATAATTATTATGAGGATATCAAACATGGTTAACTAAGAGACACGTAACATAATTATTATGAGGATATCAAACATGGTTAATTAATAGATGCATAATATAATTATTATGAGGATATCAAACACGGTTAATTAAGAGACACGTAACATAATTATTATGACGATATCAAACATGGTTAATTAATAGATACATAATATAATTATTATGAGGATATCAAACATGGTTAATTAAGAGACACATAACATAATTATTATGAAGATATCAAACATGGTTAATTAAGAGACACGTAACATAATTATTATGAGGATATCAAACATGGTTAATTAAGAGACACGTAACATAATTATTATGAGGATATCAAACATGGTTAATTAAGAGACACGTAACATAATTATTTTGAGGATATCAAACACTGTTAATTAAGAGACACGTAACATAATTATTATGAGGATATCAAACACGGTTAATTAAGAGACACATAACATAATTATTATGAGGATATCAAACATGGTTAATTAAGATACACGTAACATAATTATTATGAGGATATCAAACATGGTTAATTAAGAGACACGTAACACAATTATTATGAGGATATCAAACATGGTTAATTAAGAGACACGTAACATAATTATTATGAGGATATCAAACATGGTTAATTCAGAGACACGTAACATAATTATTATGAGGATATCAAACATGGTTAATTAAGAGACACGTAACATAATTATTATGAGGATATCAAAAACGGTTAATTAAGAGACACGTAACATAATTATTATGAGTATAGCAAACATGGTTAATTAAGAG
>CBDHHR010000799.1:30000-32500 GCA_965263245.1 Metamycoplasmataceae bacterium | reverse complement strand
CACACACACACACACACACACACACACACGTACACGCACGCACGCACGCACGCACACACACACACACACACACACACACACACACACACACATACACACTCACACACAATCATCCATACGCATGCGCACACCGCGCTGTTGAGAAGTGTCACCATTTTTGGAGACAGAGAACTTGTCATATCCGCGCGACCTGTGAAGAAGATTGTGCGAGCGGATAAAAACGTTAAGAGATACGCAACGTTCCCGCTACGTTCCCGCACCACCATAATGGCACCGAGTACGTACTCGGTCAGTCATTGTGTTGATTTATTGGGTTTATTGCGCAGTTATGGTCGATTTGCTACAGACGATAGGTGGCATGACGTTCGCAATTTTGATTCTCTTAGGTTGAAAACGCCATTTTTCCATAAAGTAATGGTTGTTGTGAAGGGTTCCATTGTCTGCTTTAGCAATGATTCATCGCTGCTTCCTGTTGGTTGGTAAATTGTCTTCACAGCCTCTGTACACACACGTACAGTTATGTACAGACACGTACAGTTATGTACCGTAGCAATGGGAACATAGCGCTTGTGTGAGTCGCTGTTAACACCGAGACAAGTTTGGCAGTGCCTGACTTGGCGTGACTAGATCATCTTGGGGGTTACGTCAGAATCGGGGTAGGGTGGAACCGCTGTGGTGGTCCCAGATTCGGCCGGTCCCAGATTCGGCTAAACGTACACCTGGCATGCGAGCGTAAGCGTAGTCCCGCTTTTATCTGCTCTGACGTGGCACTGACGGCTGACGTCACGCCAGGGACGAATTTCGCCAATTCGCTTGACGCGCATGCATTTTTATTTAAAACTTGCGAATAGCAATCACGTTGGGATTCTTGATGTATTACTAACGGAAACTAAGTTAGTGACAACGGAGAATCCTGGCCTGCTGCCGTTGCGGGTGCACGTTCGGCAGATTCGTACCGAATCTGGGACCACGACACAATGCCACATATTCGTAAGACAGTTTACAGTGTCCGTTACGATGGTCAGTTACGCAACTGATGTATTTAAAAAAGGTGTAATTGATTGGAATGTCTAAGAGTACGTTTAGTTGATAAGAAAGACAACACTGTTGGGACTACCAGATTATTGTGTTGATCCAACTGTCGCTTTGGACTCTGACTCGATAACAACAGGGCTCGTTGTGCTGTTGTGTCGACCGTAGGTCACTTCGTCCACTCTGTGTTGTTTCTGTTCATCTAGCTGTACGAATAAGTATCTGGCTATAAACAGTGGTAGGTCTTTGTGTACGAAAGGTCTTCGCGCATTGGTTGCTGCTGGTGCTGGCGTCTGACGTCACTACTCCACGCTTTAAGACTTGTAACATCTGTTTAGCGGTAGTTCGCCGTTAGTTTATGACTGGACAACCTCCACAGTGAGCTGAGGACAGTTTATAACTGGACAATCTCCACGTTGGACTGAGGACAGTTTATGGCTGTACAATCTCCACAGTGAATTGAGGATACTTTATGAATGTACAATCTCCACAGTGAACTGATGACAGTTTATGATTGTACAATCTCCACAGTGAACTGAGGACAGTTTATGACTGTACAATCTCCACAGTGAATTGAGGACAGTTTATGACTGGACAATCTCCACAGTGAACTGAGGACAGTTTATGACTGTACAATCTCCACAGTGAATTGAGGACAGTTTATGAATGGACAATCTCCACAGTGAACTCAGGACAGTTTATGACTGGACAATCTCCACAGTGAACAGAGAACAGTTTATGACTGGACAATCTCCACAATGAACTGAGGACAGTTTATGACTGTACAATCTCCACAGTGAACTGAGGACAGTTTATGACTGGACAATCTCCACAGTGAACTGAGGACAGTTTATGACTGAACAATCTCCACAGTGAACAGAGAACAGTTTATGACTGTACAATCTCCACAGTGAACTGAGGACAGGTTATGACTTGACAATCTCCACAGTGAACAGAGAACAGTTTATGACTGGACAATCTCCACAGTGAACTGAGGACAGTTTATGACTGTGCAATCTCCACAATGAACTGAGGACAGTTTATGACTGTACAATCTCCACAGTGAACTGAGGACAGTTTATGACTGGACAATCTCCACAGTGAACAGAGAACAGTTTATGACTGTGCAATCTCCACAGTGAACTGAGGATAGTCTATGACTGTACAATCTCCACAATGAACTGAGGACAGTTTATGACTGTACAATCTCCACAGTGAAATGAGGACAGTTTATGACTGGACAATCTCCACAGTGAACTGAGGACAGTTTATGACTGGACAATCTCCACAGTGAACTGAGGACAGTTTATGACTGGACAATCTCCACAGTGAACTGAGGACAGATTATGACTGTGCAATCCCCACAGTGAACAGAGAACAGTTTATGACAGGGCAATCTCCACAGTGAAATGAGGACAGGTTATGACTGTACAATCTCCACAGTGAACAGAGAACAGTTTATGACTGG
>CBDHHR010000799.1:15000-20000 GCA_965263245.1 Metamycoplasmataceae bacterium | reverse complement strand
TACGGGTAAGTTTGTAGGGCGGTTTTGTAGCTGCACTGACTAGATCGTCACAGTAAGCATTTGAATGGAGTTGTGCTTATTAGAACGAGCAAACGAGTGAAGTACTAAAAACGACTTCAGGTACCATTTGAACATAGCTAAATAATTAGCTATATTTGGATTATGTACGCAGATGTCAAACGAATGCCCACACGTACACACACACGTGCACACACCGCGCACACTCCAAACAGGGTACGGACAAACACGCACACGTACACACATACACGCGTACGTACACACACATACACATACACACGTACACACACGTACACACACATACACACACGTACAAACACGCACACGCACATATAGACAGACAGACATACAGACAGGCGGACATACATACATACATACATACATACATACATACATACATACATACATACATACATACATACATACATACATGCATACATGCATACATGCATACATGCATACATGCATGCATACATACATACATACATACATACATACATACATTCATACATACATACATACATACATACATACAGACAGACAGACAGACAGACAGTCCGACAGACACTGTGCACACATTTACAACCCCACGCACACCAGACACTCTCACACACATAGTATTGCACACACGCGCCCGCACGCACACACACATACCTGCTCGCACATATTTACAACCGCCCAAACACTAGATACACCTACATACACACTGTCTCACCTAAGTACCTAGTCTCTGTGTCTCTGTCTTCAGTACGTCATGGCTACACCGTCACACAGGCGTCTGTCGCGAGCTTTGACGCCGTGGCTGGCTGTCCTGACGGCTGTCCTGTCTGTCACCCTGTCACCTGTCACTAGCATCAAGACCAAACCATGGCTCGTGGAGACGGTGACGTACACCCGTGTGGAGTCACCGAACTGGGCCCAGTCGTGCATCGCGTCTCAGACCTTCCCGTGCAAGTGAGTGTCTCAGTAGTCTCCACTAGACTCCACTGTCTTGTGTCTAGAGGAGCGTCTCGTCTCTCTGCCGCTCCTGCAGTAATCAACAGTTTGTTTTATTCCAACTTGATAGAGTTCGTAAAGACACGTGTCTCAACAACAACAACAACAACAACAACAACAACAACAACAACAACAACAACAACAACAACAACAACAACAACAACAACAACAACAACAACAACAACAACAACAACAACAACAACAACAACAACAACAACAACAACAACAACAACAGCAACAACAACAACAATTACAACAACATCACCAGCATCTCTACAGTAATACGTACGAAATAGTAACGAACTTTCTTCGTCTAGACACAAGACTAACCTTTACAGGACGTCGAAGGTCCATCCTTGTGGTGGCGGAAGTTACCTATGAATACGACACTTTTATTGCGTCAAGTGAAAGTAGATTAAAGCCTTCAATATGACATATTTAAGAAGACAGATATTACGAGGTGGACACATTGAACAGAGATACCATAAAGGTCCTGGCACTATTTCAGTAATCCACAGGGAAGGTGAGACGATAGAGGGCACCACCTACCGTTACACGGTTGCCACAGGAAATACTCAGAGCCCTGAGAAAGGAGATGCATGTAGGGAAACCGGGAAAGGTTGACACCTTCTGTCGTGTACCGGACGGCGATGTAGAGCAAGGATTTCCTCAAGACAACCTAAATTAATCACGTGATCTCTGGTAGTCGGTGTACGATCCAAATGTGATCAGAGAGAATGTATCTGTAAATGGCGGACATTGAGGAGGAGTCGGATAACCGAGTCCGCAGCCATAATAATGAATAATACCAATATTAGTAATAACAGTAATACTAATCATAATGAAGAGCTTATATAAAGCCCAATGAATCGAAATTGCCTTCGGAAGCGTTACATAGGCCTACACACAACAATCTGTGTTTGTGCGTGTGTGTGTGTGTGTGTGTGTGTGTGTGTGTGTGTGTGTGTGTGTGTGTGTGTGTGTGTGTGTGTGTGTGTGTGTGTGTTTGTGTGCGTGCGTGTGTGTGTATGTGTGTGTGTGTGCGTGTGTGTGTGCGTGTGTGTGTGTGTGCGTGTGTGTGTGTGTGTGCGTATGTGTGTGTGTGTGTGTGTGTGTGTGTGTGTGTGTGTGTGTGTGTGTGTGTGTGTGTGTGTGTGTATGTGTGTGTGTGTGTGTGTGTGTGCGAGCGTGCGTTATATTGGTTGACCATCGGAATAGATGACGTCAATAGAGCAGTATTCGTTGCTGGGTGCGGGAATGGCGGGAGTGGCGATATAATTATGCGTGTCGAGGGCAAACCCGTCAGTCGTGATGCAGTTTGGTTGAGTGAGTGAAACAGTCACTTCCGTTGTATGAACGATGTCGCGCTTACTTTTTCCGGGCGTTAAAAACGTTCCGGTTGACGTTTCTGCGCATGCGCAATAAATGTAAAATCACCAATGTCCAGCGAAACAACAAAGCATTTTCGGTATAAATGCCACGAGCTGTTCCCTATCTTACCTGTCATGATTACTGTGAAGAGTTTCTTAAAATGTCGTTCAACGCAATAAAATATTACGTTTTTTTATAAATCACTGTCACGGATTATGGCGCACTACTGTCACGTGATTTACGCTTGCTATCAAAATATGCCTCAAAACTTGTTTGCCTCGTGTTAATTTGCGACAAATGACTTTGCTGAGAGGTTATATACATCCTAACGAACAACCCGTAATAGTCATACCATAAATGTTTTGTCTTTTCGCTGCACATTGATGATATTTACATATATCTCGAATGCGCAGAAACCTCAACCGGAACGTTTTTAACGCCCGGAAAAATGTAAGCGCTACAACGAGCCCACTCACTCATGTTGGCCGAACATTAGTAGCTCCAATAATCGACCTCTGGAGTCGTCTGTCTGCAACAGCCGAATTAGACTAATTATGATTACTGGCTAGACTGTGTAATTACTATATTATGTTTGTGTTCGCCTGTTTCAGGAAATTAGTTTGATCCGGATATCTAAATACAATAGACAGCACCAACGATCTGTTTCAATGGTTTCACAATACAACAAAAACCTCTACCGAGCAGTGGAAAATTAAACATAACCGAATCGCTTTCATAGCCGACCTTAATTCCGTGGTGTTTAGAGCATTTTCAGATCGGCTAGTAATGGACATGTATTTTAACAGACAGTTTAATTTGAATTAACCTTTTAATTTGTTTTATGACAATGTTTATGTAAAGTATATTTTAATGTGTATGTTTAAAATTTATTACGTAGATTTCCAATGATGATTTTAATTTTTAACAAGATATGCTAACATTGTACATTAATATGACATTGTATGGAATTGTTGATTTTAGTATGAATGTATATGTACAATCCAACTGTAATTTGCCACATAATAAATTGATATTATCTTCATCTTATCTATATCATACAAATAAATATACGCAATAACACTAGTGGAAATATTAGAATAAAACACAGCATGCTGTCGCTGATCACAGTAAATGTTGCCTTTAGCAGGGCAGTTAAATACCTATAAACCACCGTAATAAACACTGCGATTATCCGGTCGGTTTGTAGACTTGTCGTGTTTAATATTCTTGTAGGGTTTCGTATCCCGTAAGACATGTCAAAGGCATTGAGATAAAACATTTGCAATCCGTACCGGATGTGATGATATAAACGCATAAACGGCCGTATCTCCCACGGTAGGTGTGTGTCGCGTTACTAACGAGTCCATGATCGATACTCGTACGTCATTTCACGTGCGGATGTCACACGCACGTCACCTGGTCAACGCAGGTATCACACATAACAATGGTCAGCGCCAGGTACGCCGCGTAATATTTTGAGTACACACGGTGACAGTCATTTGCGTGCGACATTTACACAGGTAAAGATAACCATGTGTACTCGGCCAAGTGAAATAAATATCTTGTGTGTGAAAAAACAGACATAAACGTCCGAGTGAAGCTGATCTGTAAAGGCCGCGTACAGAGTCGAGAGGTGGATATAATACGTGCGAAAAGGGACAGAAATATATCCCAGCAACACGCCTTGTGGCCTGGAGGAAGTGACGCTGCAGAAGAGACACACAGAGAGGGCTAGGAGGAATGAAGGGAAGAGGTATTGTGAAAGAGGGGAGGTTAGAGAGAGAGAGAGAGAGAGAGAGAGAGAGAGAGAGGAGGAAGGGAGAGAGAGACAGGCAGATACATAGAGACAGACAGACAGACAGACAGACAGACAGACAGACAGACAGACAGACAGACTGACAGACAGACAGACAGACAGACAGACAGACAGACAGACAGACAGACAGACAGACAGACAGACAGACAGACAGACAGACAGACAGACAGACAGACAGACAGACAGACAGACAGACAGACAGACAGACAGACAGACAGACAGACAGACAGACAGACAGACAGACAGACAGACAGACAGACAGACAGACAGACAGACAGACAGACAGACAGACAGACAGACAGACAGACAGACAGACAGACAGACAGACAGACAGACAGACAGACAGACAGAGGGAGGGACAGACAGGGAGGGAGACAGACAGACAGACAGACAGACAGACAGACAGACAGACAGACAGACAGACAGACAGACAGACAGACAGACAGACAGACAGACAGACAGACAGACAGACAGACAGACAGACAGACAGACAGACAGACAGACAGACAGACAGACAGACAGACAGACAGACAGACAGACAGACAGACAGACAGACAGACAGACAGACAGACAGACAGACAGACAGACAGACAGACAGACAGACAGACAGACAGACAGACAGACAGACAGACAGACAGACAGAGAGAAGAAGAAGAGAGAGAAAGAGAGAGAGAGGGGGTTGGAATGAGGGAGGGAGGGAGGGAGGGAGGGAGGGAGGGAGGGAGGGAGGGAGGGAGGGGGAGGGAGGGAGGGAGGGAGGGAGGGGAGGGAGGGAGGGAGGGAGGGAGGGAGGGAGGGA
>CBDHHR010000799.1:0-7500 GCA_965263245.1 Metamycoplasmataceae bacterium | reverse complement strand
CTTGTTGAGTTCTTATGTACTTTGTTCTGTTGTACCCTTGTAGCCTTGTGGAGTTCTTATGTACTTTGTTCTGTTGTACCTTTGTAGCCTTGTTTAATTCTTATGTACTTTGTTCTGTTGTACACTTGTAGCCTTGTTGAGTTCTTATGTACTTTGTTCTGTTGTACCCTTGTAGCCTTGTTGAGTTCTTATGTACTTTGTTCTGTTGTACCCTTGTAGCCTTGTTGAGTTCTTATGTACTTTGTTCTGTTGTACCCTTGTAGCCTTGTTTAGTTCTTATGTACTTTGTTCTGTTGTACCCTTGTAGCCTTGTTGAGTTCTTATGTACTTTGTTCTGTTGTACCTGTGTAGCCTTGTTGAGTTCTTATGTACTTTGTTCTGTTGTACCCTTGTAGCCTTGTTGAGTTCTTATGTACTTTGTTCTGTTGTACCCTTGTAGCCTTGTTGAGTTCTTATGTACTTTGTTCTGTTGTACCCTTGTAGCCTTGTTGAGTTCTTATGTACTTTGTTCTGTAGTACCCTTGTAGCCTTGTTGAGTTCTTATGTACTTTGTTCTGTTGTACCCTTGTAGCCTTGTTGAGTTCTTATGTACTTTGTTCTGTTGTACCCTTGTAGCCTTGTTGAGTTCTTATGTACTTTGTTCTGTTGTACCCTTGTAGCCTTGTTGAGTTCTTATGTACTTTGTTCTGTTGTACCTGTGTAGCCTTGTTTAGTTCTTATGTACTTTGTTCTGTTGTACCCTTGTAGCCTTGTTGAGTTCTTATGTACTTTGTTCTGTTGTACCTTTGTAGCCTTGTTGAGTTCTTATGTACTTTGTTCTGTTGTACCCTTGTAGCCTTGATGAGTTCTTATGTACTTTGTTCTGTTGTACCCTTGTAGCCTTGTTGAGTTCTTATGTACTTTGTTCTGTTGTACCCTTGTAGCCTTGTTGAGTTCTTATGTACTTTGTTCTGTTGTACCTTTGTAGCCTTGTTGAGTTCTTATGTACTTTGTTCTGTTGTACCCTTGTAGCCTTGATGAGTTCTTATGTACTTTGTTCTGTTGTACCCTTGTAGCCTTGATGAGTTCTTATGTACTTTGTTCTGTTGTACCCTTGTAGCCTTGTTGAGTTCTTATGTACTTTGTTCTGTTGTACCCTTGTAGCCTTGTTGAGTTCTTATGTACTTTGTTCTGTTGTACCCTTGTAGCCTTGTTGAGTTCTTATGTACTTTGTTCTGTTGTACCTTTGTAGCCTTGTTGAGTTCTTATGTACTTTGTTCTGTTGTACCCTTGTAGCCTTGATGAGTTCTTATGTACTTTGTTCTGTTGTACCCTTGTAGCCTTGTTGAGTTCTTATGTACTTTGTTCTGTTGTACCCTTGTAGCCTTGTTGAGTTCTTATGTACTTTGTTCTGTTGTACCCTTGTAGCCTTGTTGAGTTCTTATGTACTTTGTTCTGTTGTACCCTTGTAGCCTTGTTGTTTAGTTCTTATGTACTTTGTTCTGTTGTACCCTTGTAGCCTTGTTGAGTTCTTATGTACTTTGTTCTGTTGTACCCTTGTAGCCTTGTTGAGTTCTTATGTACTTTGTTCTGTTGTACCCTGGTAGCCTTGTTGAGTTATATGTACTGTTGTGTTACGCTCCTGTCGCCGGGGTCAACACTGATATATTCTTTTGGTCCAAACTAATATCTATGCACATTTTTATTGCACGCTTGTTGCGAGAGTTGCGTAGTATTATGTCAGACAGTTGTTGTTCAGGTTGTTGCGAGAGCTGTGTAGTATTATGTCAGACAGTTGTTGTTCAGGTTGTTGCGAGAGCTGTGAGGTATTATGTCTGACAGTTGTTGTTCAGGTTGTTGCGAGTGCTGTGTGGTATTAGGTCTGACAGTTGTTGTTCAGGTTGTTGCGAGAGCTGTATAGTATTAGGTCTGACAGTTGTTGTTCAGGTTGTTGCGAGAGCTGTGAGGTATTATTTCTGACAGTTGTTGTTCAGGGTGTTGCGAGAGCTGTGTGGTATTATGTCTGACAGTTGTTGTTCAGGTTGTTGCAAGAAGTGTGTAGTATTATGTCTGACAGTTGTTGTTCAGGTTGTTGCGAGAGCTGTGTGGTATTATGTCTGACAGTTGTTGTTCAGGTTGTTGCGAGAGCTGTGTGGTATTATGTATGACAGTTGCTGTTCAGGTTGTTGCGAGAGCTGTGTGGTATTATGTCTGACAGTTGTTGTTCAGGTTGTTGCGAGAGGTGTGTAATATTATGTCTGACAGTTGTTGTTCAGGTTGTTGCGAGAGCTGTGTGGTATTATGTATGACAGTTGCTGTTCAGGTTGTTGCGAGAGCTGTGTGGTATTATGTCTGACAGTTGTTGTTCAGGTTGTTGCGAGAGGTGTGTAATATTATGTCTCACAGTTGTTGTTCAGGTTGTTGCGAGAGCTGTGTGGTATTATGTCTGACAGTTGTTGTTCAGGTTGTTGCGAGAGCTGTTGTATTATGTCTGACAGTTGCTGTTCAGGTTGTTGCGAGAGGTGTGTAGTATTATGTCTGACAGTTGTTGTTCAGGTTGTTGCGAGAGGTGTGTGGTATTGTGTCTGACAGTTGTTGTTCAGGTTGTTGCGAGAGTTGTGTAGTATTCTGTCTGACAGTTGTTGTTCAGGTTGTTGCGAGAGGTGTGTAGTATTATGTCTGACAGTTGTTGTTCAGGTTGTTGCGTGAGTTGCGAGTAGGCTTCACAATCTTCTCTCTCCTATATTCTGGGACGAGGTCGGTCTCAATACTGTTCCTTCTGTCTGTGTCCTTCCTTCTCGGCTGGATATTTCCCAGAGAATCGAGATTGTGTCTGTTTGAACGGGGTAAAGGGTACAGCGGCGTGATCAGTATTGATGAGTTAATACTGCGCTATATGAAAAATTAACATTTTACTTTCTTTTAAATTCAACAGAACTTAAGGGGCTAACCTGTCTGTCAGTACAGAGGCGACCTACTTGTATGACGGTGTCATGGCGCTCTGTATTCAGGTACGCTTTCGGCTCAAACGGCACCGCCGACTTCAGCCTGAAAGACTTCGCCCGAAACTACCACACGACGGCCAGTGCGAAGGCGAAATACGCTCGATACGTCGACTGGCGACTACTTCCGGCCAAGACGTACACGCCTCACCATAAGCGCAACGCCATGCGCTTCCGGTGTGGCAGCACCAGGCTGTGGAGACGGGTGGAGCGGGTCTTTACGAACCCGTATTTCTCACCCCTGTTGACGTCGACGACGAGGGGGTTGCCACGGACCTACATCATGGTGATGGACCACGACGTGCTGAAAGACGAGGGCATCATGTTCGCACGCCGTCTGGAAGCCGGCGGGGTTAAGGTGAAGCTGGCGCAGTGTCCGGGCACACACGGACTCTTCAACCTGATGGGCATGAAGTATGCGCAGCGCGAACTGGGGAACATTGCTAAGTATATCACTGACTACGTTTGACGTCGCTCAGCTACGTCCGACGTCGCCCAGCTACGTCTGACGTCGCACATGACGTCACTCAGACACACACTGGAGATATAATTATTATGGACTTGCAATTATGTGCTGGCTACACTTGCGATATAACCGTTTTATCAAAACGTAAACTTAATCTTAACGACGACTGTAACGTCGTGTGAAGTATATAGTAATGTAATATATACGTGATACTTGTAGTGATATATATATATATATATATATATATATATATATATATATATATATATATATATATATATATATATATACACACATATATATATATATATATATATATATATATATATATATATATATATTATAGCCTCTTCATAAATACTGTATCATCGTAGGATGTGACAACATATATGATGTATATGTTTTCTACTGAACAAAGTGGAATGTTTGATATCAATTGGATAACTAAAATAACAGTACAACTTACATAACTCCTATATCGAGGCGCACCAAAAAATCAACGTACTAGAGGGTGGAGACAGGCACGTGTCATAACTGAAACACAGTTTTAATAATTCTAATATTTTAGTATAATATGTTAGAGTAGTATTTCCAACAAAGGATAAGATACAACATAATGCACGTCATGTCGCCGAAAAGAGTTTGATGCGATCTTGACAATCCTGATTTTCCACATACATATATATTGCGATTTATTGAGGTTATTATATTCGAATGTTTGTGTAAACATTCTGACAGAATCACTAGATGGTGCGTGTCTAACAAGATATTGTAACTGTTCGTGCCGCCTTCTAAACATGTCAACAGCGTCGTCTGTTTCCGGTAGAATAATCTTTTGGGAATAGATGACTCTATTGAGGCAAGGTTTGAGTTAGTTATTGTTCATGTTTTGGTTATTGTTGCATAAAACGAATGTGTCCTTGGAATAATCTCGTATTTGAGAATCCTGCGTTAGATTGACAAACATTGCAGACCCTATTTATTCCAAAGTGTCCGCTCCATATCTTTATACAATCATTGCAGACCCTATTTATTCAAGTGTCCGCTCCATATCTTTATACAATCACTTCAAACCCTATTTATTCCTAAGTGTCCGCTCCATATCTTTATGCAATCATTGCAGACCCTATTTATTCCAAAGTATCCGCTCCATATATTTATACAATCATTGCAGACCCTATTTATTCCAAAGTGTCAGCTCCATATCTTTATACAATCATTGCAGACCCCATTTATTCAAAAGTGTCCGCTCCATATCTTTATACAATCATTGCAGATCCTATTTATTCAAGTGTCCGCTCCATATCTTTATACAATCATTGCAGACCCTATTTATTCCAAAGTGTTCGCTCCATATCTTTATACAATCATTGCAGATCCTATTTATTCCAAAGTGTGCGCTCCATATCTTTACACAATGAGACGTAAATTGCAGACCCGTTTTATTTATTCAAAAGTGTCCCCTCCAAAGTGTATATTAAGTCGTACAAATCTTAATTTAATGTATTTTATATCATTTGTGAGGTTAAGATAACGCTCTGCTCTGAGATGTTTTATTGTTGGAAAACTCTTTTGCTCAGAAAAACGTACAAATAAGGCGCTATCTTCATTTGCAAGCATACATTTTTACCGAAAATATAATTCAGAATTATATACGCATTTCTTAAATAGTGTAAATTTATTTTTAATATATTATAGTGAATATTCACAATAACTACAGTTATACGAGAATAATGCTATAAAGAGCATCTATCGTGTAAATCGCACAGTAACTAACGAACTTCACGTCCTCGGCAACGTGACATTCGTATCTTTGTGTAATACAACAAGACACGTAGACATTATAACACACAAGAAGAAACATGTCCCATCAGAGAGTATCCCCGAATGTATGCGTGCAATGCAATAGGGTTTTTGTAAATAAAACGGTGTTCGTAAATAAATATTGTTTTGTTGTTCAACTGTGACTAATGCGACATGTACACAAGCGACCGTGTCTACATAAATGAAGAAGGTTCGAGATTAATCATGACATTAGCATATACCATGTAGGTATGTTGCTTAATCCTGCGTTTATCACAGTGACGTTGCTAAGTAATACTATAGATTATTACACTAATGGTGGTACAGCGACAGTCTAAGAGCCACTTCCGTATTTGTAGATGAATTTTAACTTTCTTTAGAAGTGGAAACTTATATTGTTCATCACAAATCGTCCCAAGGAACGAATACTGCTCTGTAAACGTTTAGGAATGTACAATTTTCTTTATTTCATGCGGCTAATTCTACAAAACTGCATGTGTGTAATTGTTAGGTTTTAATTCTTAGATGCATATACCTAATATATCTTTGGCTTCCAGTTACCATGAAGTAAAGTTGTAATTAGTTAGTTAGTTAGTCTTAGCTCAGACGGTTACACACATTGTATGGATGCGCAGTAAGCGTTCAGTTAAAGTTGGTTCAACAACTACCCAGCAGAGGACGCTCTGTTCTTAGCAATATGATTTGCTACTTGATTCACTACGTGGCGCCACCTGTGTGACTCGCCCACGATAGTCATCATTACCTCGGCTCTACTTCCGCTTTGTCTGTCTCATCATATGGTAATACATGAATGTTAATACATGAATGTTAATACGTGAATGGTAATACATGAATGATAATACATTAGTGGTAATACATGAATGGTAATACATGAAAGGTAATACATGAATGGTAATACATGAAAGGTAATACATGAATGGTAATACATGAATGGTAATACGTGAATGGTAATACGTGAATGGTAATACGCAATACATGAATGGTAATACGTGAATGGTAATACGTGAATGGTAGTACGTGAATGGTAGTACGTGAATGGTAATACGTGAATGGTAATACGTGAATGGTAATACATGAATGGTAATACATGAATGGTAATACATGAATGGTAATACATGAATGGTAATACGTGAATTGTAATACGTGAATGGTAATACGTGAATGGTAATACGTGAATGGTAATACATTAATGGTAATACATGAATGATAATACATGAATGGTAATACGTGAATGGTAATACGTGAATGGTAATACGTGAATGGTAATACATTAATGGTAATACATGAATGATAATACATGAATGGTAATACGTAAATGGTAATAAGTGAATGGTAATACGTGAATGGTAATACGTGAATGATAATACGTAAATGGTAATAAGTGAATGGTAATACGTGAATGGTAATACGTGAATGGTAATACGTGAATGGTAATACGTGAATAGTAATACGTGAATAGTAATACATGAATGGTAATACATGAATGGTAACACATGAATGGTAATACGTGAATGGTAATACGTGAATGGTAATACATCAATGGTAATACGTGAATGGTAGTACATGAATGGTAATACGTGAATGGTAATACGTGAATGGTAATACGTGAATGGTAATACGTGAATTGTAATACGTGAATGGTAATACGTGAATGGTAATACGTGAATGGTAATACATTAATGGTAATACATGAATGATAATACATGAATGGTAATACGTAAATGGTAATAAGTGAATGGTAATACGTGAATGGTAATACGTGAATGATAATACGTGAATGATAATACGTGAATGGTAATGGTGAATGGTAATACGTGAATGGTAATACGTGAATGGTAATACGTGAATAGTAATACGTGAATAGTAATACATGAATGGTAATACATGAATGGTAATACATGAATGGTAATACGTGAATGGTAATACGTGAATGGTAATACATCAATGGTAATACGTGAATGGTAGTACATGAATGGTAATACGTGAATGGTAATACGTGAATGGTAATACGTGAATGGTAATACATGAATGGTTAATCGCATTTTGCAAAGACAAATTTCATGAAAACATGGTGTTCTATGACATTTACAACTGTCATCTCAGTTACATATTTCATTTCGCTAAAATATTATTCTACACATGTGTCAGCGGCCGACTAATTATTCCAATGTGCGGATTAAAATCGGCTATTCAATAGTAACTTGATGCTTAAGTTCTGCGATTATTTTG
>CBDHHR010000798.1:27500-28942 GCA_965263245.1 Metamycoplasmataceae bacterium | reverse complement strand
ATGCCAGGTGAAGTAAATGATCCCACACAGGGCGTAAATGTGTAATCTGTAGTGGACTCACTAATTCTCATTGGACTTTAAATGCGCTGCAAAGTGCCCCGTCCAGTATCTGACAGAAGAGAACACGAGGCACGGTTTTTAATGTGTATGTCTTCTAAGATATTCCCGAGTTACGTTTAATGTCATACAATCTGCTTCAAACAGTATCACCAAGATACGTCTTCTTTAATGTTCCCAGCAACGTAAAACAACAATACAAATTATGAACATTCACATTTTAGTATATGTATAGCAGAAAAGAAAACGGTTGTGTGCTGGAATGTTCCTAATAAGATCAAATTGACCAATACATCACGTGACCAATAGCCTAGCAAACAATCCTCCGAACCATCAAAAATGGACGCGGTACACGTGGTGTGATCAGACATTCCAATGTAATTTGTTGACATTCTAGCGATAAACATGTTTATTAATGACAACAACATAAGGTGAAGTTTAAAAGATACAACCATAGAGGGGTCTATGCAGGAATGTTTGTTCTACGATAGGCCTATGTCATGCTACAATGATATACACCTGTAATTCACTAATATATAATCGTTTTCGTGGCAAAGCCGACGGAAACCGCTAGACAATAATAGCAACTGCAATACTAGACTGTCGAGATTCGAAACAAAAGCTGTTTTAAAAAGTACCGGATAGTAAATTACTCTCTGAAAAATCGGCACTAATGTTTCTGTATGATGTTGAATTTCGCATTTAGCATGACAAAATTATCATTGCCATTTTAAAACTGCAGGTCTATGTTTTATACATATTTATTTTGCAAGGAATTGTAAGTAATTCTATCAATTTCTTTTAATTATATTATTGTAAATGCTGTATTTAATGAATGGATGAGCATTCAAGTTATGTGGAGGGAACAAAATATAAATAGTAAGATATTCGTAATCGAACATCGCAATTGTACACCATTTAGCAAATAGGTAAATGACGATACGAACGGACGGACGAACGGACGGACGGACGGACGGACGGACGGACGGACGGACGGACGGACGGACGGACGGACGGACGGACGGACGGACGGACGGACGGACGGACGGACGGACGGACGGACGGACGGACGGACGGACGGACGGACGGACGGACGGACGGACGGACGGACGGACGGACGGACGGACGGACGGACGGACGGACGGACGGACGGACGGACGGACGGACGGACGGACGGACGGACGGACGGACGGACGGACGGACGGACGGACGGACGGACGGACGGACGGACGGACGAACCCTATCTCCTCACTCTCTCTCTCTATCTCCGTTTCTCTCTCTCTATCTCTCGTTCATTCGTTCGTATGAACGAGAGATAGAGAGAGAGAGAAACGGGGATAGAGAGAAAGTGAGGAGATAGGGTAGAGGAAGAGAGAAAGAGGAGA
>CBDHHR010000798.1:22500-25000 GCA_965263245.1 Metamycoplasmataceae bacterium | reverse complement strand
TGTGTGTGTGTGTGTGTGTGTGTGTGTGTGTGTGTGTGTGTGTGTGTGTGTGTGTGTGTGTGTGTGTGTGTGTGTGTGTGTGTGTGTGTGTGTGTGTGTGTGCGTGCGTGCGTGCGTGCGTGCGTGCGTGCGTGCGTGCGTGCGTGCGAGCGTGTGTCCGTGTGTGCGTGCGTATGTGCGCGCGTGTATGTATGTGAATGCGTGGGTGAGTATGTGCGTGCGGGTGTATACATGCGTGTATACGTTATGTGTACATGCGTTGGTACGCCCGCGTGCGTTCGTGCCTGTCGCAGGCACAAAAACACAAAACACAGGCACGAACACACGGAGACTCGCACACACAAACACATGTGCACGTGTTTTGTGACGTCTACATTACAAGTCAACGTAACACACGTGTACATGTTGTAGACGCCAGAACGTGGGCAAGTGGCAAGACGTTCACGTCTATCCATGTCCGTGCTCTCCGCTCCTTGCACGGCTACGTGTACCGTTGCCTAGCAACGTATCCCATGCCGAATGGACACGGCATGTCTGACGTCAGTCGGGCCACCAACGTCCCGATCGATCGGCCAGGATATCATTCCGACCCTCTGGTCGTCTACTGTAAATATTGCACAACACATTACCACACATAACTGTGACATCCATCACATTTCTAGTTGCCTGCCAATCAGTTCCGTCAGGCTTATAAAATGGCCGGCGGAAATATGAATTTGTTACATGTCATAAGACGGTTTCTTCGTAATTCCAAGAACGCCGAGGTCTCAATCGAAAGAAACCAGGTTCGAACCATATATTACTGTATCGAACCTTAGGCTAAAGATAATTTTTGATATTTTTATACAAATAGTTTTACTTGCAGCATTGGTGAACATTTTTGCCACGAGTAAATGGTAAATCGTTTTAAGCAAAAGGATGATTCTCGTTTTCGGTCCGTTTTGGGCGATACTTGGCGAGACGATACACAGCTGGTCCCAGTCTCGTTGTCCAATAGCGACAGACGAGACTTGCGGGCCATATCCTGAAGGCGGGTCACACCGCATTAAAATAACTTACCTTTAAAATCCTGAAGAGTATAAAATTTGTTATATCGGCGGAACAAAGATATATAAGAATGGTGGCATGGTGAAAGCTGAATTACTACGCTTGGTACGTCTAGATAAATGCTAACAGTGGTGAACGGTGCCTTACATTCACCTGTCCGTCTTTGGTGTAGACTCTCCAGTTCTGAGCGTTCGTCCGCGGCGGCAGATCTACAGCGTCGGCACAACTCTGACGATAACGTCCTCGTCACGGCCCACTGCACACCGTCACGAGTGGCTGGACAGCGCAACGAGCGAAAGACGCAGCGGCGCTAGGCTCGTCATTAGCGCCGACATGGCCGGCGTCAACAACTTCACATGCCTCGCTTTCAACCGCATCTTCGGCGTCGAGCACAACGGGTCCATCCAGGTTAACTTCGAAGTTTCGGAAACGGCCGAAATGAAACCACAGAGAGGTGAAAAATAAAACGAAGCTGCTGAGGAGAAATCGGCCTCGTATATGTGAGAATTACATTAGGAAAATGTTTGTAAACTTGGGTCACGATTGATACTTCCCGATGTTATAACATGCATATATAATCAATTTGTTTTACTACCTGAGTCTCACTTTATTTATTTATATAGATATGTATTATATTTTATACAAAAGTCATAGTCACAATTAAATCACTAAGTCTTTTTATTTGTATATATATATAAATACACATTGTGTTTATAAATGACTATGTAGTGTGTACACACTGTTGAACAGAGCTATACCCTGGAGACTAGTATCAAAATAAATTTCATTATTATTATTAGTATACTGTAATATTTTTCTTCCGCGTTGCTTGTGGTGGGTCTTTGTAACCATTTCGTTTACTATTTCCACAGCCAATGCAGAAATAATTACTTGACCACTAAACGAGTGGGTGTGTTCCTTGCGGATTACCTCGTTGTGTTCTTTTCACGTTAATCTTGATTAACAGTAACGCGTCAGAATTGGAGTGACAACATTTCCGACAGAATGTTCGACGATAGCTTCGATTATACAGATGCCGTGGCGGACACAGTATTTGTTGTGGTTCATTGTGTACGCCTTCAATATTACTGTTTTTGTAACCCAAATATCGGTGGAGAACATGATTGGCTAAAAAAAAACGCGAATTAACTGCTATCGTGGAATGTTATGCCTTCGGTTATTTTCAACACTGAATCCGAGAAAAATATATATTATATTGTTTATTTTGAATGTAGGTATTTTGCAACATATTTTCGTTATCGAAAACAATATTTAGGCATTGATGGTGGTTTTACACGTAGACTTATGAATTAATTCGAAACATTGATACCATGTGACAGCAGTGAGTTGTCAGAGTGCGTTTTATAAGCCTCGCTCTCATCCAGGATAAATCGGGTAACAGGACTAGAGCTAGACTACTCCGACAGGTGGCGATATACCATCAAACGGTCCG
>CBDHHR010000798.1:0-7500 GCA_965263245.1 Metamycoplasmataceae bacterium | reverse complement strand
ACTAAGCATCAATTTGCAATGAAATGTCTAGATACAGCCTTCCACATGCTACACTCTGATATAATCAGAAACAAGATATACGCTGACACCACACCTCACGAACACACATCCGCACCACTACACCTTCAAATCACCATACCCCCACACGACGACACCTCCACGTCACCACCTCCACACCACCACACATCCACATCTCCACACCTCTACATCACCACACCTCATCACCACCACACATCCTTACCACCACATCTCCCCACCACCACATCTCTATACCACCAGACCACCAGACCACCAGACCACCAGACCACCACACCACCACACCTCCTCACCACCACATCTCTATACCACCAGACCACCACACCTCCACACCACCACACCACCATACCTCCTCACCACCACATCTCTATACCACCAGACCACCACACCTCCACACCACCACACCACCACACCTCCTCACCACCACATATCTATACCACCAGACCACCACACCTCCACACCACCACACATCCTTACCACCACATCTCTATACCACCACACCACCACACCACCACTCCACCACACCACCACTCCACCACTCCACCACACCACCACTCCACCACACCACCACACCACAACTCCTCACCACCACGTCTCTATACCACCACACCACCACTCCACCACACCACCACTCCACCACACCACCACACCACCACACCACCACACCACCACATCACCACACCTCCTCACTACCACATCTCTATACCACCAGACCACCACACCTCCACACCACCACACATCCTTACCACCACATCTCTATACCACCACACCTCCACACCACCACATCATCACACCTACACACCAGAACACTACATTTTGAGTTAACATTATTTTGTCTCGAGTTTACTGTGGATTTTTTTATGAACAATGAATTGTGAATTCAACAAAATTTATTATATCAGTCAGAATAAACACTGACAAATACAGTAAAGGCGACCAAGACATCTCAGCACAGGCAAGCGTTGATTCTTGTAGCCTATTAAAAAGACATTCATAAAAATATGTACAACTAATGTTTGTTTCGATTCAGACAACTACCTATGTGACATCGTGAAGCGACTCGCGGTTTGCTTCGTGGTTGTTCTCGTCTGTGTCATCTTCATCATCGTCTTGCACAGAACAGCTTCCGCGGCTCGACTAGCGAAGCGACGCCTAGCGACAACTCGGCCGAAGACGAAGACAAAGAGGCAATCTCGCCCGGCGACAAAGAGGAATGATCGAACGGCAAATAAACAAAAGGAGAAGGCCAAACGCCATATTTCGAAGGCCGGGTCGTATGGTACGGTATTCGTGATTGGTGAGATGTCGGCCAATCAGTAGCGGCAGGACAAGGAAGAACAGCAACCCGCCTCACAGACGGGACAACAGCCCAACATTGATGACGTGTTGGCGTCGCGTAGTTTAAGGGCACACTGCAATCTTGTATCCAGTGCTATTGGGCATTGTGACGTCGTTCTAATTCGTGTATCTGTATTGATAGGGTGAATAAAATATCAGAAATGACAATAGCGCTGTGTATTTTATGAATGTTCTTTTTAACTAGTGTTGCTCTTATTAATATTGTAACCAGAGCTATTAGATCTGAGCTGGGGCACTCCCCCCGCGCACAGCTCTCACTCAATCTCGGACATCTCGTCGTCGTTTAGTATGTTGAAGAGACCCATCTCGGAGGGTGTGTATAAAAGCCAGAGATATAGTTCCCAAGTGAACATGTCATTAAAGAAAGTGTGTGTGTGTGTGTGTGTGTGTGTGTGTGTGTGTGTGTGTGTGTGTGTGTGTTTGTGTGTGTGTGTGTGTGTGTGTGTGTGTGTGTGTGTGTGTGTGTGTGTGTGTGTGTGTGTGTGTGTGTGTGTGTGTGTGTGTGTGTGTGTGTGTGTGTGTGTGTGTGTGTGTGTGTGTGTGTGTGTGTGTGTGTGTGTGTGTGTGTGTGTGTGTGTGTGTGTGTGTGTGTGTGTGTGTGTGTGTGTGTGTGTGTGTGTGTGTGTGTGTGTGTGTGTGTGTGTGTGTGTGTGTGTGTGTGTGTGTGTGTGTGTGTGTGTGTGTGTGTGTGTGTGTGTGTGTGTGTGTGTGTGTGTGTGTGTGTGTGTGTGTGTGTGTGTGTGTGTGTGTGTGTGTGTGTGTGTGTGTGTGTGTGTGTGTGTGTGTGTGTGTGTGTGTGTGTGTGTGTGTGTGTGTGTGTGTGTGTGTGTGTGTGTGTGTGTGTGTGTGTGTGTGTGTGTGTGTGTGTGTGTGTGTGTGTGTGTGTGTGTGTGTGTGTGTGTGTGTGTGTGTGTGTGTGTGTGAAGAAGGATCCTCTCCAAAAAACAAAACTAAGAAAAAACATTATCTGGTCTGCTGTCAATATGGAATTGTTTATAATTTGATTTATGTTGTATGTAAAAGTAAAGGTAAATTCTTATATAGTGCAGTATCCAGTCTTTAAGATTGACGAAAGCAGTTTACACTGGTGGGGGACATGGAGAGAGATGATGTTGAAGTCTGCCCCGAGCGTCTTCCAGCTAAAATCATGGATCCAAGCCTTGACGTGTTTCGCGTGAAGAAATACTTCACTTGTAAAACGTGGCTCCTTGTGGAGGAGGTCGTTAAGGCAAACTCTGCAAACCCACTGTGGATATGTCCAATTTGCAACAAGGACACCGACGATTCGGTTGATGGCGGCCACACATCTCTGGCATGCGATTCATGCCTGGAGTGGTATTCATGTTTAGGAAAAAAGTCTCGGCCCAAAGCAAGGACATAGATTTGTGGGAGTTTCCACACAGCTGCTTATACGTAGAGTCTAGAGAGCTACTACTATATAGGAATTGTGTACTTTTACTGTCAGCATAGGTTTCTTGTGTTTATACACAGTTATGAATTGGTGACCTTGGGTGGATTTATGCATATTAGGCCAGTGTCATTTATACATGAGGACGTATGTGTATAACTTGTATTGTATATCTTGTTTTATTTATTTGAACCAGTGTTTGATTAGCCTTTTTTATGTGAACCAGTATATGTTTAGTACCTTTTAAAATGAAGATGTGGGTGGATTTATACACATTGGCTAGTGCAGTTTATACATGAGAACTTATGTGTGTCATTTGTATCTCTTGTTTTATTTATTTGAACCAGTATAATATTATGTTAAACCCTGCAAAAAATGTACTACAGTTTGCCCTGGTAAATCCATAGTAAATCATAGTAAACCATAGTAAAGCATAGTATGTTATATTTTACCATGCTTTCACCATAGTAAATATGTACGTAGAAATAAATAGTAAACCATAGTAAATTCCAGTAAACCATAGTAATTCATAGTAAACTTCAGTATACAACGTTTTACTAGGCTTTTAGCATAGTAGATCCACATGAAAATGTAGTAAACTGTAGTGAACTATAGTAAATCCATAGTAAGCTATAGTAAACCATAGTATACTACATTTTACCATGCTTTCACCATAGTAAATTTATATGGAGATGTAGTAACCATTTGTAAACTGTACTATGCCCATAGTAAGTTATAGTCGACCACAGTTTACTACATTTTTCAATACTGTGGTAAAGTCATGGTAAGCAATGATAAACCATGATATCACTGTAACAAATTAGTATATTTAACTACATTATGACAAATAGTAAACCATGATATAACAAAAGTAACTTAATTAAAACATAAGCATTTTTTATTGTCTAATTTTTAATTGTTTATGCAAAACTGCCAGATGCATCTACTATGGATCTATTATGGCTTACCACAGACAACTGATAGAAAACATAGTAAACCATTAAAATTGCATTGTAAAATGCCATAGCATACTCTATTTTTTATCATGCTTCTAACACAGTGACTTGACAGATGACTGCGCAAAACTGTTATGTTAACAGTTACTTTTAACCACCCGTTATCCATAATAAACAATAGTATATCATATTGATGATGTCATCTGCAATCATAACAAAAATCATAATTAATTTTGATGTGTCGTGGTTTAGTAGTAAATCTTGATACATCAAAAGTTAGTTAATTAATTATGACATAAGTTGACATAAGGTGTCTTTGTTTAATGCCTATAAATTACATATATGCATAAATATATATATATATATATATATATATATATGCATATATGTAATATGCATATATATATATATATATATATATATATATATATATATATATATATATATATATATATATATATGCATATATGTAATATGCATATATATATATATATATATATATATATATATATATATTAAAACTAGGAAATTGCCAGTTCTTATATATTAGTCCTCCCTTGGGTCTGCTGTCAGAATCCTAAGTAGCCACTCAACTTACTCAAGCCAGCCCTTATCAGTTGGTTCTCATGTATTGCCTGGCAGGCAAGCTTGGAGACAGAATACAGTAGCTCAGTGCAACCCCATGTGTCCAGCAAGCATGTTGTGCATAGTCACACATGGCAGTGCTAGTGACATGTTGACTTTGAAGTGCTGTGGTAACAAGTATACAAGTCAGCTGCATATCTCAGGACATTTGATTTATCAATGATGTACTGGACATGGGCAAGAAAGAAGCCATATTGTTGCAAATATTCAGGCAGATTGGCAACAAGCACTATATGAAAGTGTGGATCGATCTGGTTTCAAATTTGGGCGTGCATGCTCTACACCTGTACATTTTATGAGACAAAGGTAAGAATCCTAACTTATATTATATTACTGTTTTACAGACTACTATTAATAATTGCCAAATGTTTGTTTCACTGTCGTACGATTTCTTTTAGCTGTTGATCATGCTAAATTGTTCCGAAAAATTGTTTCATCTTCAAGAATATATTGTAACCCTAATTAACAGATGCACATTAATCATGTAATTTGTCTAATTGTTTTCATTATAAGTATACTTTATCTTTCTTCAAGGGTTATAATAATGAACACTTAAATTTAATATAGTAAAATTTTATTGATTGAGTGTTGTACATGTTTATTTATTATAGTAGAATTTTATTGAATGTTATAAATGTGTTTGTGCAAGCATGTTAATTTAAATTGAAGTTCAAGTAATTTGAATTATTGACTACATCATGATTTTATAATTTTTGTCATTGTGCTTAAAAGATGCATCATAAAGGTAAGCTTGATAATTATTAAATGACTATAATGCAAGTGTATAATACCTTGACATGTGGGTGCTAAGTGCAATAATGTACATGGTAAGTTAGGGTTCACCTTTCTGGCATCACTCTTTACAATTGCTCACAATGAAGTTCCTTTGAATGTCCAGAAATGTATAGTGTTATCTTCCTTATCATGACTTTCTAACAGTCAAGGATGCAGTTAGGCATCTGCACTGTGTTAGTGGGCCTCTCTAAGGGCTGCTTAATTGGGGGACCTCAGTAATTGGGTGATTCCACTAATTACTGCCACTTTTATGACTAGAGGCCAGTAAATACCTCTGATCCATTAAGCTGGCAAGTAATGATAAACAGAATTCCAAACACAAGAAATCAGGTTTGTTATTACACAGATGCAGTGGGACACGACTTTGAGGAGTGAGATCAAAGAAACTACATGGATACGGACATTATGGAAGACCACTTGAAAGAAATCAACCGTATATTGTTGCTATGTAATTCATGAAATTTGTACATGTTAATAAATCATTTCATTATACGATAAACACATTGTTTGATTATTTTTTTATTATATGGCATGTGTAGAAGATCAACATAGTAAAATGTGATATTCACCAAAGTAAATTATGATGAAATATAGTATTCACTTGCTGTAGTAAACCATGGTAAAGCCTGATATTCACTGTAGTCAACCATAGTAAAATATGGTATTCACTGTAGTAAACCATAGTAAACCGTAGTATTTACTATAGTAAACCATAGTAAAATGTAGTATTTACTATAGTAAATCATAGTAAATTGTGTTATAAACCATAGTAAACCACAGTAAAATGTGGTATTCACTATAGTAAACCATAGTAAACCGTAGTATTTAATATAGTAAACCATAGTAAATTGTGTTATAAACCATAGTAAACCATAGTAATATGTGGTATTCACTATAGTAAACCATAGTAAAACATAGTATTTACTATAGTAAACCATAGTAAATTGTGATATTCACCATAGTAAAACGTAGTATTTACTGTAGTAAACCATAGTATATACTATGGTAAACCATGTCATTTACTATGGTAAAGCATAGTAAATATTCCGCAAAAACACTGCATTTTACTGTAGTAAACCATAGTAAATTTACTGTAGTAAACCATAGTAAAATGTGTTATAAACCATTGTAAACCATAGTAAAATTTGGTATTCACTGTAGTAAACCATAGTAAAATGTAGTATTTACTATAGTAAATCATAGTAAATTGTGTTAAACCATAGTAAACCACAGTAAAATGTAGTATTCACTATAGTAAACCACAGTAAACTGTAGTATTTACTATAGTAAACCATAGTAAATTGTGTAATAAACCATAGTAAACCATAGTAATGTGTGGTATTCACTATAGTAAACCATAGCAAAACATAGTATTTACTATCAGAGATGGAGTAATCATACTCGAGTACAAAGCAAAGTAATCATACTCGTATTTGTGTACATTACCAAAGTAATCGTACTCACGATTACTTCTCACGATAACATTTTTTTCATATGAAAGTGTTGCGAGCAAATATATTTGACAGATAGAAATGGCAATATTAGAAGTAATCTAATAAATGTAATATTAATTGAGCTATTAATTTTATATTACTGTTGAGCATATCAGTTAAATAAATATTCAGTAAGATTTCCTAATTAATACCTTCTTTCCCCAGAGAAGCCACATCTCCTGACCCTCCTGCTTACTGAAGTACTGGTAGTACCAAGTTATATTGTGACAGTCCCTGGGAAGCCCTGGAGGAGATAAGCATCCTCTAACATTTTGCTTTGTAATTTTAGAAGCCATACCACAGCCCCACCTGTACTGTTTGCTCTGTCAGTATGGTGTGAATGACTGGTCATGGTTCCTATGGTCCACTGATCCTACATCCAGAATCCTGACTGGATATGGGCGGTTAGCTGCTAAATCCCTGTTTTATGTGTTTAAATAAGTGCAAACTGTAAACCTGTCTACAGAGGTAAAAGCAAAAATATGTTGTTTGTTATGTTAAGCCAGCAGGTCCATAATAAAATGCCTATGTTGCCCTCAGACACTGCTAATCACTACTAGGATCTTGTGTGTTTTGTGAAGAAGTGTCACAGCTCACCTTCAAAGTCTGCTAGGAAACCAGAATAGCCTGGTGCCAGCTTGGAGTGTGACTAATGAACAAATGGAATATTGACCTATGGTCACTGTCAGCCTAGGTGCTAATCCATCCTCTGGCTCTGAGCAAACAAAAGTTGTGATCACTGCAGGGCCATGGAGGACATTTGATGTTAAGTGTCTTCATCAGTAATTAGCATTGTTGGGTAAAGTTG
>CBDHHR010000797.1:0-7794 GCA_965263245.1 Metamycoplasmataceae bacterium | reverse complement strand
GAGAGCGATTATAAAAAAACGTAAGTGATGACATAAAGACACAGAATGACATAACATTATTATTTTGACAGGAATGATTAAAAACGTGCACATTATAACGAGTTTAAAATTACCAAAGAATCCCATTAATTAAGGAGTCAGTGTTTCCACATAAATAACATCGTTAATAATTCGACGGTTCGTTATTTTCTAGTTCTAGTTCTTCCCATCCCTTGGCGACGTTCAATTAACTGGATAGACCTATACAGACCTATACAATGGGGTCACAGTGTTGTCGTATTACGAGGTCTCGTTCAAACAGTCAGCATTTTTCAAGACCTTACCACCAAGCGAAGGGGGGCCACAAATAGAATGCCTGTCGTCATCAGTTGTTCTTTAAGGCCCCCATCGAGGTGGGACCGAAATTAGTCCTATCCCGGAGTCACGAGGTGTACACTGGGGGTAATGATTGCATCAAATACCCAGCCTCCCCTAGCCTCGATTAACCAGGCTCCGTGAGATGGCAGCACTTTGTCAGCCCCTCAACTCCGCCAGGGGAATTAATGGGCCACCGATGTAACCGCCAGGGCGACCTTAGCCCAGATTAGTTTAGAGACTAGAGACGCTAATTGGTTCTCAGGCCGAATTTGAAATAACAAATTAAATAACGATACGTTTTTATCAGATAATGCTGTATTATAAAAACTATTGAAAATTAAACTTATATTAACATAGCAATAAATAGAAATACAAATTTGCAATTGTTTATAAAATAGGATATACGGCAGTATCCAGTATCCGTGAGGTGGCAGCATTGTTAGCTCCCCGCGGATAACATTCAAACGCCGGTGAAACGACCAGACTGTTTTCTCGGCGAAGTTACGCAGCCAACCGACAGTCGGGAGACTAATCGAGGCGGGACCGACATTAGTAATTTAAAATACCATTCAATACCATTGAACGGTACAGAGAATCCAAAATATCATTCAAATACCATTCAAATACCCTTGGCCATAATACCCCCTAGTACCATTCAGTGGTATTTGAATGGTATTTTTGTAAGGGTACTTCCATGCGGCTAGTAATACACACATTGAGATGTGAGTACAGCGACGCGCCGTCGACCACTGCCCAGTCGAACTCGTCCTGCTTGACCATCTCCTCGAGTGTGTTGAACGGGAACTCAACGGTGGTGACGGCGAGGAAGGCGACGAGGTTACTGGTGTAGGAGGCGACGATACACACGGACGAGATGAGGAAGGCGCCGACGATGATACGACCAGAGGAAGACGTTGGCATCCAGGTACCGCCTGCGGGGAGACAAGACGGGTGAAGGGCTGGGGGACGTAGAGGGGGCTCGAGGGATAGAGAGGCGGATGGAGGCAGATAGCAGTGGGTGTAAATGTAAGTGTTAATTAATTTATATAGTGCCACATTTATATAGTAATATTATATGGTGCTGCACAATATACCAGTCAACGTAATTATAAACATTCAACGTAATACACATATACTGATGTAATGTAAAATAATAAAATTAATTTGCTAAACATATATATAAATACATTGTTTAATTAATATAAAATAAAAATATATACATATATATATGTAGATGGCAAAGGGTGTAGCATAGATAGCAAGGGTATAGCGAATATAGCAAGGGGTGTAGCGTAGATAGCAAGGGGTGTAGCGTATATAGCAAAGGGTGTAGCGTAGATAGCAAGGGGTGTAGCGTAGATAGCAAGGGGTGTAGCATAGATAGCAAGGCGTGTAGCATAGATAACAAGGGGTGTAGCATAGATAGCAAGGAGTGTAGCGTATATAGCAAGGCGTGTAGCATAGATAGCAAGGGGTGTAGCGTAGATAGCAAGGGGTGTAGCATAAATAGCAAGGGGTGTACCGTATATAGCAAGGGGTGTAGCGTAGATAGCAAGGGGTGTAACATAGATAGCAAGGGGTGTATCGAATACAGCAAGGGGTGTAGCGTAGATAGCAAGGGGTGAAGCGTAGATAGCAAGGGGTGTAGCGTATATAGCAAGGGGTGTAGCATAGATAGCAAGGGGTGTAGCGTATATAGCAAGGGGTGTAGCCTAGATAGCAAGGGGTGTAGCGTAGATAGCAAGGGGTGTAGTAATGATAGCAAGGGGTGTAGCGTGTATAGCAAGGGTTGTAGCGTAGATAGCAAGGGGTGTAGCGTAGATAGCAAGGGGTGTAGCGTAGATAGCAAGGGGTGTATAATGTATATAGCAAGGGGTGTAGCATAGATAGCAAGGCGTGTAGCATAGATAGCAAGGGGTGTAGCGTAGATAGCAAGGGGTGTACCGTATATAGCAAGGGGTGTAGCATAGATAGCAAGGGGTGTAGCGTAGATAGCATGGGGTGTAGCATAGATAGCAAGGGGTGTAGCGTAGATAGCAAGGGGTGTAGTGTATATAGCAAGGGGTGTAGCATAGATAGCAACGGGTGTAGCGTAGATACCAAGGGGTGTAGCGTATATATAAAGGGGTGTATCATAGATAGCAAAGAGTGTATCATAGATAGCAACAGGTGAAACACTAATACGAATTAGGATAGCACAGATAGCAAGGACTGTAGCATATATAGCAGAGGGTGTAGCATATATAGCAAGGGGTGTAGCACGTGTGCCAGGGGTGTAGCACGTGTACAAGGGGTGTAGCACGTGTGCAAGGGGTGTAGCACGTGTGCAAGGGGTGTAGCACGTGTGCAAGGGGTGTAGCACGTGTGCAAGGGGTGTAGCACGTGTGCAAGGGGTGTAGCACGTGTGCAAGGGGTGTAGCACGTGTGCAAGGGGTGTGTGACCAGTTGGAGATAAACAACAAACGGTGGGGTTTGTGTTTTGTATCATACATAATGTTGTTGCTAACGTCGGTTTTCAATAGCTAAACTTAGTACAATGAGCCACTACCAGTATGCATCTGTATCTGTATTTGTAACTGGCAAAATGTCCTAGGGACACATTACGCCGTCTGACTTAATTGTTAAAAGTTTGGATAACATTATTTTGAAATGAGTTTAGAGGTTTACCTGAGACAGTGTTTGGGGGCAGAGAAATGTACATACGTGCGACGAGTTTTAGTTCTTTGCGAATTTATGCGATGCCACTTCAATGTATATAATATAATGTGTACGTTTCCTTTTTAATCTATCAAATTAAGGAGCAGCGTATGATCCCTAACCATGAATTAGCGAGAGTTTAAGCATTTGTTAGCACTGAAAGTGTCGGCATGGAAGTGTATGGATAAACACTTCAACTGAAAATATTTCTACAAGAAATTACAAATATATACTGTCGTAAACACATGTATAAATAAATTCATGATGTTGAAATAAACATTCATTTTAAAACCATTCTCCTCATTTCTAATCCATTCGCGAGGCGGCAGCACGTTACGGTCCCCACAAAGATTCTCTGAACTCGGTCGCCTGTTCATTCAACAGGAGTCGGCACGTTCCGTCGGTCAACCGCGCGAGCACGCCTGAGGAAATAGTTCTCGAGCCTAGCACCTCTCTTTATTATACCAATGAGCCTGGATATTGGTTATGTTTAATTTAAAACAAAATTGGCCCACGGTGTGACACTGAAGTGTCCAGCACCGAATTTAGTCTGAATACCCATGGACAGCAATTGACCGATCATCCTGATATAACACTTCTTTCATGTATACGACACTAGGGGCTTTGAAGCACGACACAACTTATTCAATTTAAAACACAAATGTACATCATATAATATCATAACAATATTTGATAAATACCGGTACCTCGTGATTAGAGATGCGAAAAGTTAATTAATATGTGTGTGTGTGTGTGTGTGTGTGTGTGCGTGCGTGCGTGCGTGCGTGCGTGCGTGTGAGTGTGTGTGTGTGTGAGTGTGTGTGAGTGTGTGTGTGTGTGTGTGTGAGTGTGTGTGTGTGAGTGTGTGTGTGTGTGTGTGTGTGTGTGAGTGTGTGTGTGTGTGTGTGTGTGTGTGTGTGTGTGTGTGTGTGTGAGTGTGTGAGTGTGTGTGTGTGTGTGTGTGGGTTTGTGTGTGTGTGTGTGTGTGTGTGTGTGTCTGTGTGTGTGTGTGTGTGTGTGTGTGTGTGTGTGTGTGTGTGTGTGTGTGTGTGTGTGTGTGTGTGTGTGTGTGTGTGTGTGTGTGTGAGTGTGTGTGTGTGTAGAGGGGTTAGGGGTTGCTAAACGTATGCCTCTATGAACAGGCCACCGAGAACGGGGAAGGATGTATCAGTGTGTTTGTGTGGGTATTTTAACCGCCGAAAGTTATCAGCGTCAAACTTCTAAAACTGAAACATTAGGTATTACTTTGCCATGATGACTGATTGAACATGTTTATTACTGTTCAATAAAATTGAGGGAAACCATTAGTAATGCCTATGTTGTATTTATAGATAAGGTTCTCTCATTTATCGCTGGTTCAATTAACTCAAAAATGTATTCATGCCCTCCGCATTATATCGCCGTCAATGACGTCTGCGGGAAAACTTAGCCATCAAAATATGCTGACCTAAAATTGTCGTATACACATTTACATCAGCGATACAGAAGCCTATCTCCAGCATCCCGTTCACTATAAACGATGGCAAACCTTTCGAAATACACCGTGACTGGCACTTTAGATGTTACGTTACTCTCGATCATGTGACTGTGGCGCGACGTTGCGCATGCGTAATAATTTTTTATAACGCTGAGTGGCGTATCTGGTGGAGATGGATGGATGGATGGAGGGAGGGAGGTAAGGATGGAGGAAGAGAGGGACGGAGAGAGGGAGGGAGGAAGGGAGGTAGGGAGGAGGAAGAGAAGGACGGAGGGAGGAAGGAAGGTAGGTAGGAGAAAGAGAAGGACGGAGAGAGTGAGGGAGGTAGGGAGGAGGAAGAGAAGGACGGAGAGAGTGAGGGAGGTAGGGAGGAGGAAGAGAAGGACGGAGAGAGTGAGGGAGGTAGGGAGGAGGAAGAGAAGGACGGAGAGAGTGAGGGAGGTAGGGAGGAGGAAGAGAAGGACGGAGAGAGTGAGGGAGGTAGGGAGGAGGAAGAGAAGGACGGAGAGAGTGAGGGAGGTAGGGAGGAGGAAGAGAAGGACGGAGAGAGGGACGGAGAGACGGAGGGAGATAGGGAGGGGGGAGAGAAGGACGGAGAGAGGGAGGAAGAGAGGGACAGAGAGGGGGGTAGGGAGGAGGAAGAGAAGGACGGAGGGAGGAAGGAAGGTAGGTAGGAGAAAGAGAAGGACGGAGAGAGTGAGGGAGGTAGGGAGGAGGAAGAGAAGGACGGAGAGAGTGAGGGAGGTAGGGAGGAGGAAGAGAAGAGCTGGAGAGAGTGAGGGAGGTAGGGAGGAGGAAGAGAAGGACGGAGAGAGTGAGGGAGGTAGGGAGGAGGAAGAGAAGGACGGAGAGAGTGAGGGAGGTAGGGAGGAGGAAGAGAAGGACGGAGAGAGTGAGGGAGGTAGGGAGGAGAACGAGAAGGACGGAGAGAGTGAGGGAGGTAGGGAGGAGAAAGAGAAGGACGGAGAGAGTGAGGGAGGTAGGGAGGAGGAAGAGAAGGACGGAGAGAGTGAGGGAGGTAGGGAGGAGGAAGAGAAGGACGGAGAGAGGGACGGAGAGAGGGAGGGAGATAGGGAGGAAGAGAGGGACAGAGAGGGGGTAGGGAGGAGGAAGAGAAGGACGGAGGGAGGGAGGTACGGAGGAGGAAGAGAGGGAGGGAGGGAGGGAAGAGGAAGAGAGGGACGGAGTGAGGGGGGAAGAGAGGGACGGAGAGAGGGAAGGAGACTGGGAGGTACGGAGGAGGAAGAGAGGGACGGAGGGAGGGAAGGAGGGAGGGAGGTAGGGAGGATGAACAGAGGGACGGAGGAAGGGAGGTAGGGAGGAGGAAGGGAAGGACGGAGGGAGGGAGGTAGTGAGAAGGAGAATAGGGCGGAGGGAGGGAGGTAGGGAGGAGGTAGAGAAGGACGGAGGGAGGGAGGGTGGTAGGGAGTGAACCGCCCTATCCCATGTATCAAGCTATGACACGAGCATGTCATTTCTATTTTATTCCACGCTTTCGCTTATTCCATAAACAGGAAACAAAACATACATTAAATTAATTCAGGCATACTATAAAATATGATAAATAAATTTATTTAACCAAACCACAAGGCTCATCTAAAACATTACTACTTAACATAAACATTACTACTTAACATGACCATTTTCTGTGAAAATAACAGCCATGATTAAAAATGGCACACAAAAGTTAGTACGCTGCGCATTTCAGATCGTAGTGTATGTCGCACGTTTTCTGACATCTCAGTCACAACAAGCGGGACGGGAGAAGTCAGAGATGAAGGCGATTAGAACGCTCAATAGAAGTATGCCAGAGATTCAACGGAGGAAGCGTTAAAACGAAACCGGGGGAGAAGCAACACCATTAATGATGATGACAACAACGACAACAGCGATGATGAGAACAACGACAAAAAGAAAATATTCTGATTACTTAACAGGCAACTTAAACAAATGTGACAACAACAACAACAACAATACTAATGCCGACGACGATTATTCTTGATTAATGTCAGGCAATACATAAAAAGCAATGGTCTGAATTCATTCTCATTTAAATTTATTTTAAAATGTATGCAGCGTATACACCGTAAACTCTTATCTTTTGTGTCATCGTTAACTGAACCATCAAGGCGAATCATGTTAAACTTGTGACGTCGTATTAATTATATTAACTTTGTTATAATCACGCACTGTCGGGCATTATATATACATATATATATATATATATATATATATATATATATATATATATATATATATATATATATATATATATATATATATATATATTGTAAACAATAAAAGAGTTTTCCGTCCGAAATTGTCCCACCTTGCAACACCGAGGCGCCGAAGACGACCCACAATGCATTCTGCAGGTCTATGAGCCCATCTGATGCGCAGCCATGCGCGGCGATGTCACGTGTTCGGTCACGCGTGACGTTTTGGTCATGCGCCGGTGACGTTCGGGAGATGAACCACAGTGCTACACCTCCGACCACCACGGAGCTGGCCAGCGTCAGCCACACGTGGTAAGACAGTGGACGCATGAAGGACATCATACTGACCGTCTGGAGAGGGCAGACGAGATAATATTTGTATTCTAAGATCGTCAAATTTTTAAGGTACACACTCTGTAACCAATCTCCGTGCAAAATCTATCACATTACTCGACACAATGTGCACTTTCGTTCATATAATGCTTCGTTTCAGAGGACGCAAAAGACGAATACTGATATCGGCATGTCACGTGTCGTTTGTCAGTTCCACGACTAGACATAATGACCAGTGAATTTTCTTTTTTATTGAATTATGTATAAGAAAGTATTGTCATTGTCGTACATGCATTGTTAACAATACTAGTGTAAGTAAGAATGCAACTTTATACATTGGTTTGTTTGGCGACAAGGAATAATCCTCGGTGGTAATTATTAACCAGAAGTTCGCTACTTTTCATTTCCTCTAATGTTGGGATATTATCGCTCTCATTCGGTTTCTAAACTGAACGTTCTGTCTAAACAGTACAATAGCGAATAATTTCTCGTTTAATGATGGCTTTTGTCAGGTATTGTTTAAAAAAATAATAAAACATGTATATTTATTCAAGTTTCTGAGTCCACCCCAGCCACGGTTGAGATGCATACTTTGTGCGGTCGCTGCATGAGGATGGAGATGCTGTCCCGGAAGTAGGGGGCGGCAAAGTCGACCACCTCCATCCGAGAGTGCGTGACGAACAGAGACGACGCAGAGAAGTCGACTTCCTGTGA
>CBDHHR010000796.1:0-5000 GCA_965263245.1 Metamycoplasmataceae bacterium | reverse complement strand
CCGTCATTACTTGTGATATAATTGTAATGGCTGAACCGGTACGATGCAGGGGCCGTGAGAACTCCGTCACACGCGTTGAACCTTTATCCACGGGTAGTTCACCAAGCAGATGTTAAAATCTGCCTGCTCCCAGGTACGCTTATTCGGAACATTATAATGATGCCTGTGTTGAGTTGCAATCACACAGTCGGCAGCCACTAGCAGCAAAATGTCACTCGTCAAAACGACATTCTACGAAACTATTTAAATTTGACATTTGGGTAGTAAATCATTCCACAATAACAATCGGTAGAATGTCGTAATACTTTTGAGGTATTTTGTACAACTACGCTACTGTTCGTCCCTCAATCTTCAACTCTCAGTACCCGTCTCTCCATCCATCCACCCCTCCGTCTCCCCGTTTCTCTGCCTCTCCGCATCCCTGTCCACCTGCGCCCAGTCTCTTTTTCATTCCGCCCCTCGTTCCTCCGTCAGTCCGCCTGCCTCTTCGTCCCACCTTCCCTTTCTCCACCCCCCACTCAGTCTCCATCTCCCTCTTTTCCTGCGTCTCGCCATCCTTCCGGTCCCCCGCTCATTTTCCCTCACGTCACTCCTTTTCTTTCTGTCTCCGTCAACCCGTCTCACAGTCCTTCCATCCCTCCCCTTTCCCTCCTCTATATTTAGCCGTCCTTCCGTCCGTCCGTCCGCCCGTCCGTCCGTCTGTCCCTGTCCTTCATGACCAGCGTCAAACGGTGAACGGAACGTTTGTGGCGCCATCTAGCGCTTACCATTGTATAACGTGAAACTACACGACTATATACTGTAATAATATTCTGCGGGCAGTAACAGTGTCAACGTATTGAAGACAGTAACAGTGCCAATGTGTCGCAGGCTCTAATAGTGTCAATATGTCCCAGGCTCTAACAGTATCAACGTGTCGCTGGCTCTAACAGTATCAATGTGTCGCATGCACTAACAGTATCAATGTGTCGCTGGCTCTAACAGTGTCAATATGTCGCAGGCTCTAACAGTATCAATGTGTCGCAGGCTCTAACAGTATCAACGTGTCGCAGGCTCTAACAGTGTCAATATGTCGCAGGCTCTAACAGTGTCAATGTGTCGCTGGCTCTAACAGTGTCAATATGTCGCAGGCTCTAACAGTGTCAATGTATCGCAGGCTCTAACAGCATCAATGTGTCGCAGGCTCTAACAGTATCAATATGTCGCAGGCTCTAACAGTATCAATATGTCGCAGGCTCTAACAGTATCAATGTGTCGCTGGCTCTAACAGTGCCAATGTGTCGCAGTGTCAACGTGTTGCAGGCTCTAACAGTGTCAACGTGTTGCAGACTCTAACAGTGTCAACGTGTCGCATACTCTAACAGTGCCAATGTGTCGCATACTCTAACAGTGTCAACGTCTTGCAGACTCTAACAGTGTCAGCGTGTCACATACTCTAACAGTGTCAACGTGTCGCAGGCTCTAACAGTGTCAACGTGTTGCAGGCTCTAACAGTGTCAAATTTAGAGCCTCAACAAACACAGTGATAACTAAACTTTAACTGGGCCACAAAGTATGTTCAATTGTGAATCTGAAATGTAACAGTTTCTCATCAGCATGTGTCATTTTGTGATATTTCAGAGTATTTGAAAGTAAAAACGACTTTTGTTCACATATTTTACAGATGTGTGGTTTCTCGTCAGTGTGACTCTTTTATGGCGTTTCAGAGTACTCGAGTGTATGAATGACTTTCCACAAGGGTCATAAATGTACGGTTTCTCACCACTGTCAGTCGTTTTGCGATATCTCATAGTACTTGCACGTAAGAATAGTTTCCGCATGTATCATAAATGTGCGGTTCCTCATCAGTGTGGATCATTTCATGGACCTCGATGTGGTATACTTAAGATATGCCTTTTTACAAGGTTTTTGGGAAACGATCCTATTTTAAAGTTCTTGTGCGTAGTAGCAGTGCTGAAAGTAATGTCTGCCTGACTTATATTGCTAATAGGTAGACATAGCCACACGATCAAGGTAGAGCAGGATCTATGTCAGTGCCAATATTTTATCTGTAAACGAATGAAAGCAAATTGGCAGTTCCAGTCGGGTACCGTTCTAGATGAGTGATGTGCAACGCGTACAGCAGCAACATCTGCGAGTAGATAATCCTCGGTTAACCAAGCGCCGTGATATACTATGCCAGGTCGACCTTACCCCAGAATAGGGTAAGTACGCTCATTGGCTCTCAGGGTGAAAAAGAAATAAAACAATAGATAAGGATACAATTTTTTATCAGATAATACTATATTATAATGTTATTCAAAATTCAATTTTTACTGAAACATGTCACACACAAACATGTCACACACAAACATAACTGACAATATTTCGCTGTTAGTCTTTCATCTCATTAATTATTTTCTACTTATTGTTTTGTGTACAGATTCTTGATAATTGAGTTAACTTAGTAAGTACACATGGGACGACGTGGTGCAATCAACGCACTGGGTATCACAAATAGGTATATATATATATATATATATATATATATATATATATATATATATATATATATATATATATATATATATAATATAGTTATAACAACGAACTTCCTACTAAAATAATACCACTATGACTAAACTCGATTATCCACACGCCGTGAGGTGGCAGCACTTTTTCATATCTACAACAGCCTCGTTTACCAACATTCCGTGAGGTGGTAGTACTTTTCTGAAGCCGACCTAGAGTCAGTTAATGGCTGTTTGCTACCCGTCCACGTACACACATACAACTAGACGTTCTGTCGGAGGCGAATTGTTGTGTTCCTATAATGAAATTACCTGTGCAACAGTTATTGTTTTTACTGAGGCTTTATGCATTTAGCTCCACAAGAAAAGAACACAAATCGCGTGGAGGCGACCTTTTATATTTCAATTAGGGAATATTCAATTAAGTCAATTAATTATGCATGTTTGCAATCAACTTACATTTAATCAGCGTTTATTCACTACTTTTATGGGGCCAAGTTCCTCTAGGGTTTCGGATAGATGAATTATATTATATGAAAAACGCGCAACTGCAGAATTCTACCAAACCTCGTGCAGTATACATTGGTAACAACATTTAATTTTAAAGGAATAAGCAACCCTAAAGTTCAAAAGCGCAAACAATTCCCGAAATCGCACATACCATTTCGGATAATTTATTATCACAAAGATATATTTATGTTTAATTTTGTCTGAATGTTATGCACCTTAAAACCAACCTTAAAGCGTAACTTTTTATTGCCTATTGGCGCTGCCATTGTTACCCAATTTACGAGGAGTAACGCGATAGAACGCGTGAGTATGACGTAGACTGTCCGCCACTCTTAAAGGGATACTCCAGTCTGTGAGAGATTCACACCATTTACTTACATCTGTATAGTATATTGGTTGTGCCTAGTAATTGTGTACAAAGATCGTTAATAAACAATTAGTTATAGCATAATTGTACCAGAAACATTCCATGTTGGATTCAGGGCGCTGCCATCTTGAGACTTACTCGCCGCTTACGTCACTGGCGCATGCACGTTCGAACATCCTATGTCTGTCCAATGGTATTTGATGTATCTAGTACGTCGCGGATTGCTTACGTCACTATCACAATTATTAGCGAAGATTCCGCCAATCCTTGCCTTTTTCAACAATGCGCCAGTGACGTAAACGATTTGGCTTACGTCACTGGCGCATAAGTCTCATGATGGCAGCGCCCTGAATGTAAGTTAGCATGTTTTTGATACCATTAAACAATAGCAAATTGTTTATTAACGATCTTTGAGCACATTTACTAGGCACATTCAACATAGTATACATAAGTTAATACTGGGGACCTCTCACTGACTGGAGTATCCCTTTAACGAGGCAGGATGTGCGTAATGTGGAATAGGCCTACTAGCGAATCGACACGGAGTGAGTTACACAAATACAATGACCGAGTCTCAGGTGACCGGATGTAGAAACAAAGCAGTAGAACGAGCCGAGAAAGGACAGAGACTCTTCCAGATTCCAAATGCGAACAAAATCCCAGCTAGGCGCGAGTTGGGAATGTGATGGCTGCGCAGCATTGTCACAGATCACACATCTACTTCAACAGAACGATGACCATTTTGCCGTGGAATGCTTGCCTACAGACTAATTTGGAGCACAGGTTACTTTGAATTCCATGATGGACGACGACTGTGGAAAGAAGATGTCTGTGTTCACGAAAGAAATCCCGGGGCCGTGCATTTAGCGAGCTTTGACTTTTTGTGGAACTCTATAGAACCATGATACAGGAAAGATGTCTCATATTTGTTCGGCACCATTATAGGATTATTTACGTAAGTTTCAATAAAAGCGTGAAATAGGTTTAAGCAAAACGAAAGCAAAACTATTTTCTTAAAGGATAAAGTTTTATGTCTTTATCAAAGTGGTCACCGTCACTTTATTATCATACTATCACAACTGTAACTAGACAAAATACTTACACTTTTTTCATAAAAAGATAATGTTCTAATTATAAACTGATCATAGGCTGCTAGCAATTACACACGTGGCTCCCAGTTGATTAGATACTATATATAACGTCATTTACTAGGTCTTATTTATTGCCACTTTGGATAGCACCAATTTGCATAGCCTGCCAATGCACATGAGACGACCCAAAACACTGGACACTTTTATTATTATCATCACATCACGCGTGTCTCTACCGCAGACACTTACAAGTTATTTATTAAAGGTAAGAGTGATCTAAGAATAGCCTCTATTGCGTTCGCTAGCAATTATACAAATAGCTTCGCGCCCGTTGGTTACTAAACATAGCATCTTCTGCCCTGGCGTCTCCAAGCAAACATTGGATCGCGGCATTTTCTCTAACTCGCCAAGGCAGGAGAGGCAGCCGAAATCGATAAAACGACGTTCTTCTATCTCTTGGGATTCACTACTTCGCGCGTGCGTCGCGAGCAGACGACTTTCAGCGGCAAAGTTTGTCCAGGG
>CBDHHR010000795.1:12500-27500 GCA_965263245.1 Metamycoplasmataceae bacterium | reverse complement strand
GGACGAACGGACGAACGGACGAACGGACACTGGGATATGGCGTCCCACAGGGATCGGTGCTCGGCCCAAAACGTTATCCACTTTACACACGACCACGCGGAAACATGATAAGGCATCATACATTAGACGTGCACTTTTATGCGGACGACACACAATTTTATGTCTCTTTCATGAATAGTGACCTAACATTACCGTTACCGTCGGGGAACAACAACAACTACAATCATCTTCTGTCCGTGATCTTGGGGTTATCTACGATCAACACCTGAATATGAGTCAGCATGTGCATTCATTATGTCGAACAGGATACTACCACCTGAGGAATATTGGGAGAATCCGACGGTATCTCACCCCAGATGCAACAAAGACACTTGTACATGCCTTGGTAACCTCAAGATTAGATTACTGTAACTCGCTACTGTACGGTTTACCAGCGAATCATCTTGCGAAGATGAACCGTCTACAGAATGCTTGCGCGCGTGTCATCACAAGAACCGGTCGCCGCTCACACATCACTCCTGTTCTAAGAGAACTTCACTGGCTTCCAGTCCACCGCCGAAGACAGCATAAGATCGTGCGACACACCACCATTCGCCAGTCTACCTGAGTGATCTACTATCCGTCTACAGACCTACACGCTCTTTGCGGTCAGAGTCAACCATCCTGTTGACCGTGCCACGAACGCGAACTGTAACGTAACGTAACGTAACGTAACGTAACGTAACGTAACGTAACGTAACGTAACGTAACGTAACGTAACGTAACGTAACGTAACGTAACGTAACGTAACGTAACGTAACGTAACGTAACGTAACGTAACGTAACGTAACGTAACGTAACGTAACGTAACGTAACGTAACGTAACGTAACGTAACGTAACGTAACGTAACGTAACGTATATATATATATATATATATATATATATATATATATATATATATATAATTGTTTATTATTACTGTTTGATAGTTTTTTATGTAATATATTACTTAATTATTGATTACTATCCTTATATATAATTGTATTTTACTGTTTAATTCAATTTACGACTATTTGTTGTTTAGCTTTTAAATTATTTAACTGAATACTGTAATGTTTAAAATATTTATCTGTAGATTTGTTATTATTATTATTGTACTGTAAAGCGCCATAGAGCACCGTGTGATTATGGCGCTATATAAATATTGTATTTTATTATTATTTTGTAATCAAACACGCGTCAACGCACACTTTCTCAGCAAATATTTAAAAGATGCAAACGTATGCTACTGGGTAATAATTGATAATAACTTACTAACTAGATACTTTATTATTCTTTCATTTCAATCTTTATCTCATTGCCATGCAAATGTATTATATTATTATTATTATTATTATTATTATTATTATTATTATTATTATTATTATTATTATTATTATTATTATTATTATTATTATTATTATTATTATTATTATTATTATTATTATTATTATTATTATTAATAATAATATTATTAATATTAATATTACGAGCACTTCCCACGTTGCTGCCGCGATGTAACACACGTATGTTTCACTTGTGCCATTTCATTGCCGATTCGATGTACATTTTTGTAAAGTAGGTTTAACATGTAAATAAATTAGATAAATAAATCAATAAATATAATAAATAAATATAATAAAACACTATGATTAATATATCCCTATACTGTGAACACATACACATAACTGTCAAAATGTCAGCAGAAATTGTACTATAATTTAATAAATACGTAAATATATAGTTCATGAATAAATTAACGAATCACTTAATTACAGAAATAAACATTCATATACAAGAGTTATACAAAAACGTAAATTCCACAGATTCCATATTGTTTCTTATAGTGCGATATATCGTCCCAACTCTCGACATTGCTCAAGATCGAGTACATATATTAGTGTTCCTCTTCCTCTTCCTCTTCCTCTTCCTCTTCCTCTTCCTCTTCCTCTTCCTCTTCCTCTTCCTCTTCCTCTTCCTCTTCCTCTTCCTCTTCCTCTTCCTCTTCCTCTTCCTCTTCCTCTTCCTCTTCCTCTTCCTCTTCCTCTTCCTCTTCCTCTTCCTCTTCCTCTTCCTCTTCCTCTTCCTCTTCCTCTTCCTCTTCCTCTTCCTCTTCCTCTTCCTCTTCCTCTTCCTCTTCCTCTTCCTCTTCCTCTTCCTCTTCCTCTTCCTCTTCCTCTTCCTCTTCCTCTTCCTCTTCCTCTTCCTCTTCCTCTTCCTCTTCCTCTTCCTCTTCCTCTTCCTCTTCCTCTTCCTCTTCCTCTTCCTCCTTCTCTTCCTCTTCCTCTTCCTCTTCCTCTTCCTCTTCCTCTTCCTCTTCCTCTTCCTCTTCCTCTTCCTCTTCCTCTTCCTCTTCCTCTTCCTCTTCCTCTTCCTCTTCCTCTTCCTCTTCCTCTTCCTCTTCCTCTTCCTCTTACTCTTCCTCTTCCTCTTCCTCTTCCTCCTTCTCTTCCTCTTCCTCTTCCTCTTCCTCTTCCTCTTCCTCTTCCTCTTCCTCTTCCTCTTCCTCTTCCTCTTCCTCTTCCTCTTCCTCTTCCTCTTCCTCTTCCTCTTCCTCTTCCTCTTCCTCTTCCTCTTCCTCTTCCTCTGCCTCTTCCTCTTCCTCTTCCTCTTCCTCTTCCTCTTCCTCTTCCTCTTCCTCTTCCTCTTCCTCTTCCTCTTCCTCTTCCTCTTCCTCTTCCTCTTCCTCTTCCTCTTCCTCTTCCTCTTCCTCTTCCTCTTCCTCTTCCTCTTCCTGCTTGCTCCCTTGCGATGCAAACGTATCTTATTGGATAATTGTTAATTTGTTTTCTTCGTATTCCTTCTTTCTCTCTCGCCACCGAAACGTGTACTTCTGGATATTAGATAGTTTATTCTTCTTCAACTTACTTCTTGCTCCCTTTCGGTGCAAACATATACTATTGGAAAATTTGTAATTTGTTCTTCATTTTCCTTCTTGCTCCCTTGCGATGTAAACGCATACTACTGAATATTAGGTAATAATTCATTCTTCTTGTGGGGAGCGATGATCACTCCCCACAAGGACTGTCAATCGAGGGGACGGTGGTTCAATCCCACCTACCGCTGTTTCGAAACTTAGGCAATTTCGTTCACCCAACATTTGCCTGTGTCTTTCGGAAGAGACACTAAAAGCCGGTGGTCCCTTCTGTCTGGTGTCTATTCCAGGGAAGTAAAAGATCCAACACAGGGGATAAATGTGTAACCTGTAGTGGACTCACTATTTCTAGAGAAGGACAACTTACTAAACTACAGAAAGACTAAATGGTAATTTCTTCTTCCTCTTCTTTCTTGCTCCCTTGCGATGTGGGGTCCATGTTAGTCGGCCGTGCGTTCCGCCTTCGCGATCACTTCATTTCCCCGGCCATTCCGTCTTCGCCATCGACGCCAACTCTTCCAAGACCTCCCACCAGTCGACGTTTGTATAACGTCAACTCCGTGTTGTCGAAAATATGACTTACGGCATTTCTGATCTCGGCTCTTCCTTTAACGAGGCCACGGGTGCTTAATAAAGATTTCAGGGAAAGTCGGCGTTTTTATGTGACCGTTACAACAAGTGGACTGTTGAATTAGTACCCCCGTCATAAACTTCCCGGGTTGTACGCCCACCCATAGTGCTCCACAACCACCACCAGCGGCGGGGCAACGCCCGACAACGTCGCCCGCCAACGCCCCCGAATGACAGGTGCGGCGATCCGTCAGTACTCCCCCGTCGCAAAGCTCTCTCACACAAGTCGTCAGTTATTTACGCCCGTGACGCAGACCGACGGTAATGATAATTAAAGCCTGCGTCGTTCGCTTGTCGTGGAAGCGTTGCATGCGCCGCGTAAGTTATCTTGCCACACCCCGTGTTGAACACTGGAAGCCGCCGACAGACCAGGTTAAGGACATTCTACACGTTGGGTCGGGTTCAACGCATGCTACAGACAGGAATACAGGACACGGTGAGAGCGAAACCGATATTATTCATTCTTACCTATATTAATTGGTGTCATGATTGTCGTTAATTGTACTATTCACTTGGTATATTTCCGTGAATGTTACTAATAATACTACCACTGTCTTTCTTTATATTATTCGTTTGTTATTATAGTTGTTTTAGCGGCCATTGTTGTCAGTGTAATCATTATTGCACTGTAAAATACTATGCTACAGATTATACTCTTGTTGTGGAAGTGGTGTCCAGGTTTTTCGTATTTACAACGATTTTTGACATTTAAAAGCATTTCACGGATTCGTGCATATTTTAGTTACGTCGCTCAATTAACCTATCCGTCACGTGACCTGGTTTCTTAGCAAGCTCCGTCAAGCGATCAAAAATGGCTGCCTGTACACGATGTTTTGTCAAAATAGTATATGTTTTAATGTTATGGTTTCAGAAGGTTATCTTTATGACAACACCGTATGATAATATTGTTAAAGTGTAAGACGCGTGCAAAAATATTCGCACTAGATGTCATGTAATTATCATAATTATGTAAGTGTTATTAACATTGACCTTTTCGGAGATCGCCAATTTTCGCGGCGGCGCATGTGTTAACATGGACACGTCGGAGAATACCTTTCAAAATATACATGTAAACAGGGGAATGTATTGGAAAACCTATTTATTTACATTGTGAATGGACATGTTTATGTAATCTAAATGTTTCTTGCCTGAGCCACAACAAACTATCTTTGCCCGCAGTCGTCTCAGGTATTCCTGTTAACGTTGGATTAATCAGCACTACATAAATAAACATATGTTTACCGAGGATATTTTGCGCATAGCTTAAATGAACCTCCGAACAATTCAGTTAGGAAACTGTAATAGTATAATATATAACGTTATTTAAAATAATTAACAAAACTGAAATTATCATATTAAATATGTAAAACCAGAGCTTTCTTAAAATGTAGGTATAATGTATAGATATAGTCATCTGCTTAACAGGAGTAGTATGCGTATTTTATATTGTTCACTGTTTTTGTCATATTTAACATACTGCATAAAAATATGGGGTACTATATATCCAACAATTATTAATGGTATATTTTTGCTCCCGAAAATATATTCGCGTTATGTATGGTGACAAACATTTGGATCACACAAATCCACTTTTTTCAACAATTGCGTGTCTTGAGCTTTCTAGATAATTTATTATTGAATTACAAACAGCGTTGTTTATGTACAAAGCTTACTATAGCTGTTTGCCATAAATTATTCAGCGTATCTTTGTTAAATGGGAAACGCCTTTTCCACTGAGAGCCTGTCACGATTTAGAAAAAATACGTGTTCATTCCACATTGAGATCGATGAATCTCTGTGTGTACGGAATGCGATTGTGGAATTATGAATAACAACAAAACAAAAAAATAAATACTGTAAATGCATATAAATCTAAATACAAAAATCGTTTATTTCACAAATATGTTACCGAAGCGATATGATTGTTATCGTACTCAAATTTGCTACTTGAATGTGTTAACAGCTTTATCTTATATTTATATAATAAAATGTATTGAATCCAGTATGTAAACAAGTGCACGTGTGGCAATTATTATACGTCAACCATAATAAGATTGTCTTGGTTAAAATTACATAAAAGTCAACGACTTCCTGTTTGCCCCTTCAAATATTGTGTATACACGAATATACGTATGCATTTTGTATAAGGTAGTTAATGTTTTGAATAAAGGAATCACTTACTTACACAGGTGTTACGTCATTTGGTCGAGAAAAAGAAATTAAATTTTGTTCTCCAATAATTTTGAGACAAGTAGATATAGTATTATGATGAATGTAACATTTATGTGAATAAAAACACCTATACAATTATAAAGTACACTAATAACGATTATGTTAATAACAATATGGATATGCTTTAGTACCGGTCTTCACCGTCAGAGAATTTTCACAAACGCTTGTTATAACGTAACCACTAACGCGCGCTTTTGTTGCGCACGGCCTACCAGTTTTACGATTGTGATTTCCTCTATAAATACAATGTATACTTTACATAATTTTGTATTAGTGTTGTTATTAGTATTCGTATAGTTTATAACAAATTGCAAAACAATTCAGTTCGTAGTTTCTTTACTGTTGCCAATACTGTTCCTATTATTGTTGTTATTTCTATTATTGCTGCTTATATTGATCTGTTCGGAGATAGCTAATTTACGCAATAGCGCATGTGCGAATATGGAAATGTGGGGATAATTTCGCTTAAATTATAAACGTAGGCAGAGGAATATATTGCAAAACATATTTGTTTGCATAGCGGTTGGACTGCCGGTTTATGTGATGCAATTGTGTCTTGCCTGTTCCCTATCAAGCTAACTTTGACTGAAGCCGTCGCAGTTATTCTTGTTATGGTTGAACTAATTTGAATTTCCTCCACGCAGATGAACGCGTCATTACCCAGGACACGTTGTGTACGGCTTATGTGGATCGATATCTCCGAGAAGGCCAATATTGCGATTGCTTATTTGTATTTATTGTTACTGTCATTGACGTCATCGCCACCACCGCCGTTGTTGTTGTTGTTGTTGTTTTATATATATATATATATATATATATATATATATATATATATATATATATATATATATGCATATATGTGTATTAATTCTTTAGAATGATTGTTTATAATATAATATCTATTGACTATGATAATATATATATATATATATATATATTTGTAAATAAATATATATTTGTAAATAAATAAATACAATAAAACAGTATGACTAATATATCCCTATAGTATGAACACATACACACAACTGTCAAAATGTCAGTAGAAATTATACTACAATTTAATACAATCGTAAATAAATAGTTTATATATATATATATATATATATATATATATATATATATATATATATATATGTATATTTATATATATATACAGTATATATATATATGTGTGTGTGTGTGTGTGCGTGTATGTGTGTGTACGATCGCTATATATAATATTAAGTGTATATGTTTTTATTGTGTTAGAATTATATTTTCTATAATCGGTATTGACTATGATAATATATATATATATATATATATATATATATATATATATATATATAAAATTATTATAGTCAACACCGGTTATAGAAAATATAATTACATATATATATATATATATATATATATATATATATATAATAAAATTATATATAATATATATATATATATATATATATATATATATATATATATATTAAATATATTCGTTATCATAGTCAACAGCAATTATAAAATACATCATTTGAAATAAAATAAATACATATGAATTAGTAAAATTAACATGATTAGTAAATGACTGTGTGCAGAATAAAGACTTTAAACCAGTTATTTCACAGCGCCTCCAACAACGGATCCAGTGCAGTGTGTGCCGTGTCGCCGGGTGCAGAGAGACGGCTGTATTCAGCGAGCCCGGTGTATTCTTGGATCCGGCGTCAGCGTCCAGTGATGTATCGGTGGCCGAGTGGACAACGCGCAGCAGCCGCTCCATCATCATCACGTCGGCCGTGTGCACGAAGACGGCCGCTAGGATCGCCACTCACGCCAGGTGTCTACTTCCCGTGTCGTGTCTGTAATCTCGTACACTTCACGAGAACACGGGAAGTTGACGAGAAAGTAGAGATAACTATAACCAACTCCAATAAAGGTGACATTTATCATGATACTTGGTGCGACGACTCCGCCATGGAAAAATGGTAAATATGTGTTCTTACATAATTTTTTTATAGCGCGGGATCCACACTTCAGGGCGGTCTGACTGCCTGGTACTTCACTGCTTAGAATATTATGTTCACTAGAACACAACATCTACTTCATTTACTTATTCATGCCCTTTTCACTCCCGTGAATACTCTATTCAATTTAACACCACGCATATTTCTTAGTAATAGTAATGATAACACGACAATTTAAACAACACAGTTTTTATCATAAACTACTCTAAGGCGCTTTGCATGTTCAATCATCAAAACAAGTAACAAATATTATGCAGTACAACTAAAAAAAAATTATCAATAATAAAAAATGTATCTGTAACGACTTTCTAAACAAGTACGTCTTTATTTGCATCTCTTCTTCTACTTATTCATCCACACTTCACTCTCTTGAATACTCTTATCAATTTAACCTCACATTTACGTCTAGTGTTTATTCGTCCACATACATGTACCCGCCCCCCGCCAACAAAAACAATGATCAGAGAACATATGACTCAAAGAAAATATAACCAAAAACAAAAATCCAGAACTGACAACCAGAAACAAAATTAACAACGAACAATCAACCAGACCCGATTCACGGAACCAACCGCCAGGAATATCGATGAGATACGACGACAGGAAAGGACAACCAGTAAGGACAACCAGAAATGACCACCAACTTAAAACGACAACGAGAAACAAAAGAACATTGGCGACACTCAGAAACGCTACATACAACGTATAGCCCGAAACAACATTCCAAATCGACAGCCTGGAACGACAACCTGAAATGACGAGAAGCGACAGCCACTAGCACGCGACACGAGGTATCGCGTGCGACATGTTCTGTCAAGTGTCCTGCCCGACGTGCAGTGAGTGATATACAACGACAGGCGGTCTGTCGGTGAACACATCTGTGTCCACTACGTCATCTAAAGGGGACAATACGTTATTGCCGTGTCGCACTGGAACTCTTATAATTATATATGTCGACAGTTACATACCCAGTTCATGTCCTGCTGTCACGTGACCGCCGCCCATCCTCCCAGTCCCTCCCTTCCTTGGGTCATTCCCCTCTTTCTTTTACTGAACCCAACTCGTCTGTCCCAGCCAATTGTTTAGTTTCTATACCAGGTTGAAAGCATCAGTTGACTTGTCTTCATTTAAATGATGCCTTGCATATTATGTAGTTAATGTTTACTCTCTCTCTCTCTCTCTCTCTCTCTCTCTCTCTCTCTCTCTCTCTCTCTCTCTCTCTCTCTCTCTCTCTCTCTCTCTCTCTCTCTCTCTCTCTCTCTCTCTCTCTCTCTCTCTCTCTCTCTCTCTCTCTCTCTCTCTCTCTCTCTCTCTCTCTCTCTCTCTCTCTCTCTCTCTCTCTCTCTCTCTCTCTCTCTCTCTCTCTCTCTCTCTCTCTCTCTCCTCCCTCTCTCTCTCTCTCTCTCTCTCTCTCCCTCCCTCCCTCCCTCTCTCTCTCTCGCTCTCTCTCTCACACACTCTCTCTCTTTCTCTTTCTCCTTCCCTCCCTCCTTCCCACCCTCCTTTCCCTCCCTGCATACCTCCCTCCCCTCGCTCCCTCACTACCCTTTCTTCAAATCTTCCAAACATTGTAAGGTTATCTATTTATGTTCATGAATAAATTAAATTATAATTTATTAGTAGAAGTCTCCATACATTGTCCACCGAGATGTCAACTTGGACATTTACTTGACCTTTGGCATCTGATATTTACCTAGAAGTGAACATTTAACTCCAGGAACGGATTCTACTCAAATTACCCCAGAAAAGGTATTGTACATAATTCTAAGACAAGTGGTTCAAAAGTTATTTATGATATGACAAGTTGTCATCTTGGATGTATGCAAATTACCAAATTGTCGTTTGGGCATCCAAACAGAATTTGACTTGGACCTGATATGAATTCAAAGGATAGAACGTTTCTAGGTTCGCTATAGAAAACACATATAACTGTCAACTGTCAATTTTACGCTCAAAAGAAATTTCTCTCCCAAGTGGATTTTTCTGAAATTTATCGTACTTGTTTTATCATTACGTGTGCACACCCTCGCACGCACACACGCGCACACGCGCACGCACGTGCGCACACACGCACACACGCACACACGCACACACGCACACACGCACACACGCACACACGCACACACGCACACACGCACACACGCACACACGCACACACGCACACACGCACACACGCACACACGCACACACGCACACACGCACACACGCACACACGCACACACGCACACACGCACACACGCACACACGCACACACGCACACACGCACACACGCACACACGCACACACGCACACACGCACACACGCACACACGCACACACGCACACACGCACACACGCACACACGCACACACGCACACACGCACACACGCACACACGCACACACGCACACACGCACACACGCACACACGCACACACGCACACACGCACACACGCACACACGCACACACGCACACACGCACACACGCACACACGCACACACGCACACACGCACACACGCACACACGCACACACGCACACACGCACACACGCACACACGCACACACGCACACACGCACACACGCACACACGCACACACGCACACACGCACACACGCACACACGCACACACGCACACACGCACACACGCACACACGCACACACGCACACACGCACACACGCACACACGCACACACGCACACACGCACACACGCACACACGCACACACGCACACACGCACACACGCACACACGCACAGACGCACACACGCACACACGCACACACGCACACACGCACACACGCACACACGCACACACGCACACACGCACACACGCACACACGCACACACGCACACACGCACACACGCACACACGCACACACGCACACACGCACACACGCACACACGCACACACGCACACACGCACACACGCACACACGCACACACGCACACACGCACACACGCACACACGCACACACGCACACACGCACACACGCACACACGCACACACGCACACGTATACATACAGACCCAGACGCATATATGACTTACATTCTACGTCGTGAAATTTTCACAAACGTGCTCCTGTCGCGTGCATTTAATAATCTCCATAAATCAAAATAAATTAATCAACCACCGCCAGCGACTGTGTGAGCGTTTGGAAGTGCGTTGGCTAATAATAGCGTCGCTCATACTTGCATAAACAAATCAACGAACGAAGCCATCTGCTGGGAGTTCGTAAGTGTCTTATTAGTCATGTGTACTTTCAACAATACGTCACACTTTGCTGTTCAGCTTACGCCCCGCTACAAACTGTTTTCACGCTCCTGCGCTTTACATATAATTGCGTTATCTCGCGATAAAATATAACGTCTGTCGTTGACAGGGAAATTGCCTATCGGTCACTGCCAGGTGTTACCCGCGTCAAATTCCATTGTGCTTAATTACATTCCATCACCTGCATATATCCAGCAAACTTCATTTGTTTGCCCAAGAGTATCGTGTTGGCCAGCGTTGTCAATTATGAAAATGGATTGGTAATTGTTATGATGGCAGTATATTATGATGTAAGCATACACATTATGAATAATTACGTCATGTGACAAGTAATAAATCATACAGTTACACGTGACATCATGTGTTTTGTTAACGCAGTTGTTGAACTATCGTGAGAACCGTGCAATGTTACGATGAATACGATTACGTTGAGAACCATGATGTCGCATTCACGATGTAGTTAAGTTACTGAAACAGTATCTTACACGGACGAAGAGCATTGTGAACGTATGCCACAATATTATACTTTTATCATTCATTTATTCATGTAGGATAGTCAAACAATGGACTACCGCGTTAAAACAAAATGTATTATCCTGCTAGGAAAGTAATCCAAAACCAATTCGATGTTTTGCTTCCGATTTCCTGGGTACATTTGTCGAGGTTTTCCTCTACATCCGTGGTTCGCACAATACGCAATTTCCACATATGCAACGCAAAAGCACAGAAAACGTAAAATGTAACTTAATTTTCGCAGCAACAACTCACATGCGGTAGACATGTTGGGAAAACTGCACATGCGCCATGCACCATGCAGCATGTTGTAAATGCTGACACAGAATGCGAATGTGCCTTCCCCCGTGTTCCTAGTAAAGCAATATCTACGTTATCTGACAAGTCTACACTGTCACAGGGCAAGGGCCTCTCGAAGGATGTAACTTTCACTTTCTCTTTGAACTTCATAATTTTGAATACATACGACGATGTGCTTCCCCTAAGATTTGGCTAAATACTGCTAGCATGACTAACAATTAACTACAAAGCAACCAATCAGGTAATCAGACAGGTACTACACCAAGCGGTGAGAGTAGTTGAGTCCAGCGTTTGAATCTAGGCACGTTTGTGTTCTGTCTGATTGTGCGTTAGAGACGACTAGTGTGACAACGTGTGCACACGTTTAGGCAGCGACTAATTCCATCTACCCGTCTAATATGACATCTTGGCGCACTGCTCGGTGGACGCGTGTCTGTCCAACGGCTAAATCTGCCCACTACCAAATCGACAAGTTCCCAAGTATCAGGTGGTCGTATTTAAGCGCGTTACGTCTGTTTAAGGCCAAGTCGGCCCAGTGCCAAATACGATCAAATCCAAGTTGATACAACTTAGCATATCAAGTCGGCACAATGACTAATAATTATTATCACATCCACGTTGACACAACGTAGTATACATCTAGTCGGCACAGTGGCTAATATGATGACATCCACGTTGATACAACGTAGTATACATCTAGTCCGCACAGTGGCTAATATGATGACATCCACGTTGATACAACGTAGTATACATCTAGTCCGCACAGTGGCTAATATGATGACATCCACGTTGATACAACGTAGTATACATCTAGTCCGCACAGTGGCTAATATGATGACATCCACGTTGATACAACGTAGTATACATCTAGTCCGCACAGTGGCTAATATGATGACATCCACGTTGATACAACGTAGTATACATCTAGTCCGCACAGTGGCTAATATGATGACATCCACGTTGATACAACGTAGTATACATCTAGTCCGCACAGTGGCTAATATGATGACATCCACGTTGATACAACGTAGTATACATCTAGTCCGCACAGTGGCTAACATGATGACATCCACGTTGATACAACGTAGTATACATCTAGTCCGCACAGTGGCTAATATGATGACATCCACGTTGATACAACGTAGTATACATCTAGTCCGCACAGTGGCTAATATGATGACATCCACGTTGATACAACGTAGTATACATCTAGTCCGCACAGTGGCTAATATGATGACATCCACGTTGATACAACGTAGTATACATCTAGTCCGCACAGTGGCTAATATGATGACATCCACGTTGATACAACGTAGTATACATCTAGTCCGCACAGGGGCTAATATGATGACATCCACGTTGATACAACGTAGTATACATCTAGTCCGCACAGGGGCTAATATGATGACATCCACGTTGATACAACGTCGTATACATCTAGTCCGCACAGGGGCTAATATGATGACATCCACGTTGATACAACGTAGTATACATCTAGTCCGCACAGTGGCTAATATGATGACATCCACGTTGATACAACGTAGTATACATCTAGTCCGCACAGGGGCTAATATGATGACATCCACGTTGATACAACGCAGTATACATCTAGTCCGCACAGTGGCTAATATGATGACATCCAAGTTGACACAACGTAGTATACATCTAGTCCGCACAGTGGCTAATATGATGACATCCACGTTGATACAACGTAGTATACATCTAGTCCGCACAGTGGCTAATATGATGACATCCACGTTGATACAACGTAGTATACATCTAGTCCGCACAGTGGCTAATATGATGACATCCACGTTGATACAACGTAGTATACATCTAGTCCGCACAGTGGCTAATATGATGACATCCACGTTGATACAACGTAGTATACATCTAGTCCGCACAGTGGCTAATATGATGACATCCACGTTGATACAACGTAGTATACATCTAGTCCGCACAGTGGCTAATATGATGACATCCACGTTGATACAACGTAGTATACATCTAGTCCGCACAGGGGCTAATATGATGACATCCACGTTGATACAACGCAGTATACATCTAGTCCGCACAGTGGCTAATATGATGACATCCACGTTGATACAACGTAGTATATCTAGTCGGCACAGTGAGACATATGATCACATCTAAATTGATACAACTTAGTACATATGGTCGGCACAATAACTACTACTACCACCACGAATAGCAATAATACTAATAACAATGATAATACATTATTATAATTCATTTTTTTATAAGTAGTCGTTATGTGCCGCCCTATAAATTGCATTGTTCTCGGGTGCGTTACAATATTCTTTTCCTTCCAGCGCCAGTTCAGTGTCTTGGCAAGCACCACGAGGGTTTAGTTGAAGGTTTCCCCCAAATTCTCCGCACGATCCTCTCCATGGTGTATAATTACGGTCCCACGAAAGATCCAGATTTAGCCCACGAATGTCTTAATCCGTCACTGAAAAAAAAAGTTATTTTTCTCAAGGTGACATGCATATTTGTTGGAAGATGGAACCACGCCCTCGACTAGGTGAGATCACCGTCACTGTCATGGAGGTATGTCCAGCTGTCGGTGTCTTATCGCGAACAACAGGTTTGCAATGCAATGCTGCAAGTGAGATCACTGGTATGTTCATATCGACGTTTGGACGTATTTATATTTACGCGTGGTGATACCGTATACACAGACAGGTGTGTTCATCAGAACACAACTATGTATGTCATATACACCTATGTATGTCTATAACCCTGAACCCGCGTAATATTTCTTAATATACTTAACAAGACAATTTACAGTATGAACCCTGATATGTGCCATTGCTGTTCGCATTCTGCACAGCAGAGGCCTGGAATATTCGGGGAATGTCGGCGCGTATAATTATATGCGTGCGGATATTTCCAAGCATGTCTCAGGATATGTATGATTTTGTCTTACTGTGTCTGAAGTATCGTCAGTGGTAGTTGAGTTCAGCTATGTGCATTACGCATTCGGGTATGTACCAACTTCCAACGTTTATAATAGAACGCGGTCAGTAGATGACCGATAACCTCGCAGTCCCGTGCCATGTGCCCAGTACGTTAACAGAAAGGCAAATCAGTCTCCATAAAATTAATAATAGCCAACATAACTGACTAGAGTCTTAACGACCTTCGGCATTATATGCCACA
>CBDHHR010000795.1:7500-10000 GCA_965263245.1 Metamycoplasmataceae bacterium | reverse complement strand
GGGGACGGGGACGGGGACGGGGACGGGGACGGGGACGGGGACGGGGACGGGGACGGGGACGGGGACGGGGACGGGGACGGGGACGGGGACGGGGACGGGGACGGGGACGGGGACGGGGACGGGGACGGGGACGGGGACGGGGACGGGGACGGGGACGGGGACGGGGACGGGGACGGGGACGGGGACGGGGACGGGGACGGGGACGGGGACGGGGACGGGGACGGGGACGGGGACGGGGACGGGGACGGGGACGGGGACGGGGACGGGGACGGGGACGGGGACGGGGACGGGGACGGGGACGGGGACGGGGACGGGGACGGGGACGGGGACGGGGACGGGGACGGGGACGGGACGGGGACGGGGACGGGGACGGGGACGGGGACGGGGACGGGGACGGGGACGGGGACGGGGACGGGGACGGGGACGGGGACGGGGACGGGGACGGGGACGGGGACAGAGGGTGGGGAGAGTGTCCAACAACAACTGGAAGGTCATGGTAGTGTAGACAGTACTCTTCGGTTCAGTTCCCACAGCGTCGCTGGCATTCTTCTAAATATACTACACTAGTGGATGTCGTCACTGGTGTGGACAGTTCTGGACTATGTTCTGTAACTCTGCTCCTGGCATTTCTGTTAGAGTCTGAGAGCTGCAACTATCATGTGAGTGCCTCTGCTTGCACTGCACCACTTTGGCTCCCTTGAGTCAGATATCCTAATTCCAGGCGGATGATCAGACGGCTAACTGTACTTCTGAAGAAATCAGACAGGCGGTTGAGGATATTCCACATTATAAAATATGAAACGTATTAAATAAAACATAAAATATAAAACAAACGAAATTACGTGTATAATTTGACTGACAAATTAAATTCAGTTCCGTGTCCATGCCCCCTTGTGGGCGCCTATGCTATTGCACCATTGGTCGTAGACCTGCCACGTAGTTGTGACTCGTTATGAGCCTGCCACGAATGATGGATGCTAGATGAGTTATGTGGGCGTCTGACGAAGCTTAATTAGTACAATAATAGGCTGGAAGTACAGAGGGACGTCATTGAGAAGGCATTCTGAACGAGTAGGTAGTCAAAAAACGTTCTGCTAATTACAACATCGCCACAGCTAACAATGCTAAATATGGAACTGCAAAAGCTTGTAATGTGAAATACAGCGGTTTTTGAAACACAAGCAATAACGTAATTGTTAGATGTTCATAGCGTACACTTAATGGCTTATGTCAAAAACAGAGGATCCATCGTGTAACATATACATTATAAACATCGAATGTTATATCGTTTGACTTGCCCCAACACACAACATATCCAAAACAATAATTCTATAAGATAACATGGCAAAATAACGTGGATTGTATATTGTAACATTACCACGACAAAAATGTATAATATAACATCACGAAGTGACAGAAGTTTATTAATATAATGTAATGGAAATATATTATTCCTATTCAAGAAGAGGAGGTTTATCAACTAAGATGTCAAAGAAATATAGCTGATACAGAGATGTACATGCTTAACCGGTAGGTGCTATATGTATGGTGTACATGACAAACGTTATGTTTAAAATGATTTATGTGGGGGTAAAACGCCCACCCTGTGATAATTGCCCCTTTTGGTGGGTGCATTGCCACAGATAAGGGGCAATAGGCCTATTTTATAAGTTCTTTAAAATGCATATATAAAATATATTGTAATCACATTTTGAACACTGGCTGTTTTTTTAAATTTATCAGCCTCTTTGGGAGCTGTTTTTTAATACATTTATAATTTATTATTTGTTATGAATCAATGATTTGCTTAAGGGGGCATATTCCCTCGCCCTACCGTATTTAACAATTGATTTACAAAAAACTGTTTTTGCCATACTATTAGATACGAAAATCCGAATCAGACTGCTGTACGAAGCAAAGCGAAAATCGTACACGTGCAAATGTTTTATTCACCACGTGACCTGGTTACCAAGCCAACTCCGCGAGTTTAGAAATGGCTGCCTGTTTTTTCTTCGTATAATTTTTTTTTTTGACATTTTGGCTTCTGAACACTAACTATTTATAAAACCAAACAAGGGATGTTGTTAAAGTGTCGACTATATGCAGCGATGTCATGTCGCACTAGATGTGAACATCATATTTACCGTTATTAACATTGTTGTCCAAAGCAAGGCTTGGCGGAGACCTCAAGTCTAAAAGTGATTGTGACGTAAGCAAACTACGACGTACTGAATACATAAATTTTTATGTTCGTATTTGTTTTGTAGCGGCATTCGTTTGGTAAAATAGAAGACGACACAATTTATAGGCAGACAACATCCGATCGTGGAGGTGACTAAACCCACTGGAGGTACACGAAGCTGTCCACGACTTTCCCAGATCGAACACCATCTCTACGTCATCTCGCTGGCACAACGCTACGACCGTCTAAAATAATATATATATATATATATATATATATATATATATATATATATATATATATATATATATATATATA
>CBDHHR010000794.1:5000-7500 GCA_965263245.1 Metamycoplasmataceae bacterium | reverse complement strand
CCTTGTCCCTTGTCCCTTGTCCCTTGTCCCTTGTCCCTTGTCCCTTGTCCCTTGTCCCTTGTCCCTTGTCCCTTGTCCCTTGTCCCTTGTCCCTTGTCCCTTGTCCCTTGTCCCTTGTCCCTTGTCCCTTGTCCCTTGTCCCTTGTCCCTTGTCCCTTGTCCCTTGTCCCTTGTCCCTTGTCCCTTGTCCCTTGTCCCTTGTCCCTTGTCCCTTGTCCCTTGTCCCTTGTCCCTTGTCCCTTGTCCCTTGTCCCTTGTCCCTTGTCCCTTGTCCCTTGTCCCTTGTCCCTTGTCCCTTGTCCCTTGTCCCTTGTCCCTTGTCCCTGGTCCCTTGTCCCTGGTCCCTTGTCCCTGGTCCCTGGTCCCTGGTCCCTGGTCCCTGGTCCCTGGTCCCTGGTCCCTGGTCCCTGGTCCCTGGTCCCTGGTCCCTGGTCCCTGGTCCCTGGTCCCTGGTCCCTGGTCCCTGGTCCCTGGTCCCTGGTCCCTGGTCCATGGTCCATGGTCCCTGGTCCCTGGTTCCTGGTCCCTGGTCCCTGGTCCCTGGTCCCTGGTCCCTGGTCCCTGGTCCCTGGTCCCTGGTCCCTGGTCCCTGGTCCCTGGTCCCTGGTCCCCGGTCCCCGGTCCCCGGTCCCCGGTCCCCGGTCCCCGGTCCCGGGTCCCTGGTCCCTGGTCCCTGGTCCCTGGTCCCTGGTCCCTGGTCCCTGGTCCCTGGTCCCCGGTCCCCGGTCCCCGGTCCCCGGTCCCCGGTCCCCGGTCCCCGGTCCCCGGTCCCCGGTCCCCGGTCCCCGGTCCCCGGTCCCCGGTTCGAGTGCCAGTGCCAGTGCCAGTGCCAGTGCCAGTGCCAGTGCCAGTGCCAGTGCCAGTGCCAGTGCCAGTGCCAGTGCCAGTGCCAGTGCCAGTGCCAGTGCCAGTGCCAGTGCCAGTGCCAGTGCCAGTGCCAGTGCCAGTGCCAGTGCCAGTGCCAGTGCCAGTGCCAGTGCCAGTGCCAGTGCCAGTGCCAGTGCCAGTGCCAGTGCCAGTGCCAGTGCCAGTGCCAGTGCCAGTGCCAGTGCCAGTGCCAGTGCCAGTGCCAGTGCCAGTGCCAGTGCCAGTGCCAGTGCCAGTGCCAGTGCCAGTGCCAGTGCCAGTGCCAGTGCCAGTGCCAGTGCCAGTGCCAGTGCCAGTGCCAGTGCCAGTGCCAGTGCCAGTGCCAGTGCCAGTGCCAGTGCCAGTGCCAGTGCCAGTGCCAGTGCCAGTGCCAGTGCCAGTGCCAGTGCCAGTGCCAGTGCCAGTGCCAGTAATGAAGGATTGAGTAGCCACCACGAACTAATGTTCCTGTCGTTTCCTCTCAAACTGAACATGAGGCTGTCGGTGCCTTTACTTAAACGAAAAATGTTATTAGTAGCATGAAATGTTCAGTATCGGTTTACATACGTAACATCCATTCAACACAGCGCTAAACATCCCTACGAATTGGCCGAAAGAGATAATTTCCTCAAAACTGATGGTCAAATATTATAGCTATTTATAGTTCTGTGGTTAATTTAAAATGGTTTGACGTAAGCAACTTTTGATTTTATAACACCATTTATATATTATTAAACGTAGTTTAGGAGATTGCATTTTGCATATGTCCTCTAATTGTAAAAGCATATTATTAAACGTTATGGACATAGGCTGACCAGCCTTGCCTATGTGTTTGCACCGTACACGGGGCGGCGAGAGACTACCACGCAACGTTGATATCGTCGACCGCCACATCTGGTCGACGCTGTCAGCAGGCAGGAGGATTTGTGAACGGCTTATCGCTTGATGCCGTCTGATTGATGTTGCATGAAAAGGAAATGACCGCCGTGTACGAAAACTGGACTGGACTATCCGTGAAGCGGTCAACTGGCGCGATCCTTCGCCTATCCAAAAGACGTATCTCTATTTATGATACATAGCTATCGATTTAATGACAGGACACCATTTGTAATAAATCAATGTTCTGATAGTTGCGTTGCGTTGCGTCATCAATCGGCTACTGATCTATCGATGGTCATTATCTTCAGTCGGTAATGAACGTCAGCTGGTGCTTGACCGAGATACCAGGTCACACGGCGCATTCCTACACGATGTTCACTTCAACATCTTGGAGAGAATTTCACATTACTGGACACATGACGATGAGTATTGTTCCTAGAGTCATATTCACTGGGTCGTTCCAGTGAGCGACATGTCTGGAGGATACAGACGGGATGTGGAGGTTGGCTGGACATGTGGACTTATTGTCCTGTGTATGTGTACTTTACTAGAGTTAGCGTGTTGTTTACTAGAGTTAACGTGCTCGACCAACGTTACGTGAACAAATGCATACTATTTATTGTAATGATTGATAATAGTATTATTCTAAATAACAATAATGTTGTGGATTTTATATAACATCCGTGATTTTTATGTGATATATTTGTACTATTTCGCAGCAGTAGCTATTACTACATATTTGACAAGGGAAACACTGTCGTTGCAGTAAGGTCAC
>CBDHHR010000793.1:2500-3518 GCA_965263245.1 Metamycoplasmataceae bacterium | reverse complement strand
CTTGCAGCGCCTCGGAAACTGGTTGAAAACTGAAGATCTTTCTAGATTAACCTGGAATACGACTGTGAGGTGCATCACAGGGAAAGGTAAGGTACTTGTCTCGGTTGATGTTACTAGTGATGTTGTACGTCGATATAAACAAAGATTATAATGATGATAATAATGACATACGAATTTATACAGCGCCCGTATCCTCGCTATATACAAATCTCTCAGGCGCTTTACTGCGTAAGTTAAATAAAATTATGATATACATATTATTATAAATAAGTAAATAAATACGAAATAAATAGTGTAAAAGTGCTGATTCAGAAATACACATATAGTAACAAAATAAACACATACCATTTACATTAATATTACACATATGAATAACATATCACAGATACAAATGTTATGTTAGAATGGCAATATAATTAAAAACAAAGTTGTGCATATCGACCAGTAGAAAGTAATTTCGTCCAAATATTGGTCAATTCTGCTACGTTGTTTAGCGCAAATACACGGCATTGAAAGCGTAAGTAAGGATTTCAATTAAAATAACTTTCATAATGCTCAGCCAGTGACGTGGAAACCGGAGCTTCAGCACCATTCTGCTTCCGCTGTCTCACATCATGACATCGCAAGGCGGGTGCTTTTGAATGTGTTTGCCGTCGTAATTGTCGAGTGGTCGCCCTATTGTGTACTGTAAGGAACCTAGAAATGGTTGGTCAGACAGGTTGTCCGCAGGTTCCTTCAACTCAGACACGTTGTCCGCAGGTTCCTTCAACTCAGACAGGTTGTCCGCAGGTTCCCTCAACTCAGACAGGTTGTCCGCAGGTTCCTGCAACTCAGACAGGTTGTCCTCAGGTTCCTTCAACTCAGACAGGTTGTCCTCGGGTTCCTTCAACTCAGACATGTTATCCGCAGGTTCCCTCAACTCAGACATGTTATCCGCAGGTTCCCTCAACTCAGACATGTTATCCGCAGGTTCCCTCAACTCAGACATGTTATCCGCAGGTTCCCTCAACTCAGACAT
>CBDHHR010000792.1:0-9290 GCA_965263245.1 Metamycoplasmataceae bacterium | reverse complement strand
GCGTGCGTGCTGCGTTGCGTTGCGTTGCGTTGCGTTGCGTTGCGTTGCGTTGCGTTGCGTTGCGTTGCGTTGCGTTGCGTTGCGTTGCGTTGCGTTGCGTTGCGTTGCGTTGCGTTGCGTTGGTATGTCAACGTTGTCTCTGCATGGATTGCTCTCCTGACGGCAAATAACAGGAATCAATCTGCGACACATAGACAAAATAAAAACGCCTTGCATTTTCCTCAATTACCAATGGGCTAAGGGTTCTTTTGGCGGGTTTCAGTGTTCCTACCGTCCTTTACTTGACGACCATTAATCGACTATTTATGACGTTACGCTTATTTTCTGACACTGGTCCGAAGGCGGTCGATTAGATGGTGGGGGGGGGGCGGCGGATTACCTAACGCATTTCAAATTTACGTCACGACAAATGTCAAATTACGAGTATTCCGGAAAATCCTCCTGCGTCTCTGTGTGTAGCATCATTTGTAGTCTGGAGAGATTCATTAGTTTACGTAATCAGTAGATCGTTTGTTCTCTTTGTTCATAGTCTTGGGAAAAGACTATTTCTGATAAATCACGTCACATCAATATTTATATTATTACTATTGCATATACTCCTCGCTTATATATATATATATATATATATATATATATATATATATATATATATATATATATATATATATATATATATATATATATATATATTAATAGATGTAATGTTGGCAGCAGTATTTCCATCGCATCAAGACGGTCTTTGCGCTTTGTACCGACCAGTGAATGAACAGATAGTGTGAGAATAATTGAGTGTTTACGGTCCCAGCCTAAACTGCTAGATGAAACGTAACAAACAACATGAAAGTAACGTATACAGTAAACATGTAAAATTACGTCGGGCCAATAAGCGATTCGTCTACATGTTCTTATACATAAATGTTGCCCGTTAATTTTACCACGGGACAGCCAGCACGACTGGCTAGGTGTATCGTCAACGTCGGAGCGGTGTCCACGTAGCTACCACGGGCCGACTTCGATTCGTCTGTCCAGGTGATCCGAGTAATGCAAGTACCAATCGAACAGCCTAAATCACTTGTTCGTGTGACAGTCCTTGACCTAGATTAGCTATTTGGTTTTTATTATCAAAGTAGAATTTTAGGTTAATTTTGCTACAGCTGTTGCTACACAAGTTGTAGCAACGGTTCAATTGTAACATGGTTACGTACTCTATAAAACCGCGTCGGAACCACCACACGTATCCACGTGGGACCAGCAGCGACACATATCCACGGGCAGAAAACTCTTACCTGGCGGAGTCCCTGTTGACAGACAGAGGTGTCCAGTTTGTATGGTCCGCCTTCGTCAATTGCGAGTATACAGAGACAGACGTTGCGGAGCGGGTTACTAACCTGCAAGCGTCATGGCGTCAGATAGTCGAACAACAAACACAATTGCGTATTTCTGACGCAACAACTTTCCATTGATATCTAGGACCTCAATAACGTAACATAACCTTCTGTGACGTCATTATATCAGCGTGATAGTTACACAAACTACAGAACATTGCCATATGCTCTCTGTGGTTTAGAACAATATATAAACAATAACATGTAAAAGCAGCGATATAAAGTAACACATCGAATGCATGTTATAAATAAGAGAAAATGGAAAATGGCAAAGCAATAAGAATGATAACAAAACTACACAAAATCTCGTAAATCCTCCATAGTGTGAACTCAAATGTGCAACAAATGTCAAGTCAAAAAACTAAACAAATGAAGGAGATCACGGAAAGGTGACCACGAGAGTCAGGGAACGCCGACATTTAAGATGGAAATACAATTTGGATTTGGCGTTTTCAGTTATTTAGCGAAAAGTGGTCATAACCAAGCGATGCATGGAGCAATCTGGCTGCGATCCAAATGGATGAATCAGTGGACGGTTATTTACCGGCCATAGCAAACTAGCTATTAAGTCGCCACACTGTGAAAGTTAGTCATATACCTTTCTGGATGACACGGGTCCTCAACTTTAAACTGAAACTTCGTTTGTTGAAATACATGCAGCAGTTTTTTATGGTTACAATTGGAACACACTTTTAAAAAGCAACATTTTGACAAATGAAGCCATTGTGTCTCGTATTTTCTGTTTCTATTTTTAATCTATTAGTTCGTAGGTGGGTGTATGTTGTTACCTTTGGTTTATTTGTCGAGGAAAATAAGCTAGACATTGATAGATAAAGTTGTTAGGTAAACATTACTGCCGAAATCATAACATTACTGGCAGGCAAACTAGATAGCTATTTTTGGGTTGTATACGGAGTAGGCCTGTGCGACTTAACACCTTTGTCATTGAGGAGGGTCACCTATGTGAAAGTAACATGTCACCTGTCCCCAGGCAGTGACATTCGTGTCCGGGACAAACTTATCCGGGTAGACATTGTCGAGATACCACTTGAACGAGTGACACTTGAGGCGTCTTCGCAGCGCGATCCGCTCCGAGATGTCGCCACAGTCGGCCTCCTGTCGTAGAGGTGACGTGTGAAAAACCAGAAGAGTCATAGACGTAACTGTACATGTCGATTTATGAACATCAAAGGATGAGGTTATGTGTGTTTGTATATGTGCTTGCGTGTGTTTTATAAACAATATGAAAGCAGTGGTTATTTAATAATAACAATGACGCCACAGTGCCCTCGTAGTCACTATAATCATGACCGTCAGTTTCATCATCATTGCCACAATCACCATCATCATTTCTATCATCAGTAGAATGATTACTATTGTAACCACGGCGTGTCATTTTTATTTTTAAAACACCTGACAATAACTACAACACATCCTGGTATCCGTCTGATGGCACTGCGTCAAATGAAACATAACTATTAACGTACACGTACACGTACACGTACACGTACACGTACACGTACACGTACACGTACACGTACACGTACACGTACACGTACACGTATACGTACACGTACTGTCGCACAAAAGACGTAGCACCGGAAATCAAAGACCCACAAAATAGACAAATGTAGCTACTACAACTGATAAAGTCTTGTTTACAAGCTAAATACTACATTACACGCAGCGCGACACACAAACATACAAACACCCAGAGCAGGGAACAACTTCTAACACAAAGAAACGTCAGATGGACGGACTTAATAGTGAAACCTCAAGAGACAAATCATAGATTCCAAACATAATTGAAACAAGCGACTAGCAAGCAGGGAATTCAAACGATTATTTGAACGATTGTCGTGCGCCAATGGTTGGTTGAAAGAGAAAAGACAAAACCCTCCACACACCTTCAACGTGGGGCGACTGTAATAAAACAGTCGTATGTAGTCGTCCATCCACACTCGGGCCAGGCGCAGGGAGTTGAGGCCGTGGTAGTCTCGCTTCTTGTCTGTCGGCCAACGAACATACTGCTTACTCATGAATGTGTCAAAGGTACGATGTGCTATAATGTTTCTTTATCTTTATAGTAATAAAGTCTATAAATTGCATGTGTGTGCTGTAGGACACTTTTATGAAGATTAATTTTATTAACTTACTTAATCTATATTTACTTTAATAGGAAATTGTTTACATATATTTAATTTAGGAAAATATGTCATGTATTTCAGTTACTAAACATGCACAAATATGGTGTTAAAATAACAATAATAAAAATGATAAGTGCCATTTTACAAAGTGGCCGTGCAATTTGTACAATTACCATTGCAAGTGGTGTTGCTCTATCTAACGCACTATGCGTTGCTTCCATTATCCTGCTTGGGATATTAAACGCCACATAAACATCAAGAAGGGACCAACGGCTTGTACATCGCAGCGTGTGAGAGTTTCACATATCAAACAATTTTCTTACCTTTTCCGCACCAACAAATGTGTAACATAGCAGCGCCATATTTTAAGTTTCAACCTTTATCGGCGAAGTACATTTACCCTACGAAACAAAACAAAACAAAACAAACCATAATTGTAGGCCTACAATTGCACATTAGTTAATAGCCGAATTGTTACGTTAAGATCGGTGCACGTGACACTTGATGGATAAGTTACCTGGAAATCCGTAGGGGATCGTCGACCTGAATATGTGTCCAACCCTGGAGCAAGGAATGAACTCGACGGTTCCACCACACATCCACACCTAGCAACAGACAACATCCACACCTAGCAACAGACAACAACCACACCTAGCAACAGACAACAACCACACCTAGCAACAAACAACATCCACACCTAGCAACAGACAACAACCACACCTAGCATCAGACAACATCCACACCTAGCAACAGACAACAACCACACCTAGCAACATACAACAACCAAACCTAGCAACAGACAACATCCACACCTAGCAACAGACAACAACCACACCTAGCAACAGACAACATCCACACCTAGCAACAGACAACAACCACACCTAGCAACAGACAACATCCACACCTAGCAACAGACAACATCCACACCTAGCAACAGACAACATCCACACCTAGCAACAGACAACATCCACACCTAGCAACAGACAACATCCACACCTAGCAACAGACAACATCCACACCTACCAACAGACAACAACCACACCTAGCATCAGACAACATCCACACCTAGCAACAGACAACAACCACACCTAGCAACATACAACATCCACACCTAGCAACAGACAACATCCACACCTAGCAACAGACAACATCCACACCTAGCATCAGACAACATCCACACCTAGCAACAGACAACATCCACACCTAGCAACAGACAACATCCACACCTAGCATCAGACAACATCCACACCTAGCAACAGACAACATCCACACCTAGCAACATACAACATCCACACCTAGCAACAGACAACATCCATACCTCGCAACATACAACATCCACACCTAGCAACAGACAACATACACACCTAGCAATAGACAACATCCACACCTAGCAATAGACAACATCCACACCTAGCAACAGACAACATCCACACCCAGCAGCAGACAACATCCATATCTAGCAATAGACAACATACACACCTAGCAATATACAACATCCACACCTAGCAACAGGAAACATCCATATCTAGCAATAGACAACATACACACCTAGCAATAGACAACATACACACCTAGCAACAGACAACATCCACACCTAGCAACAGAAAACATCCATATCTAGCAATAGACAACATACACACCTAGCAATATACAACATACACACCTAGCAATAGACAACATCCACACCTAGCAACAGACAACATCCACACCTAGCCACAGACATCCATACCTAGCAACAGACAACATCCACACCTAGCAATATACAACATACACACCTAGCAATAGACAACATCCACACCTAGCAATAGACAACATCCACACCTAGCAACAGACAACATCCACACCCAGCAGCAGACAACATCCATACCTAGTAACAGACGACATCCACACCTAGCAATAGACAACATACACACCTAGCAACAGACAACATCCACACCTAGCAACAGACAACATCCATACCTAGCAATATACAACATACACACCTAGCAATAGACAACATCCACACCTAGCAATATACAACATACACAACTAGCAACAGACAACATCCATACCTAGCAATATACAACATACACACCTAGCAATAGACAACATCCATACCTAGCAATATACAACATACACACCTAGCAATAGACAACATCCACACCTAGCAACAGACAACATCCACACCTAGCAATAGACAACATCCACACCTAGCAATATACAACATACACACCTAGCAATAGACAACATCCACACCTAGCAATATACAACATACACACCTAGCAATAGACAACATCCACACCTAGCAATATACAACATACACAACTAGCAACAGACAACATCCATACCTAGCAATATACAACATACACACCTAGCAATAGACAACATCCATACCTAGCAATATACAACATACACACCTAGCAATAGACAACATCCATACCTAGCAATATACAACATACACACCTAGCAATAGACAACATCCACACCTAGCAATATACAACATACACACCTAGCAATAGACAACATCCACACCTAGCAACAGACAACATCCATACCTAGCAACAGACAACATCCACACCTAGCAATATACAACATACACACCTAGCAATAGACAACATCCACACCTAGCAATAGACAACATCCACACCTAGCAACAGACAACATCCACACCCAGCAGCAGACAACATCCATACCTAGTAACAGACGACATCCAAACCTAGCAATAGACAACATACACACCTAGCAACAGACAACATCCACACCTAGCAACAGACAATATCCACCCCTAGCAATATACAACATACACACCTAGCAATAGACAACATCCACACCTAGCAACAAACAACATCCACACCTAGCAGCAGACAACATCCATACCTAGCAACAGACAACATCCACACCTAGCAATAGACAACATACACACCTAGCAATAGACAACATCCACACCTAGCAATAGACAACATACACACCTAGCTAGCAATAGAAAACATCTACACCTAGCAACAGACAACATCCATACCTGGCAACAGACAACATCCATACCTAGCAACAGACGACATCCACACCTAGCAATAGACAACATCCACACCTAGCAACAAACAACATCCACACCTAGCAGCAGACAACATCCATACCTAGCAACAGACAACATCCACACCTAGCAATAGACAACATACACACCTAGCAATAGACAACATCCACACCTAGCAATAGACAACATACACACCTAGCAACAGGCAACATCCATACCTAGCAACAGACAACATCCACACCTAGCAATAGACAACATACACACCTAGCAACAGACAACATCCACACCTAGCAATAGACAACATACACACCTAGCAACAGGCAACATCCATACCTAGCAACAGACGACATCCACACCTAGCAATAGACAACATACACACCTAGCAACAGACAACATCCACACCTAGCAACAGACAACATCCACATGTAGCAACAGACAACATCCACACCTAACAACAGACAACATCCTCACCTAGCAAAAGACAATATCCACACCTAGCAACAGACAATATCCACACCTAGCAAAAGACAATATCCACACTTAGTAAGACAACACCCACATCTCGCCACAGACATCCACACCATATAGTAGGTGGCAGTTCTTAAGCCTGGGTAGCCAAGCAGTTTTGAGTGGGCTGTCACGGGTCTCTAATATAGCTGTTTGAAATTTAATTTAGTGTCCCGGATGTCCGCAGTAGGTGCACGCAATATCAAACATTTATGTCAGATACAACTCGAATTAAAACGCCGTTTGTCATAATACTATTATGAATAACTGTACAGATTCGATTTATCACAAAGTAATTGATTGAAGACGTGGATTATAAAATTAGTCCCTGGACTGAAATTTGGTTGCAGTCTAATCAATGTACGGACCTTTATTATAAAATAAGATAAATGCATCAATTTGGTAGTGCAAAGCATTAGTAATATATAAAACGAGTTGTTTAATTTAAAACATAACTGAACGGCTTATAGTTAAGTACTGCACTTTAAATGCATTTACACATGTAAGACTTGAGCACACTGTAGTGTTTTATCCAGTTACTGTCTCAAATTGCCGAGCACGGCGCTGTGTCGTCTTGAGCAGGGGAGGACCAGGGTCCAGAAGAGAATCATAAATTACGTTAACAGCTTTTATGTGGCATTCTATCATAATGGAACGGAAAATAAACTGCATTTTATGCAGTTGTCAAATATTCACTCACATATGGCACACATTACACAATAATACTAATAGTTTTTGCCGTAATATTTGAGGGTTTTGGTCTGATATCAGTAATTTGTGTCCGTCAAAATGCGACATTTGACTAAAATACAGTTAAGCAACTTTACTCAATAAGGTATATAGAGAACGTCTAGAATGGCTGGCTGCTTAGTAAAAACAAATGTCATCAAACGTCATCACATTGGACACACGTTTAAAATTGATTACACTGACAATGTGCCTGACCCCAATTTATTTGCAGCTTAATATACGTTATGAAATCAACAGCATATTACCCTATAGCACACATATCGTAATTGACACTTACGTAATATGGTATACACGTCTTAAGGTAATTTGCGGTACTGTAACCTGAATGCATCTTGCCAAGTTGAACTCAGTTCAGCTGCTGACTAAAGAATCGATATTCGCTATTACATTTGATACATCATCCACCTGTAATGACATAGGCAACTCTGGCGTCTGACTCAAATGACTAATTACGGAAAGTTTTTCGGGTTATTAATGGGATTAAACTACTGCCAGCGACATGACGCTGTTATAAATAGTACATAATATACTACTGTGGTTTTATATCTCAGCATTCCGAAATACATTTCTAAAGCTTGTTTTTTTTCTGCGGCATATTGATGAGTGAATGTCTGATTTTGTAGTGCGATTATACATATATATATATATATATATATATATATATATATATATATATATATATCAATGATAATAGTACCTCTTGGAAAGCACGAGCTATCACGTTATGTTCATTACGTCGCCAATGTTTCTCGTATTTCGGCAATTTAAAAAAGGTTTCGTATTACGATTAAGATAATCAAAACCAAGGCATTTCAGGTTGAAATTATACGATGATGACATCGGCTCATTGGCGGTACAACGTGACACGTGGCACCAACCATCAGCGTGTTTTAATTACTGCAACTGGGCGTAGTCTTAACCAAATGCGGGTTAGGGATGATCCATAAAGGAATCTTTCATATGTTTAAGTTTATTATTATTATTTGATGAATATATATATATATATATATATATATATATATATATATAATATGTATATATATATATATATATATATATATATATATATATATATATATATATAATACCAACACAATCATTAATTGTATGTAATTGATGATTGCAAATAAGAAGGTTGTGGTAATGATAAAGACTAAGAGGATGACGACGATGCTGTCGATGGTGATGGAGACGGCAACGATGATTATGTAAATGATCAAGCCGATAGCGATGCTGCATAATAATGTAGGTTAGATGAATATCTTACTCGAAAAGAAAGTTCTAGGTTTTCTCCTCCCCAGATTTCCATTCCCGGGTCGTAGCCGCCGATCTCGAAGAAGTAGCGACGGTCAACAGCGAACAAGCCGCCAGGCATGACGGGAGAGCTAGAAGCAAGGAGAACTGTTGACGTCATACCAGCAGCATACGCAGACAACTGCTACTAGTGTTCTTGAGAAACAAAAAGGCCACTTTGCAAGTGCAGAAGAAATT
>CBDHHR010000791.1:0-9205 GCA_965263245.1 Metamycoplasmataceae bacterium | reverse complement strand
TAGTTGTAAGGAGAATGAGATGGGCAGTTCGTGTACGAAGAATGGAGGGAGAAAGACTGCCGAAAAGAGCGTGGCGAGAAGAAGAGGGCCGTAGACGAAGAAGAGGTAGACTGAAGCACCGAAGGGAAGACAGCCTCACAAGAGGTCTGAGGAGGGCTGACCTCAACAACCACGACCTTCGCAGAAGAGATGGGAGTATGATAGGAACACGCGAGTGAGGCAGAGGAGGCAACGAATGTGACACAGCACCCGCCCTGCATGTGACACAGCACCCACCCTGCATGTGACACAGCACCCACCCTGCATGTGACACAGCACCCGCCCTGCATGTGACACAGCACCCGCCCTGCATGTGACACAGCACCCACCCTGCATGTGACACAGCACCCTCCCTGCATGTGACACAGCACCCACCCTGCATGTGACACAGCACCCACCCTGCATGTGACACAGCACCCACCCTGCATGTGACACAGCACCCATCCTGCATGTGACACAGCACCCACCCTGCATGTGACATAGCACCCACCCTGCATGTGACACAGCACCCGCCCTGCTTGTGACACAGCACCCGCCCTGCATGTGACACAACACCCACCCTGCATGTGACACAGCACCCACACTGCATGTGATATAGCACCCACCCTGCATGTGACACAGCACCCACCCTGCATGTGACACAGCACCCAGCCTTCATGTGACACAGCACCCACCCTGTATGTGACATAGCACCCACCCTGCATGTGACACAGCACCCGCCCTGCATGTGACACAGCACCCACCCTGCATGTGAAACAGCACCCACCCTGCATGTGATATAGCACCCACCCTGCATGTGACACAGCACCCACCCTGCATGTGACACAGCACCCACCCTGCAAGTGACACAGCACCCACCCTGCATGTGACACAGCACCCACCCTGCATGTGACACAGCACCCACCCTGCATGTGACACAGCACCTACTCTGCATGTGACACAGCACCTACTCTGCATGTGACACAGCACCCACCCTGCATGTGACACAGCACCCACCCTGCATGTGACCCAGCACCCACCCTGCTTGTGACACAACACCTACCCTGCATGTGACACAGCACCCACCCTGCATGTGACATAGCACCCACTCTGCATGTGACACAGCACCCACTCTGCATGTGACACAGCACCCAGCCTGCAAGTGACACAGCACCCACCCTGCACGTGACACAACACCCACCCTGCATGTGACACAGCACCCACCCTGCATGTGACACAGCACCCACCCTGCATGTGACATAGCACCCACTCTGCATGTGACACAGCACCCAGCCTGCAAGTGACACAGCACCCAGCCTGCAAGTGACACAGCACCCACCCTGCACGTGACACAACACCCACCCTGCATGTGACACAGCACCCACCCTGCATGTGACACAGCACCCACCCTGCATGTGACACAGCACCCAGCCTGCATGTGACACAGCACCCACCCTGTATGTGACACAGCACCCACCCTGCATGTGACACAGCACCCACCCTGCATGTGACACAGCACCCAGCCTGCATGTGACACAGCACCCACCCTGCATGTGACACAGCACCCAGCCTGCATGTGACACAGCACCCAACCTGCATGTGACACAACACCCAGCCTGCATGTGACACAGCACCCACCCTGCAAGTGACACAGCACCCAGCCTGCATGTGACACAACACCCACCCTGCATGTGACACAGCACCCACCCTGCATGTGACACAGCACCCACCCTGCATGTGACACAGTACCCACCCTGCATGTGACACAGCACCCACCCTGCATGTGACACAGCACCCACCCTGCATGTGACACAGCACCCACCCTGCACGTGACACAGCACCCACCCTGCATGTGACACAGCACCCACCCTGCACGTGACACAGCATCCACCCTGCATGTGACACAGCACCCACCCTGCATGTGACACAGCACCCACCCTGCATGTGACACAGCACCCACCCTGCACGTGACACAGCACCCACCCTGCATGTGACACAGCACCCAACATGCATGTGACACAGCACCCACCCTGCATGTGACACAGCACCCAGCCTGCATGTGACACAGCACCCACCCTGTATGTGACACAGCACCCAACCTGCATGTGACACAGCACCCACCCTGCACGTGACACAGAACCCTCCCTGCATGTGACACAGCACCCACCATGCATGTGACACAGCACCCACCCTGCACGTGACACAGAACCCTCCCTGCATGTGACACAGCACCCACCCTGCACGTGACACAGAACCCTCCCTGCATGTGACACAGCACCCACCATGCATGTGACACAGCACCCACCCTGCACGTGACACAGTACCCACCCTGCATGTGACACAGCACCCACCCTGCACGTGACACAGCACCCACCCTGCACGTGACACAGCACCCACCCTGCATGTGACACAGCACCCACCCTGCACGTGACACAGCACCCACCCTGCATGTGACACAGCACCCACCCTGCATGTGACACAGCACCCACCCTGCACGTGACACAGCACCCACCCTGCATGTGACACAGCACCCACCCTGCACGTGACACAGCACCCACCCTGCATGTGACACAGCACCCAACCTGCATGTGACACAGCACCCACCCTGCACGTGACACAGAACCCTCCCTGCATGTGACACAGCACCCACCCTGCACGTGACACAGCACCCACCCTGCATGTGACACAGCACCCACCCTGCACGTGACACAGCACCCACCCTGCATGTGACACAGCACCCACCCTGCATGTGACACAGCACCCACCCTGCATGTGACACAGCACCCAACCTGCACGTGACACAGCACCCACCATGCATGTGACACAGCACCCACCCTGCACGTGACACAGCACCCACCCTGCATGTGACACAGCACCCACCCTGCACGTGACACAGCACCCACCCTGCATGTGACACAGCACCCACCCTGCATGTGACACAGCACCCACCCTGCATGTGACACAGCACCCAACCTGCACGTGACACAGCACCCACCATGCATGTGACACAGCACCCACCCTGCAAGTGATCAAGAGAAAGAAGAAGGACGTCATACTAAAAGGTATATTTGACGTGTAGCCATATTGCTTTCCCTATAATTATTGTTAAGTGCAATGACACAATTTCAACCATCTTTCACCTACTAAAGTATCATCCGCATGCAACGATCGCGTGTTCTTGTGTTCTGTGACATTAGTTTGAATTGCAGCCAGACGTGACATAGACTCATTCTTCTTCATCTTCATCGCTTCGTCCAACCTCTACTTGCTGATGATAGGCGTACAGGCGGAAGGACATAGCGGGCGAACAGGAAAAATACACAGGTTTATATTAAGGGTGCAATAGGCAAAAATAGTAACTAGTGCATGTAAACAGAATCACATGCAGACAAACTAGTTATGTCTAAAAAGTTGACTGGTGCAAAGTCTGAGTATTGTTCTTAAATGTAACCAGGTTGTAATGTAACACGAAATCACCACGCATAAATCGTTCTCTCACCTCTATTATCGCAGCACCCACCCTGCATGTGACACAGCACCCACCCTGCATGTGACACAGCACCCACCCTGCATGTGACACAGCACCCAGCCTGCATGTGACACAGCACCCAACCTGCATGTGACACAACACCCAGCCTGCATGTGACACAGCACCCACCCTGCAAGTGACACAGCACCCAGCCTGCATGTGACACAGCACCCACCCTGCATGTGACACAGCACCCACCCTGCATGTGACACAGCACCCACCCTGCATGTGACACAGCACCCACCGTGCATGTGACACAGCACCCACCCTGCATGTGAAACAGCACCTACCCTGCGTGTGACGCAGCACCCACCGTGCATGTGACACAGCACCCACCCTGCATGTGACACAGCACCCACCCTGCATGTGACACAGCACCCACCCTGCACGTGAGACAGCACCCACCCTGCGTGTGATCACAGCACCCACCCTGCTTGTGACACAGCACCCACCCTGCACGTGACACAGCACCCACCCTGCACGTGACACAGCAACCACCCTGCATGTGACACAGCACCCACCCTGCATGTGACACAGCACCCACCCTGCATGTGACACAGCACCCAGCCTGCATGTGACACAGCACCCAGCCTGCATGTGACACAGCACCCAGCCTGCATGTGACACAGCACCCAACCTGCATGTGACACAGCACCCACCCTGCATGTGACACAGCACCCACCGTGCATGAGAAACAGCACCCACCCTGCGTGTGACGCAGCACCCACCCTGCGTGTGACACAGCACCCACCCTGCATGTGACACAGCACCCACCCTACACGTGACACAGCACCTACCCTGCACGTGACACAGCACCCACCCTGCGTGTGACACAGCACCCACCCTGCACGTGACACAGCACCCATCCTGCATGTGACACAGCACCCACCCTGCATGTGACACAGCACCCACCCTGCACGTGACACAGCACCCACCCTGCACGTGACACAGCACCCACCCTGCATGTGACACAGCACCCAACCTGCATGTGACACAGCACCCACCCTGCATGTGACACAGCACCCACCCTGCATGTGACACAGCACCCAGCCTGCATGTGACACAGCACCCACCCTGCATGTGACACAACACCCACCCTGCACGTGACACAGCACCCACCCTGCAAGTGACACAGCACCCACCCTGCACGTGACACAGCACCCACCCTGCATGTGACACAGCACCCACCCTGCATGTGACACAGCACCCACCCTGCATGTGACACAGCACCCACCCTGCATGTGACCCAGCACCCAGCCTGCATGTGACACAGCACCCACCCTGCATGTGACACAGCACCCAGCCTGCATGTGACACAGCACCCACCCTGCATGTGACACAGCACCCAGCCTGCACGTGACACAGCACCCAACCTGCATGTGACACAACACCCACGCTGCACGTGACATAGCACCCATCCTGCATGTGACACAGCACCCAGCCTGCATGTGACACAGCACCCACCCTGCATGTGACACAGCACCCACCCTGCATGTGACACAGCACCCACCCTGCATGTGACACAGCACCCACCCTACACGTGACACAGCACCCACCCTGCATGTGACACAGCACCCACCATGCATGTGACACAGCACCCACCCTGCACGTGACACAGCACCCACCCTGCATGTGACACAGCACCCACCCTGCATGTGACACAGCACCCACCCTGTATGTGACACAGCACCCAACCTGCATGTGACACAGCACCCACCCTGCACGTGACACAGCACCCACCCTGCACGTGACACAGAACCCTCCCTGCATGTGACACAGCACCCACCATGCATGTGACACAGCACCCTCCCTGCATGTGACACAGCACCCACCCTGCAAGTGATCAAGAGAAAGAAGAAGGACGTCATACTAAAAGGTATATTTGACGTGTAGCCATATTGCTTTCCCTATAATTATTGTTAAGTGCAATGACACAATTTCAACCATCTTTCACCTACTAAAGTATCATCCGCATGCAACGATCGCGTGTTCTTGTGTTCTGTGACATTAGTTTGAATTGCAGCCAGACGTGACGTAGACTCATTCTTCTTCATCTTCATCGATTCGTCCAACCTCTACTTGCTGATGATAGGCGTACAGGCGGAAGGACATAGCGGGCGAACAGGAAAAATACACAGGTTTATATTAAGGGTGCAATAGGCAAAAACAGTAACTAGTGCATGTAAACAGAATCACATGCAGACAAACTAGTTATGTCTAAAAAGTTGACTGGCGCAAAGTCTGAGTATTGTTCTTAAATGTAACCAGGTTGTAATGTAACACGAAATCACTACGCAAAAATCGTTCTCTCACCTCTATTATCGCCTGCTTGGGAAAGACGGCAGCAAGATGGCTGACAATGTCTTCACGTAATCACGTGCACTTCCTATCCATGTATATAGAACAGTGGAGTTAACTCGCTGTCTGTAATACAGATTTGTGACGTAATATTCCACAACAACGCGAACGAGCTGCCACGGTTCACGATGTGATGACGCGATGTTGTCCTGGGGCCGGAAGTCTCGTCATCCGAATGGATCCGTGAGGAAGGGAAGCGCGCCATTGGTCGTTTCGGGGATCGCCATTTTTCACGGTTAAATATCTGATGGTAGATTTCGACAAAAAGGCGGTGTACTAAACACGAACAAACGTTTTGAACACTCAGTGGACCAATCCCCTCCCTGTCCGTGTCCCATCTCGAGACTGCGAACACCCAGTGGAGGCGAGTTGCACTCCGTGTGAAGTATTGAGCATGTCACCATTATGGACGTATCCTGAGGTAACTGATCGACGCACGAACCGTTACTCATCAAAGTGACATACACTACACGTGCACATGTTACGTTATTGACGGCAACTTCCGAACAACAAACACGAATGAATCATTACCCTTGTCTGTTAAGTAAAAACTGCACAGATATTTTAGAAATATGTGAGTAATACGTGCGAGCACACTGCATCGATTAGTGTGTCTGGTTCCAGCGCAGGCGGAAAATCTGCCGGGGAATCTCACGTAATACATTATACTATTACCTGTGACGGCCGCATCGAGTAGCCCCGGCGCCGCCCGACATGCATGGCCCATCACTGGCCTACGCTCTCGTGTATGATGTAATCATTGCTTTTAGGATAGCTATTTAGGTCACGTTGTTGCAGTTAGTTTAGACACCAATTGGCTACTGATCTACACATTATATCTTCTTCATATGATGATGATACTAGTAGTGATAATAATAATTAATAATAATTATATATATATATATATATATATATATATATATATATATATATATATATATATTAATACAACAGCTAATCCTAACCCCAAAATACACATAACATATAATATATGTAATACATATAATAACAATTATATATATATATATATATATATATATATACATATATATATATATATATATATATATATATATATATATATTTATATATATTATATTATTACATGTATTATATGTATTATAACACATAACAATAATAATATAATACATATAATAGCAATAATATATATATATATATATATTATTGTTATTATATGTATTACATATATTATTATTATATGTTATATGTATTATGTGTGCAGCTGTTGTATTATTATTATTATGTTGATATCCCTATATTTATAGAAATCTGTAATTTTAATTTATGCTTACTTTCATGTTAATGTTTACGTTAAAGTCTATGTCTATATTTATAATGATGCATGTATTTACAATTATACTATAATTTCTCAGTTGACACTAACGCAGCATTATTAACTAAATTATTTGCAATAGCATATTAACGACACATACGTTTACACACGGTGATTGGTTCGCAGTGTGACTGGCCCCTACAAGCTGAATGATAAACACAACAGATGAGTAACCTATTCGTATTTGAAAGGCAATATTATAGTTAAGCATGCTTCATCTTTGCAGTTAAAACGTGTAATATTTCCATTTATTTACTACTATTATACAATCGTAGCTTGTATCCATGTTGCTCCTTCATAATTTCACTTTAATTGTAAGGATCGAGTTGTATAAGCTAGCCTGATTGGTGTCTCCATTCGCAAGAACAATGGAATTGGAAAACTACAGTTGTTCGTTTTGTGCTGTTTACGTGTCACGCATAGATCTGTAGGTAGAAACTGGAGAAAAACTGTAATGATATTCTGATTTTCCACTTTATCTTCGTTTTCCATTTCCACCAGTTCAATTCATGTAAATGCGTAGAGCTAGCAACATGTGGGCGTCAACGTCATCTATGTTATAAGAGAGTGGCTCTCTGTTAGTTGGTTTGTGTTTTTGTTTTGTTTCTTGTTTTATTCTTTTGTTGGTTTGTTTGTTGTTTTGTTGTTTTGTTGGTTTGTTGGTTTGTTGGTTTGTTGGTTGGTTTGTTGGTTTTTTGGTTTGTTGGTCTGTTGGTCTGTTGGTCTGTTGGTCTGTTGGTCTGTTGGTCTGTTGGTCTGTTGTCGTGTTGTCGTGTTGTCGTGTTGTCGTGTTGTCGTGTTGTCGTGTTGTCGTGTTGTCGTGTTGTCGTGTTGTCGTGTTGTCGTGTTGTCGTGTTGTCGTGTTGTCGTGTTGTCGTGTTGTCGTGTTGTCGTGTTGTCGTGTTGTCGTGTTGTCGTGTTGTCGTGTTGTCGTGTTGTCGTGTTGTCGTGTTGTCGTGTTGTCGTGTTGTCGTGTTGTCGTGTTGTCGTGTTGTCGTGTTGTCGTGTTGTCGTGTTGTCGTGTTGTCGTGTTGTCGTGTTGTCGTGTTGTCGTGTTGTCGTGTTGTCGTGTTGTCGTGTTGTCGTGTTGTCGTGTTGTCGTGTTGTCGTGTTGTCGTGTTGTCGTGTTGTCGTGTTGTCTCCTTGTCTCCTTGTCTCCTTGTCTCCTTGTCTCCTTGTCTCCTTGTCTCCTTGTCTCCTTGTCTCCTTGTCTCCTTGTCTCCTTGTCTCCTTGTCTCCTTGTCTCCTTGTCTCCTTGTCTCCTTGTCTCCTTGTCTCCTTGTCTCCTTGTCTCCTTGTCTCCTTGTCTCCTTGTCTCCTTGTCTCCTTGTCTGCTTGTCTGCTTGTCTCCTTGTCTCCTTGTCTCCTTGTCTCCTTGTCTTCTTGTTTGTAGTTTTGTCGGTTTGTCGGTTTTGTCGGTTTGTCGGTTTGTCGGTTTGTCGGTTTGTCGGTTTGTCGGTTTGTCGGTTTGTCGGTTTGTCGGTTTGTCGGTTTGTCGGTTTGTCGGTTTGTCGGTTTGTCGGTATGTCGGTTTGTCGGTTTGTCGGTTTGTCGGTTTGTCGGTTTGTCGATTTGACGGTTTGTCGGTTTGTCGGTTTGTCGGTTTGTCGTCAGTTTGTCGGTTTGTCGGTTTGTCGGTTTGTCGGTTTGTCGGTTTGTCGGTTTGTCGGTTTGTCGGTTTGTCGGTTTGTCGGTTTGTCGGTTTGTAGGTTTGTTGGTTTGTAGGTTTGTCGGTTTGTCGGTTTGTCGGTTTGACGGTTTGACGGTTTGTCGGTTTGTCGGTTTGTCGGTTTGTCGGTTTGTCGGTTTGTTGATGTGTTGATGTGTTGATTTGTTGGTGGAGGATGGTTAATAGATTTAGATTTTTACAATATCCATCCGGGTGCGTTGTATAACTTGGGGGCTCAATATCTATCTCAAAGGGAGAGCATTGAGCCTCCTTACGT
>CBDHHR010000790.1:2500-6594 GCA_965263245.1 Metamycoplasmataceae bacterium | reverse complement strand
CTAAACACACACTTACATCACAACACAGCTCCTCCACACACACTTACATCACAACACAGCTCCTGTACATACACTTACATCACAACACAGCTCCTGTACATACACTTACATCACAACACAGCTCCTGTACATACACTTACATCACAACATAGCTCCTGTACACACACTTACATCACAACACAGCTCCTGTACACACACTTACATCACAACACAGCTCCTGTACACACACTTACATCACAACACAGCTCCTGTACACACACTTACATCACAACACAGCTCCTGTACACACACTTACATCACAACACAGCTCCTGTACACACACTTACATCACAACACAGCTCCTGTACACACACTTACATCACAACACAGCTCCTGTACACACACATACTTCAGGGCATTTCCACGTGACACGCATTACATATTTTGACCATTCCATGTAAACTATTTTGACATAACTCTTATAATAATGTATTTTAAAAGTTCAACTTATGCATAGAGGAACTTAAAGGTATAAGGTATTAAATGATGCCAACAAATAAAAATTTGATTACATAGTATGATTTTTATTTGAATCTAATCTTAGCATGACTCGCGTTACATCAAACGGAAAATCAAAAAAACGTCACTTGATACATGACAAGTTTCTCCGCAAAGTATAAATGATAGCAAACAATGAATACCCTTGTGTGAAACACAAATAAATAAGGTTTACAAAAATGGCATTAGTGATTTGAAATGTTCTCAGTAACATACAAATATATTAGATAATCAGCATGACTCGCGTTACTGTGACTCGCGTTACATGAAATCCATTATCACAGATAAGTCATTATGCGTATTTTAGCTTGAGGGAAATCAATTTTTCAGTCTGTAATTTAGGTAACACACAATATTACATTTAAAAAAAACCTTAACCTTCTAAAATATTGTATACTTTTAAAGGAAGTAATGCACACTTGAAATTGGTGTTTTAATTCCAGAAAGATTTCATAGTTTTAAAAGAAATACACAAGGTTCTTCATAAAAGTTGCCTTTACATTTATTTTGCAAGACCACTTACATGCAAGTTTTATTATAAAAACTAACTAAACATGTTGTTATTTCTAGCATATAACAACTTGACTGCTTCAATGTGAACTAGAGGAATAACACCTTTGTGTTCATCTGGATTTGTCACAGATAAGATTGTTTTTGATCAGGTGATGCCTCAATTTGAACTGTGCTGTACAGTTTTCACATTACAGCTTTCCTCCCTTTCAGAGTTGGTGGGAGTGACTGATCCAAAACAGTCTGTTTGTTTTTGTTGTTGCTTTTGCCAACTTCTTCATATTCTTTTGTTTGACAAAGACAGGTTCTGTTCCCTTGCCTTCTTTGGATCATGGCTCTTTCTTGATATTCTTTTGTTTAGACAAAGACAGGTTCTGTTCCCTTGCCTTCTTTGGATCATGGCTCTTTCTTCATATTCTTTTGTTTAGACAAAGACAGGTTCTGTTCCCTTGCCTTCTTTGGATCATGGCTCTTTCTTGATATTCTTTTGTTTAGACAAAGACAGGTTCTGTTCCCTTGCCTTCTTTGGATCATGGCTCTTTCTTGATATTCTTTTGTTTAGACAAAGACAGGTTCTGTTCCCTTGCCTTCTTTGGATCATGGCTCTTTCTTGATATTCTTTTGTTTAGACAAAGACAGGTTCTGTTCCCTGCCTTCTTTGGATCATGGCTCTTTCTTCATATTCTTTTGTTTAGACAAAGACAGGTTCTGTTCCTTGCCTTCTTTGGATCATGGATCTTTGTACTCATTTCATTCTGATGTTTGCAGTAATCTTTATATTTACTGCAAGGAAAGAGCTTCAGAAGTCTCTTTCACTGTCTTTCAGTGGCTGTGAATGTCGAGAAAGAACCTGAACTCGGTTCCAGTGAATATGTCAAATGTTTATCAATAAACATACAAGAAATAATTCTGAATGTAGTTTTATTTAAGAGCAAAAATTAATATCTTAAACTTCTTATGAAAAACCCATTTTCATCGCCAATTTAACATCTTTAATTAATTCATGCTGATATTTTCACCTACCTAGGTATACAGGTAAGAAGTTAATCTTAATAAATAATTCCTACACTGCTATCTAGCAAAACAAAACTAAATATTTTAATATGTAAAAACTTAATGGAAATTAAACATGAACACATTTATCTGAATAGTAGAAAAATCGTGTATACGTGAGTCTGTCATGCATTCAGCACATGTCCATGTGTGGGGATAATGTACACAGGTAACCAGTAAATTTGAACCCTTTTGTTTGTAATTAATTTATTATTTATGAACATAAGTAATTTCTTATTATTCAATAATGTTGGAAAAGAGATTCACTGGTGATAGATGAAATCAGATTCAAAATCTTTTGTTTTTAAAGAAGCGTGTGATTTAATAATAAACTGGACCATAAAAGGCTTATGGGATATATTAGTAAACAAATTTATTTTCGTGGCAGAATTATCATTAATGAAAACATTAATACTGCAGTCTATATTATGCTTTTGCAACAAATTGATATATGTCTTAGAAGAAGTGAGAAAATCTAACAAATGCATTGTGACTCACGTTACAATACCTTATTTTTCGTGACTCGCGTTACATGTGACTCGCGTTACACATATTCAGTGTCAAATATCACAGTATAGATTCACTAGATATGGATATAGTTTGTATCATTTAATAAGCTATAAAAAGAAGGAGATTTATAATGGGCAGTCTCAGACTACCAAAGGCTGCAGTATAAAATAAAACAATTATAATGTTGACTCGCGTTACGCAAAAATCACCACCTCAGTGTAGAAGCATATCTTGAAAAATGCAGAACAAACTCAGAAATGTTATTGTCATAATACATGAGACTAAGGCTTAAAAATAACAGCAATTGAGCAAACCAAGAAAGTAACAGGAAATAGGGTTATAATGGGCCACTAATTACCGACATTTTAGATGAGCGTAATGTTATAATTTCAGTGCTAATGGTTGAGTGTAGCATTTTCATATAAAGCATTGTGCAAATATTGAATTTTTTTCTTTCCTATAACTTTAAGTTATGTTCTATCAAAAATATGTAATATTCCATTGAAATTCAATCAATAAAATTTCAGACCATTTTCCAAATTTTCATGGAAATGCCCATCACAACACAGCTCCAATACACACTTACATCACAACACAGCTCCAGTATACACACTTACATCACAACACAGCTCCTGTACACACACATCACAACACAACACAACACAGCTCCAGCACATGCACGCACGCACGCACGCACGCACGCACGCACGCACGCACGCACGCACGCACACACACACACACACACACACACACACACACATCACAGCCAATGCACACACACACACACACACACGCACATCACAACACAGAGCTCCATCACACACACGCACGCACGCACACACACACGCACGCACGCACGCACGCACGCACGCACACACACACACACACACACACACAACACACAGCTCCAGCAGACACATATATCACACCATTCCGTAGATTTAATATGGCACTTGTAATGGCTAATGCTATATATGCGTATACCAAACGATGCAAAAGTTTACTGACACTGCCACTGGCACTGCTGCTCATGACATTGAATTAGTCTCACACTATATTAAGTGCACGCACACACGCACGCATGCACGCACGAACGCACGCACGCACGCACGCACGCACACACACACACACACACACACACACACACACAACACACAGCTCCAGCAGACACATATATCACACCATTCCGTAGATTTAATATGGCACCTGTAATGGCTAATGCTGTATATGCGTATACCAAATGATGCAAAAGTTTACTGACACTGCCACTGGCACTGCTGCTCATGACATTGAATTAGTCTCACACTATATTAAGCTACCTACCTATCTAATGCCGAAAATGAGATAAATATGTTTTAACTCTGAACTAAATACGCATGTTACTGTGAAATGACCCACCTGTATGTTTCGGACTTGGTTCAGACAACGGCGTACGCGTAATCCATACACAGATGTGTTCCAGTGTGGCCAACTCCGATGTTTTC
>CBDHHR010000789.1:0-5572 GCA_965263245.1 Metamycoplasmataceae bacterium | reverse complement strand
GCGTGTGTGTATGTGTGTGTGTATGTGTGTGTGTGTGTGTGTGTGTGTGCGTACATGCGTGCGTGTATGTGTTTGTTTCTGTATATGTGTAGTGTGTGTGTGTGTGTTTCTGTATGTGTGCGTGTGTGCGTGTGTGCGTGTGTGCGTGTGTGCGTGTGTGCGTGTGTGCGTGTGTGCGTGTGTGCGTGTGTGCGTGTGCGCGTGTGCGCGTGTGCGCGTGTGCGCGTGTGCGCGTGTGCGCGTGTGCGCGTGTGCGCGTGTGCGCGTGTGCGCGTGTGCGCGTGTGCGCGTGTGCGCGTGTGCGCGTGTGTGCGTGTGCGCGTGTGTGCGTGTGTGCGTGTGTGCGTGTGTGCGTGTGTGCGTGTGTGCGTGTGTGCGTGTGTGCGTGTGTGCGTGTGCGCGTGTGCGCGTGTGCGCGTGTGCGCGTGTGCGCGTGTGCGCGTGTGCGCGTGTGCGCGTGTGCGCGTGTGCGCGTGTGCGCGTGTGCGCGTGCGCGCGTGCGCGTGTGCGCGTGTGCGCGTGTGCGCGTGTGCGCGTGTGCGCGTGTGCGTTTGTGCGTGTGTGTGCGTGTGTACGTTTTAAATTATGTAGTAAATTTTTCATCTACTAATTCTTATCTCACTCAGTGTAGGTTTATACAAAAACTATGTTATTATTATTCAGTGTCTTGCCTTAGAAGGGCAGCAGATATAATATGACAACTAGGCAAACTAAGTTACAAAAATCAAGAGAAAGCGGTTTCGCACCTTCATGAACTCCAGCGTCTGGGTGCCATTTCACAATATGGTAGTGTTTTTGTATTCGTGCAGCGAAAGAAACTGCCTCTACGTGTCATCCGTAGTAGTGTGGATGATGCAAAGCTTCAAAGTTTTGCTCCCAATATGTCAATACACTGATTACCTCTGTGTCGTGCTGTACCAGTTCCACTGTCCCAGTTAAAAAAAAAAACATTCTGTGAGATGGCGTGACGGGTAGTATTGCTGTAGTTGGTATATTAATTCGTTTTGTTTATATATATATATATATATATATATATATATATATATATATATATATATATGCGTGTGCGTGTGCGTGTGCGTGTGCGTGTGCGTGTGCGTGTGCGTGTGCGTGTGCGTGTGCGTGTGCGTGTGCGTGTGCGTGTGCGTGTGCGTGTGCGTGTGCGTGTGCGTGTGCGTGTGCGTGTGCGTGTGCGTGTGCGTGTGCGTGTGCGTGTGCGTGTGCGTGTGCGTGTGCGTGTGCGTGTGCGTGTGCGTGTGCGTGTGCGTGTGCGTGTGCGTGTGCGTGTGCGTGTGCGTGTGCGTGTGCGTGTGCGTGTGCGTGTGCGTGTGCGTGTGCGTGTGCGTGTGCGTGTGCGTGTGCGTGTGCGTGTGCGTGTGCGTGTGCGTGTGCGTGTGCGTGTGCGTGTGCGTGTGCGTGTGCGTGTGCGTGTGCGTGTGCGTGTGCGTGTGCGTGTGCGTGTGCGTGTGCGTGTGCGTGTGCGTGTGCGTGTGCGTGTGCGTGTGCGTGTGCGTGTGCGTGTGCGTGTGCGTGTGCGTGTGCGTGTGCGTGTGCGTGTGCGTGTGCGTGTGCGTGTGCGTGTGCGTGTGCGTGTGCGTGTGCGTGTGCGTGTGCGTGTGCGTGTGCGTGTGCGTGTGCGTGTGCGTGTGCGTGTGCGTGTGCGTGTGCGTGTGCGTGTGCGTGTGCGTGTGCGTGTGCGTGTGCGTGTGCGTGTGCGTGTGCGTGTGCGTGTGCGTGTGCGTGTGCGTGTGCGTGTGCGTGTGCGTGTGCGTGTGCGTGTGCGTGTGCGTGTGCGTGTGCGTGTGCGTGTGCGTGTGCGTGTGCGTGTGCGTGTGCGTGTGCGTGTGCGTGTGCGTGTGCGTGTGCGTGTGCGTGTGCGTGTGCGTGTGCGTGTGCGTGTGCGTGTGCGTGTGCGTGTGCGTGTGCGTGTGCGTGTGCGTGTGCGTGTGCGTGTGCGTGTGCGTGTGCGTGTGCGTGTGCGTGTGCGTGTGCGTGTGCGTGTGCGTGTGCGTGTGCGTGTGCGTGTGCGTGTGCGTGTGCGTGTGCGTGTGCGTGTGTGTCGTTGTATTTGTCATGTTAAGCTTCAAGGTGCGTTATGCTCGTGAAAGTGGATGTTCACGATTGTTCCTTAAACGTCACGTAATGTGCGCTGCTCCGGTTTTAATTTGTTTGCATCATAAACTGCTAATCGCTAAATTCCTAAGCCTATCAATCCAGTAATCGATAAGTTGCGGAATTCGCGACACGTTTTCTTGGCGGAATACGTTTTATTATCACGCATAATGTCATACAATGTTTCAAGAGAGCTGCCCGTGATACAAGAATTCATATGATGTGACACTTTACGTGTCATAGAAACACTAAAAGGAGTAATTACGTATACAGTTTACATGTTCCCCTGGCAGGTTTCAAGAACATTGGCAATTATTGCCAATCTATCAAGCCGTGATGAATAAAAATACGTATCGAAATAGTTAATACGGTCAATTCGAGAGAACCAGTTACAGTCAATTGACCACATTGTTAGATGCCGCCTTGCGCTCCATATCTGGTGCTGAGGCGACCCCTGACGACCAAGTAGTCATGTTTGATCGCCACTTGAGGAGCGCCACCTGCCGAGCGCACTCATGGCCTGGTCCAGCACTTGATGTATTGCCAGAAGTGGCATTCGCAGTAGGCACCTTGGATACCTTCGGCACCAGCCCAGCGCCAAGAAGGGTTTCTCCAAACCCAACCTTCTGTGCCTATGTTCCCGTAAACCTTGCATCCCCAGTTAAACCAGTTGATGTTGCCCCCAGACCAGTAGTAGCAAGCACAACTTTGCCATTGCCCTCCCCCTCTGTAGCCCTGACGCTTTCCACCGCCTTTCGCTCTTCTGTGTTTTGGTTTTGGGGGTTTCCCGAGTCGTTTATGTGCAGCTGCAAAGAAAAGGTCTTTTAGTATTTGATTAAAATAACTGGTTAACATCATGTGGATTGTGTTGAAGTCTGCGTTAATGTAGACACCTATTTGAAAGGAAACGTACTTATGCGAAATATATAATTGTCTAAGACGTTTTGAAAGTGTGGCCGGTGCGATGTATATAGGTATGTGTGAATGTATGTGTATATGTATGTATGTATGTGTGTATGTATGTATGTATGTATGTATGTATGTATGTATGTATGTATGTATGTATGTATGTATGTATGTATGTATGTATGTATGTATGTATGTATGTATGTATGTATGTATGTATATATATATATGTATGTATGTATGTATGTATGTATGTATGTATGAATGTATGTATATATATATACATATATATATATATATATGTATATATATACATATATATATATATATATATGTATGTATGTAAGTATGTATGTATATATGTATGTATGTATGTACGAAATTTTGTGTCCTGTTTAAGGCGGACACGTTTTGAATTTAAACGGACTTAATAATTCTTCTGGTGGAAAGTTGCATCTACGTTAACATATTGTTGTTTTGTATGTGGGTTCGTATGTATGTATGAATAGATGTATGCATATATCTATCTATCTATCTATCTATCTATCTATCTATATATATATATGTGTGTGTGTGTGTGTGTGTGTGTGTGTGTGTGTGTGTGTGTGTGTGTGTGTGTGTGTGTGTGTGTGTGTGTGTGTGTGTGTGTGTGTGTGTGTGTGTGTGTGTGTGTGTGTGTGTGTGTGTGTGTGTGTGTGTGTGTGTGTGTGTGTGTGTGTGTGTGTGTGTGTGTGTGTGTGTGTGTGTGTGTGTGTGTGTGTGTGTGTGTGTGTGTGTGTGTGTGTGTGTGTGTGTGTGTGTGTGTGTGTGTGTGTGTGTGTGTGTGTGTGTGTGTGTGTGTGTGTGTGTGTGTGTGAATACTATAATCATATCCGTACGATACCTCTTTCAACACGAACGCCATCAACTGTAAAAGAAATTTAAACATATTTCATATGATAAATGTCTACGCTAGCTTACTCGTCAATATCACAACTTAAAGCAACGTGTTAGTTAATATTACATGATCGTACTTTAGCACGTGAACAAAGTTATCAATGTGCACCTCACTACAGTCCTCCTGACATTATTATAACAACAAACAAAACAAAAGGAAATACAAGCATACAAATATTATGCATTAACATTCACAAATTCACCCGTGCACACACACACACACTCACACACATACATACACACACTCACTTACTCACATACATAAACACACTCCTCACGCACCCACCTGACACATCTTCGCTGTCGTCACCCACGGCCACACGTGACTCATCTTCTTCTTCCTACGGATCAGCCCCAGAATTTATCACTTCGAACGCAGTAGCGCTCAGTGGTATGTCTTTTCTAAGTATTTGATTTAAATTAATAGCCGACAGAAAACAGAACAATGTGTTTATCAACACAAACTAGCTTGCAAATCCAAGTTGAACGGTAGATGGTACAATACCATACTATTTAATCTGCATGTTTAACCTGTTCAATAACCGCATATGCTTTCTGCAATACGTTGTACGCGAATGCGTCAATTGTCAAGAAACAATTTTCGTTATCTATCCAGTCTCAAATGATACACATTCAAAAGGGGATCTGCAATTTAATCGTAGACACTTACTTCATCAGCAGCATACGCTGCTACAAACGCCAACGCCAGGAAGGCGAAAAGCAGGACGATAGTTGCACGCATTGTCTATATTAGACAGCTCTGTAAGAAAACAATACCTTTAGTTCTTCAGATACACAATCAAAGCTTGAAAGACCACATTTGACAATCTGTATTACTGTAGTGAAACAAACAAAATCAATGTAGCTAGCTTCTATGTCACCGTCACTGGTGTCGTACCATCAGCAAAACAAACTTATCTTCAACATTATCAAAGCAAATGCCAAGCCAATTTACCTGGTTCTGAAACAGGAACGTCTTCGTTCAGATGTCGAATCTGGTTCTGTCCGTGTTGTGTCCCACATACCCGCTCCTTATATAGCAGGCAAACCTGGCTGACGTTCAACGATTACGTGATATTTGTCTCGAACTAAAGCAGGCAAACAACTTTTTTGTCAACATGCAGACGTGACGGTTGTCACGATGTCACACAGACCTTACATAACGTCGGCCTGATGACGTCTTCACCGATACCTGGATGTCTTTGTATGTATTATTTACCTTCACACATTTTTGGTCAAAAAAGGTATGTTTTCATCGGCAAGAAATACAGTCGTTGGAGTCATCGTCATCTTGTTTTCACAGGCCGGTTCGAAGGAATTTAGCTCATACGTTTTGCAGTATTGCATGTGACACAGGTATAGTTTGAATGCTACCTGGCAAACGATAATCAACGGTTCTTTAAAACGCTCCCCCCTCATCGTCGTTTGACGAGCATCTGAATCTAACCAAGTTTAGCTATGTCACTAAATACTGATGTCTGCTCAATAATGAGAATCCCTATGTCTGATAGACATCATGATGCATTTGTCTTGAGCCAATATCTCTGAATTAGGTCTGAGGAGCAATGCACTGCTGCTTTTTACAAAGGTCTGCTTACCTCACCGATGTAGTAATTGT
>CBDHHR010000788.1:5000-6814 GCA_965263245.1 Metamycoplasmataceae bacterium | reverse complement strand
GCGTTTTGTGACTACCTCACAATCCATTTGAACGATTACACCGTAACATTTGTCATGTTCGGTTCTGCATACTACAGACCTCGCGTTTTGTGCCTACCTCACAAACCATATGAACGATTACACCGTAACATTTGTCATGTTCGGTTTTGCGTGTTGCAGACCTCGCGTTTTGTGTCTTAGCCAAGAACACATATCATTGCCGACTATCATTCTCAGTCGGGCGTATCATGTTCTTAATTAATTAATCATGATATACGCATTAGCTGTCACAGACAGCCAACCAAACTGTTATTTTCTATAAGATCAGTGAGAAAATCAAAAATCTACAAAACAGTCTACTATAATACCCTAATTCCATGAAAATATAACTAAACAAACACCTAGAGTAACTTAACATATATCAGATATAATTTGTCTCTTGAAAACATCCAGCTATGCACTGAAGAAATCTTTCTCAGGCCTCCCCACAATAACCCTTTTACTGTTGGGACATTTCAAACTGTGTTGCCAGTGCCCAGAATCACCGCAACTGTAGCATTTCATCGAGTTAAGCCACTCCGTCTTACGTACAGCATGACGTTCATGCTCCCCCGACGTAGAAGGGCGAGCTACCTTTGCCTGAGTTGCTGGCTCTGAGAACCTGATGCTGGGAAGAGAGGACAACACTTGACCTGCTGTGTTGTCAATTGCGTCAACATGGCCCGATGGGTCATTAACAGGACCGCTGTCTGGTGGACGTCTGCTGACCCACTGACCATTAGCCACCCCGTTACCAGCTTCGTACACAAGGGGACAAGCTGTAAACAGTGGCCGTTCATCTGGTATGGGTTGGATGGCCCCCTGCCATTGCAGACTGTGTTCAGTGTCCCGAAAATAAAAATCGGCCACTGAGGAATTATCACCCTGAGTTAACATTTTACCTATATTCCGCTGCCACCAAGTAACTTCTCACTAAACTATGCTACTTTAATCTACCCAAAGCGACTAAACGAGGGGAGGTTAAGGCCGCAGAGAAGGAAGGGACCGCGAAAGGTTGACAAATTAAACAGTCAAATAAGACATCCATTTTCATACGCCTGAAGTGTTAGACCTTCAAAGGTTGCTCAAAGCTTGTTCCATGACGTATTGCTGCTGTTCACCGGGTGTGACGATCAACGAAAAGACGGGGCGTTCCTCAAGACAGGGCGTTACGCCGAGTTCCCTCGGGTGACAAACATAAAACTGTGACGGAATGGACGGCGATGTCCTTGGCATGCTGGAGCATACTTGGTATCATAAAGAAGACACTACCGTGGCCAGCGGCCTTGTCAATTGTCTTCTAAATGTGTGTGCCCACAATGAGTCATGACCATACCCAGATCGCAGGTGGCCAAGTAACGTTATCCACAAAGAGATTTGACGTCACTGGAGTATCTTGTTATATAGAGCTGCCCAGCGATGCTTGCGGAAAACCCCAGTTAGCCACCCTAAAATGTTTCAAAAATGAGACCCCGTCTGAGGACCCATCCCAGCTGCAGAATTGCTGCGCTTTGCATCGGAGATACAGAAATTGTCCAGGCAAAACCACGCTTATGCTTAAAGGGGAAAGGCATACATCCACGAACCATCTAAGTGGGGCCGTTAAGACGCATGAAATATGTTAGCCCGGTACATGCAAAACTTACGGAGATATGGGTCCACAAACAAACAAACAAACAAACAAACAAACAAACAAACAAACAAACAAACAAACAAACAAACAAACAAACAAACAAACAAACAAACAAACAAACAAACATACAAACAAACAAACAAACAAACAAACATACATACAT
>CBDHHR010000788.1:0-2500 GCA_965263245.1 Metamycoplasmataceae bacterium | reverse complement strand
AGTTTGGGCTGTTTGGAGGAAACCACCTAAGAACTAAGAACTTAGGCTGAACGATGGGCGGACGAGTCTCCCTCGTTCCCGACCAATCGACGCCCATACGAGTTGGAAATATGACCTGCATTCGCGATCCCAGATTGTACGTTGTCCTAAATGAGAATGTCCACATGACTACTCTCGTCACGGGTTAATTCACAGGCAGACATATACGTCACAGACGGTCAATCAGACTGACCTCTCGCTGGCAGGACAACGTAATTTACAACTGATAGTTCGGCGAAATGAACAACAAATAGTTCGACGAACTGTGCTTTTACTTGTAGGATGAAATACTACAGCGATTCTTAACCGTTTTGGCTGAGACCCAAATTATGAGATGAGTGTGCAACGTCAGTTCAGCTGTCCGCTGTTGGTTTTGTGTTCAGACATGACACCGGAAGAGGGGGGTGGGGGTGGGGGTTTGGGTGCTGTTGAAACATATTTGTAATTGAGTGGCGCATAGGTGTTGTTAAATTTTACGAAAACAATACGACTTTTGTTCTAGATTTTCAAAGTTATTCTAATTTTACTGCGAAACACCAATTATAATCTAGTCGTTTACTCCATAGGCCTAGTTCCAAACCAAACTCGTCGAAACTGCGTTGGTATTAGAAGTTCTGGCTTTATGGAATTATTTTATATGTGGTTTTGGGTCAGAGGATGTTCTAGTATAGTAGGAGTCTCGATTTGAAGCAAACGTATCACACAAACATTGATGTGCTAGACAATTCACACATTTCTACGTAAGACACATTTATGAAAAATGCTTATGTGTTGCTGTGTAGAAAACAGGATTACGTCACGCCATTTTTCATGACATGTTACTGATTCCCACGTAAAACCGACGTGATTATAACAAACACAACGTCGTGTTATCGTGTCGCAGTCGGTGTAGTTGGCCAACAGTTAATGCCACCGCTCAAATAAAGTCAGTTTTACAGCGGCTTGTCACAGTTTACAGTCGCATAGAGAAGGGCATAGCATCCAGCCTTGAAGGAGCTTCTCTCAAATAGTAATGTAATATATCTCAAACCACATATATCATTCTCCCATATGATGCCCCGCCCTCCGCTCCCCGCCCCCCGCCGCCCGCCCTCCGCCCCCGCCGAGAAAAGCAGAGCCCCTTCTTTGTGCTCTCTACTGGAGGGTTTGCAAATGTTAATGAGTGATTTGGAAACCAATAAAAGACTTCCGGTAGAGTAACCAGCTTTAGTAATGTTCGGAATCTTCCTGCGATGAATGCGTCAACATAAATCATGTCGCCAAACAGACCACGATGCTCTGAGCTCGGACGTTTAGACAGCGCAGGACACATGGTAATGATTCAAAAATCGCACACGTAATTCTGAACTTACATTGAGGAAAATGGAAGAAACGACATCACAGTCATTTTGACAATACTACGGTTATCACATCAACAATAAATAATCGATTAATATAGAGTATATTTGGCCCTAATTTATACGCATACACTCACTCAAGCCGTGACTTGAACTCGTCGCTGTTCTACGGCAGACGACAGCACGATGGGCACTCTACACCTCTCTATGTCTTTTATTTCACACGTCAGAGATATTTTCTAACTTCGATGCAAATATTACTATAATTTACCATAGCAAACATTCCGTTATGATCATCAAACAATATGTTCTAACGTCTATGTAAATATTACTATATTTTAAAATAGCAAACATTCCGTTATGACTATCAAACAATATGTTCTAACTTCGATGTAAATATTACTATATTTTACAATAACAAACATTCCGTTATGACAATCAAACAGTATGTTCTAACTTCGATGTAAATATTACTATATTTTACAATGACAAACATTCCGTTATGACCATCAAACAGTATGTTCTAACTTCGATGTAAATATTACTGTATTTTACAATAACAAACATTCCGTTATAACCATCAAATAATATGTTCTAACTTCGATGTAAATATTACTATATTTTACAATAACAAACATTCCGTTATGACAATCAAACAGTATGTTCTAACTTCGATGTAAATATTACTGTATTTTACAATAACAAACATTCCGTTATGACCATCAAACAATATGTTCTAAACAATATGTTCTAACTTCGATGTAAATATTACTATATTTTACAATCACAAACATTCCGTTATGACCATCAAACATCACTGACTATACCATTGTACCTTCTCAGTGTCGTGTTTAGTCTTTAAAAACAAACATTTCCGACCTTCTAATGTGAACTAGTAACTAGAGACCCTAAACACGTGACGGTTCTTAAGTACAGACACCAGCATAAATATGTTATAATTATTCATACTTGTTAACCTTGGGTTATATTAAGTTCTTCAAAACACGGTAAAAGGTGTCAACATCGCGATTTGCTCGTCCCAGATGGTGTTTAGTTTGCGACTATAACGGCCGATACTGATCATGATCATCAGGCAGGCGTCAGACGGGGGATGCAGTGTCACC
>CBDHHR010000787.1:0-18962 GCA_965263245.1 Metamycoplasmataceae bacterium | reverse complement strand
AAGTGGCGCTGATTACCGAACTTTATATTGCAAATAATGTTTACGCGCAATAAGTGAATTTAATGTATATTTTAATCGATGAAATACGTTGTTTTATCACATGACGAGAGCGTAGGGCTATGCTATGTGTGAAGTATCATGATGTGAAATTTGGTGACTATTATAGAAGCTGTTTTCATGTTTTTTGAAGGTGCTCTGCAAAAGTACCTGATTTTATATCGTTCACTGGACGTATTTTTAATCGGTATATGATACGCTATGTTTTTTCTTCTGGTGCATGATATGGAAATAATCATAGAAATGCACAGGAAACGGATGGTTATGTGACAGTGGCGCCACAGTCTGATTTTATGAGACACTGGTCGACATCGGTCGTTTTAGCCTGTGTTACCCAGGCTCCGTGAGGTGGCAGCACTTTTAAGCCCCTCAACTCTTCTCGGCGTAGTTCCGCAGCCGGCCGACAGTCGGTTAAGCGAAACTACGGTCGTCTGCTCTTCCGGACATGCGCTTTTCTAACGGGAGGGAGGTAGGGAGGGAACGCCAGGAAATGTTGAATATGTTCATAAATCACCTTGTCTTTTGGTTCGGTGTCTGTGAGTTTTAAATGGTTTTGGACTGTACGAAAGTACTGTCAGTTGGTGATATAGCCTATGGAATACCGGTCTGGCATGGAGATAAAAAACCGGGCTCAACAACCGCAAAACGCAATGCAAACTACTAGTAGTACTACACTCCCGTTTATGACTACAGACAGTTGAGAAGTCAGCACAGTTGACCTGAGTACAGTATACTAATACACATTACACAATTACAGTCCTAATTTTGGAGGTCATTCATTTAAGACCTAGTTATGCTATGGTTTGGGTAAGGTCTATATTTAATTAAGGGGTAATCTTTACTTAACTGGCCAAAATGCTTAGGGCCTTTTCAAAACTGAGCACCATCGGCATCGCTCTCCCTCTGCCTCTGTTTTTAGGCAGAGAGCCTGGCTTCAGGGAAACCAGCCCTAGTCCTAGATGGGGCTAAGGCTATAGCCAGACTATTGGTTATGCCTATAGACTATGTCAATGTTAGTATGTATATATCCTAGACTGTTAATCATCAAATGCCATACATGGACTGTCATGGTGGTAACATGTACGTGCATAATAATATGCAAACATTTTGATGTAAGTACTGGGCAACTAGCGTGAGCAATTTTTGGGCTTGTTTTTTTGCAGTTTTAGCAAATATTTTATAAAATTCCTCCATCATGAAGCCATATTCCAAGTATCTAACATGCTTAAAAATATGTTCAATGTTATTGAAAAATGTATGAGAAAGGTTTTTGAGATCTTACAAAGGTCGGTGAAATACAAATCTCATTGAAAACACCTACCCAGGGTAGATCAAAATTCATGGGTCCTATCTTATTATAATGTGAAACAATGCGCAATCATGCAATGCATTAAAATATGCCAAAATATTCAGCGCTAGAAAAACAAAACTTTTATTGCTCATGGGTAGATATAAACTAGCTGTCTATGAACATGTGTACAATCATGTGTCTACAGATTGGCATAGTGGGGTGGTACTCTGGAAGCCTCACTACTCTGTCAGGCTGATACAGCAAGGAACTTGCCTTCGCCACTGCTGACAACAAGATGGCAATAAATCATTACATAGATGATATCACGGCGGAGGGTGCCACAAATTATATAGATCCTATCCAGAAAGCATTTGGGTTGCTTGCAAGCAGTCAGACAGTCGCTGAAAATCGACGTAAGTATGGAATGCCAGAAAAGTGTTCTCACAGCCAAAATGACTGCTATCGTACAGGTTATAATCAATATAGAGCAACATTGTGTATTATGCATGGCAGGCCTGTGTAAAAAAATCTTGAGGAATATTTTGTGTATTTTGAAATGTCTAAATATTTCACATATCTAACAAACATAAACATGTAGACTGATATCAATATATTGATTTGGATAATCCAAAAGCAAAGTACAATTAATGTTTTCAAAGATGTTGATCAGACAATGCTTCATGTGCCATTTTACTCGCTCATCCCCTAATGGGCAAAACTTTACATAGATATTTATATATATATATATATATATATATATATATATATATATATATATATATATATATATCAACTTAATTCAGTCTGGCAGTCTGTGTGTGTATATAGGGAGAAACTGCAAAATGTAAGATTGTATTAACCGCAGTTTTAGCAAACCGATTGCAGAAACATGCATTCGTTATACTGAACACTACAACAACACAAGTTGTACCAAACAGGACAATGTCACTAATTTGCATTAATTTTAGGCAAATTATTTATTCTCTGCTAGAACTCTATAGCCAAGGCAATAACTTCCTGCCAGCCTAAAAATACTATGATATATCAAGAACAAAATGGTGCAGAAATAAAGTTTAAGCTTAACTTTTTCATGCTGCCTTGATCAGGTTGGCTTAGTAGTAATTATAATGTGAATTATGTGCAGAGAAAGTGATCCTGTTTTTGGCGGACGGGGGCGCTCCCACAACCGATGAGGTCATTTTGAACAAGATCGGAGAGTTAAATGGAGAACTCGGAAATGAGGTTGTTATACTCACATATGGAATTGGAAGTAAGTGGAATAATGGGTAATTAGTTGATATATATATATGTAAGTGGTTTGCACTTTGTACACACAACATTTGTATTGGGTTGTATTCATACCGTGTTGTGTGATTATGTATGCATGCACCCGTAATAACGCCTGCATACTACATGTTCTGTAATGAGTTGTCATTTATCATAGTCTTAAAGAGGGATGAATTATACAAGATATATGTGTGTGAAGCACTATCATGCTATGTATACCAATATGTTGATGTTCTCTCTAACATTAATATTTACCACATTGATATCATCGATATTTACTATAATGAACAATTAATACATGCTACAATAACTGCAATAGATAAAGTAATATATATGTGTTGCATCTTATGATTTGTGTGTCATTGCAGACCTAGACCAGAATGCCAAAACATTCTTAATGGCAATGGCAAACCAAACAAATTCGGATCCAAAGAAAGGCGACATAAAGGTTCGTGAGAGTTGATATTTGCAAACCTGTATGGCATACTCAGTATTTTACATACGGTCATTCCCTCTTGCTGTTTTAATCTCGTACAGTAATTTTCAAATATTTTGCATTTTGCAAAGATGATCTTTGCAACAATGCTTTTACAGGCAGACTTAATAGTATGCCTTGAAATCGTTTTTTTAAGATATAGACTCAGTTTGAATGAATAGGTCATGCTATAAGTTTATCCTCTGTTTGTTAGAGAGGCAGGTTCAGTCAAATACTCAAATCGGTGAGTCTGAAGGTTCGTCTTGGCACCTACTACAACATATTCAGCACGCTGAGCAATGAATCCACCACCATCATCTCAACACCTTATATCGACCTTTCTGGACTAGGTAAGAATTGATTGATATCAACATTTGTGTATATGTTTACTAATATAAATATAAAACCACTCTCGGATGTTCTACATGATCTTGCAATTTCTCACAATTACAAAAAAGCCGTTTATAATTTTATGTTTTATTGGTAACAAAACCTCTCACAAATCTGGCACGAACACAATGTCAGCAAAAAGCTGTATTCTGAGAACATTTTTTTAAATACCTATCCATACACTCGTATTCTTGCAATAATTTTGGATATTTCTTGAGACTGCGAATATTTTGATACAACATGGGCCAAATTGCATTTAACAACAATTAATTTACCACTAATTTATTTTATGGCCAGAAAAACAAAACAAAATTGGAATTTGGAGGCTGGTGCCCAAAGCGAGTGGGAGATGGATAAATAAAACATGGATTATTGTGTGATTACGTTGATCTGTGGCCAGGTTTGATCGTGTCGGTGTGTAAGACCGTCTACAAGGATGACAGACTGCTAGGTGTCGCTGCCGTCGACCTACGACTGGCCGATTTACTCACAGAGGTGACATACTACAATGGTGGCGAGTATTCCTACGCGTTTATCATCGACAAGACAGGACGGACTCTTGTTCACCCCCTGCTGTTGAGACCGTCAGTTAAGTCAACCGGCAGAGTGTCTGTTGATATCTCATCACTCGAGTCAATCAATGTAGTGAACCAAGTGATCCCTCACATGAAGAGGTTAGTCATGTACATTGTCTCCATGTCACGTGGCTTACAGTGTCAGTTTTGTATTGTCATCTGGAATGATCTTCTTGTGTAGGTAGCGAGGTGGCCAGGCAGGAGGGTGGCCAGGCAGCAAGGTGGCCAGGCAGTAGGGTGGCCAGGCAGTAGGGTGGCCAGGCAGCAGGGTGGCCAGGCAGCAGGGTGGCCAGGCAGCAGGGTGGCCAGGCAGCAGGGTGGCCAGGCAGCAGGGTGGCCAGGCAGCAAGGTGGCCAGGCAGCAGGGTGGCCAGGCAGTAGGGTGGCCAGGCAGCAGGGTGGCCAGCAAGAGGGTGGCCAGGCAGTAGGGTGGCCAGGCAGCAGGGTGGCCAGGCAGCATGGTGGCCAGGCAGCAGGGTGGCCAGGCAGCAGGGTGGCCAGGCAGCAAGGTGGCCAGGCAGCAGGGTGGCCAGGCAGTAGGGTGGCCAGGCAGCAGGGTGGCCAGCAAGAGGGTGGCCAGGCAGCAGGATGGCCAGGCAGCAGGGTGGCCAGGCAGCAGGGTGGCCAGGCAGCAAGGTGGCCAAGCAGCAAGGTGGCCAGGCAGCAAGGTGGCCAGGCAGCAGGGTGGCCAGGCAGCAGGGTGGCCAGGCAGCAAGGTGGCCAGGCAGCAAGGTGGCCAGGCAGCAAGGTGGCCAGGCAGCAAGGTGGCCAGGCAGCAGGGTGGCCAGGCAGCAGGGTGGCCAGGCAGCAGGGTGTCCAGGCAGCAGGGTGGTCAGGCAGCAGGGTGGCCAGGCAGCAGGGTGAACAGGCAGCAGGGTGGCCAGGCAGCAGGGTGTCCAGGCAGCAGGCTGACCAGGCAGCAGGGTGGCCAGGCAGCATGGTGGCCAGGCAGCAGGGTGGCCAGGCAGCAGGGTGTCCAGGCAGCAGGCTGACCAGGCAGCAGGCTGACCAGGCAGCAGGGTGGCCAGGCAGCATGGTGGCCAGGCAGCATGGTGGCCAGGCAGCAGGGTGGCCAGGCAGCAGGGTGTCCAGGCAGCAGGGTGGCCAGGCAGCAGGGTGGCCAGGCAGCAGGGTGGCCAGCAAGAGGGTGGCCAGGCAGCAGGGTGGTCAGGCAGTAGGGTGGCCAGGCAGCAGGGTGGCCAGGCAGCATGGTGGCCAGGCAGCAGGGTGGCCAGGCAGCAGGGTGTCCAGGCAGCAGGGTGGCCAGGCAGTAGGGTGGCCAGGCAGTAGGGTGGCCAGGCAGCAGGGTGGCCAGCAAGAGGGTGGCCAGGCAGCAGGGTGGCCAGGCAGCAGGGTGGCCAGAGAGCAGGGTGGCCAGGCAGCAGGGTGGCCAGGCAGTAGGGTGGCCAGGCAGTAGGGTGGCCAGGCAGCAGGGTGGCCAGCAAGAGGGTAGCCAGGCAGCAGGGTGTCCAGGCAGCAGGGTGGCCAGACAGCAGGGTGGCCAGGCAGCAGGGTGGCCAGGCAGCAGGGTGGCCAGGCAGCAGGGTGGCCAGCAAGAGGGTGGCCAGGCAGCAGGGTGGCCAAGCAGCAGGGTGGCCAGCAAGAGGGTGGCCAGACAGCAGGGTGGCCAGGCAGCAGGGTGGCCAGCAAGAGGGTGGCCAGGCAGCAGGGTGGCCAGGCAGCAGGGTGGCCAGCAAGAGGGTGGCCAGGCAGTAGGGTGGCCAGGCAGTAGGGTGGCCAGGCAGTAGGGTGGCCAGCAAGAGGGTGACCAGGCAGCAGGGTGGCCAGGCAGCAGGGTGGCCAGCAAGAGGGTGGCCAGGCAGTAGGGTGGCCAGGCAGTAGGGTGGCCAGGCAGCAGGGTGGTCAGGCAGTAGGGTGGTCAGGCAGTAGGGTGGCCAGGCAGCAAGGTGGCCAGGCAGCAAGGGGGCCAGGCAGCAGGGTGGCCAGGCAGTAGGGTGGCCAGGCAGCAGGGTGGCCAGGCAGCAGGGTGGCCAGGCAGCAGGGTGGCCAGCAAGAGGGTGGCCAGGCAGCAGGGTGGCCAGGCAGCAGGGTGGCCAGGCAGCAGGGTGGCCAGCAAGAGGGTGGCAAGGCAGCAGGGTGGTCAGGCAGTAGGGTGACCAGGCAGCAGGGTGGCCAGGCAGCAGGGTGGCCAGCAAGAGGGTGGCCAGGCAGCAGGGTGGTCAGGCAGTAGGGTGGCCAGGCAGCAGGGTGGCCAGGCAGCAGGGTGGCCAGGCAGCAGGGTGGCCAGGCAGTAGGGTGGCCAGGCAGCAGGGTGGCCAGGCAGCAGGGTGGCCAGGCAGCAGGGTGGCCAGGCAGCAGGGTGACCAGGCAGCAGGGTGGCCAGGCAGCAGGGTGGCCAGCAAGAGGGTGGCCAGGCAGCAGGGTGGTCAGGCAGTAGGGTGGCCAGGCAGCATGGTGGCCAGGCAGCATGGTGGCCAGGCAGCAGGGTGGCCAGGCAGCAGGGTGTCCAGGCAGCAGGGTGGCCAGCAAGAGGGTGGCCAGGCAGCAGGGTGGTCAGGCAGTAGGGTGGCCAGGCAGCAGGGTGTCCAGGCAGCAGGGTGGCCAGGCAGCAGGGTGGCCAGGCAGCAGGGTGGCCAGGCAGCAGGGTGTCCAGGCAGCAGGGTGGCCAGACAGCAGGGTGGCCAGCAAGAGGGTGGCCAGGCAGCAGGGTGGCCAGGCAGCAGGGTGGCCAGCAAGAGGGTGGCCAGGCAGCAGGGTGGTCAGGCAGTAGGGTGGCCAGGCAGCAGGGTGTCCAGGCAGCAGGGTGGCCAGGCAGCAGGGTGGCCAGGCAGCAGGGTGGCCAGGCAGCAGGGTGTCCAGGCAGCAGGGTGGCCAGACAGCAGGGTGGCCAGCAAGAGGGTGGCCAGGCAGCAGGGTGGCCAGGCAGCAGGGTGGCCAGCAAGAGGGTGGCCAGGCAGCAGGGTGGCCAGGCAGCAGGGTGGCCAGCAAGAGGGTGGCCAGACAGCAGGGTGGCCAGGCAGCAGGGTGGCCAGTAAGAGGGTGGCCAGGCAGCAGGGTGGCCAGGCAGCAGGGTGGCCAGGCAGCAGTGTGGCCAGGCAGCAGGGTGGCCAGGCAGCAGGGTGGCCAGGCAGCAGGGTGGCCAGGCAGCAGGGTGGCCAGCAAGAGGGTGGCCAGGCAGCAGGGTGGCCAGGCAGCAGGGTGGCCAGCAAGAGGGTGGCCAGGCAGCAGGGTGTCCAGGCAGCAGGGTGGCCAGGCAGCAGGGTGGCCAGGCAGCAGGGTGGCCAGGCAGCAGGGTGGCCAGCAAGAGGGTGGCCAGGCAGCAGGGTGGCCAGGCAGCAGGGTGGCCAGCAAGAGGGTGGCCAGACAGCAGGATGGCCAGGTAGCAGGGTGGCCAGCAAGAGGGTGGCCAGGCAGCAGGGTGGCCAGGCAGCAGGGTGGCCAGCAAGAGGGTGGCCAGGCAATAGGGTGGCCAGGCAGTGGGGTGGCCAGGCAGCAGGGTGGTCAGGCAGTAGGGTGGTCAGGCAGTAGGGTGGCCAGGCAGCAGGGTGGCCAGGCAGCATGGTGGCCAGGCAGCAGGGTGGCCAGGCAGCAGGGTGTCCAGGCAGCAGGGTGGCCAGGCAGTAGGGTGGCCAGGCAGTAGGGTGGCCAGGCAGCAGGGTGGCCAGCAAGAGGGTGGCCAGGCAGCAGGGTGGCCAGGCAGCAGGGTGGCCAGAGAGCAGGGTGGCCAGGCAGCAGGGTGGCCAGGCAGTAGGGTGGCCAGGCAGTAGGGTGGCCAGGCAGCAGGGTGGCCAGCAAGAGGGTAGCCAGGCAGCAGGGTGTCCAGGCAGCAGGGTGGCCAGACAGCAGGGTGGCCAGGCAGCAGGGTGGCCAGGCAGCAGGGTGGCCAGGCAGCAGGGTGGCCAGCAAGAGGGTGGCCAGGCAGCAGGGTGGCCAGGCAGCAGGGTGGCCAGCAAGAGGGTGGCCAGACAGCAGGGTGGCCAGGCAGCAGGGTGGCCAGCAAGAGGGTGGCCAGGCAGCAGGGTGGCCAGGCAGCAGGGTGGCCAGCAAGAGGGTGGCCAGGCAGTAGGGTGGCCAGGCAGTAGGGTGGCCAGGCAGTAGGGTGGCCAGCAAGAGGGTGGCCAGGCAGCAGGGTGGCCAGGCAGCAGGGTGGCCAGCAAGAGGGTGGCCAGGCAGTAGGGTGGCCAGGCAGTAGGGTGGCCAGGCAGCAGGGTGGCCAGGCAGCAGGGTGGCCAGCAAGAGGGTGGCCAGGCAGCAGGGTGGCCAGGCAGCAGGGTGGCCAGGCAGCAGGGTGGCCAGCAAGAGGGTGGCCAGGCAGGAATGTGGTCAGGCAGGAGGGTGGCCAGGCAGGAGGGTGGCCAGGCAGCAGGGTGGCCAGGCAGGAGGGTGGCCAGGCAGGAGGGTGACCATGCAGCAGGGTGGCCAGGCAGCAGGGTGGCCAGGCAGCAGGGTGGCCAGGCAGCAGGGTGGCCATGCAGCAGGGTGGCCAGGCAGCAGGGTGGCCAGGCAGGAGTGTGGTCAGGCAGGAGTGTGGTCAGGCAGCAGGGTGTCCAGGCAGCAGGGTGTCCAGGCAGCAGGGTGGCCAGGCAGGAGTGTGGTCAGGCAGGAGTGTGGTCAGGCAGCAGGGTGTCCAGGCAGCAGGGTGGCCAGGCAGCAGGGTGGCCAGGCAGGAGTGTGGTCAGGCAGGAGTGTGGTCAGGCAGCAGGGTGTCCAGGCAGCAGGGTGTCCAGGCAGCAGGGTGGCCAGGCAGGAGTGTGGTCAGGCAGGAGGGTGGTCAGGCAGCAGGGTGGCCAGGCAGCAGGGTGGCCAGGCAGGAGTGTGGTCAGGCAGGAGTGTGGTCAGGCAGCAGGGTGTCCAGGCAGCAAGGTGGCCAGGCAGGAGTGTGGTCAGGCAGGAGGGTGACCATGCAGCAGGGTGACCATGCAGCAGGGTGGCCAGGCAGCAGGATGGCCAGGCAGCAGGGTGGCCAGGCAGGAGTGTGGTCAGGCAGGAGGGTGGCCAGACAGAAAGACAAACGAAAACTAGGTTGATTATAATTATATTTAATGATTTTGTCATAGTACTATTATAATAATGAATAATGTATGTAGGTCCACCCAGCACATATCCTTATTAAGTTTTGCATATTTTTGACTCAATTTTGGTCAATTCCAAAAATGTAAATTAACTGGATTTTGATGCCGTCTTGAATTTCAGCCAGGAGTGTCATGGCGAGGTGGGGATTTTGGAGATAAACCTTTCAAAAAGTTCAAACTAGTATCGAATGGTGGGGCTTATTATGTTTCATTATATAAACAGTAATGTCATACACAGACATTTTGTGTAGTTTTCAAGTTACTACCGTTTGGACATTTTGGAATACAAATCTTGGTGGTTTCCACATAGTGATGTCATTTTGATGTAATCGCTACCTTGCAGTGGTGGTGAGGGTGAAAAACAGCTGGAAGTGACTCAAGTGCAGAGTCGAGGTAACCCCTACCAGGATGGCATCAACTCCTACTTGGTGAAAGCCACCTACTACTGGAAGCAGGTTAGTGCCACTGGTGGCAGCTTGCACGGGCATGCATGCACACACATACCTATATATACATATGTACACTGTACATAATACATACATACATACATACATACATACATACATACACATACATACATACATACATACATAGATACATACATACATTCATACATACGTATATATAAACATAAACCTGTACACACATACACACACACATGAATGCACGCATGCATGCACACACACATACACACACATACACACAACTCTCGACTAAGTGAACTCGGGTTCGAATCCTGTGCTACCGCGCCGAAACTTGGGCAAGTTTTTTCACTCTAGATTGCTTCAGTATACTCTTCTATATGAATGAATACCTAGCTATAGGCAGTGGTGGTTATTTGCGTGCAAACAAACTTTGCAGCATAGCTGGATGCTTCCCAAAGAAGCCGAGATGTTGTTTGATTGAACATGTCTGCCAGGTAGTAAAGTGTAAAGAACTGAGCAATCCTGAGGATTGAATACTGTGCTATACAACAACGTACTTTTTACCTTTACAATGGGATATGCATATCGTATATGTACATACACACACACACACACACACACACACACACACACACACACACACACACACACACACACACACACACACACACACACACACACACACACACACACACACACACACACACACACACACACACACACACACACACACACACACACACACACACACACACACACACACACACACACACACACACACACACACACACACACACACACACACACACACACACACACACACACACACACACACACACACACACACACACACACACACACACACACACACACACACACACACACACACACACACACACACACACACACACACACACACAGATGCACACACACACAGACGCACAGACGCACAGACGCACACACACAGATGCACACAGAAACACACAGACAAACATGCACACACACATTATTTATAAACAACTGGAACTGATGTTTGACGATGTTGTCAGATTGCAAACACCGACTTTAGTGTGTGCATTGTCGTCCCTGAGAGGAGCGTTCTTATGAAATCAAACTTTAAAAAAAAGGCCAAAAACTTTGTGTACCATCGGCTTGACATAAGGCACAAGGTGGCGCTGTGCAGTATCAGAAAGACAAAGTTGGCAACAAGAGGTGAGCATGTCGTAGGAACTTGTAATGCAGGGGCAGAAAAGCTTACCAGTCAGGTAAAACACTGTTAGTCTTTCCAAACACTAGCATTGTACCCACATCGGCAGCACAGACATGTTGATGTGTGTTCATAGCTTACCTGGTCATAATGGTTGGATCAGTTTTATACTAACCTGAATTTATAATTGAAGAAATAACATCGAGGATATAAATACACTAACCATAAATTTGCAAAGCCTGTTATTGATTTTCGTAAGTAACAGTTACCATCCGTCCATGGGGACAGTTTGGTATATTAATAATATGTTTGTTTTGTGGTTGGCAGTTAATATGCCATGCTTCACTATATATATATATATATATATATATATATATATATAATTAATATGCCATGCTTCACACTCTCTCTCTCTCTCTCTCTCTCTCTCTCTCTCTCTCTCTCTCTCTCTCTCTCTCTCTCTCTCTCTCTCTCTCTCTCTCTCTCTCTCTCTCTCTCTCTCTCTCTCTCTCTCTCTCTCTCTCTCTCTCTCTCTCTCTCTCTGTCTGTCTGTCTCTGTCTCTGTCTCTGTCTCTGTCTCTGTCTCTGTCTCTGTCTCTGTCTCTGTCTCTGTCTCTGTCTCTGTCTCTGTCTCTGTCTCTGTCTCTGTCTCTGTCTCTGTCTCTGTCTCTCTGTCTCTCTCTGTCTCTCCCCTCTCCCATATTTTGACTGTCTTTACGCTATAATAGGTGTAATTTATACCATATAACATGATTTTGCAATAAAAATAAAAAGCCATGAACGGACCATGTCACTTTAAGAAACAGCATGCCATGGATTCTACAGGTGCTGATTTCGAGGTCAGTATTAAATTAAGGGGATACAATACAGAATGCAACATTTTTATGTACCTAGTTTCATGTATCTATATGTGCACTATTTCAGTGAAAAGGTACAGTGGCATTGTGTGATAAATAGTGAACAACTATTCATGGCAGGACTGACACTGCCTAGTAGGAATACTAGTCAGATTACCTCGACAAGCTGAACAATCAGGCATGATTTCATCAACTATTGTGTTCCTGCTTCGCAGAATCATCAGTAGTGAAATTTACTGGAGCAGCTTTTGTGGACCCTAACAAATACTTCAATATCAAGGAGGAAGAAAGTATTGTGAACAAATATGAAGATTTCATGTCTGGGAAGGCGGTTGCTGGCAACAACATTAAGGTAGGAATTTGCCTTGACACACTAAAAGTACAATAATATCTTGGTGGTATAAGTGAAACAGTACATTTACGATCAATCATTTTACATATCCAAATTCAAGATCTTAAATTTCTTTTTCCCTGTAGAGGCTTTCGTGTGAACGTTTCACGTTGACTTCTTCAGTACTAATGATGAATGATGTCATCGTACACTTGGGGTGGCTCGTAACTGCCCTCGACTCTGTTCATTGGTGTCTTGGTCGTTCTGATCTAGATGGCTTCCTTTATTTGTCGGGTTCCTCTTGGCTCTTTATCAATGATTTTTGCTCCCTGCCAGTCTATTATGTGATTTCAGTCGTTACATGGTCCGTTAGGGTGGTTTTGTTAAAGTTGAACATTAATCTTTTTTCCCTGCTCCTTGTGTATTTCTCTTTGTTCGTCTTGTCTACGTCCTTCCTGTGTTCGTCCAATCGTATTTTCAGTAGTCTCTCAATCTCTCCAATACACCACATTTCTTGCATGGTGTCTGGTACACCTTGTTCTGCAAGCTCTACTTTGTGTTTTGGGTGTACCAGCAGGTGCCTGAGGGTGGTGTGGGGACGCATGGCTGTCGCAACTCCGTACTTCTTTATTACTCTTTCCGGTGTACTCTTTCATACACTGTGAGGGAGCGAAAATCATTGGAGCCATTTGGATCAGATAGACCATAACACCAATTAACAGAGACGAGAACTACTCGACATGTACGATGACGTCATCCATCATTAGCACAGAAGAAGTCAACATGAAACGTTCAGATGAAAGCCTCTACAGATAAAAAGAAATTTAAGATTTTGAATTTGGATATGAAAAATGAAAAGAACTGTCTTGAAAAATGTTCAGTAATAGTATATTTACGACTTGCATCCCCAGTTATCATACCCAATGTCTGGTGGAACAGTACATGTAATCATACACACCCTCCAGCTGCCTGTTTATGCCATTGCTCTTCATTCGATTAAATGTGCGCAATAATGAATGTGGTTGATGTAGTTGGTGTAGTTGGTGTCATTGGTGTAGTTGGTGTTGTTGGTGTCATTGGTTTAGTTGGTGTCGTTGGTGTGGTCACAGGATGGAGTGCGGCAGTCTGTGGCACTGAGTGAAGACCTGGATGCTGTGTGGAAGTCCCACGGTGGGTCGTTCTGGCGCTACATTGGCTTCATCACTGGCGTCATGAGGATGTATCCAGGAACCATATTTGCCACCAACTACGACCACACCATTCGAAGATGGTCAGTGCATGTTTGCCCATGGTATTGTTTACTTTACTTAGGGCTTTTCTGCCCCTGCATTACAAGTTCCTACGACATGCTCACCTCTTGTTGCCAACTTTGTCTTTCTGATACTGCACAGCGCCACCTTGTGCCTTATGTCAAGCCGATGGTACACAAAGTTTTTGGCCTTTTTTTTAAAGTTTGATTTCATAAGAACGCTCCTCTCAGGGACGACAATGCACACACTAAAGTCGGTGTTTGCAATCTGACAACATCGTCAAACATCAGTTCCAGTTGTTTATAAATAATGTGTGTGTGCATGTTTGTCTGTGTGTTTCTGTGTGCGTCTGTGTGTGTGCGTCTGTGTGTGTGCGTCTGTGTGTCTGTGTGTGTGTGTGCATCTGTGTGTGTGTGTGTGTGTGTGTGTGTGTGTGTGTGTGTGTGTGTGTGTGTGTGTGTGTGTGTGTGTGTGTGTGTGTGTGTGTGTGTGTGTGTGTGTGTGTGTGTGTGTGTGTGTGTGTGTGTGTGTGTGTGTGTGTGTGTGTGTGTGTGTGTGTGTGTGTGTGTGTGTGTGTGTGTGTGTGTGTGTGTGTGTGTGTGTGTCTGTGTGTGTGTGCACGCGTGCGTGCGTACGTACGTACATGCATGTGTGCATGCATGTGCGCGCGTGTCGTATGTGTGTTTGGTTCTGAATGATAGGCAATACCAAGGCTCACTCTGAATGCAATGTATATGAAGCTTAAATGAAGCCTCTAGAGCTGATGTATCGAGACAACAATCACAATGTCTAACAGTGAGTTGTACACCTCCTTTTTGGGCACTTGAAAACCAAGCTCAGTGGTATACCAATAAAAAAGGTTTGCTCTGTCTCTAAATTGATAAGCAGAATTATAGTTGTCAGCAGGTACATGGACAACACATGTGCTGCCTTAAGACCAATAGAATAGGTAATATTAAAATGGGGAGATCATAACCCGAGGAATGGCCCAATAGAAGAAAGGGTAGATGGGTAGATTAACTGTTGACATGCAGTTTGCTTTTTGTGGAGCATACATTATATCGTGTGTACATACAAGTACAAATGGGAGTCAATTGTGCGGACATGATAGAGTTAATTCCTGAAATGCCAACAATTCTCTTAATGGCATTACACTGTACTACAGAAAGATATAAGATTGCATGTTATTTAGTGGTATTATTACCTGTGACTTGCCAAAAGTACAGCACTATGAATGAAATGTGGTATGGTACCCACAAGTCACCAAGTTACCTGAAGTTCTCCGAGATAGACAGAGAAATTCATGAAGTTTTCTGAGAGATTCTGATGCCCGACTACCTGGTCTGTTGTGTGTGTGACAGGTACCAGAGTGCCCTGGCACATCGGGATGTCACTGTGCTCACCCCGCCCTACATTGACACCCTGGGCAATGGCATCGTCCTCAGCCTGTGCAGAGCTCTCTACAGAAGCAGGTTTGTGCTGGCTGACAGCAAAGCTAGACATTATCAGTTTTATGACCTACAATGCTTCTTAAAAAAGGTATATACAAATCAGTGACATTTGTCTAAAGTAATTCTTGCAGATACTACAGTCGCGCCTCGCTATAACGTGGCTCGCTATAACGCGAATCAGTTATAATGCGGTCGGTCGTGGACCCCGAATTTCTGCTGCCAGGGGTAAAATGGGCACTACAGCTAACAATAATGCTGTAATTAACTGTCACTTATTTTTACGAAGTTCTCATGTTTGTCTTGTACAGGTGAATCTAGAAACAATTTAATGATATTAAGAAATTTAACACAGAAGTACAACTGCGTTGCTGAGTTCGTTGTTTGTTGTGCCCCTGGCTTCTGCTCTGCCGTCTGCCGTCAGCTTCGCGGCACCAATCCAATCGTTTTTCAAACTGATCTATTGTGTAACCAGCGCTTGATTTGTGTGGTAATTTCTTAAGTGTTTGTTTAAAACGTTACCAATTCCTTTGATTGCATTTAATTAACTTTAGGCACAGTAAATTTGGTACAAAACCCTGTTTATTTGCGCTGATATCAATCGCGTTTGTCTCCTGCCAGTTCGCTGTGGCTTCGGCGAAGGCGCCCGTTTGCTGTAGCTTCCGCGAACGGGTGCCTTCGCTGGCTTGTAAATGGCAATTAAATTGCTTATAAATCGGCCGGTGACGAACAATTATGATACTGAAATGGCAGGCTAACAGTTATGTTATGTTTTCTTCAATACGTCTATGAAAAAAACATTTACTTGTGCGCAAATATACGAATTCGTCAACTGCGTATGAATCGCAGTAGCCTCGAACCACGGTGAATTGCATTATAAATCGGCACGGTAAATGTGCGATCTAAATTTATATTTTGGGATTGATTGAAAGATGAAATCAAGCCAATAGTGAGCGCAATTAGTTTAAGTATTAATATTTGACCGACTTCGGCAACATGTCAATTCATTTGTGCGTTTCGGCTGCTGGGTTAAAGGTTATTTTAGACCGCGACAGCAGTACTGTGTTATCGCTCCGCCTCAGTTCGCATTGCCAGACGAGGCGCGTTGGCTCTGAATTTATTTCAAAACTACACCATTCGCAAGATTTACTCAGTTCAACATTCGACAGTGTATATTATTTTAATGTAATACACATTTACATTGGTTTCAATGTCAGTTAGTTTTATAAATCACGCATACACCGCGCAACCAGCACATTGGCTTCGGTTGCTGTTGTGGCGTTTTGGGGGTGAAGGCGCCCCTGGCGGAATATAATCTATAACGCGCCTCGTTTATAACGCGGTTCCATTTCGTGGACTCCAACTACCGCGTTATAGCGAGGCGCGACTGTACATCAAATACAGGTGTGTCACCTCACTAATTAGCAGTGAATCATTACAGCTTTTTGAATGAGGATTATAACAAGTGGGCACTCTATGTTTTCATCAAACAAATAACGTTTTGTTATCTAATATGTTTTAAAATAATTTTGCTTGTAACATTTTGTTGCTTGTAACATTTTGTTGTTACTTCACATGCATAACTATTTAATGTTTTGGACTGTATTCTCCTTCATCATAATCGGTTACCATATGGCTTCATCAGCAATTTTTCTGCTTACTTGCAACGCCCCGTTAATGTTAATATGAAAATTATTAATGTACCTTGGAATTCCACAAAGAGGAGCTTCACTGTAATATTCATATTTTTTAAGTGTATTGGTGACTTTCAGAGAGACGAGGACCCACTCCCCCAAAGACACAGTTGTAGGCGTCATAGCAATGGACTTCAAGCTGGCCAACATCAAGGAAATGTTGGCCAAGTTGTTCCCATCTTGTGCCAGCTCGAACACCTCGTAAGTATGAAATATTCATTTTCCCATTGATTTTGTAGTTGCTAATGTGATGGAGAGGTTATCCAGGGCCTGAAATCTGTCAGAAACAATTTTTATTGCAATTAATTTTTACTTTTGACAGATTAACATATCGTCTTCAGAATGAATGCAATTTTTAAATAATTACTCAATGCTAAGTCCCTAGATTTCAGCATTAATTAAAGAAAACAATTATGCACCAAGATATTAAAATTGTGCTCTTACTTCTTTAGCGTGCAGTTCACATTTTGTGATGACTGAATGACATGTCACATACACACACAGATACTGCATCTGTACATGGAAGTAGATATTTGGGTCAGATAGATAGATAGTTTATTTTTGGTCAAGTAGCTAGCTTCCCAATCCAATTTATGTTTCTTTTTCATGGTAATTGTAAAAACGTTTGATACAAATATGTCGTTGGAATGTTATATACTATCAGCATGCATGTTTTCAGTTGGCCACAAGTCAAAACCTGTGTAGGGTAAATAATATGTATGTCGGATATGTTTACAGATTAAGGGGAGTGGTACACAGTGATATGTTTGGGTCACTATTAATGAAACGTCACTGTAGGTACCATTATGATATTTTACACACGGAGCAAGGCTATCAAAAATGCTGCTTATTTGCATCATCCAGTAGGTGTAAAACAAACAATTTAGATCATTATGAAAGTGATAGAAGTCCAAAACTAACAAACCAATTTATACCAACTTTCCACACAACAATAATTAGGTGAATATTAACGTTTCTGTTCAGTGAAATAATGATCAGTCATTTGGATAATAGCCCAGTGGTTTGAAGTGGACAAATTTAAAGAGAGACAAACTATTTTGTTTAAAAAAGATCTAAAAAAATCTGGATGACATACAAAATGGATATGCACAGAAAGCTAATAAAGTTCATTATCTATATGATAGCATGTAATTGGAATAAATTAGCATAGGGGTTTCATTTTTCTATTCATTTAAACTTGGCTGTTTTGATTTTTTATTATTATTTAAAACTCAGGAAAGAAAATTATGAACAATTCTTTGTTTCAATATAATAATTTCATACAAAGTGAACAAACTAAACTAATTCTTGTGTGCTGTGATCCCTTAATCTGCATGTTCCAGTTTCTGGGAAACCGTTTTTATTCATATTAGTAGAAGTGTTATCACTGGGCATGAGCCACACTGAGGTGGATGTTTGAAATATTATAAATCCTAATTTTTTTATTTGCAGTTGTTTTCTTGTGGATACAAGTGGATTCATGGTTTACCATGATGATTTCATTAAGCCAGGCAACAAACGGCTTCTTTCTGTGCACATTGCTGAGAAGGTAATATTTACATTCACAAGATGGTGTAGTGTTTTTCAGTTGCTTATACTGTATACTGGTATTATAATTTACTTCATAATAATGTCTAAATTGTACATACAAGTTATTACATGACTCTCACTCACTCACTCACTCTCACTCTCACTCTCACTCTCACTCTCACTCTCACTCTCACTCTCACTCTCACTCTCACTCTCACTCTCACTCTCACTCTCACTCTCACTCTCACTCTCACTCTCACTCTCACTCTCACTCTCACTCTCACTCTCACTCTCACTCTCACTCTCACTCTCACTCTCACTCTCACTCTCACTCTCACTCTCACTCTCACTCTCACTCTCACTCTCACTCTCACTCTCACTCTCACTCACTCTCACTCTCACTCTCACTCTCACTCTCACTCTCACTCTCACTCTCACTCTCACTCTCACTCTCACTCTCACTCTCACTCACTCTCACTCACTCTCACTCTCACTCTCACTCTCACTCTCACTCTCACTCTCACTCTCACTCTCACTCTCACTCTCACTCTCACTCTCACTCTCTCTCTCACTCTCACTCTCACTCTCTCCCTATCTCTTCTCTTTCTCTCACTCTCTCCCTATCTCTTTCTCTCTGTATATATATATATATATATATATATATATATATATATATATATATACAGATATCTGTATATATATATATATATATATATATATATATGTATATATTTTATTTTATTTTACTTTTTGTATATGTATATATATATATATATATATATATATATATATATATATATATATATGACACACACACACACACACACACACACACACACACACACACACACACACACACACACACACACACACACACACATACATTATTATTCCAGAGCATTGCCACTATACAGCAGCCCTTTGATAAAACTACTAATAGCATCATAAAACAAAGTGACAATGCAACTATAAGTTTAAGATAGATATATAATTTGTGGGTATTGTTGATATCATTTAATACAACCTAACTGTTTCACAGGAAATGAATATTGCAAACGACCTTATCCAGGAAAAGCACATGACGCAAGGATCGTGCCTCGGAATAACCAACAA
>CBDHHR010000786.1:7500-12880 GCA_965263245.1 Metamycoplasmataceae bacterium | reverse complement strand
GTGAGCGAGTGTGTGAGTGTGTGAGTGTGCGCGCGTGCGTGCGTGCGTGCGAGTGAGCGAGTGTGCGAGTGAGTGAGTGAGTGAGTGAGTGTGCTATGGTCCTCTGTACGTGGTACGGTGCCAGTGTAGGTGTGTCCGTGTGTAGGCGGTCTCTGTGGGACACCCGACTCCGTCTCGCCAGGAGTCTGCTTCGGGTGACTGGGGCCGAGCTGTGTGTGAGCATCGTCCACCGCCTCGCCACCGTCGTCCTCATCTTCCTCACGCCGCCTCTCCTCAGGTCAGTCGCTGGCAACGGGCAGGACATTTAGTAAATATAAAAATTGATATGCTCTGATTAGTAAGATATGTGTAGCATGTATGGTTGTGTGTATGTATGCATGTATATATACATACATACACACATACATATACATATTATATATATATATATATATATATATATATATATATATATATATATATATATATATATATATATGTGTGTGTGTGTGTGTGTGTGTGTGTGTGTATGTTGTGTGTGGGTGTTATCGTGCTTAAATATATGTTATCATTTGTTAATATATATGTTAATAGTATGTATATATATATATATATATATATGTATATATAATATATATATATATATATATATATATATATATATATATAATAAACCTATCTATATATCCATCCAGCTATTCATGTATTATAATATATACTCCCATAATCTTCAAAGATTAATTTACAAATAGCACTGCCAACACTATTGGCGTGGTTTGCAATAACAAGACCTAACATAATTGATATACTTTACGATTGTGAGCACATAATTATAGCAAGCCTAACACAAACAGCCGCACCGCTTTCACTGCCATGACGCCTGTAGGTTGCTGATCAGCTTCGTGGGCAGCAAGGACCCGCACACGTGGAAGGGCCTGCTCTACTCGGCACTCATGTTCCTGGTGACGGCGCTGGCTGCGGTCTTCATCCACCAGTGGCTGTACGCCTCCTACAGGTGCGCACTCAGAGTGAACATCCTGCTCAACGCAGCCATCTACAGGAAGGTGTGTCTTGGGTGCTACCTGGGTCTGTATTAGTGTCTCTATGCGCGTACTGGCTGGAGCCAGAAAGTGTATATACGTGCTGAGTGATCATTATAGATGAAAGGTTATACAATTCAATATCAGAAGCATGTACTTTTAATGTATGTTTTTTTATTTGTTTCTGTCTGGTTTTTTATTAGGTTAATATATGTTCCCAACAAGAGCTGCCGAAAGAGTGTAATAAACCAAAGCTGGCGACTTAAATGTCAGAACTCTACTAAGAGATGAATATATACAAGAACTCGAAGAACTTGAAGAAACCTGGTTGGTATGGGACGTAATAGGGATCGGAGAAGTGAGAAGACGGGAGGAATGTTTCATTACCTTATAAAGCGGTCACCTACTATACCATTCTAAGGCAAACAACGGCCAAGCATGAGTAGGCTTTCTCATAAACAAGAAATGGAAATACCATGTAGCGAGGGTAAACAGCATCAGCCCCAGAGTAGCAGAACTTGTTCTATGCATATCAAAGCACTACAAACTAAAGACTGTGCAAGTATATGCACCAACAACGTCATACTCAGAAGAAGACAGAAATAGCTTCTACAACGACATCGATGAGACTTTAGGGAAACCAAACCACTATAGGATGGGAGACTTCAATGCGCAAATAGGAAAAAAACCCATGGAAACGGCAACGGGCAAATTTGGGCTCGAATTGAGAAACCAAAGATTAGAGTATGCAGAAATATGCAAGAAACCTTGGTAGAAAGGACAACATCAAGAAAGTACAAAATCATGAACTCCATGTTCCAGAAGAATGCTGGAAGGAGATAGGCGTGGAAAAGCCCAAACAGTGTAACGAAGACCGAAAATGACTACATCCTAACAAACAGGCCAGACATCGTCACAGAATTAACAGTCATCAACCAAGTCAACATTGGAAGTGACCACAGACTGGTTATGAGCAACAACAAACTGGACGTAGAGGTGGAAAGGAAAACAATTGATGTCCAATGGGCCACCAAGTATAGATGTCGCTCAAATAGGATCAAAGAAGATCAAATCCCAACGCGAATCGAGAAACCGATTCGAGACACTACAAGATCTAGACGACATCGCAACCATGAGCGAAACCACCAAAGACATGATCCAACCGAGCGCGTCAAGAGTAGCTAAGACAATCAACAAGCCACTGAAATCGAGGATATCATCACCAACACAAGCCCTGATGACGAAACAAAGAGAAATGGTGGAAAACGGCGACGATAAACAACGATTAGAGTATGCAGAAATATACAAGACCATCATAAAGAAAGCAAGAGACGAAATCAGGAAATACAAACAAGGGACGATACTAGCATCACAGAGCATGAGAAAAGGAAGAAGAGAGCAGAAGCTAGGCCAAGACAGAGTGATCCCACTCCTGGACAGGCAGGGTAGAGAAATCCATGATCAAGATAAGATCATAGAACGAATAGAGGAACTCTACACCGAGCCATGCGACAGAGAACCGTAATCCACATGGACCCAAAAGAGGTACCAGAGATAACACCATGTGAGGAGGAAGCAGCAATAAGAGATAAGAATAATGGGACAGCAATAAGCAATGACCATAATAACATCGAGACATTGAAAGTAGGAGCAGATACCATCTCGAAGAAACTTGCTAAGCCGTACACTAAACGCTTATCAGAAAGACGAATGCTCACAGCGTGGAAGAACGCTAAGACGGTGATAATCTTCAAGAAGGGAAATAAGAAAGACCTCAAGAATTACAAACCGACATGTCTACTATCAAACAGCTATAAAGTACTTACGAAAGTACTAATGAAAAGGCTATAGAAGACACTCGACGAAAATCATCCACGAGAACAAGCTGGATTTAGAAGCGGATACTCAACGACAGACCACATCCACGTCGTAAACCAACTGAATGCCGAGAATATAATATCCCACTCTGCATCGCATTCGTCGACTACGAGAAAGCCTTCGACTCAGTGCAAACTCAAGCAGTACTGATCTCGCTTCAAGAACAGGGGATAGAAGATGTGTACATCGCACTCCTGGCGGATATCAACACCAACAGTTCGATGACAGTCCACCTACACAAAGAAAGCAACAAGATCAACATCAGGAGGTGAGTACGACAGGAAATACCATATCGCCCAAGCTGTTTACGCAGCACTCGAAAATATATTCCGACGACTGACTTCGGAATCCAGAGGCTTGAAGATAGACGGCGAATATCTTAGTCATCTTCGCTTCGCCGATTACGTACTTATACGCGCTGAACACGTCAAAGACAAAGGTGATGATGGAAAACGATATACAGATATATGTCAGCAACACTCAGATCGAGAACATTGAAAGCTACATCTACCTGGGGCAGAGGCACAGCACCAGAGACAAAAACCAAGACCAGGAGATTCAAAGTAGAATCACAGCCGGATGGACAACATGCTTGAAAAGACAAGTCTACAACTCATGCGTACCTCCAGCAGTGATATACGGCGCGGAAATATGGGCACTGGCCACTCACCAGCCACACAAAGAACAAGCTAGTAGCTGCACAAATAAAGGTGGATAGAAGTATGTTAAACATCACATACCGGGACAGAAAAACAAACGTCTGGGTAAGGGAAAAGACAAAGGTCACAGATGTGATTGAACAAGTCAGAAGACGGAAGTGGACATGGGCAGGGCACGGCAGTAAAATACGAGATAACCGATGGACACTGCGTATCAGAATCTGGAAACCCTACGAAAGGAAAACACCGAGACGAAGACCGGCGAGACGGTGGAGAGACGAACTAGACGACTACTGGAAGGGTACCATCTGGCAGAGGATAGCGCAAGATAGGCCGACGTGGAACAGCATGCTGAGGTCTTCGCCCAACCACGGGACTCTATGGCTGCACGATGATGATGATGATGTTTTTCTCTGGTTTGTTTTCAATTATGTTTTATTCCTGTCTACATAAACTATTCATAATTAAAATGTATTGTTACTGTACAGTCAATATATAAGTGCATATAGCCCAGTGTCATAAAAGTATTTAATAGGATCCAAAGGAACATTAATAATTGCATGGACGGAGAAGCCAAGAGCAAAATTCAGAATTAATTACCGAAGATATTGGCACAACAGTTTTATCCTTCTTTTTCTTTCTCTTCCTCGTCTTCTTCTTCTTATTGTTATTATGTACCTATTAGTATGTTATCTACATGTTAGTAGGGTACTATTTTGAGGCGTTTCTTTCCCTATGGCAGTGTTTTAAGAAAACACAAAAGTAGTTATTTGTGGTTATTTAAAATTAATAATAAGAATATGACAGCACGAATGAGCCGAAGACAGTAATCACTTCCCGGAGTGGGAATACATTGACATCGCACCCTATCGTCCCGTCTGTGCAGGCCCTGCGTCTGTCCGCCACGGCCCGCTCCCGCACCTCTGTCGGCGCCATCACCAACCTGATGTCTGTGGACGCGCAGAAGCTGCACGACCTCGTCGTCTTCATACACACGGTGTGGGACGTGCCGCTCATGGTGACGGTGTGTGTCGTGCTGCTGTGGCAGACCGTCGGCCCGGCCGCACTGGCAGCATTGGCCGTGCTCACGGCGCTGCTGCCGCTCAACGCTGTCTTCGTCGGCGGCATGATACGGAAGCTGCAGGTCGGTCGCCCGACTCAGCTTGTTTCTAGATGTATTTATTATCAAATACACTAATCATGAATAAATGAATTTTATTTGTTCATGGTTAGTGTATACAAATATACTTGTGTATGCATTTTAATAGCAGTATTAAATACTGCGATTCTAAATTGAAGTTGATTATTCTATGTTAGACATGAGCGCCTGTTACGATCGCTAGGTTGACTTTAGGTAAATATTTGGAGTTTATTATCACAGTAATACCGTACACTATAACATAAATAAAACAATAACAACGTATACCGTGATATTAATGACAACATTAATAACGTACACTGTACTATTAGTACACAATTATATAACCACAATAATGTGAAATATCACTTGGGTGCCGTGGATATGCTAGTCTCGTACTATGAATAAACACAGTGTCTCTTGGTGAGACTGTTATTAAGACTTAAAACTGTGTCTCTCAAGAGGACGCTTGTGACAGTTGTCAATATTTGTGTCCACCAGGCGAAACAGATGTCCGTGAAAGACAAACGAATGCAGCAGTTGAACGAAGCCATCAGTGGTATGAAGGTGTGTTGTTATACTTTTATGTATCGTACTTTTAATTACGCTATTTTACTGTTTATTCAACATGACGTTTTACCTGTTCTGTCGGTGTCTCCGTGACTCATCCAGAATCGCTTGATTGA
>CBDHHR010000785.1:0-7708 GCA_965263245.1 Metamycoplasmataceae bacterium | reverse complement strand
ACCAAGTATAATGAGGCTGCACGTGACAGTATTAAATAGGCGAAAGCCTGCTTTATTCTGGTAAAAGATAAGCATGCATCGTGGAACACTGTGTCATTCATCACTGCTACCTTACAATTTATATTTTATAGGTATGAACCCGTTCAAGCACCTATGTGGCAAATATGTCTTGATACATATTTTCATGATATTTTCTTCATATGCACAATTTGGAGTTAACATATTGCCGAAGTTCAACTACCTTGATAGAACAGCGGCCACAACTGGACAGGGACTTCTATGCAGTCCTCTATTTTGTCAACGTGTTCCATTTGCCACGAGGATTAGGAAATTCGCAGATAGGGAAGTATTTTCTGGAAATGTACTCGTCATTCCAACCAAAGCCAGATCCATGTTTGAGGGAATAAACACACACCCAGGTTTTGGTATTTTTATGGAAGTAGTTCGGCTCATTAAGCCACCATCCCGTGTAGGTGAATTCTGTTCCTGTTGCCATCCAAGTCCACGGAATATCGGTTGCCGGTTTCGTGCCCGACGTCATTCCCACTATTCCCAACTCTGGCTTATTTGCTGAAACAAACCAAATGTGTGCTTCCGATTAAACATAGTGAAAAACACTCGAACCATGCAATAAGGTGTGTGTGTTTGTGTGTGTGTGTGTGTGTGTGTGTGTGTGTGTGTGTGTGTGTGCGTGCGTGCGTGCGTGTGTGCGTGTGCGTGTGCGTGTGCGTGTGCGTGTTCGTGTTCGTGTTCGTGTTCGTGTTCGTGTTCGTGTGCGTGTGCGTGTGCGTGTGCGTGTGCGTGTGCGTGTGCGTGTGCGTGTGCGTGTGCGTGTGCGTGTGCGTGTGCGTGTGCGTGTGCGTGTGCGTGTGCGTGTGCGTGTGCGTGTGCGTGTGCGTGTGCGTGTGCGTGTGCGTGTGCGTGTGCGTGTGCGTGTGCGTGTGCGTGTGCGTGTGCGTGTGCGTGTGCGTGTGCGTGTGCGTGTGCGTGTGCGTGTGCGTGTGCGTGTGCGTGTGCGTGTGCGTGTGCGTGTGCGTGTGCGTGTGCGTGTGCGTGTGCGTGTGCGTGTGCGTGTGCGTGTGCGTGTGCGTGTGCGTGTGCGTGTGCGTGTGCGTGTGCGTGTGCGTGTGCGTGTGCGTGTGCGTGTGCGTGTGCGTGTGCGTGTGCGTGTGCGTGTGCGTGTGCGTGTGCGTGTGCGTGTGCGTGTGCGTGTGCGTGTGCGTGTGCGTGTGCGTGTGCGTGTGCGTGTGCGTGTGCGTGTGCGTGTGCGTGTGCGTGTGCGTGTGCGTGTGCGTGTGCGTGTGCGTGTGCGTGTGCGTGTGCGTGTGCGTGTGCGTGTGCGTGTGCGAGTGCGAGTGCGTGTGCGTGTGCGTGTGCGTGTGCGTGTGCGTGTGCGTGTGCGTGTGCGTGTGCGTGTGCGTGTGCGTGTGCGTGTGCGTGTGCGTGTGCGTGTGCGTGTGCGTGTGCGTGCGCGTGCGCGTGCGCGTGCGCGTGCGCGTGCGCGTGCGCGTGCGCGTGCGCGTGCGCGTGCGCGTGCGCGTGCGCGTGCGCGTGCGCGTGCGCGTGCGCGTGTGCGCGTGTGCGCGTGTGCGCGTGTGCGCGTGTGCGCGTGTGCGCGTGTGCGCGTGTGCGCGTGTGCGCGTGTGCGCGTGTGCGCGTGTGCGCGTGTGCGCGTGTGTACGCGTGTGTTCGCGTGAGTGCGTGTGTGTGCGTGTGTGTGTTCGTGCGCGCGCATTTGTTTTGCATGGCAACTCCAAGGAATAGATCCTGTATCCCATTATCAGTGCTCAGCTCGATGTATATACGTATGTGTCAAAGGTAAATCCCAGCTTTTCCTCCTAACCCCTAACGCTATAACCAGTTCTAAAAAAAACACTAGACTATCTCATCTCGTGCACTGTCTGTTGGTGATGTCTCCACTAATTCGTGACATCACTCTAATCGACTCGCAACAACCTTCTCGTTTACCAGGAACGTTGAATTTGACGCACAAATTCAACCAATTCTTCTGACTTTGCGAAGTGGCGCGTTAAGGATGTGGCCATATACACCATATTAGTTTATAGCGACGGGGTCAGTACTGAGTCATGCATACATCTCGACTGGTAGGACGTCTGCGTGTTGCTGGACCCGCCCCGTTATTTGATACACCATACTATAGGTGTGTTTGTGTGAAATATGTTCATTACATGAAGGCAACTGCGCTATTATGACAGCTTTGCTTCAGTTGCATTAACACGTGTCTCTTCGTGGCGTTAGATTTCAAAAGCCAGACACAAAACAAACGGAGATGTTCCGAAAGATGCCATTCCTCTTGTTGCTGCTGATCGCCGCCGAGGTCGGATGCACGGCCGACACGAGGTGGTGTGACGGGTCCGGATGTGACGTCAGCAGGTGGACTCTGTTATACGAGCACGACCCCAAGGGCTAGCCCGTCTACGGCCGACGCGACGACCTGCTGAAGGCGCTGCGAGACGGCGGCACCGTTGGCGTGTACGTGCCGCACTTCCGGTACGCCATCGCAGCCGAGCATGTGCATATGGAAGACGGCCACGTGTGCGCGCAGATCTGGAAGAACGCATGCATCGCCTCTTGGATGTCCTTCAAGCGCGACGTGTACTGGTGGATGCTCATGCTGTGTACTTCCGGTTACGGGCAGGCATCGCGCTACTACGTCGGTGGCAAGTTCCGCAGTCGCAACGACTACTCGCTCGCCGTCCAGTGGTACGTCAAGTACCCGATAAGCTTGAGAAACGTATTGACGCTGAAATCCGGCGGGTGGATCGATTCGGGGAACGTTGGTCTCCTGCAGCAGGCGGTGTTGTCGGGGAAGGCGGTTTACGCGCAGGTGGTGGACGGTTCCAAGACCGAGCTCCTGACTTTGACCAGCATTGCTCTCAAGAACGTCAACGTCGTTGCACAGGCGAAAAACCGCGTCAGTATGAAGCCATGCGTCGAGGGCCAGTTCGAAGACAGAGCGCTGTGGTTGACCTACTTCTTCACGACGGCAAGACAGAGCAACGTTGTCATAGCTCGACGCGTTGTAGACCAAGCAACTCGGCTAATCGACTTGTCGAAGGTGGCGTCCGTTGTGTGGCTGGTCGACAATTGTTGGTCACTCGCGCTCACCCACGACGGATCCGGGAAGGTGACGCAGGGCTGCCTGGAATGTCTCCGCGACTCCGTGCGGGCTGGACACAGGGTCCGAGTGAGGCTGCCCGGACTCGACAACTTGGTGGCGGAAGCGGACGGCTTGATTATCAAGAACGGGGTGTTGAGTGGTTACTTCCTATCCCTCGTCAGCGATCACATTGACGTACTTCCGGATGTCGCGCCAGCGCACGCCACGCACGCCGTCTGGATGACCATCTCGACGTCCGGCGTTGTGCGCATGCGCCGCCAAAAGCTGGGCAGCACGGTGGCCGGCAATAGCACAACGCTTGAATTTGACAGCGTCATGTGGTACATCGACACACGCCCGTGGCAACTGACGTTATCCGTCGACAAAGAAGGAACTGTAACGGGCGGAAGTAAACTGGCGCTGACGGAAGCCGTCAAGAAAGGAGCCACCGTCCGCTACGCCATCAAATATTCCGGGGACGCGGTGAAGGTGGTCGGCGTGCACAATCTGCACGTGCACGGAAGTGACGTCAGCGCCGAGAACACGGTCGCCATCAGACTGAAGCCAGCGGCGGGGAATCCGGCCGAGTTCGATTTCCCGAAGACGCCATATTGGTATTTCACGATTGTCACGACGACTGGAAGACACGAGACGTCAAGTTGGAGGTACGGCAGACACGAGTCACGTTCTCGACATGTCAGGCATTTCGCGGTCGACTGGTTCATTCTCTACTAGGTACCGTTGTAGTGTTTACATTTTTCCGAGCGTTACAAAATATCCGGGTGACATGCGCGAGTCCTTCGTTGTCATTGGTTACCATTGAGTGTGTTAATGATTTCCGCTGAATCTCATATTAAATGCATCTTTAGTCTGACATATATCGGCCACTATGAGCAAAATGATGTATCTAATATTTCAGCAAAGTTGTTTGTCGCAAATTAACACTAGGCAAGCAGGTTTGTGAGGCATGTTTTGATAGAACCGCAAATCACGTGACTTCAGTCCGCCATAATCTGTGACAGTGATTTAAACAAGCGAATAGGTTAAAGTATTGAATAACATTTTAAGCAACTCTTCACTCTAACAACCACAGGAGAGTTGACGAAAAGCCCATTATATAATAAATGCTTTGAGTTTCGCTGCACATGGGTGATTTTATATGTATCACGTATGAGCAGAAATGTCATCCGGAAATTATTTAACGCCTGGAAAGATAAAAGCGCGACACCGTCACAACGAATCTCGTTACATTTGAATGCGACAGGATGGGACATGTCGAAGGATTTATTTAATCTGAGGGGCTACCTTGTGTGTGTGGGGGGTGTCGTAGTAGGGGGAGACTGAGGTATCGTGACCGGTGGGGCGCCATACAAATCGGCTCTCTTTGGTTCAATTTTACGCCAATAAACTGGAGACGACGAAGCGATATATTGTTCTATGTATATTTTGTTAAGCACAATGTTTGTCAGTTTGAAACAAAATTCGTTTTATTTTGTTTAAAATGATACAATCTAGTATTTTACCTGCAGAAAAACGTTATTCTCTTTGACAGTTCCAATATGCCTTACTTTATACTTAAAGTAACTACAAATCACACAGGGAAACCAACACATGTCTAGTTTGGTTTATGGGCTGTAGAATATCGGATGTGGTCCTTTTTCAATGAGAGTTTGATGACACATTACGTGACCATCTGTGTGACACTAACAACCTAAAGGGAAACACATTACGCGACCATCTGTGTGACATTAACAACTTAAAGGGAAACACATTACGTGACCATCTGTGTGACACTAACAACTTAAAGGGAAACACATTACGCGACCATCTGTGTGACACTAACAACTTAAAGGGAAACACATTACGTGACAATTGTGTGACACTAACAACCTAAAGGGAAACACATTACGCGACCATCTGTGTGACATTAACAACTTAAAGGGAAACACATTACGTGACCATCTGTGTGACATTAACAACTTAAAGGGAAACACATTACGTGACCATCTGTGTGACATTAACAACTTAAAGGGAAACACATTACGCGACCATCTGTGTGGCATTAACAACTTAAAGGGAAACACATTACGCGACCATCTGTGTGACATTAACAACTTAAAGGGAAACACATTACGTGACCATCTGTGTGGCATTAACAACTTAAAGGGAAACACATTACGCGACCATCTGTGTGACATTAACAACTTAAAGGGAAACACATTACGTGACCATCTGTGTGACATTAACAACTTAAAGGGAAACACATTACGTGACAATTGTGTGACACTAACAACCTAAAGGGAAACACATTACGCGACCATCTGTGTGACATTAACAACTTAAAGGGAAACACATTACGTGACCATCTGTGTGACATTAACAACTTAAAGGGAAACACATTACGTGACCATCTGTGTGACATTAACAACTTAAAGGGAAACACATTACGCGACCATCTGTGTGACATTAACAACTTAAAGGGAAACACATTACGCGACCATCTGTGTGACATTAACAACTTAAAGGGAAACACATTACGTGACCATCTGTGTGACATTAACAACTTAAAGGGAAACACATTACGCGACCATATGTGTGACACTAACAACTTAAAGGGAAACACATTACGTGACCATTGTGTGACACTAACAACGTAAAGGGAAACACATTACGCAACCATCTGTGTGACACTAACAACCTAAAGGGAAACACATTACGGGACCATCTGTGTGACACTAACAACTTAAAGGGAAACACATTACGCGACCATTTGTGTGACACTAACAATTTAAAGGGAAACACATTACGCGACCATCTGTGTGACACTAACAAATTAAAGGGAAACACATTACGTGACCATCTGTGTGACACTAACAACCTAAAGGGAACACACATTACGTGACCATCTGTGTGACACTAACAACTTATAGGGAAACACATTACGTGACCATTTGTGTGACACTAACAACTTAAAGGGAAACACATTACGCGACCGTCTGTGTGACACTAACAACTTAAAGGGAAACACATTACGCGACCGTCTGTGTGACACTAACAACCTAAAGGGAAACACATTACGTGACCATTTGTGTGACACTAACAACTTATAGGGAAACACATTATGCGACCATCTGTGTGACACTAACAACTTAAAGGGAAACACATTACGTGACCATTGTGTGACACTAACAACCTAAAGGGAAACACATTAAGTGACCATTTGTGTGACACTAAAAACTTATAGGGAAACACATTACGCGATCATCTGTGTGACACTAACAACTTAAAGGGAAACACATTACGTGACCATCTGTGTGACACTAACAACTTAAAGGGAAACACATTACGCGACCATTTGTGTGACACTAACAACCTAAAGGGAAACACATTACGTGACCATTTGTGTGACACTAACAACTTTATAGGGAAACACATTACGCGACCATCTGTGTGACACTAACAACTTAAAGGGAAACACATTACGTGACTATCTGTGTGACGCTAACAACTTAAAGGGGAACACATTACGTGACCATCTGTGTGACACTAACAACTTAAATGGAAACACAATCTAACCGTGTAAACCAAAAGGATTTAATGCGATCTAACAATTTGCAAATATAAACAAATCAAGTAAGTGGTTTACTCAGAATGTACTGCCAAAGTGTGAGGCTTTGTTGAAATCTTAGTTCTCTGTGGCGCACGCCCCCGATGCTTTCACATGTAAGTGCTTTGAGCATCGTTCACCTCGAATCCTCCTGTTTTGTCGACTAATTAAAACCTGTATGTATGTGTGTACGTATGTATGTATGTATGTATGTATGTATGTATGTATGTATGTATGTATGTATGTATGTATGTATGTATGTATGTATGTATGTATGTATGTATGTATGTATGTATGTATGTATGTATGTATGTATGTATGTATGTATGTATGTATGTATGTATGTATGTATGTATGTATGTATGTATGTATGTATGTATGTATGTATGTATGTATGTATGTATGTATGTATGTATGTATGTATGTATGTATGTATGTATGTATGTATGTATGTATGTATGTATTTATGTATGTATGTATGTATGCATGTATGTATGTATGTATGCATGTGTGTACGTACGTACGTACGTACGTATATATAATAATATATACTGTATGTATGTATGTATGTACATACGTACGTATGTACATATGTACGTATGTACATAAATATATATATATATATATATATATATATATATATATATATATATATATATTGGTGTCATCTTACAAGATCCATAATTGCGATACCAATACATAGAGTGTATTATATTGATAAAATAAAATTTCCTCTTTGAACAACTAGCAATGTAACATGTAATCAAGTTATTGTGATAAACAAGGCGTTTTATACGGTACAGGAAATGTATTTCAACACGACTGACTGGCGACCGGCGGCAAGTTCACAGACCGTGTCTAATTGTTGTCCACAAAGTCACTATCGCGACTGCCAAACTTACTGTAGAACATACTGCGATCGTCAAAGGCAAACATTGTAGTTTTGAGTAACCATTTCTACCACGCCCAATGTGTCACAG
>CBDHHR010000784.1:0-2500 GCA_965263245.1 Metamycoplasmataceae bacterium | reverse complement strand
ATTAAAAATCACATCACATCTACCTAAAATGTCACTCCTATGAATAATTATCGGTCGGTCGGTCGGTCGGTCGGTCGGTCGGTCGGTCGGTCGGTCGGTCGGTCGGTCGGTCGGTCGGTCGGTCGGTCGGTCGGTCGTTCGGTCGTCGGTCGGTCGGTCGGTCGGTCGGTCGGTCGGTCGGTCGGTCGGTCGGTCGGTCGGTCGGTCGGTCGGTCGGTCGGTCGGTCGGTCGGTCGGTCGGTCGGTCGGTCGGTCGGTCGGTCGGTCGGTCGGCGTTCGGTCGGTCGGTCGGTCGGTCGGTCGGTCGGTCGGTCGGTCGGTCGGTCGGTCGGTCGGTCGGTCGGTCGGTCGTCGGTCGGTCGGTCGGTCGGTCGGTCGGTCGTTCGGTCGTTCGGTCGTTCGGTCGTTCGGTCGTTCGGTCGTTCGTTCGTTCGTTCGTTCGTTCGTTCGTTCGTTCGGTCGGTCGGTCGGTCGGTCGGTCGGTCGGTCGGTCGGTCGGTCGGTCGGTCGGTCGGTCGGTCGGTCGGTCGGTCGGTCGGTCGGTCGGTCGGTCGGTCGGTCGGTCGGTCGGTCGGTCGGTCGGTCGGTCGGTCGGTCGGTCGGTCGGTCGGTCGGTCGGTCGGTCGGTCGGTCGGTCGGTCGGTCGGTCGGTCGGTCGGTCGGTCGGTCGGTCGGTCGGTCGGTCGGTCGGTCGGTCGGTCGGTCGGAATAAACAGACAGTTGTGTTATGAGACTATACTTTTAAAATTAATAACATCTAACAATTTGTAACAACAAAACATTGTCATCGGTGTGTCCTAATCAGATATTTGTTTATGGCCGGTGACTCTAGTGTAATCGTTCAGTTCCCGACGTCAGCCATATTGAGACTCTGATCCAATTGTTGATCAGTAAGTGCCAGAAGAGTCTATACGCTATGGTGACGTGATTACAACCTGTGTTACTTAGACATAGGACTACATGTGAATATGTCACCTCATATATTTTTGTCTCGTGCTTCATTTGATCCAGAGTTACTTTAGTAAACAAGTGGCGTACTACTCTTAATTACAGTTGCTAACGGTTAGATTGATTAACACTTTTAAATTCCTAGACCGAACGCATGTGCACATTTTTGTTTCATTTCTTATGTGGTGACATTTACTGGATGTCGATTTCGCATATTTCCCAACGTTTCTGCAAGGTGGGTATATGAATAGTCACGTGTTTGCAGTCTTTGCCATTGCAGATACATTTGGCGACACACGTTGTCAGACTGTCGCTCCCACTCCCGGTGCTTCCGGTCAATTTGCACTTCCGGTAGAGCCCCGATGTCTCGCAGTATGGCCATTTGGTCTGTCTAATCGACACGATGACGTCGGGGATGGAACAGATGAGGTGGCGACCAGTGATCGTGACGGTGAAAGAAGCCTTGATTGCTTCTGGCACACATCTGTTGATGACGAGGCCGCGGTGGACACACTTACCCTGCGGCTGTGGAGACCAGCGCCGAGCTCCGGCCGACAACGTGTACATGTCACTCTTTGTCAGGACAAGGCAAGTTTCATTGTTGTCGTCGTTCAGTTGGACTGCCTTGTCCATCGTCACCGGGGGGTCCAAGAGAGGTCGAGATGAAACTGAATCCAAAACAGAAAACAATATTGTCTAAGAAAGATAAAATGATATCGTTGATTCCATTTTATCCCGTTCCATTCTCCCTGCGCAAGTGGATACTGTGAGTGTTAAATTATATTTTTTCGCACGCATTTCGACCAACATATTTACCCCATGGAAACTAAGAAAGTTGACAGAAATATAAGGTATTTCGAAAAGCTAGAGTTCTCCGTTCGTGCCCGTGGCGTGATGGCTTGATCCCTGTAAGCTTCGAGCCGGGAGTCAAGCAGACTAGAAAAACAATTGCAAGTGCATATATACATGCTACGGTATTTACTATTCGACCAAACGCCCACTTTTAAAGAAACAATACAAACATATTGTTTAAAATTGTTATATTTTATTCTTAAAATAGGTTGGGGGTTATAGCAACAATACAGATATAGCACAGCAACATACGTATGTCTGATAATTGTTGCATTATATAAAGCCACGTACCTGGATAAAACGTAAACACAACGTTTTCTTCGTTTGGTTCTGTCCGCACGTTGGCTAGAGTCACTATTTTCCGTAGCGTTCACCTTTGTCCACAAGTCGCATGACTTCTTTGGTTCCTGGCATGAATCCCACGCCTCCAGAGATAACGTTGTTCGCCCATTTCACCCAGAATTGTCTCTTCTTGCTGCAGTCTTGGGTGAATGCAGACGTCTTTCTGGTAGTGTTGTTGATGGCCACGCCCCTGATGATGTTATCTTCATTCGGGTTACTCGCAAAGTTTAGTTCATAAGCCATGTGGATGTGAGCATTCCTGAGCTGCACCTTAATTCGACTGCAGGTCTTGACATCAAACAGGAGAACGTTCTCATTCCTCTGCAACTGAATCTCGTTACTCGTGAGTCGGTGCAAA
>CBDHHR010000783.1:0-5000 GCA_965263245.1 Metamycoplasmataceae bacterium | reverse complement strand
ACATAATTTCTTGTCAGCATAGGCTACGTTAATTGTCGTTTCAATCCGTTGCAAATTGCGACTACTCAAGGTAACATTTTATTGCAATACCCTTAATAACAATGCTGATCCGATGTTTTCTGCAACATAGGTACGTTGGTCATTTTCAATCTCTTTAATTGCGCGGACGGTGTCTACATAAAAAACAAGTGTTTATAATAATAATACTAATAACAATAACGTTATTGTCACTAGAATGGAGATACACTTTGCACTGAGGAGGGTGCATAAGACATAACATGATTTATGTAAATCACATAGCAATATATATATATATATATATATATATATATATATATATATATAATATTAACCATGTAGTCAATGGCTTTTAGTAGGATTTATATCAATAACATAATTCTGCAAAGAGCGATACGATCAGTAACAATGCTAAGTGTCAATGTTATCTTATCTATGTAAATGTTAGCGTCTTCACAGCTATGACAAATGTCTTCTGTGTAGATTTCGTGTCACGACGCAAAAGGTGTGTATATATATATATATATATATATATATATATATATATCCTTCTCCTCCCTGTTCATTCAGATTCCCCTTGTAAAAGCGTCATCTTGGACAAGGGATTTGTCTGTTACAATAGCTGATGTGTATTGATTTCGTATCTGGAAAGTTGCCTTGTCTGCTATAAATAAACATACTGCTAATCGATATGCTAGATGATCGGAACGTCGAATAGATCATTGTAGATCTATCTGTGTGCAGGAGAAGAAAAACTATAACACAAAATAAATTTTAATTACGAACCACTTCTATCTGAGTAATCAGTTCACTCTCTTGTGAATATTTTTTTATATAAAACATGCTGCGAATAATATCATTGAAGCTGTTTGATAGGACATATTTTCTGAGCAAACGAAATATGAATATTTGTTAGAGTACTGTATCGGGTGTTTTCTGAAAAATCAAAGTGGATCATATCTACTAGTGACCTTTCAGAGCGCTTGGTCAACCTAATTAGCGATTCCCTTAAGATACGTGATATATTTGTTAAATGTGACTTTGATCTTAGGAATCCACGAAAAACTCGCTTTTGTTAGATAATGTTTGCCTAGTCTGGATGACCAGATGCATCGATCCTTTACTTCCTGACGTTAGCATAGATACGACCATCTGTTGCCAGCCAACTTCATCTTATGAAGTAAATTGCAATTGTATTCACGTGTTACGTTTAAACTGTTAAACAGGCACAACTTCTGTTTTCTTGGAGCAGCTTTCATCGGCCATTCTGTCTGGTAATGTTTCATTGTTAGACCCCGGAGGTGGGAACGGAGCGGTACGAAGAACGGTTTCACGTTGCGGCCTAAGACTATGTAAGTACGTAAGTAAGTAATTATATTTCTTCAACCAGATCCACATGATGCAAAATATAATTCAGGAGTAATGCAAAACAAAAGAGGTGGCTACCGTGCCGGTTCATCAAAGTCGAACGACTCCACAACATTGTGGTCGAACACCGGAAGTGGAACTGTCTCCTTCGTGCACAGCGTCACATACCGGATGTCGATCAGTTTGTTAGCTGTACGGAACAGAGGTTCTCTACATACGAGTTAATATTTTCTTGATTTGGTTTCTTGTGTCAGTTTGACTACTGGGAAGCTCAGTCCTAAACATGCATTAGAATGCCGCGACGAAGCTCGTCAGCATCCACAAAACGATTTGGATAAATGCCTGGTGTTGGGCCTTTGTTGATCTATGACTTGTCTGCGGCGTTCAAAGAAGAGGTGTTGACATATGGAGATGACACTTCCGTCGTCAGCCTACATTTGACCTGAACGGCTAAGATATTCCTTGTGGAAATCACACAGTACACGTCACAATATATATCGGCGATTGTCAATTTCCAAAGTGTAAAAAAATATCAAATATACGCTCGGAACACTTATGACCATCTCGTAGTAATACGCATAGAACATAACATTTTTAGATATAAGTATATTTCAACCACCTCGTTAATGACTATGGCAGCGACAAGGTAATTCGCAATACTGAGTGTAATACATAGATAATAGAATCATAAATCCCTCGATGATGAAACACAGTTATAACGATACGACACTGACACACAGTGGTTCAGAACCTTCATGGCATGTGGAGTGTCTGATTTCAAGTCATGTTCAGTTCATACCATGTCAATCGCGGCACGGGGCGCCCACGGCCATAAATCCGGCACTGATGCATATTTATAAATTCAGTAACTTGGAAGCTGGAGTCTGATGGAAAACGTCCACGCTGACATAGCCGCTGTGGCTAAATATGTCGCAGCATTGTAGAGCGCGATGGCTCAGTGACTCGATATCGGAATCTCAATCGGGAGGGTCCGGGTTCGAATCCTGTGCTGCGGTGTCGAATCTTGGGCAAGTTAGTTCACTCTAAGTTCACCATCTTCACTGAGCGGTACGCATGAGTACGTTGTTGTACGCAATAGTAGATATACATGTATGTGTACGAATGATCTTTGCGCGTACTCGATTAAACAGGTGTGACAGGGAGTGAAGTCTAAAACACCTTAAACATCAAATGATTGGTTATGGCGCTATATAGCAGCCTACATTTACCTTTTAGTACATCATCGTAGTCTTTCACTTATTATTGGATAACATTGGACTTACTCAGTCTGTCGTCACTGTGCACCAGTCTCATCGTGTATTATTAGGTTTATAACACATCAGCTGCTTTATAATACTTCAGCACGTGCAAGTAGGCATGTAATTATCAAAATTGTTTTACGCAATTATGAATGCATTTTTATTTGTCCGAGATAGTCGGTATGGTCGTTAACTTCTACCAAACATGTAACATTAATATGTAACATTATGCATTATGTCGGTGGGTGGTGTTTCGACGTTGTTTCACAAAACAATCCTATATCGACTAACTGTTTCTTCAAAATGTTCACGTGAAAATTCCCATTGCAGACAATTCCCATTTGAAAAGTATTTAAAGTCATTTTACTGGCAATACGCAATGCAAACGTCTATTCAGTGCACGGGCAGTTCAGAAATTAAAATAAAAGGAAAGAAAAACAGCTAATACTTGAATGCATGCATTCATATTGTTCTAGACCCTGTTATATAATTTCATGCACATAGAAAATGTATTAGAAACACCCACATTATATGCTATGTAACTCACCTTTTTCGAGTGTACACATTTTTGCCGCGCTTTGGCGATGCAGAAACAAGCCGCCACTGCTGTCGGCTCCAATCACGCTCAATACAGCTCTCCATGTGTACACAGCATGTTTACAAGATTGGATTTTCGGTTGAAGCGAGTGTTAGAATGATCATTGTGCCATATGCAGGCACTAGTCACATACAACTACTTCACGTTCCACATAAATCCAATTTGTTGAGAAAATAATTGCCCGAACATACCAATGATTTCGTTGCCTGAAGCTGCTACACCGCCGCAATTTCAGTTTAACTGTATCGAATGCAGCCCACGGGAAGCAAACTAATATTGTATTCACCTTCAGAAAGAAACATTGTTTTGTTCATAATACCTCTATCAAATTGATAGTTGTAGGAGCAGTTATACAATTGAATATAACAATTTAAATCAGCTAACCCGAATCTGTCGTTCTCGCTATCTCATTAACCTTAGCTTGGACGCTTCGTCGTAAAATTAAACACCGCCGATTGATTTCGTTTTCACACTTTTGTTTACTAAAAATATATAAACCAGATATTTCCATACAATGGTGCACTGTTTACATATATTTTCAGTTTGTAATAATTATTTCTTATTAAAAAAAATTATATAGTTTAGTTACGTTGTGTGTCACGAATATATATATATATATATATATATATATATATATATATATATATATATATATATATATATACCTCGATCTCGATCTCGATCTCGATCTCGATCTCGATCTCGATCTCGATCTCGATCTCGATCTCGATCTCGATCTCGATCTCGATCTCGATCTCTGTCACTGCACACACACACACACACACACACACACACACACACACACACACACACACACACACACACACACACACACACACACACACACACACACACACACACACACACACACACACACACACACACACACACACACACACACACACACACACACACACACACACACACACACACACACACACACACACACACACACACACACACACACACACACACACACACACACACACACACACACACACACACACACACACACACACACACACACACACACACACACACACACACACACACACACACTCACTCTCACACACACACACACACACACACACACACACACACACACACACACACACACTCACTCTCACACACACACACACACACACACACACACACACACACACACACACTCACACACACACACACGCACACACACACACACACACCACACACACACACACCACACACACACACACACACACACACACCACACACACACACACACACACACACACACACACATACCACACACACACACACACACACACATACACACGCACAAACATACACACACACACGCACAAACACACACACGCACAAACACACGCACACACACGCACGCACAAACACACACACACATACACACGCACAAACATACACACACCACACACACACACACACACACACACACACACACACACACACACACACATACACACGCACAAACATACACACACACCACACACACACACACACACACACACACACACACACACCACACACACACACACACACACACACACACACACACACACACACACACACACACACACACACACACACACACACACACACACACACATATACACACACACACACACACACACACACACACAAACACACACACACGTACGCACGCACGCACACACGTACACACACGCACACAAGCACACACGCACACACACACTTCCATATTTATTTCATACTTTACACAGTTA
>CBDHHR010000782.1:0-7982 GCA_965263245.1 Metamycoplasmataceae bacterium | reverse complement strand
TGTGGACATATTATGATCTACTGTATGACATCCACTTCTGTGACATTAATTCACTTCCACATTTGTCTTCTGTTTAGAACCTGGCACAGACTTAAGGACTGGTAAAATGAGACACAATGTAAACAAGATGAGTGCACATTTCCATGGATCATGGAAGGATTTCATGCAGGCATCCCTGATGGATCCGTGGTCGGATACGGAGGCAAGTGAAGATGAAGAAGAGATGGTAACCGACAAAGCCTCAGCTCAAACATGCATCATCGACTTGACAGAAGCCATGGTGAAATCAAAACAACAGAAGAATCTCAGAAAAAAGAAAACAACTGTGATAAAGGTAGCATCTGTCAACCATACTCTTTGGTCTGCAAACACAGCATCAACGTGTGTTAAAATTCACGGAAAGGGTACTGCCATCTATGAGCCACAAGAAGAATCATCGTCAGAGAATGATGATGAGTCAGTTGACAGTGACGGATCTGTTGCATCGTCATCACAGATACCTGCCTCATTGAGTGCTGATTGGCTGCCTTCGACCCCAACATCCTTCATTTCCCGGGTCGAGGAGCTGAGTCTTCATCGAGAATCTCTTGTCGTTAACTTTGGAGAGGCATACAAAGAGGGGCAGAGTTTGCCTCGGACGTTTTCCGTTGATTTGTCACGGTTGATTGCACGATCGACAAATGGTAAGAGTGGAGTTGTTGGAGAGGTACCAGTACCTGATGTAGCGTTTGTGTTCTGTCCTGGAGGTGTCATCAATGGATTTCAAGACTCGCTTCACACTGCGTCTCGCTATGTCAGGTATGTAAAAATACTTTGTCCATGACATTTTATTAGGTTTAAGTTTTGAGTGTTATACACGTATATATTTGATTTAATTTTAAATTTGATACATGAATATAGTATTTAAATTTATGGTTTATGTGGAAGTTGGAACTTTGATGTAATTTGTACTTTGTAATGTGTTTGCATGTTGTATCGTGTTATATTCTTTGTTTTCGCGTAAACACTAAATTTAAGTATTGTAATCATTTGTACATGTTTTTATGTGTGCACATCATTATTTTAATTACCTTTTTTGGGTGCTGTTTCTCAGAAAGGTTTATATTTTGATATTATTCATTGAATCTAAAGAAACATCTCTCATGTGTTCAGTAGAATGTTTTCATTTTAGAATTAGATGATTTAATGAAAATGCAAACTGAGACCATCTGTTTCATAGGGTCCAGTTAGAGAGTGACCTACCCACGAAGCAGTCACTGTTTGACCATCTGCAGGGGGCATTTGGTTGTGTGTCAAAAGGTCACAGTGTAGATGACATCATACAAGAAGCCGTCCAATCCTTGACATCAGTGTGCCTCACACTTGCAGAAATGTACGTGTTGTCTGCTGAATTTCCAGTTCTAGTCAATAAGTCACCATTTGCCTCATATTAATATTTACCATTGAAACCAAGGAATTTGTTTTGTTCTGTCGAGAAATCTGAGTTACAAAGTTGCCATTTGAAGCTGGCTCAATAGCAATACATATTAATGACAACATAATGAGTAATACATGCTATTTACACTTTGGATGTTTTGTTTATAATATGAAAATGTCACTATTGTTTTTATCATTATACTTATTTCAGATTATGGACACTATTTTTGGTATAATAAAATATAATTTAGCAGGCAGTTAGCCAAGCTGTAAACCTTCAGCGTGTTTGTTTGGGCAATAAGAACATTATATAAAAGTTGTATTAAATCGTACGTATAGTAAAACCTATTGTTGCAAAAGGAGAAATACGACTTTGTAAGTATTCATAATTTAGTGATTCTCTCTTCATCGAATAATATGAGTTATACATCTGATTTTATGTGTTAAAAGGAACGAAAAAATAACAAGGATTTTCCATAACATAAAACAGTTCAGACAAGAACCGTCTGTTTCTTGTATGTTTCTTTCTGACTTGACCTGCTTAATTGAAACTATCAGTGATATTGGTTAGACACGTTTGAGAAGATTGTTCTGGTCACCACCTGACATTCTGTGTACAGGGAAAACAGACATGTGACAGGCGTCAGTGACACACAGGACATACTGGACAAAGACCTGGTCAGCTACGTCAACTCACTGCGTGGATGCAGGGTTCAAGTCTACAGTCCAGACTGCAGACAGCTCACAGACGAGTTCCTCGACCCAGCCACCAACGAGTCACAGCAGGTACTGTGTGTGCCGTGTGGCAGTGTAACTGTCATTATCCTTAAAGTTAGGCTGTCTGCATCTCTCTAATGAGGATAGAAATTGGTAACAGGAAGTGTGCTGTGTTCCTTGCGGGCATCGTGGCTTGATTGTCAAAGGGTGTTGTGGTCAGCTTGGCTCTCTTACTCAAATGTAGGTGATATTGCCAGTAAAACTTGTTTTGATTTAAAGGGATTTTTCATGTTCACAAATGTAATGAAAAAGGGTTCTTTAAGAATATAAAACTCCTTGTAGTGTACAATATGTTTAATTAATGTAATTATTTCATGTAACTCTGTGCATTCATTTCATTAGAATTATCTTTTAGTAATCAGTAATGACACTGATAATAATTATTTATATTGAGAAAGAATCCATTTCGTGTCGCAAATAACTCAGGTTTCTAGTTTGTGACAAAGTCTAATGAAATAAAGGCATAGAATTACATGAAATAATTGTATTGTTGTTTATATTACAAAGAGTTTAAAGTTGTCAAACAACCCTTTTTCATTAGTATTTGGGATGGACATTAAAGTATCCCGTTTGTGTCCCAAAGAATCCCTTTAAGCATGCTTCCTTGGTCATATGTTTCAAATCTCGACTTACTGGAGTAACTAAACAGAACTTGGCAGACACTATAGTTTCAATATTACAGTTGTTGAATTAGTCTGTCAGTTAGATATGTAAAGTGCATTGAACTGACATGGACTAATTATTGTGTCATATTAAAACTTACAATTTAGCTGTAAATTAATATAAATAAAGTCAGATGTATGCGTATAGAATGAAAGCTTAGGGGTGTAATCAAGGAGATATAATCATGGGGAATTCGTAGCATAAAATTGGCAACATTTCTGTATGGACTATAATTTTAATTCCTGTTACAGAGCCTCACAGCGACACATGTAGACGTGGCCTGTAACTACTCTGGCATCTCCTGCAACGTTTGCTTCAGCTGCATCGACAATGATGCCTATGGCATCCCACAAGGCACTGCTTTGTTACTATGCCAACACTGGTTTTGCAATGAATGCTGGTGGCACCATCTGGTGGAGAGAATTCGCCATGGAGACTTGTCAATTGCCTGTCCAGTAAGTGTGTTTGGACTTCTCAGAGAGACTAACAGTCCACTTTAATGTATTGTTATAAAGATTAAGGTTTTTACCATCATATAATAATAATAATAATTTAAAAGACAAGCAACCAATATGTGCGTATAATTATATAGTAAATAAAAAATACTAACAGTAAAAAATTACAATGGTATAATTTTGTCATAACATTTTACGACATTATAAAATAAATTTAAATGTCTTCACACATTTTGATTACATAGAAAATAAAAGTACCTGAGATAAGTTTATTTTGCATAAAAGTGCAATGCTGTTCTCTTTCTACAAGTCACAGCCACAGGCCATGTTGTTTTAAAGAGGTGTGGGTTAACGTGCTGGTGAAACTATTGTAGCTTTATTTGGGTTGCAACAAGTATTCTCTTTACTGCCCGTACAGCAAACCTGATGCAGAATGTCCTGTCTTATTGCAGGGACATGACTGTGGAACCAGGCTAGACCCTGTCACACTGCTCTCTCGGACGTCACTTAATATCTATAAAAAACACAAGCAACACATAGCAAGCGCCACAGTTGATCAAAGTCACAGTTGGCAGTGGTGTCCCAGTGCCAAATGTGGGCGGCTCGCTCATGTCACAGAGCCCTCTACTGGTAATGCCAGCAGTCATATTTTTCCCATTCCAAAAATTAACAAGTCAGTGTGATTCAGTAACATCTTCATGTATTAAACCTAAACACGTTTACATTCAAATGCTATAGAATACATTGTATGAAAAATAGGGATTTGTGCAGTTTTTAATTGTTATAGAACTCCGATCATCTTTATTAATTTGTCTCAACATGTTTCATGGCAACTTGCATCTTCTTGCTTTTCTTCAGTTATTTCAGTGCCATTTGATCTTTATTCTCGGTTTATCTTCTTTTTTCATCTTTATCTTTTATCTGTTGTGAGTACTAAAGAGCAATCTTTGTTTGTAGTCTAAGCTCCAATAGTTTTGCTGTTTGTATGGCATAGTTGTAATTAATTCTATCAAATCCGTAATTTGTTAAATATTCTAGTTTTAATTCCACGTAAATTACTTTGTATATATATAATACATACACAGTCCTTACAAAATGTCTCTTACAGATTCTCCAGTTTTGGACGTTGGCGTGGACTGTACCTGTGGTGCCACCTGGTGTTTCCAGTGTCAACAAGTAGTGCACTGGCCCGCGACCTGCTCCCACATGGGATCATACATGAAACTCATGAGAGAAAGATGTAGGTAGACTTAATCACAGCCACCACACACGGGCGTGTTATAAACATTAAAAAAATATTTACATTGCGAGTGTTAATCATGTTGATTGGATTGAAAAGCAGGATTTACAGAGCATGAGTAAAAATAATCTAAGCCCCTATTGGCAAGCGTGTATATAACTCTCGTTACAATAGTTTAGAAATTGCCTAGGCAAAAACACCTTCATAAAATGCAATACAAGTCTACCGACATTTTACTCATGCAAGAAATACCAGCTAAAATGTTTTCATCTAGTGGAGATCATTGTCCTGTATTAAAATATTAAATAACTATGCAGAATAGTGGGGTTGTCAATGCAACACATTATAGCCATATCCATGTTTGTTTATTGTATTGATTGTCGTCTCAAGAGAAGCCAGTGTTATGAGGTATTGGCACACAGGATCATATCAGGTGTATCGTTCACCCTTTGTAGGGAGAGGCAAATACAACGACACTGGCCACACGTACTTCGCTAAAGTGAAGAAATGTCCCAAGTGTCACCACCCAATGGAGAAGTCTGGCGGTTGTCAACATATGTCGTGCCGCTGTGGCACTAGCTTCTGCTGGGAGTGTCTGTGTCTCTGGCAGGACCATGGGCCGTACCTCGTGTGTCCTAGGAGTCATATCTCCGTCACGGTAATTAGTAGTTACTTGTCCTCGTACTTCCTGAGTGTGTTTCGTGAACTAGCACTAGTTTCTGCTAGTCTCCTTTCTCTTGGTGCTGTCGTCCGGGCGTGGCCAGCGCTGGCCAGCAGTGTACTGTCCTTCAGTTGTTTGTCTCCATGTTGTCATTGCTTGTATCTTTCTCTTCAGTTTTGGTGTTCGCCATGTTCACCAGAAGATTACTGTTTCTTCTGAATACATGGCCAAGTCAGACAGTCTTTGCTCTCCTGTTTTCTATAAGGAGTTTGTTGTCACAGGATAAGTAGTATCTTGTGAAAGCTGGGATATGCTAGTCAACTGTTTGTTTTGTCTTCTTCTCATTGATGGTAAGGCTAATGAATCTGTAACGGTTCTCAATAGTTGTACTTTCAGGCTCAGTTTATTGGTATTTTGTGACGGTATTCAACCAGATTGTCATCTTCTGCATTGTTTGACATTTAATTGTTTCAAATGTCTCATTTCTTACATCTGTTTCTTTCTCACCCTCTCACCCTCTCACTCTCTCATCCTCTCATCCTCTCTCCCTCTCACCTTCTCACCCTCTCACTCTCTCACCATCTCACCCTCTCACCATCTCACCCTCTCACCCTCTCACTCTCTCATCCTCTCTCCCTCTCACCCTCTCACTCTCTCATCCTCTCTTCCTCTCACCTTCTCACCCTCTCACCCTCTCATTCTCTCACCATCTCACCCTCTCACCCTCTCATTCTCTCACCTTCTCACCCTCTCACCCTCTCACTCTCTCATCCTCTCTCCCTCTCACCTTCTCACCCTCTCACCCTCTCATTCTCTCACCCTCTCACTCTCTCACCATCTCACCCTCTCACCCTCTCACCCTCTCACCCTCTCATTCTCTCACCTTCTCACCCTCTCACCCTCTCACCCTCTCATTCTCTCACCATCTCACCTTCTCACCCTCTCACTCTCTCACTCTCTCACCCTCTCACCCTCTCACCCTCTCACTCTCTCACCATCTCACCATGTCACTCTCTCATCCTCTCACTCTCTCATCCTCTCATTCTCTCACCATCTCACCATGTCACCACTCTCTCACCCTCTCACTCTCTCATCCTCTCTCCCTCTCACCTTCTCACCCTCTCACCCTCTCATTCTCTCACCATCTCACCCTCTCACCCTCTCACCCTCTCATTCTCTCACCTTCTCACCCTCTCACCCTCTCACCCTCTCATTCTCTCACCATCTCACCTTCTCACCCTCTCACTCTCTCACTCTCTCACCCTCTCACCCTCTCACCCTCTCACCCTCTCACTCTCTCACCATCTCACCATGTCACTCTCTCATCCTCTCACTCTCTCATCCTCTCATTCTCTCACCATCTCACCATGTCACTCTCTCATCCTCTCACTCTCTCACCCTCTCACTCTCTCATCCTCTCATTCTCTCACCATCTCACCCTCTCACCCTCTCACCCTCTCACCCTCTCATTCTCTCACCTTCTCACCCTCTCACCCTCTCATTCTCTCACCATCTCACCCTCTCATTCTCTCACCTTCTCACCCTCTCACCCTCTCATTCTCTCACCTTCTCACCCTCTCACCCTCTCATTCTCTCACCATCTCACCTTCTCACCCTCTCACCCTCTCACCCTCTCACTCTCTCACCCTCTCACCCTCTCACCCTCTCACCCTCTCACTCTCTCACCATCTCACCATGTCACTCTCTCATCCTCTCTCCCTCTCACCCTCTCACTCTCTCACCATCTCACCCTCTCACCCTCTCTCCCTCTCACCCTCTCACCCTCTCACCCTCTCACTCTCTCACCATCTCACCATGTCACTCTCTCACCCTCTCACTCTCTCATCCTCTCACTCTCTCACCCTCTCACTCTCACCATCTCACCATGTCACTCTCTCATCCTCTCACCCTCTCACCCTCTCACCCTCTCACTCTCTCACCATCTCACCATCTCACCATGTCACTCTCTCACCCTCTCACTCTCTCACCATCTCACCATGTCACTCTCTCATCCTCTCACCCTCTCACCCTCTCACTCTCTCACCATCTCACCATGTCACTCTCTCACCCTCTCACTCTCTCACCATCTCACCATGTCACTCTCTCATCCTCTCACTCTCTCACCCTCTCACTCTCACCATCTCACCATGTCACTCTCTCACCCTCTCACTCTCTCACCATCTCACCATGTCACTCTCTCACCCTCTCACTCTCTCACCATCTCACCATGTCACTCTCTCATCCTCTCTCCCTCTCACCCTCTCACTCTCTCATCCTCTCTCCCTCTCACCATGTCACCCTCTCACTCTCTCACCCTCTCTATGTCTCTCTCTTTCCCTCCCTCCCTCGGACCCTCCATCTCTTCTCTTTCTGTCACAATCCTCCATCTCTCTATGTCTCTCTTATTTCTCTCTATTTGTGTCTCGCTCCATACTAAGTTCATGAATTACTGTAATCTACATAACAATTGATGTCTTCTGTAGGTAATGGAGTTGGACAATGCCAATGAACTGGCCACCAATGAGATGCACATACGCCAAGCAATGCGACACCATGACGCAAGCACACTGAAGAACCACGGTCTCACCATCAGGAGAATCAAAGCATTACTCACCAGACAGCAGGTGGGATTTTATTTAAGAAATATTTTGAATATATTGAATAAGAACATATTGTTTTTTTTAACTGTGAACAGTTGCATCATTGATGTCTCGCTGTAGCAGAAAAACCAGCTATCAGGTCTGTTACATTGTCATGGAAATGCCAATTC
>CBDHHR010000781.1:20000-32600 GCA_965263245.1 Metamycoplasmataceae bacterium | reverse complement strand
ACAGGACTGGAACATATTTCTGTCGTTACACAGTACTGGTATATAACATATTTCTGTCGTTACACAGGACTAGTATATAACATATTTCTGTCGTTACACAGTACTAGTATATAACATATTTCTGTCGTTACACAGTACTGGTATATAACATATTTCCGTCGTTACACAGGACTAGTATATAACATATTTCTGTCGTTACACAGTACTAGTATATAACATATTTCTGTCGTTACACAGGACTAGTATATAACATATTTCTGTCGTTACACAGTACTAGTATATAACACATTTCTGTCGTTACACAGTACTAGTATATAACATGTCTGTCGTTACACAGTACTAGTATATAACACATTTCTGTCGTTACACAGTACTAGTATATAACACATTTCTGTCGTTACACAGTACTAGTATATAACATATTTCTGTCGTTACACAGTACTAGTATATAACATATTTCTGTCGTTACACAGTACTAGTATATAACATATTTCTGTCGTTACACAGTACTAGTATATAACATATTTCTGTCGTTACACAGTACTAGTATATAACATATTTCTGTCGTTACACAGTACTAGTATATAACATATTTCTGTCGTTACACAGTACTAGTATATAACATATTTCTGTCGTTACACAGTACTAGTATATAACACATTTCTGTCGTTACACAGTACTAGTATATAACACATTTCTGTCGTTACACAGTACTAGTATATAACACATTTCTGTCGTTACACAGTACTAGTATATAACACATATCTGTCGTTACACAGTACTAGTATATAACACATTTCTGTCGTTACACAGTACTAGTATATAACACATTTCTGTCGTTACACAGTACTAGTATATAACACATTTCTGTCGTTACACAGTACTAGTATATAACACATTTCTGTCGTTACACAGTACTAGTATATAACACATTTCTGTCGTTACACAGTACTAGTATATAACACATTTCTGTCGTTACACAGTACTAGTATATAACACATTTCTGTCGTTACACAGTACTAGTATATAACACATTTCTGTCGTTACACATTACTAGTATATAACACATTTCGTTAATTTGTATTCCTCTGTGATTGCTAAAATAATGTTTTGCTATTTCACTTTTGTAATTAATTATTTCTTAAAAGCTGTTAGCGAAAGTTTGAAATAAATAAATACGCACTGCGGAGTGCGTTGATTTGACCGGACTCGTCACGCATGAGCGACCGCCTTGCGTGCAGACAACCGTGATGAGTTCTCTCACGGTCCGCGACAGTGATAGATGACCGGCGACTCTAGGTAGTGGTCAGCGGTGGTCAGTGGCGCTGACGACGTCCAGTCTCGTCGCCGGTGATGGATGGTCGTCTGGCCAACGATGTAATGACGGCGCGACAACTTACAAGCGAACATCAAAGAGACAAGTGGACAATGTCCACTGCGCTCGACATGACATCAACATTGCGTGCGGACACGTCGTGTCGTCACCGTCGCACTCTTGACCACTGGCGTGTGACTCGGCCACTTAGACGTGTCCAGTGTGCGTAAGACTGGCGCCTCTGCGATGGTCAAGCAACGGTCATTACGCGTTTCGTAGCGGGCCACTTTTACGACTCATCAGACATTAAAGTAAACAGCATTGGTCAAATGGTCCGGCTAATGACACGGAGAAATATTTGAAAACATCGACCTATTTGGAGAGATGATTGTTTCAATTATTGACACATCTTTAGATGTTTTATTAGTTACAGCCGTTCCCACCACACGTTGTTACAGTTTACATTAGTTACAATTGCTCCCAACACACGTCTTTACAATTTATATTAGTTGCAACTGTTCCCAACAGATGCCTTTACAATTTATATTAGTTATAACTGTTCCCAACACACGTCTTTACCATTTATATTAGTTATAACTGTTCCCACACATGTCTTTACAATTTGTATTAGTTATAACTGTTCCCAACACATGTCTTTACAATTTATATTAGTTATAGCTGTTCCCAACACATGTCTTTACAATTTATATTAGTTATAACTGTTCCCAACACATATCTTTACAATTTATATTAGTTATAACTGTTCCCAACACATATCTTCATAATTTATATTAGTTACAATTGTTTCAAACACACGTCTTACAATTTATTTTAGTTAACTGTTTCCAACACACGTCTTTACAATTGTTATTAGTTATAACTGTTCCCAACACACATCTTTACAATTTATATTAGTTACAACTGTTTCCAACAAACGGCGTTACAATTGTCAATAGTTACAACTATTCTGACCACACGTCTTTACAATGCATATAGTTACAACTGTTCCCACCACGAGGGGTTTGTCTTAAAACACGTACAATTTAGTAATCGGCGGATTCTTTGTAAATATGCGGGCACAATTTCGTCATTCCTGCTTTCAAAAGAGTGTCGCTTATTGAAAAGTTAGATTTTCCTTTCATCCAGAACCTGGTTATCAGCAAAGCATTGCAGCGATTGTAAACAGTTAAGAGAAATGCCAATAAATGATCACTATTTTTCACATCCGAACAGTACTGTTTTGATCAAACTTTAACTGCAATAAATCGACATTTGCATATCGTGAATGCCACTGAATTGTAAAATCGTGTACTTTTTTAACAGCATTGCATTTAACCGTGATATCATAAAATACTTTCATAATTAATTAGGTACACTGTAGATGCGGCAGTGTTCGCTTTTAATTAATATCTAATAGACCTGTCAATTTTGTATTGTTAAATGTAACGTTGGTGAAGTAAGTCACGTTTGTGTACTGCTGGTGTCGCTGTGCGTGGGCTTACGATGTTGTAACAAAAGTAGACTCGGTGTTAAAAGAAATGCAGCCTTATACCAAGGATTGTTAAAGTGAGTGTTGTTGTAGGCTGTGACACAGCAGCATCTGTAGGCTGTGTGTGTATCTCTCCAGGTCACTTCCGACAGAGGAATGCATGTTGCAAAGGTGCAACATGATACGTATTCCATATTCCAAATATGTTAATTTAACCAATTATAAAATTCAACGTTGTGGACAATGGTCTTAATGCCACATTCGTGTGAATTTAAAACAAACATCTTTGAACCCGACAATCGCGCCATTATGTAACGCAATAATTGTGTTCATTATTCAATGTAATACGTGTTACTATGAAATTATAATTACACGGCTATGAAGCACAAAGCATATTATTTATGTGTGGAAATAAAACGCACCGCTTTTGACTTAATTTCAGGAGTGTGACTATGAAAATGCATACATTGATTATAAGCAGACTTATTAAAAAATAATCAAAGCTAGCAGCATTTTAACACACAATCCCGCGCCTAACAAACTAAAGCACGAAACGACAATGGCGAATCACTCACTCTCGCTAACATAGCGTGACGTCACACCTCATTCAACAGGTGGCGCCAGTCCCGTTACGTTTCTTCAGGCACGCGTGCGTTAGTTGCCAAGTGACCGTCGCTGCCACCGGCGCCGTCATTAGAAACGCATTTAAGAGATCCGCGATCTGGAAACGGAACAATAGAAGATTCAATTAACAAATCAATTTCGAATCCCCCACAAAGACACGCAGCCGTAATAGAGAAAAGTTGGAAAAAGTCGACATGTGTCGCTGTATACCCGGCGACGAACCACAGATCCGAATTAGTAGCCAATTATCGGGCGGAGACGACGGCGTGAGACAAACGAACAGACGATTGCCGCGAACAAAGCCGGCTTGGCGTGATTGCGGACAAAAACGAACTCGGCGAAAATAATTTTCACGCACGGGCGACGTAACACAATTAACCAGGCGAATGTTTCTCTTTGCCAGGCAACTATAAAAGTCGCATTAATACCCGCCAATTATATTCGCGCGGCGGGTAATTAAGACCTCGACGTCACTTCCGGAACAGTTCGCCACGGCGCTGGCGGCGGCGCTTGCGTGGCAGAATCGACGGGTCCGCTACAATTGATTTCTCGCCGCTTGTCTCGCGTTGTAACGTTTCTCGTGCTAATAAAAACTGACCCGTGTTTCTAATTACGCTAGCACTGTTTCTCATTAACGGTTATCACAAGCACGGCATGTGGGTCTTTATAGATCAACGTGTATTGTACGGTTTTAGAAAAAAGAAAAACAACAGTGGATCAGACGAGTGGAATAATATAGTATACACGTATTATGTCATATATGTGTGTGTGTGTGTGTGTGTGTGTGTGTGTGTGTGTGTGTGTGTGTGTGTGTGTGTGTGTGTGTGTGTGTGTGTGTGTGTGTGTGTGTGTGTGTGTGTGTGTGTGTGTGTGTGTGTGTGTGTGTGTGTGTGTGTGTGTGTGTGTGTGTGTGTGTGTGTGTGTGTGTGTATATATATATATATATATATATATATATATATATATATAGAGAGAGAGAGAGAGAGAGAGAGAGAGAGAGAGAGAGAGAGAGAGGGTATGAGAATGAGAGCGATAAATTATATATATATATATATATATATATATATATATATATATATATATATATATATATATATATATATATATATATATATATATGTAACATATCTCGCTCTCATTCACTATATATCGCCCTAGCTCTCATAATCTCTCTCTCTCTCTCTCTCTCTCTCTCTCTCTCTCTCTCTCTCTCTCTGTCACACACACACACACACACACACACACACACACACACACACACACACACACACACACACACACACACACACACACACACACACACACACACACACACACACACACACACACACACACACACACACACACACCACACACACACACACACACACACACACACACACACACACACACACACACACACACACACACACACACACACACACACACACACACACACACACACACACACACACACACACACACACACACACACACACTTTAAGCTCTCCGTTCTTCTTCTTTCTTACGCCAGTAATCTTTCTACACGGTATTTTTATATTTCTTACATTACGCTGAGTCTCGTTCAGTTTGTAGACTGTAATTAACAGCTATGCAATATTAATAAAAGTGTATTTATGGAAGAACCTGACAATCAGTTACTGCCAATTAACTGACCGTTCTTTACCCTGACAATGTACCGTGTCTCTGTCCCTTCGGGTATACAACAGACGCGTGCGTGGGGGATTTCCCGGCGTTGTTAGAATAACGCAGAGTCGTGCAGTGGTTGACCGTGCAGTGAACCTTATTAATTAGTTAAATACGTGCAGTTAGCGTCACTTAGACTTATTGAACCAAACAATTTTTTAAGACGCATAATTAATTGTACGCATTTTTTTTAACTAAAACATTGCATTTTATCCCACGGACAAAACCACTTTTATCCATTTATAGGCTACAACCATATTCCTGTTATTATTCTGTCGGGAGGTTAAATATATTTTATTTCTATAAAACGTTACATTACCGTGTCATGTTAAGCTCATTTGTTTGGTAACATAATATCCATGCCAAATTTGAACCGAATGTGAACGTGTTGTGGTCAGTTTTGGCACAGATGACTTGTTTAATGACTTGTTACGCTACATTGTAGTTGGAAGGGGCCCATCTTAATTGTTTCCGATACAATAAAATTACATGTCGATAACGTGGATAAAATACACAAAGCGACATTACAGAGTAGGCACTCGAACGTAGTAAATAGATTGGAAGAAAGATTATTAATTGAAGAATACAACACCACCTCTCTATTCTCTTGCTCAATTACTAAAGCTAATAAATTAAATAGCAGCATTTATTTGAAGTCATGCGTGTAATTTGGTCTTACTATAGGGAAAGAGACGCCACTTTTCTAGTTAGCAGTTTTTATCCACAGCGACACGTGGTAGACACGAGATCAAAGACCTGGTTATTGCTTGCGACACCGATGCTGCAACTACAGCGGACTAGCTAAAGTGTGCACATTACGTTCAATGGAACACATTTAAAGACAAGTGTTTCATTACACTGGATAATGAATGGCCCATCAACTATTTAAAGAGAGAAGACTTGCTCAACGTTTTTAAAACTGCTGCACATGATTCGAGCATAGGCCTTATATACATGAGATAGCGCGAGAATCATGAACGTTATCACTCCGTGGGCACCGTCAGAGTACAGCTTGCTTAGACCCTGGGTACGTTTAGATTGTGAGGCCAACGTCTCACGGATGGTAATTTTTAATACAATGCATTTTTTAAAATGACTAGACACCTATGCATGGCCACACACACACACACACACACACACACACACACACACACACACACACACACACACACACACACACACACACACACACACACACACACACACACACACACACACACACACACACACACACACACACACACACACACACACACACACACACACACACACACACACACACACACACACACACACACACACACACACACACACACACACACACACACACACACACACACACACACACACACACACACACACACACACACACACACACACACACACACACACACACACACACACACACACACACACACACACACACACACACACACACACACACACACACACACACACACACACACACACACACACACACACACACACACACACACACACACACACACACACACACACACACACACACACACACACACACACACACACACACATATATATATATATAATGTGCGTATGTGTGTTCGAGTGGTTTTGGGAATACGCATGCGCGTAATGTAGACACAGGGAACTTTGTTTGGTCCTATTGATGTTGTTACGTGCGATAAAACGCATTTGCTTTTGCAGACAAAACGAACACAAGGCAATGGAGTGAAACTGTATAAATCTATAAATCAAGCTTATCACCCATCATACAGAACTCTGTATGTTGCGAACGATATTTAAATGATAGATTATTTCGGAGAAGGCGTTATTTTAAATTACAGACTATTTTGGGGTAGGCCCAATGCTAAATTAGAGACTATTTTCGAAGGAGAGGTATTTCAAATGATATACTATTTTGCAGGTGGAGGGATTTTTGTAATGACAGGCCATTTTTAAAAGAAGGCGTGATTTATGATGATAGCCTGGTTTCGAGCGGCCGACAGGCCCAGACATCTGGTTTACTGGGTGGGCGTGGACGATGAAGTGTCATGCTCCTCTTCAGTGACACTGTATAAATAACGCCAACAAACTTGCAACAAAGTGGGGTTATCAGTGTAACAGCGGCGTGTGCCAGTTCGGACGGCGATTTTACGTGGCGTTTATTACGCGCGTTTATGCCAACGTAAACTGCGCCTGTAATGGTTGAGGTTTTTTACGTCTGCGAAATGGCTGATTATACGTAAGTGAACAAAACGCGTTCGTTTCGAGGCGCCTCGGCTCGTTGACAAGTTAATCAACGGTTGTGCGCGACGCGCCTACTTGGCTGGCTAGCGGCGGTTTCGTTGTCCGGACGCCGAGCGTGTTTATTGGGTAACCGGAGGCTGTTTCTCCCCGACGCCTTCGCGATGATTATAGCCGAAACGACGTGTTTTTCTCGCTAACTTCGCCGACGTCTTTTAGTGCTTGTGAACGGGCAATCATCGCTGATAACCGGCGGCAGTCGCGATGGGCGGTGGGTGGGTGGGTGCTGGGTAAGGCGAGAGACGTTTGTTTGGCGTCCAATAGGTGACAATCGCGCTATCGATGACCACCCCGCGGCTGGTCAGGTAAACCTGACCAACAGTCCTGTTAACTACCCGCTGTGATAAACATGTCCGAGTGTTATTAAGTGACTTCTGTCACGGCTGTCACATGAGCCCTGGCGGTGCACAAGACGATTGAATTTCTCCGCCGAGTCAACAATGCAACCAACGGTCGTTGTGCATCGGTGTCAGACCACGTTAAGTCTTCACCCGCCATTGCCGAGTTAAAGAATCCACAACATAATTAGCATGTTGTGTGTGAATGTCTTGGAGCACGTATGTAATGTTGAGTGACTACAAATTATGTTTTTTTGCAAAGCGGTGCATCAGATCCGTCGATTGATTCCAGGTGTCAGTCGGTAAACACCTGCATATAGACACAGGGCCATTGGGACTCGTGATGTCATTGTGGCAAATCACTGTGTTTATAGTAGAAATAAAGTATGGGTTTCAGAACTTTGTCTTTGTGTGAGAATATTAACCTGAATATTTCACGAACTCCACACAACATATATTTCAGTATAAGTTAAGTATATTGTTAAATGGAATTAACATTTGTAGTAAACGTAAACCAAAGCCATATTACAAAGCCATATTACAATGGCCGCTTATGAGAAACTATACATTGGTTTCATCCTAATTACTGTGTCCGTGTTGAGCGGTGTATGGTCTATATTTATAGTATGTGTGAACACACCCGCACATACCACTTATTTATAAATGTATCACAATGAATACATACTGCCATCAAGCTACAGAACTAGGTTCCAGAGGGGTGTAAGTTATCGTCTAACATAGACTAGGTTCCAGAGGGGTGTAAGTTATCGTCTAATACAGACTAGGTTCCAGAGGGGTGTAAGTTATCGTCTAATATAGACTAGGTTCCACAGGGGTGTAAGTTATCGTCTAATATAGACTAGGTTCAAGAGGGTTGTAAGTTATCGTCTAACATAGACTAGGTTCCAGAGGGTTGTAAGTTATCGTCTAACATAGACTAGGTTCCAGAGGGTTGTAAGTTACCGTCTAATATAGACTAGGTTCCAGAGGGTTGTAAGTTATCGTCTAACATAGACTAGGTTCCAGAGGGTTGTAAGTTATCGTCTAACATAGACTAGGTTCCAGAGGGTTGTAAGTTATCGTCTAACATAGACTAGGTTCCAGAGGGGTGTAAGTTATCGTCTAATATAGACTAGGTTCCACAGGGGTGTAAGTTATCGTCTAATATAGACTAGGTTCCAGAGGGTTGTAAGTTATCGTCTAATATAGACTAGGTTGAAGAGGGTTGTAAGTTATCGTCTAACATAGACTAGGTTCCAGAGGGTTGTAAGTTATCGTCTAACATAGACTAGGTTCCAGAGGGTTGTAAGTTACCGTCTAATATAGACTAGGTTCCAGAGGGTTGTAAGTTATCGTCTAACATAGACTAGGTTCCAGAGGGTTGTAAGTTATCGTCTAATATAGACTAGGTTCCAGAGGGTTGTAAGTTATCGTCTAATATAAACTCGGTTCCAGAGGGTTGTAAGTTATCGTCTAATATAGACTAGGTTCCAGAGGGTTGTAAGTTATCGTCTAATATAGACTAGGTTCCAGAGGGTTGTAAGTTATCGTCTAACATAGACTAGGTTCCAGAGGGTTGTAAGTTACCGTCTAATATAGACTAGGTTCCAGAGGGTTGTAAGTTATCGTCTAACATAGACTAGGTTCCAGAGGGTTGTAAGTTATCGTCTAATATAGACTAGGTTCCAGAGGGTTGTAAGTTATCGTCTAACATAGACTAGGTTCCAGAGGGTTGTAAGTTATCGTCTAATATAGACTAGGTTCCAGAGGGTTGTAAGTTATCGTCTAATATAGATAAGGTTCCAAAGGGTTGTAAGTTATCGTCTAACATAGATAAGGTTCAAAAGGGTTGTAAGTTATCGTCTAATATAGATAAGGTTCCAAAGGGTTGTAAGTTATCGGCTAATATAGACTAGGTTCCAGAGGGTTGTAAGTTATCGTCTAATATAGACTAGGTTCCAAAGGGTTGTAAATTATCGTCTAACATTTGGCGATATATAGGTACTGTTCCTGTCAACAGGCGAACGATGTTGGGTGATGTTATAACATTATCATCACGAAAACAGGTTACTTTAATATTCGTTAAATCACACACAAATACACACGCAGTGTAAAGTGAGCAAGTCGACTGATACACATATAAGAATTGTGACTTATATGAAGGGCGTGTTTACTGCGTAAGTCTTCCGTTGGCTTTTATTCACAGGAAGCGAAACGAGTTCGTCCCTCTCACATACATCGAGTCGGACAAAGGCGAATATAAAGTAAAAGTTCAGGGTCTTAACTTCTTATGTCGAGCTGTACTTGGAACTTCTCAAAACGCTTTACGTAGACAAGTTCAAGCTCGCGTTCTTCGGGAAGAATTGAACCATGCTGCAATTAATACGCGAAGATTATTCACACACAAATTTCAACCATTGCATAAAACCAGTCATCTATACACCCCAGTGAACGTATACACCCCAATGAACTATACACCCCGGTCATCTATATACCCCAGTGAACTGGAGCCATGTAGAAAAGAGCGTAGAACTCGGCCAATATTTGAAGCAGTAACATATGACTTAGACCGGGGATGTCTCGATTGAGAACGACTGAGCCACCGCGCCCCGCGATGTACGGAAGAGCTACGCGGAAAGGTCGAGTGAAGTAAACGCGGTCACAATAGGTGCATATTGCGCCGTTGACAGGCCGCCCGCGGTTCCGACTCGGTGACCTGATCGCTGTCGCTTCTCACGGTTTCCGGAGGCAGTTGTTGTTCTAAATTGATTTGTGGGGCTGCGACTTCCGGTTGAGACACCCCGACGTCAACCTTCGGTGCGCGCACGTTCAATGGACGAATGTCCGAGCCCGGTCGGGCGCAACACACGCGCGCGTGGAGCCGGGAGTGGAATAGTCAAATGCACGGCTCAAGTCCGATCTAAAGACTCGTTTATCGATCTGTTTAATATTTGCTAATGTCGACACTGAATTAATGATGTTTTGAAGACTACGTGATTTTGTTGATAGCGTTATTGTTAGAAACTACGCCGACGTCTGGAGAAGACGGATGATGCAAGATGGCGGCGATGCTGCAGACGTCTGTAACTTACGTTCCTGCTGTAGTCTTGTGCGGTTCTTCTCGTCGTCCGGGAATAACCGGAAGTGGGGAACATATCAGTGTGTACAATACATGTTAACATAAGATCATGATGCTTACATGATGTATAATAATTAATCAAGATATGTGAACTCAATAAGAGCCCCTTCAGTGATGGTGCTTGTATTGTACATGTAATACTTACGTGAAAATAAACGCAAACGGTATAGATTAGATTCACATTTACGTGTAAATTTCTTACCTATATAATACAATAAATGTTTCGAAATGTTCACAAAACGTCGAACAGCTTGCATTTTGAAAATACAAAATCTAATGAATATAATATTCCAATTAAATGGTGTCTTTTCTTTTGGACATAGATGCTGTGTGTATTGGATATTCCTGTCAGTATATGTCCCTCGTCTATCGCCATGCAATGATGGGCGTTCTGAACCTGGACGTGAACCGCAAATACAACTGGTGGACATAGAGAGGGCGGGGTGGGCGGGGGGGGGGGGCGACAAGGCGACAAGGCGACATATCCGATCATCAGTACACCCCAAACCACAAACTCCCAAAAGCGTCGACTGAGTCATATTCCTGACGCATCAACCTTCCTATGGCGCAACGAAGCAAAGGAAACCAAGAAACGAACGGATTTCGTTCGTGTTGGAACCAATTAAATGACCCTATATCTATAGACCTGTTTGAATGGCCGTTAAGTGGTTCCGAAATACGACCCGGGCGGCTTTTTCAAAAGCGTATAATTTAAGTCAAATGACAATTTCGCGACGAGGGGACGTCTTTTATTCGGCGTCTTGCGGTCTTTAAACGGGAAAAATGCCCGCGTCACCGCATGACACCAAAATAACAAGCCTTGCCGTCGATCGCCTGGTTCGGCAGATAAGACTTGCTTGAAGCCCGTCTGGCGTACGCCTTTTGGCCGACCAAGACGAAGCCACGAGCGCGCGTCAATGCTATCTCTGTAGCGAGGTGTTAATTATTTCAGGGCGCCTTCTTTGACTGATCGTTCAACTTGCAAATCATCACCTATCGGATCGCGCAATTTGAGCGCTTATCTCGCGCGCGTTCTCTCAAAGCGTGTCGCCGACAACGCCCCGAGCTGCTGTAGTTTGACATCGGTCCCAGATCGGACAAAGGTTATCGCGCGAGTCATCGACTCAGACAGTGACTGAAATACGTATCTGATCGAAAAGACAAGATCATTATATCGTGCGACGCGTTTCTGTATTAGCATTGGTTGGTTTGAACAGAGGAATGACTGTTTCGATTAGGACCGAAGTTTGGTTCAAAATAGAACCATTTGGTGCTGCATATTGTGCATTCTTATTTGTTTAATCAGGCAGAAAAATGACTCACCATACACACATGACAAGTGTAAAGTAACACCTTTAATTATAATATATATATATATATATATATATATATATATATATATATATATATATATATTTACACACGCACGCACGCACGCACGCACGCACGCACGCACGCACGCACGCACGCACGCACGCACGCACGCACGCACGCACACACACACACACACACACACACACACACACACACACACAATATCAGGCTTGTTAACGAAGTCGAATGTCTTTCGAACGTTTGACATTCGAATGTCTGAACGTCCTATATGTCCAGGCTTAATTAATGTTTAGACTGTTTGACGGATCTTTTGTTAGTCACTTAACCTAACTAAGTTAGTTAAGGATGAATATGACTTTATGAGATTTAACGCAAAAAAGAACTTATG
>CBDHHR010000781.1:5000-10000 GCA_965263245.1 Metamycoplasmataceae bacterium | reverse complement strand
GCGTGTGTTTGTGCGTGTGTTTGTGCGTGTGTTTGTGCGTGTGTTTGTGCGTGTGTTTGTGCGTGTGTTTGTGCGTGTGTTTGTGCGTGTGTTTGTGCGTGTGTTTGTGCGTGTGTTTGTGTGTTTGTGTGCTTGTGTGCTTGTGTGCTTGTGTGCTTGTGTGCTTGTGTGCTTGTGTGCTTGTGTGCTTGTGTGCTTGTGTGCTTGTGTGCTTGTGTGCTTGTTTGCTTGTGTGCTTGTGTGCCTGTGTGCCTGTGTGCCTGTGTGCCTGTGTGCCTGTGTGCCTGTGTGCCTGTGTGCCTGTGTGCCTGTGTGCCTGTGTGCCTGTGTGCCTGTGTGCCTGTGTGCCTGTGTGCCTGTGTGCTTGTGTGCTTGAGTGGTTGTGTGCTTGTGTGCTTGTGTGCTTGTGTGCTTGTGTGCTTGTGTGCTTGTGTGCTTGTGTGCTTGTGTGCTTGTGTGCTTGTGTGCTTGTGTGCTTGTGTGCTTGTGTGCTTGTGTGCTTGTGTGCTTGTGTGCTTGTGTGCTTGTGTGCTTGTGTGCTTGTGTGCTTGTGTGCTTGTGTGCTTGTGTGCTCGTGTGCTCGTGTGCTCGTGTGCTCGTGTGCTCGTGTGCTCGTGTGCTCGTGTGCTCGTGTGCTCGTGTTCTCGTGTGCTCGTGTGCTCGTGTGCTCGTGTGCTCGTGTGCTCGTGTGCTCGTGTGCTCGTGTGCTCGTGTGCTCGTGTGCTCGTGTGCTCGTGTGCTCGTGTGCTCGTGTGCTCGTGTGCTCGTGTGCTCGTGTGCTCGTGTGCTCGTGTGCTCGTGTGCTCGTGTGCTCGTGTGCTCGTGTGCTCGTGTGCTCGTGTGCTCGTGTGCTCGTGTGCTCGTGTGCTCGTGTGCTCGTGTGCTCGTGTGCTCGTGTGCTCGTGTGCTCGTGTGCTCGTGTGCTCGTGTGCTCGTGTGCTCGTGTGCTCGTGTGCTCGTGTGCTCGTGTGCTCGTGTGCTCGTGTGCTCGTGTGCTCGTGTGCTCGTGTGCTCGTGTGCTCGTGTGCTCGTGTGCTCGTGTGCTCGTGTGCTCGTGTGCTCGTGTGCTCGTGTGCTCGTGTGCTCGTGTGCTCGTGTGCTCGTGTGCTCGTGTGCTCGTGTGCTCGTGTGCTCGTGTGCTCGTGTGCTCGTGTGCTCGTGTGCTCGTGTGCTCGTGTGCTCGTGTGCTCGTGTGCTCGTGTGCTCGTGTGCTCGTGTGCTCGTGTGCTCGTGTGCTCGTGTGCTCGTGTGCTCGTGTGCTCGTGTGCTCGTGTGCTCGTGTGCTCGTGTGCTCGTGTGCTCGTGTGCTCGTGTGCTCGTGTGCTCGTGTGCTCGTGTGCTCGTGTGCTCGTGTGCTCGTGTGCTCGTGTGCTCGTGTGCTCGTGTGCTCGTGTGCTCGTGTGCTCGTGTGCTCGTGTGCTCGTGTGCTCGTGTGCTCGTGTGTTTGTGTGTTTGTGTGTTTGTGTGTTTGTGTGTTTGTGTGCTTGTGTGCTTGTGTGCTTGTGTGCTTGTGTGCTTGTGTGCTTGTGTGCTTGTGTGCTTGTGTGTTTGTGTGTGTGTGTGTGTTTGTGTGTGTGTGTGTGTGTTTGTGTGTGTGTGTGTGTGTGTGTGTGTGTGTGTGTGTGTTTGTTTGTGTGTGTGTATGTGTGAGAGATAGAGAGATAGAGAGATAGAGAGATAGAGAGATAGAGAGATAGAGAGATAGAGAGATAGAGAGATAGAGAGATAGAGAGATAGAGAGATAGAGAGATAGAGAGATAGAGAGATAGAGAGAGAGAGAGAGAGAGAGAGAGAGTAGAGGGAAAAGAGAGAGCATATGAACGTGTTGGCGTATTTGCGCATTTATGTCTGGTTTGCATACATATAATATGTATGGCTTTAATTTATCCAATAAGAAAACCATGGCTATTGATCGTACCACTGAAACACTAAAGAAGAACGAATACTTACGACGGGCTGTACTGTATGTCTTACAAAGGTTCACAACAACAGCGCAAGTCAGTAGATATTATCGTTGGTATTCCGTTGTAAATACCAGAAATACGCAATAAGAAAAAAGGTGGAACTTGTACCGAGAGAACACCGACGCATCAAATAATAATATTAATCCATAAAATAACTGCATACAAACTTTAATACATTTGTAATGTTGTATATGCGGATTTATGCATCTGTATTTATACACACATGTGCGGTGTGTGTGTGTGTGTGTGTGTGTGTGTGTGTGTGTGTGTGTGTGTGTGTGTGTGTGTGTTGTGTGTGTGTGTGTGTGTGTGTGTGTGTGTGTGTGTGTGTGTGTGTGTGTGTGTGTGTGTGTGTGTGTGTGTGTGTGTGTGTGTGTGTGTGTGTGTGTGTGTGTGTGTGTGCGTTTGCGTGCTTGCGTGAGTGAGTGAGTGAGTGGGTGCGCGCATGCGCGCGTCCGTCTGTCAGTGCACGTAAATTAGCATGCTCGGTATACATGTTATATATAGCGACATTGCACTAGTGCACCTCGTCTGTCGATTCCGTCACGTGGTCTGTCGTTGGTCTCGTTTTGAACGAATTTTCTCTAATCCTCGTTGAAATACTCAAGCGATACTTGAGAGGCCGCTAGTCCGGCCATTGATTCCCAGTCGCGTCTAACGACGTTAAGTGAAGTGCTCTTGGTCGTCTGTCGCGGCGTGCGGCAATCACACCGCCGGTCTGTGCCCGACCGCAGCGATGGAGACGGCAGGAGCAGCCAACAGGAAGGATCGCCTTCGTACAGAATGGGAGATGTGTGTACAGTACTAATTTGCTACATTTGCATTCAAAATTGACATAACCAGTAATACAGAATTATATAGATATGTATACGAAATTAATCTACGACTAATATCTTTTTGTGACAGTTGTGGCAATTTTCATTTTCAGAGACTGCTAAAGCGCCCGTTACTTTTGCCAGTAATGTATGCCATACATTGTTGAATGGCTTAATTAATTAATTAATATATTATTATATATATTTTCATAATCTACAAGTATCTTCCTTGTTGTATTGTATTAGACCCTTTTAATGGTTTATCTTATTTATTTTATTTTGTTACGCCATGTGCATTTTTACTGTGAACAACTACCAATCATTGTTGCGATTAGGTACTTCGCGTGCTAAACAATTATGTAAACGTAAAGTCTAGATAAATAATTTTGGCTATAATGTTTAGAAGTGAGTTACAATAGTCGAATCGACTGTTGATCAGGGCTACTGATATTGTTTTAGCAGTTGATGAAGATAAATGATTGAACGGAAATCATGAATATGATAGAAATATGAGTTGCATACTTGTGAAATTTACTGATGAAAGGAGAAATCACAGTCATAGACCACACCTAAATTGTGAACGGTGTCTGACAGCGATGTATCATTACCAAGTCTCTTGTTTCGTTGTTGTTTTGTACCATTAATAATTATTTCAGTGTTATCGACATACAGCTTCAATTGACTTGATTCCGTCCACGACAAGATGTCAATTACAGTTGACATAGATGTGTATGTATCCATGGGTGAAAGTGATATATTAACTTTTCTGTCGTCAACATATTAGTGATGATCTATCTTATGATTAGTAATAATTCGACTAGTTGATAATTGATGTAGTGTATAAGCTAAAAAGAACAGGACCAAGGACAGATCCCTACAGAACTCCAAATGGGATATATTTGGGTCACAAACGTGAACGAAACGTTAATTCTTTGGTATTGGTCTGACAAATACGAACTAAACAATAGAAGGGCTGTGCCAGAAATCCCAAAATGTCTACATGAGCGTTGTTAAAGAATGTCTTTATTAGTTGTGTCAAACACAAGAAAGATCTTGCAAGTCAAGCGCAGTCAATTTGCTATTATCCATGTTGCATACTATTTCAATATGTATTTAAGAAGTGCCGTCTCATTTGTATGAAATCATTTATATGCAGATTGTAGATCATTTGACAAGTGCTGGGAATACATATGATAATGGAGACGATTTGCTACGACCATTTCAATACCTTCGACACTATCTTACATTAGAGATAGGACGAAAGTTCTTTAATTCAATTTTTCCCAAGGTTTTGATTTTTGACAATAGGATTAACCAAAGATTGCTTTAAATAGTCAGATACAACACCATCGTGAATTTACATATTAATAATAAATCGAATAGGAAGAATCAGTTGCTCGATGCAACATTTTAATAAACATGTTGAAAAAGGGTCAATATCACACGATTTATTTGTACAAGTTAGAGTTATTGTACGAACTTCACCAGTAGTGGTAGGTATAATGTATTGCCAAGACGCGATTGTTCAGTAACAACATAATCAACATAACTAATGACAAAACGTGATCGAATGTGGGTATTTATTATCCGTGAAGTTTTTTGAAAACCTATCGCATTAAGCATCGAATGAAGATGAATCAGGCAGTAGTTTGAGTTTGTCCCGTTGAAGCATAGTGTTGATGTTGATGATATATATATATATATATATATATATATATATATATATATATATATATATATATATAATACGTTATACATTTGTAAATTATATCATAGTAAAACTAATATCTACACTTATTACAGTATTTGACATGTTATGTCATATATTTCTCGATTCTTCATGTATTTTTTCAGGAAAAACATTACACTCCAAAATATGACATTATCTACCCGTACTATGCATATAATCACATTAGCACTGTATTATATATATATATATATATATATATATATATATATATATATATATATATATATATATATATTTATATATATATATATACATACACACACGTATAATTAGTTATTATTGTTATTGTTATTATTATTACTACCACTATTGTTACACTGTTGTGGAGCACTATGTACATATGACGCTGTATCCTAAATATTATTATAATTATTACTATTGCTATTTTTGCCTTTTATATTACATAATTATTAAAAAAATCCATGTTAAAATTCATGAATAATACACGGCTTATATTTTATTGTTATGGAC
>CBDHHR010000780.1:0-3222 GCA_965263245.1 Metamycoplasmataceae bacterium | reverse complement strand
CTGAAATGCTTGCGGTGATTTCATCGATGTGGAGTGAAATGCTTGCGGTGATTTCGTCGATGTGGAGTGAAATGCTTGCGGTGATTTCATCGATGTGGAGTGAAATGCTTGCGGTGATTTCATCGATGTGGAGTGAAATGCTTGCGGTGATTTCATCGATGTGGAGTGAAATGCTTGCGGTGATTTCATCGATGTGGAGTGAAATGCTTGCGGTGATTTCGTCGATGTGGAGTGAAATGCTTGCGGTGATTTCGTCGATGTGGAGTGAAATGCTTGCGGTGATTTCATCGATGTGGAGTGAAATGCTTGCGGTGATTTCGTCGATGTGGAGTGAAATGCTTGCGGTGATTTCATCGATGTGGAGTGAAATGCTTGCGGTGATTTCGTCGATGTGGAGTGAAATGCTTGCGGTGATTTCATCGATGTGGAGTGAAATGCTTGCGGTGATTTCGTCGATGTGGAGTGAAATGCTTGCGGTGATTTCGTCGATGTGGAGTGAAATGCTTGCGGTGATTTCATCGATGTGGAGTGAAATGCTTGCGGTGATTTCGTCGATGTGGAGTGAAATGCTTGCGGTGATTTCGTCGATGTGGAGTGAAATGCTTGCGGTGATTTCGTCGATGTGGAGTGAAATGCTTGCGGTGATTTCATCGATGTGGAGTGAAATGCTTGCGGTGATTTCATCGATGTGGAGTGAAATGCTTGCGGTGATTTCATCGATGTGGAGTGAAATGCTTGCGGTGATTTCATCGATGTGGAGTGAAATGCTTGCGGTGATTTCATCGATGTGGAGTGAAATGCTTGCGGTGATTTCATCGATGTGGAGTGAAATGCTTGCGGTGATTTCATCGATGTGGAGTGAAATGCTTGCGGTGATTTCGTCGATGTGGAGTGAAATGCTTGCGGTGATTTCATCGATGTGGAGTGAAATGCTTGCGGTGATTTCGTCGATGTGGAGTGAAATGCTTGCGGTGATTTCATCGATGTGGAGTGAAATGCTTGCGGTGATTTCGTCGATGTGGAGTGAAATGCTTGCGGTGATTTCATCGATGTGGAGTGAAATGCTTGCGGTGATTTCATCGATGTGGAGTGAAATGCTTGCGGTGATTTCGTCGATGTGGAGTGAAATGCTTGCGGTGATTTCGTCGATGTGGAGTGAAATGCTTGCGGTGATTTCATCGATGTGGAGTGAAATGCTTGCGGTGATTTCGTCGATGTGGAGTGAAATGCTTGCGGTGATTTCATCGATGTGGAGTGAAATGCTTGCGGTGATTTCGTCGATGTGGAGTGAAATGCTTGCGGTGATTTCGTCGATGTGGAGTGAAATGCTTGCGGTGATTTCATCGATGTGGAGTGAAATGCTTGCGGTGATTTCGTCGATGTGGAGTGAAATGCTTGCGGTGATTTCGTCGATGTGGAGTGAAATGCTTGCGGTGATTTCGTCGATATGGAGTGAAATGCTTGCGGTGATTTCGTCGATGTGGAGTGAAATGCTTGCGGTGATTTCATCGATGTGGAGTGAAATGCTTGCGGTGATTTCATCGATGTGGAGTGAAATGCTTGCGGTGATTTCGTCGATGTGGAGTGAAATGCTTGCGGTGATTTCATCGATGTGGAGTGAAATGCTTGCGGTGATTTCATCGATGTGGAGTGAAATGCTTGCGGTGATTTCATCGATGTGGAGTGAAATGCTTGCGGTGATTTCGTCGATGTGGAGTGAAATGCTTGCGGTGATTTCGTCGATGTGGAGTGAAATGCTTGCGGTGATTTCATCGATGTGGAGTGAAATGCTTGCGGTGATTTCGTCGATGTGGAGTTGCCAACTAAGACCATGTGAAGTTGTGACACCTAGCAGGCGAGTGCAGTTCATTTGTTTAATTTGTCTGTCGTTTAGCGTTATCGGCGGTAGGGGCCTATGTCTGACGTTTTTATTTCTTGAAGCATATGAGCACTTTCTTCGTCTTGACGTAGTTCAGTGCCGTGTTATTGTTGGTGGTTCGTTGTGTCACTTCGTCTGCCGCTGTTTGGAGCGAGATGTTGACGCATGAAGGTGAACATGCTTAATTCACACATTATGCAGTCGCCCACAGCAGCGTTCGTCAAAAAATATATAATACAGGAGTAAAAAAGTGTAAAAGTACAGATAAATTCATTATTAAAACAGATAGGAACTAGTCTGACTAAATGCAGCTTGAGTGTAATATGGCGGCGCCCAGTGGTAAAAGATAAGCTGATTAAATCTTGGTCACATATCCTGAAAATGGCATGCGTGTTCTTATGTTTGAGAAATGTTTGTTACAACGTTTCAGCACACTTTTTTGGATATCTTAGCATCTGGTTAGCATTATTGATAGAGGCGTGGCTGTTTGTGAATTCACGTCTGTCCTGTGACGTCAGTGTCACAACATCCTCTCCCAGCTTTGAATAGTCTCCAATTTAATTTCAGTCTCCCTTTGATGTATTTGCCGCCTCTGTTGCCGATACTTTGTGTACATTTGTTTCATCACCCATTCTTTAAATAGGATATGATTTTTCTTATATCCCCGAAACAGCGCCAGTCTTCCTGACATAGATGTCTCTATAAAACCAACACGACCTAATACGACATTGATTTCCATCAATTATCCTTTTAACTGGGTCTTCCTCATTCTGTCCGACATAATACCCCACCACCCCTCGTCCTCTACACGGTCGTTCTTTCACTATTTACTAACTTACACTTCTTTCACAATAGTTGAACATGTGCTTTTCGTGTTATATTTTGTTGAAATTCTGGATTCAGAAAAATATCTTTATGACAAAAACCTTAAGAAAATCATTACTGTGTCACATGTTTGTTCTAATGTTGCTTTAAGAGATATGAAATAAAATGAAATGAAATGAAAATACATTGATAGTTTGTTTAGTAATATCACCCTAATTAGCCCTATGACTATGTAAGACAACGTAGGTCCTACAGACGCTTTAGCATATCGTTGATCCTAATAACATGTCTCTGTGATGACCAATTCGATTGAATCCGAAGGCGGATTTTTTTAAAGGCGACACGTCCTCCTACAATTGTCTGTGTTCCGACTGAGGTTAATGTTGATGACGCAAGGAACGTCGTGACGGTTGACAACTTGTGACGTGTTTTCGGTACTCGAGCCCTCGTTGGGGAGTGAGTGACTGGCACAGCTAAGCACACGCCAGAGCCGTTTTTTCTGACAACAACAGCTTTTG
>CBDHHR010000779.1:5000-7219 GCA_965263245.1 Metamycoplasmataceae bacterium | reverse complement strand
CTCGCCCCTCCATTAGCTATTTTTAACCATTCATTAATAAGAGAAGGTGTACTCCCTATGGAATGAAAAATGGCCAATATAATACAGTTGCCAAAAACAAGCCCCCCTGTGTCGATTGAAAAAGACATTAGACCAATTTCAGTAACTCCAATAGCTGCCAAGGTGTTTGAACCAATAATAATGAAATGGGTGGATGACACAATTGAAGGTGAAATTGATGCTAAGCAATTTGGAGGAATTAGCGGAACGTCCACAACAACGTTCTTGTCGAACTGGTTCATATGTGGTATAAGGCGACAGATAAATTGAATTCTTATGTCACAGTTGTAATACTAGACTTTAGCAACGCGTTTGATCTTATTAATCATCATTTGTTGCTAGATAAGCTACAGTCGTATGGGTTGCCCGCACATATTTTAAGATGGATGCCAACATTTCTATTAGACAGAGCTCAACGAGTAAAAATACGAAATGAATATTCCCATTCTGGTCATCCCAATGGGGGAGTACCGTAAGGGACATTGTCTGGACCTAAATGTTTCCTTGTTTACATAAATGATTTAAGAACGACTGTTCCATTATATAAGTATGTAGATGACAGTACGTTATTTGAAATATGCGACAGAAATGATGTGTCTGTTAAACAAGAGTCGGTTGATATTGCTGCTAGATGGACAGAACAGAATGACATGAAAATTAATTCGGAAAAATCAAAAGAAATAATCATTAGTTTTGCACAAGATGGCAATTTCAGAAGCACTATCCCGAATATAAAGATTAATGGGAGGGATATAGCACAAGTTTGCCATGCCAAACTATTCGGTGTGACCATTTCTCGGGATCTGACATGGAACAAACACGTGGATAATATTGTGAAAAAGGCTGGTAAACGCTTGTACATGTTATATCAGTTAAAGCGTGCAGGGATTACACAGAAAGATCTGGTCAGTGTATATGTTAGTGTGGTGAGACCAGTTCTAGAATATGCATGTCCTGTATGGCAGACTAACTTGCCCCAATATTTGTCTAACAATATTGAAGTTATAAAAAGGGCACTAAAATGTATTTTTCCTGGATTGGGTTACGCGGAGATACTTAGACGTGTTAACCTGGATACGTTGAATGTAAGACGGGACAGCATTTATCAAAAATATTTTGATAAAATTAAAGTCGGCACACACAGATTAAATTATCTGCTGCCTGACAAAAGACATACCGAATATAATATTAGACAACAAAATGTGTACCCGTTACCAGTTACTAGAACGAATAGATTCCGTAACTCATTTATACCGTGGGCTTTATACAGCTGTCAATAAAAAGGCTATTAATACGGCTATTTGCGGTATCAAATGTATTTTGTATTGTATGTGTATGATGTTTTGATGAATTAATTGTAACCTATTGTAATGTCAATCCAACTCAGTTGAGTTGCTAATAAAATTTATGTTATTATTATTATTGTTATGTTGATATTAATAGAAAAACTGAGAACTAGTCAAGTAAAATTTCTTATTACACAACTTATAATTCAGTTCCTGAATAAGGCCGCCGATGGTGACTGAAACGTTGAAGTGCGTAGAAATTACAAGTTGCGTAATAAGTAATTTTACTTGGATAATATACATACAACTTGATGAAAGTTTTCACGAAAACTGAGAACTACTTCGATTATCGTTTCGGTTTGCCCCGATATTATTGTGTATGTAGTCAGTTTAATTAAGTCACGTGGCAGTAGTATTTTATTGACTATATATAAGCCTTTATTGCCCCTTTGCGATCGTGCCATTGGTCGGCTGATTCAAGCCTTTGTTGACTCGATATCATCGCCTTTCTGTTTAGTGTAGTAATATTGAATTGAATTGGAATTTAATTTAAATTAATTTGTCTTCTAAAATGCAATAGAATGAACACCCTCCCGTCCCACCAGCCCCCAGGGTATGAAAATTGAGTGTCAGTAACCCACCATTTAGGCACCGCACACACTCTTATTCTAAATGTTGATAATTGTTAATGGAGTTACTAATTTGAAACCTTATAATATTATGACTTCCACACATCAACTGTGTGGTGTGTGCCAGTAGCCCCTTGTCAGTCTCAGTAACCCCGGGGGCTACTGGGACGAGGCCTAGGGGTAGAAAACATTGACGTTATTTCAATGGGGTTCCACAAATCCACGTTAGTCGCTAGACGCGCCAATACGCAACTAGACCCTAATT
>CBDHHR010000778.1:42500-54734 GCA_965263245.1 Metamycoplasmataceae bacterium | reverse complement strand
GGGTCGCCTGCGTTCTCGAGTAACTGAAACGTGTTACTGTGTTACACACGTGCACACGCACTGGCCGTTGCACCCAAACATGCATGTAAATGTGATGCTGGAAGTAATGTGCGATTGCGCACACGCTAAATGCACGCACACCCGAAACATACACGCACTAAAACACACACGCGCGCGCAAACGCAAATGTGTACACGCACGCATGCACGCACACGCACATCCACTGGGCACTCACATATACACATGCGCGCGCAAACACGTGCACAAATGCATGCATGCCTAAATCTTAACCATGTAGGGCTTATACGTGTGTGTATACATGATATTATACTATGCACTATGCAAGCAAACACAACGACCACAAACACTGATCATCTGATGTGTGTGTAGCGCTGTCAGTGTTTACCGATAGCAGGTACCTTCAGGGCCTCCAGCAAGGCTTTTCCTATGGCCGTCACGCCATCCGCTTCTGTTGGGAGTTTTTCAACTAGTGTCTGTCTGACAGATGCAGACGTCACTTCCGTGAGATTTACGAGCGTTGTCGCGAGCGTGCTGAAGCTGACAATTCCAACGGACATTCCCTTTTGAACGACTGTCAGCAGAAACTCAGCTGAAGCGTGACGTAATTTGTCCAACCGTGTCAGCTGTGACAGAAACGATACATAGGTGTGCATGTTTAATAGGCAATAGTGTGTTTTGTTATGTCGTGATTTGTGTAAATTTTTAGATTTTTTTCAAAAATATGTGTCTCTGTACATATATATATATATATATATATATATATATATATATATATATATATATATATATTAATAAATAATATTATGTATATATATACACTATATTTATATTGATTAATATATACGTATCGACACAATAGCGCATATATATATATATATATATATATATATATATATATATATATATATATATATATATATATATGCGGAGGTAACCACAAATTCACACACACAGATATATATATATATATATATATATATATATATATATATATATATATATATATATATATAGGGGTGTGTGCGTGTGTGTGTGCGTGTGTGCGTGTGTGTGTGCGTGTGTGTGTGCATCCATACCCTTAAACGTACGAACAATATATTGATCCTATATTATTCAATATGTTCAATACATATATGTTTCCTTAGCCGTGTGGTCTTCAGAGATTCTCCCAACATGACAACATTACACACATCTGTTCGCTCTCTATCCACAAATTCGCGTGCATCGTGTTTAAGTACATTTCTCCACGGTTTTGTCCAGGAGAGAAAACCGACTTACCCCTGTGGTTCGATTGTACACCATACTTCCAGACACGTCCAGTATTAGCACTATTCGCTTGTTCTGAGCCCGGATGTAGCGGAAGTGAGGTTCGGGGCTCTGTTGTTGTGAGAGAGTTGGGTTGTTTCCTGGAAGGGATAACGTAGCAGTTCTTATGCATGTGTACATGTGCCACGTTGAAATTTATGAACTCGAATTTTCAATGTTTGACTCGTAAATTCTCTATGTTTTCTTGCACATTGCAAAGACCCACAACTTGTCTATTCAAGCATTTGCCGATTCATTACGCCGATTTCGTAAGTAATTGCTATCAGCAAGTGTCACTTAACAACAACTTTAGATAGGGACGTGAGTAAATTAATGTGATTTGTTTGAAGCTGTTCAAACTGTTGCCACTCTGACTAATTTTACGCAAGCAATTAAGTTAAGTAAATGTTCACGAGTTGTAGCATGTTTATGCTATCTGATAATAGCAGTTAAGAAATTAAGACTGTTCTCTGTAAATCATACTGCGACGTTCACAATGGTCACAATGTCACAACAGCGTAACAGCAAGAGTGTAACAACATAATGTAATGTCTACCAACATAACAAGGATGAAGTTATTGAAGAGGCACCCAAAACAGCGTAACAGCGAGATTGTAACAACATAATGTAATGTCAACCAACATAACATGGATGAAGTTATTGAAGATGCACCCAAAACAGCGTAACAGCGAGAGTGTAACAACATAATGTAACGTCAACCAACATAACATGGATGAAGTTATTGAAGATGCACCCAAAACAGCGTAACAACGAGATTGTAACAACATAATGTAACGTAAACCAACATAACATGGATGAAGTTATTGAAGATGCACCCAAAACAGCGTAACAGCGAGAGTGTAACAACATAATGTAACGTCAACCAACATAACATGGATGAAGTTATTGAAGATGCACCCAAAACAGCGTAACAGCGAGAGTGTAACAACATAATGTAATGTCTACCAACATAACAAGGATGAAGTTATTGAAGAGGCACCCAAAACAGCGTAACAGCGAGATTGTAACAACATAATGTAACGTAAACCAACATAACATGGATGAAGTTATTGAAGATGCACCCAAAACAGCGTAACAGCGAGATTGTAACAACATAATGTAATGTCAACCAACATAACATGGATGAAGTTATTGAAGATGCACCCAAAACAGCGTAACAGCGAGAGTGTAACAACATAATGTAACGTCAACCAACATAACATGGATGAAGTTATTGAAGATGCACCCAAAACAGCGTAACAGCGAGATTGTAACAACATAATGTAACGTAAACCAACATAACATGGATGAAGTTATTGAAGATGCACCCAAAACAGCGTAACAGCGAGAGTGTAACAACATAATGTAACGTCAACCAACATAACATGGATGAAGTTATTGAAGATGCACCCAAAACAGCGTAACAGCGAGATTGTAACAACATAATGTAACGTAAACCAACATAACATGGATGAAGTTATTGAAGATGCACCCAAAACAGCGTAACAGCGAGAGTGTAACAACATAATGTAACGTCAACCAACATAACATGGATGAAGTTATTGAAGATGCACCCAAAACAGCGTAACAGCGAGATTGTAACAACATAATGTAATGTCTACCAACATAACAAGGATGAAGTTATTGAAGAGGCACCCAAAACAGCGTAACAGCGAGAGTGTAACAACATAATGTAACGTCAACCAACATAACATGGATGAAGTTATTGAAGATGCACCCAAAACAGCGTAACAGCGAGATTGTAACAACATAATGTAATGTCAACCAACATAACATGGATGAAGTTATTGAAGATGCACCCAAAACAGCGTAACAGCGAGAGTGTAACAACATAATGTAACGTCAACCAACATAACATGGATGAAGTTATTGAAGATGCACCCAAAACAGCGTAACAGCGAGATTGTAACAACATAATGTAACGTAAACCAACATAACATGGATGAAGTTATTGAAGATGCACCCAAAACAGCGTAACAGCGAGAGTGTAACAACATAATGTAACGTCAACCAACATAACATGGATGAAGTTATTGAAGATGCACCCAAAACAGCGTAACAGCGAGATTGTAACAACATAATGTAACGTAAACCAACATAACATGGATGAAGTTATTGAAGATGCACCCAAAACAGCGTAACAGCGAGAGTGTAACAACATAATGTAACGTCAACCAACATAACATGGATGAAGTTATTGAAGATGCACCCAAAACAGCGTAACAGCGAGAGTGTAACAACATAATGTAATGTCTACCAACATAACAAGGATGAAGTTATTGAAGAGGCACCCAAAACAGCGTAACAGCGAGATTGTAACAACATAATGTAATGTCAACCAACATAACATGGATGAAGTTATTGAAGATGCACCCAAAACAGCGTAACAGCGAGAGTGTAACAACATAATGTAACGTCAACCAACATAACATGGATAAAGTTATTGAAGATGCACCCAAAACAGCGTAACAGCGAGATTGTAACAACATAATGTAACGTAAACCAACATAACATGGATGAAGTTATTGAAGATGCACCCAAAACAGCGTAACAGCGAGAGTGTAACAACATAATGTAACGTCAACCAACATAACATGGATGAAGTTATTGAAGATGCACCCAAAACAGCGTAACAGCGAGAGTGTAACAACATAATGTAACGTCAACCAACATAACATGGATGAAGTTATTGAAGATGCACCCAAAACAGCGTAACAGCGAGAGTGTAACAACATAATGTAACGTCAACCAACATAACATGGATGAACTTATTGAAGATGCACCCAAAACAGCGTAACAGCGAGAGTGTAACAACATAATGTAACGTCAACCAACATAACATGGATTAAGTTATTGAAGATGCACCCAAAGATGCCTGGATCATTACAAAACTAGCAACATCAAGTGTTTATGTTTGTGTAAGGATGACAAGGGTGCAGGATATGTTATGAGCAATACGAAAGCGATACGAATATATGCTAACAATACATAAATAATCGAAGATCATCAGCGGGAATTTATAAACTTTTGATAATTTACCGCTTGTTACATTTTGAAACCTAGTTCGCTTCTTAGCAGTGAACTATAATTTTGAAAACTGTAACCACCAGGAGGCGCCACAGGGGCGTTTCCCCGGTCTGTCATGGAGGCGAATGTTTTGCATTTTAAAGACAGTTCCTAAATGTTAACAACATAATAATACTTTCCATTCTTTTACTGAAACGGTCTCCAGTGCAGTAGCAATCGTATATGATAAATGACTAACCACCCGCGAAGTCATCGTGGTCACGCATGACCTCCCATGCACTGCGACCTTTACAAACGGTGTTCTGTTGACTCGGCGCCTCGTCATTGTGCAGTGTGTCCAGGTTGTTCTCGTCGTTGTCGCAAAACGTTGTCACCTACAACGGGTGAACAATGGACAAGTGTCACCACGAGTTGCACAACACGACTGCTACCTAATGGCCAAGTAACGAGGGGTGTGTGTCTCTGCATCTGCCAAAGACCCGTGTTTAGGTGTAGGTTTCACCTGCACACGTGGAGCACCGTCTCAAAAAGGGTGCTTTTCCACCATTTTGGCTTAATTCTAGTGATTTCTCAAAGACAACATCCAATTCTGCGTATTCCAAAATCACAACTTGGTACTGTTTATTAACTAGAAAGGATAATCTTTACGTATAGTCTACTTTATGGAAGGTGCATATTATTAATATCATTTTTTATTTGTTGAGTTTCCTTTTCGTTTTTCTATGAAAGGTGAATTTATTTCGCATGACAATTAAAAGTAAAACAAAAACATATGCATTTACGATTTCAAACATGTATACACAACAAACAACGTGAGTGAGAATGACCTCGTTTCTTACAACACCGCTGATATTCTAGCAACAAATCATGAAGTACTAAATGCAACCATTTAAACCAATTATATATAATTTCGAAGGTCATCAGCTCCATAGTGAAACAATATACAAGGAGATGGCCGTTAATAAATACGATATGGGCAAGGTGATTTAAATGTTACCTGCGTCAAATTGTGGTAAAACATAAGTGACGCGACAACGCCCGGAGCCTGGTCAGCCACGAAACGACATGTGCTGGTCGGCAGTCCTGTGGTCGAATTGACTGTGCATTTTCCTCCAGTGTCTTCATCTACAGCTTGGCCCTTCATGTGCTTCCCACACTTCACCGCTTCCACACCGCCGTCGGAGTCTCGGTAGAACCGTTGCTCTCCTTCCATTGGGTACTCGTCACGGAGTCCCCAACGCAAATGTCCCCACTCGTGGACGAGTGTTCGACCTTTAAAATATGTAAAAATAAAAAGTGCTGTTGGTGTTATAGTAACGGGGTTTATTAGACTGACTGAAAAGGGGAAGTTTCAGCTGTAATTTCAAGGTAATAAGAACACATCGCGACCGATGACATCCACATTCAACGCACCCACCTATATGCGTAACGAACGATTGCGTAACGTTTACTCTTGTAGATATGTATCAATGAATGCATACAAACACCCATTAAATAGGTCACATATCAATGTGGGCACACATCTCTTTCACGTACCAATTATATATTAATAACTCACACGTTGTGTGTTAGTTGCAACACGTCTTATTAAGCAATAAAGTAAATAGGTCGATATGATAAATTAAAAAAACAAAATGCACAACAAAAGTAAGACATCCGTTGATAGTCGTGTTTCTACGAAACGACCAATAGTAATTTACCTGGATTCCCGATGACACGTACTACGTCATTGCGGGCAGCAGTCATGAATTCTATCGGGATATGAATGAACTCGCCCGGTTCACCGCAGCCTCCGTATGTCCACGTGGTCGGTGTGTCCAGTCCTGGACCATCGATGACCACGTTGGACTTGGCAAACGTCTCAGTTGTCGCCGCTTCATAAGTGCCGTTGGTCCAGCTCTGATGTAGGAGGGAGATGTATGAGTTAGGTGTTTAAGTGTTACGCATATGTCGTACGCACCCATATATGCATGGTATGCATCGACATGCACGCGCGCGCACGTGCTTTTACATACGGTATACACTGACTGAACTATCAGTTAACTGGCTGACTAGCTTTTCAACTGAATTAACAACAACTAGAACATGTGAATAACCTATATAAAAGTAGTCGTAGATATGTAAAATATATTTTTACTGGTACTTCCATTGAGAAGCAAGATTTAATTGAACTATCACAGTTACTTTTGCGTGCGAAAATAACTACTACATAGTTTAATGTACAGTTGCGAATTAGTTAATGTGAATTTCCTTACTGTGAAAGCACACTACTAAGTCAGTGTACACATGCATGTTTGTGATTAACATAACATTCCCATGAATAAATTGCTTATGATCAGATTAATGTTTAATTGATTGGTTGTTTACTGATATATTGATTTATTAATTCATAGTTTATTGACAAGTCGATTGAATATCAGTTTGAACAACTGCAACGTATACATATATATATATATATATATATATATATATATATATATATATATATATATATATATATATATATATATATATATATATATATATATATATATATATATATATATATATATATATATACTTTATTTAACACAAGTTTAACAAGAAACGTACTTTGTAAACATTGCGAAACAACAAATCCCCATTAGTTGGCCCCCATCACGACGACCATGGCCATGTAATTGATGTAGAGCACAGGAATGTGTCTAAGACGTTACGTGAGTGCGTTGCTAGCGTGACGCCGGGCCGTTTGTTGTGAAGGTGTGGCGCACAGAGGTAGACTGCACTGTCTCTGTCTGTCACTGGCGCGTCAACCGGAGACGAGGCGAGGGTCGACAGAGCGTGCAGCTCGAGGTTTTATGTTGCAAGGTGCAAAAGGGCTGACGTGATACGGTCTAATGTGGTGAAAACTGCGGGGTGTCGACAAGTACTGAATACATCAATCAGGCGCAATGGTCGGTACAAAACGACATTGACGTTACGACGATAGGTTTTGAAGTGTCTGCGTGATGATTGTTGGGTAATGCAACACAGATAGTGGCACATGTTCGACTGAAATTACGACAAGATGTAATATGTGGTGACTGCGGACCGCTAACACGTGAATATTAATACAACTCTGTGAAACAAACCGGCTACCATGGGTTCCACTTGCTGTCCTGGGCCACAACTGCTGTCCTGGGCCACAACTGCTGCCCTTGGCCACAACTTCTGCCCTGGGCCACAATTGCTGCCCTGGGCCACCATTGCTGCTCGGTCGGTCGGTCGGTCGGTGTCGGTCTGTCGGTCGGTCGGTCGGTCTGTCGGTCGGTCGGTCGGTCGGTCGGTCGGTCGGTCGGTCGGTCGGTCGGTCGGTCGGTCGGTCGGTCGGTCGGTCGGTCGGTCGGTCGGTCGGTCGGTCGGTCGGTCGGTCGGTCGGTCGGTCGGTCGGTCGGTCGGTCGGTCGGTCGGTCGGTCGGTCGGTCGGTCGGTCGGTCGGTCGGTCGGTCGGTCGGTCGGTCGGTCGGTCGGTCGGTCGGTCGGTCGGTCGGTCGGTCGGTCGGTCGGTCGGTCGGTCGGTCGGTCGGTCGGTCGGTCGGTCGGTCGGTCGGTCGGTCGGTCGGTCGGTCGGTCGGTCGGTCGGTCGGTCGGTCGGTCGGTCGGTCGGTCGGTCGGTCGGTCGGTCGGTCGGTCGGTCGGTCGGTCGGTCGGTCGGTCGGTCGGTCGGTCGGTCGGTCGGTCGGTCGGTCGGTCGGTCGGTCGGTCGGTCGGTCGGTCGGTCGGTCGGTCGGTCGGTCGGTCGGTCGGTCGGTCGGTCGGTCGGTCGGTCGGTCGGTCGGTCGGTCGGTCGGTCGGTCGGTCGGTCGGTCGGTCGGTCGGTCGGTCGGTCGGTCGGTCGGTCGGTCGGTCGGTCGGTCGGTCGGTCGGTCGGTCGGTCGGTCGGTCGGTCGGTCGGTCGGTCGGTCGGTCGGTCGGTTGGAGCTGGGAATGTTCATGCATGATGATGTGCGCACGTATTGCAGTTGATAAATTCAAATTATTGAAGAAGTGAAACATAAAGAACATCTTCTAACATTTATTCTAGCTGGAAAAGGTGACGTGTTGGTATTTAGGAAAATACCCAGCGTTTGTGTGGCTTTTTTTAAACGTATGGACGTTATATAATGGAGTAAATATGACATATACTGTCCACCCATCATGTCTACTGCGTTGAGAAAAAGTAAGCAGTTGACGAGTGTAATACAAAAAGGGTGGTGCCGATGTATATTTTATCAGAAAAAGCTAATAACTAACATTTGAGCTACACAATTGGCGAGCTGACAGTCGTGTTGCTGTAAAGTTGTTCCACGTCAGGCACTGTACATCACGAGTGCTACTGTTTACACACATCATCGTGACACATTGTCTAGTGAAGACTGTCATGTTGAATTTATGTGTTCTGACATTTGCACTAGCTGGAACAGGGTGACATGATTACATTTAGGAAAATACCCAGCGCGTTTTTCTTAACGTTTGAACGTTATATAGTAGAGTACGTGTGTCATGTACTGTCCACTGTCTATTGCGTTGACAAAAAACAGCATAGGAATATAAAATACAAAAAGGATGGTGCCAATGTTTATTTCATCACAAAAAGCTAATGGACAAGGTGTGAAGGACACACCTGTCGTGCTGACATTCGTGTTGCCGTGAAAATGGTCTACATCAGATAATGTATGTCACGAAGACTATTGTGTTGACACATCGTGACACATTTTGTCATGAAGACGGTATGTTGAAGTGTATTTTATAAATATATGCCGCCTGACTAAAAAGACGAAGAGCAGCTTGCATACTCGTAGAAAACAGTTCACGACAACGCGAAAGTCAACACGCAATGCCTGTACTTCACACTTTCGCCATTAGCTTTTTATGAAAAAATAAGCATCGGCACCAGCCTTTTTATATCACATTGGTAAACTATTCACTTTACACAACGTAACAGCCGTGTTGGGACAGCAGAATATAGATGTCAACATATACTAATGGCTGGGAAGACGGAACATGATATCATCTGGTTATCGTACTATCAACCGATCTGCCATTTGGGAGTTTCGGGCGCTAATGTAGAAAATACATTTCAAGTGATTCCGTCGACGTTTTGCTATAATATATTCGACACTTAGACAATATCTACTTTAAAATAACGTGTGAATTAGGTAAAAGTAAAACACGTTTGTAAAAAGGACAGTAATGTACGTTGTAGAAAGGACAGTAGTGTACATTGTTGAAAGAACAGTGGTGTATGTTGTAGAAAGGACAGGAGTGTACGTTGTAGAAAGGACGGTAGTGTACGTTGTAGAAAGGACGGTAGTGTACGTTGTAGAAAGGAGAGTAGTGTACGTTGTAGAAAGAACAGTAGTGTACGTTGCGGAAAGGACAGTAGTGTACGTTGTAGAAAGGACAGTAGTGTATGTTGTAGAAAGGACAGCAGTGTATGCACCGCGTGTTATTCTTTTACCGCTGCTATAGTGGATCTAGCCAGTAACAACAGCACCACAATACTAACTAGTCTAACTCCACTACATTTGCTAATGTTACTAATTTTATAAATGATACAACTGATAAAATTATACAAATTATACAAATAATACCTATGATATACAATATACACATGATGTGTGTGACGCACATGATATACATAATGATAAACGGGATATACTTCATACAAATGAAATAAATAATACAAACGATACAAATTACTCAAATTATACAACTAAAAAACATTATACAATTTATACAAATTATATATATAATTATACAAGTTACTGATATTACATAAATTATATATATGCCAGCGCCCGCGCCCGCGCCCGCGCCAGCGCCCGCGCCCGCGCCCGCGCCAGCGCCCGCGCCCGCGCCCGCGCCCGCGCCAGCGCCCGCGCCCGCGCCAGCGCCCGCGCCAGCGCCCGCGCCCGCGCCAGCGCCCGCGCCAGCGCCCGCGCCCGCGCCAGCGCCCGCGCCAGCGCCAGCGCCAGCGCCCGCGCCAGCGCCAGCGCCAGCGCCAGCGCCAGCGCCCGCGCCAACGCCAACGCCAGCGCCAGCGCCAGCGCCAGCGCCAGCGCCAGCGCCAACGCCAACGCCAGCGCCCGCGCCCGCGCCCGCGCCCGCGCCCGCGCCAGCGCCAGCGCCAGCGCCAGCGCCAGCGCCAGCGCCAGCGCCAGCGCCAGCGCCAGCGCCAACGCCAACGCCAGTGCTAATGCTAATACGAATAACGATGATAGTGGTAATGATGATAATGATGACGCTGACGATTTTGATGACAACAACAATGGATGTTAGATATGCTGTATTTATTACGTAAAGGGTCGTAAATCTGCTGTGAAGACAAAGCTATGACAGACGAACACCTTTGTACACACGTTGTACCCCAGATAGGCAAAAGGCTGTTCTGTCAGCAGGCTGTAGGTTTTTAGTGCAAGTATGTAAACTTGTTAAAAGACATCTTGGTAAACTGTTTCGTTTTTATGAACTGTCACAGACATCCGTCTCAAACGATCTCTTTCTTTAAAAAAGAAATTGCTTTAGCAATAAGCGGTGTAGCTCGTCAGAGTATTACCTAGCATTCCTTGTGTAACTTACGTTCGGCAGTAGCACTGTGATGTTACGGAAATAAACCCGATTGTGCGTCGCTCGGTACAGTATTTGAGAGGCTTCAGTGAAGTATTGCTGAAATAACAATACCATTTGTTTTACATTAAAACACAATAACGACAGTATGGCTGAATCATAAATGTGCGACATATATAAAATGAAGTTACTAATTAACTGTTTACAGAAACCCGTCAATGAATACTTTTTGTCTTGCCTAGAGTAGGTAGTACACACATGATATGCGATATCGTTTTAAGGTTGCTGCATTACGAATTTAGTGCCGACGAACGCACGCACACACGCACGCACGCACGCACGCACACACGAACGCACGCACGCACAAACGCAACGCACACGCACGCACACGCACACGCACACGCACACGCACACGCACACGCACACGCACACGCACACGCACACGCACACGCACACGCACACGCACACGCACACGCACACGCACACGCACACGCACACGCACACGCACACGCACACGCACACGCACACGCACACGCACACGCACACGCACACGCACACGCACACGCACACGCACACGCACACGCACACGCACACGCACACGCACACGCACACGCACACGCACACGCACACGCACACGCACACGCACACGCACACGCACACGCACACGCACACGCACACGCACACGCACACGCACACGCACACGCACACGCACACGCACACGCACACGCACACGCACACGCACACGCACACGCACACGCACACGCACACGCACACGCACACGCACACGCACACGCACACGCACACGCACACGCACACGCACACGCACACGCACACGCACACGCACACGCACACGCACACGCACACGCACACGCACACGCACACGCACACGCACACGCACACGCACACGCACACGCACACGCACACGCACACGCACACGCACACGCACACGCACACGCACACGCACACGCACACGCACACGCACACGCACACGCACACGCACACGCACACGCACACGCACACGCACACGCACACGCACACGCACACGCACACGCACACGCACACGCACACGCACACGCACACGCACACGCACACGCACACGCACACGCACACGCACACGCACACGCACACGCACACGCACACGCACACGCACACGCACACGCACGCACACGCACACGCACACGCACACGCACACGCACACGCACACGCACACGCACACGCACACGCACACGCACACGCACACGCACACGCACACGCACACGCACACGCACACGCACACGCACACGCACACGCACA
>CBDHHR010000778.1:0-35000 GCA_965263245.1 Metamycoplasmataceae bacterium | reverse complement strand
TCGTCGTCGTCGTCGTCGTCGTCGTCGTCGTCGTCGTCGTCGTCGTCGTCGTCGTCGTCGTCGTCGTCGTCGTCGTCGTCGTCGTCGTCGTCGTCGTCGTCGTCGTCGTCGTCGTCGTCGTCGTCGTCGTCGTCGTCGTCGTCGTCGTCGTCGTCGTCGTCGTCGTCGTCGTCGTCGTCGTCGTCGTCGTCGTCGTCGTCGTCGTCGTCGTCGTCGTCGTCGTCGTCGTCGTCGTCGTCGTCGTCGTCGTCGTCGTCGTCGTCGTCGTCGTCGTCGTCGTCGTCGTCGTCGTCGTCGTCGTCGTCGTCGTCGTCGTCGTCGTCGTCGTCGTCGTCGTCGTCGTCGTCGTCGTCGTCGTCGTCGTCGTCGTCGTCGTCGTCGTCGTCGTCGTCGTCGTCGTCGTCGTCGTCGTCGTCGTCGTCGTCGTCGTCGTCGTCGTCGTCGTCGTCGTCGTCGTCGTCGTCGTCGTCGTCGTCGTCGTCGTCGTCGTCGTCGTCGTCGTCGTCGTCGTCGTCGTCGTCGTCGTCGTCGTCGTCGTCGTCGTCGTCGTCGTCGTCGTCGTCGTCGTCGTCGTCGTCGTCGTCGTCGTCGTCGTCGTCGTCGTCGTCGTCGTCGTCGTCGTCGTCGTCGTCGTCGTCGTCGTCGTCGTCGTCGTCGTCGTCGTCGTCGTCGTCGTCGTCGTCGTCGTCGTCGTCGTCGTCGTCGTCGTCGTCGTCGTCGTCGTCGTCGTCGTCGTCGTCGTCGTCGTCGTCGTCGTCGTCGTCGTCGTCGTCGTCGTCGTCGTCGTCGTCGTCGTCGTCGTCGTCGTCGTCGTCGTCGTCGTCGTCGTCGTCGTCGTCGTCTGATAATCATGTAAGTATAGACATCGATATCCTGATATTTTTAGTAATTAGAACTGACTTTATTAATTCGAAGAGATATTTATCAGTTTGAGCTTGACGTGAAATGGACATTTCATGAAACAGTGCCCGTCTGAATTCGCTGGATATCATACTAGGTACTGGTGATGATTATGATATTGTAGAAGGACGCAAGACACGTGTGGATCATTGCCTGCATGTGTTTATTGCATCCAACTTCATCATTGTTCAGTAGCTGGCCACGAATTATAGGCGCGGCTGCGCCATACACCGAGTCGGACAATACGTCACGTTCAAGTTCCAATATACGCAGCGCAGCTTATATTACTTGTGCGTGTGCGTGTGCGTGTGCGTGTGCGTGTGCGTGTGCGTGTGCGTGTGCGTGTGCGTGTGCGTGTGCGTGTGCGTGTGCGTGTGCGTGTGCGTGTGCGTGTGCGTGTGCGTGTGCGTGTGCGTGTGCGTGTGCGTGTGCGTGTGCGTGTGCGTGTGCGTGTGCGTGTGCGTGTGCGTGTGCGTGTGCGTGTGCGTGTGCGTGTGCGTGTGCGTGTGCGTGTGCGTGTGCGTGTGCGTGTGCGTGTGCGTGTGTGCGTGTGCGTGTGCGTGTGCGTGTGCGTGTGCGTGTGCGTGTGCGTGTGCGTGTGCGTGTGCGTGTGCGTGTGCGTGTGCGTGTGCGTGTGCGTGTGCGTGTGCGTTTGCGTGTGCGTGTGCGTGTGCGTGTGCGTGTGCGTGTGCGTGTGCGTGTGCGTGTGCGTGTGCGTGTGCGTGTGCGTGTGCGTGTGCGTGTGCGTGTGCGTGTGCGTGTGCGTGTGCGTGTGCGTGTGCGTGTGCGTGTGCGTGTGCGTGTGCGTGTGCGTGTGCGTGTGCGTTATCGTGTGCGTGTGCGTGTGCGTGTGCGTGTGCGTGTGCGTGTGCGTGTGCGTGTGCGTGTGCGTAGTATAATTTTACTGTATTATACTACTAATGCAAAACAGATGCTAAAACACGGTTAAGTCTTATAATGCGATCTATAATGGGTAAAGAGCAGAATAAACTAAATATTATAGTACAATATTAGCAGTGTCAACGAAGACGTACTTATATTATTTCGACTATTGTTTTGTTGTGGACACGACCTAGCTTCTTTTTCACGTTCTCTCTTCCACCGCTAACTATTCCCGCTGTCTCGCCAACTCGCTCTCATTTTTCTCCCGTCCCTCTCCTTCTTTCCCCCTCTCGTCTCCCCCCCTCTCTTTCCCTCTATCCATTTTCTCTCTAATTTCCAGGACTTATTTGTCTGTTTTCAAATTAGGGCGGGTATTAGCGCTGTTCTCGCCGGTGACAGACCGCGTACACCAAGCCAGTGTACGATACAGCTCAATCATTCCGATCCACGCCATTCTGTGAATTGACGCAGACCTCATACGGACATAACTACAATACACAGTCAAACTACATGTCTACGGTACTACTAACAGTATTTCTTAATGTATACTAACCCGCTAACACCGTTCACTTGGTCCCTATTTATAAATGTCTTCTGAAGCATGCTAAGCGTGTTGAAAGACAGGTCAAGCTGTGGAATGAAGACAGTGTAGTCAGACTACAGGGTTGGTTTGATTGTAACAACTGGGATGTTTTTCGGGATTCCTGTGATAGTCTTGATGAACTTACGGATGTTGTAACAATTTACGATTCTTTCTGTTTTGACACTGTTACACTACGTACTTTGTCATCTTGAGGGAGGAAGCCAAAACCCACACCAGAGTTCTCTACCTGGATATGAGCTTTGCCTTTAATGCGCTGCAGATTCGCTTGTTATTTAACAAATTAATTTTGAGTTTAATCTGTATCTGAATAGCCATTATGTGTGCTTGATATTTTGGTGGGATACCCCAAGAGGTTCGAATGAATAACACCATTTCTAATGTGAAGATTGTTTCCACTGGCTTACCCCAATGATGTGTCATATCACTTCTTGTATTCATATGTTATACAAATGACTGCAGGAGCACCCGTCCCTATAGGTATTTCATTAAATTATTATATGACACAGCTTTACTCAGTCTGTTTTTTAACGATGAGGTTGGTCGAGGTCCTGTGTTAAACGACTTTGTTGAATGGTGTGATAAATCGTATTTTGTGCCTGAATGCACCAAAAGTCAAAGACATGTCCATTGATTTTAGGAAATACCCTTCATCCCTGATTTATACTGTCATCCACGATAACAAGGTAGAGGTAGTTGACGAGTATAAACACCTCAGCACAACATTTCACAATAGGTTGAAGTGGGACCGCCACAGCAGTGTCACATATAAGAAATGTCAGCAGCGTCTTTACTGTAAACTTCGCTCGTTTAACGTTGATAGCAAAATGTTGTCCATATCGAATAAGTCTTGTATCCAGACAGTTTTAACGTTTTCTTTTTCTGATAGTTTGTGAACGTCAGTCAGAAATACAATAATAATTTGCAGCGCATTGTAAACATCAGCAGTAAAGTCACCAGTTTGAAACAATCCCCTCTCACTGCTTTGTATGAAAAGCAGGTACTGCGTAAAGCCAATAAAATAATTAATGATAATACACATATTCTACATAACGAGTATGTCTCTCCCCTCGGCCAGAAGGTTTAGAATCATCACATCCAAAACAAATAGGAAGCGTGGATCATTCATTCCAATGTCTGAATGACTTTTCAACGACAAGCACCTTTGACGTTTCCGTTAGAGGTACATCATGTGTGTACGTTATATGTTGTGACAACAATAAATATAACTATGATTACAATTATATTACAATTTTTGTGTGTGTAATTGTATATTAATTAACGTGTACATACTGTTTTAATAATGTATTTATCTATATTGCTTTAAAAATATTTTACTCATGTATTTTGCACGTTGTATTGTATTGTATTATGTTATATTGTATTGTTTTCAAATATGATAATTGAACGAGGACATTACTTGTGTGACAATTTAAGAATGTTCACCCTGTATCTATTTCAAATTTAAATGTTCATTTGCATGCGTTTTTCATAGTGTTTGTAAGTTTGGAAAAAAAATGTTATTATTATGATTATACTGACATGATTATCATTATGCAAACTGTTTCCTGTATGTTAAATGCCAAAATTGCCACATTTCCCTTCCAGCAGCTTTGGCGGACACTGACTAGAACCAGAGCAAATATCTGATGATGTCATATTAAATAGCAACTCTTTAGCACTTCGTTCATATCATCACTAATACTATGTCATAGCTGTACACTCCCAGGCCTACATAATTTCACAAACACATTCGTTGTAATGTGTGAATATTCTTGCGGAGTTTGTAAGACAAACAGATCACTTAATGGATAGGTAAATTATAAATAAACAACTCGGATCTGTGTCGTACTCGTCACATGTTCTTAACGCGCGCGCACGTTGTTTAACTTTGTTTCAGTTATTTGTTGAGGTATTTTAGTCCCCAATTATAATAATTATAAGGCATATCTACATCGTGTTTTAACAAATGCTTGATGTAATGAACGAATGCGGCGTAACGAGGTAGCCGGATGCTGCCAGTTACCGGCACGATGCCCGAGTTGCGTAACGGGGCCATCTGGATTATTAGTTCTTTAGGTTACCCATTGGTCACTTTTTCGTGGTGGATTATTTCTGGCGTTAACATTATTTCAGACGTAACACACGTCGACACATATTTATCGTCGTCTGAAAGGTCGAAATATATTCGCGGAAAGTTATGGTCTCTTCATTGCCATGCCAACATGTAGAAGGTTGACAAGAGAACGAACTTAACCTCGTAGATACTCGCGACAGTGTACGCAGAATGGTAAATTATATATTGCTTCCTCATTGCACTTTGGGTAGACGTATAGGTCTGCCTGCTATATCTTTGATATGGACATCGAAATCATCGTATACAATGTGAGATTCCCTATCGGCTGAAAGTCTATTTCTGTGAAAATAAATGGTCATGCATTTACGCGGCCTGTTACTCCAGGTCTCTCTAATATTTACCAGTAGGTGGTTAAACGTATTTGAAAATAAAGCAACTTACACAGACAACGTATAATGGGGTTCCACAAATACACGTTAGTCGCTAGAGGCGCTAATACGCAACTAGCGTGTATCAGCGCTTCTAGTGACTAACGTGGATTTGTTTGCATGTTTTGCGGAACTCTTGTTTAAATCATCCTTTTCGTATAATTCATTATATGAAGGGTAAGCTATTGAACGTGCTGGTGCGTAGCGAGCTATAGTTTGTATTTGGGCATACCGTATGTGTGGTCAATAGACAGAACAGCATGCCGTATGTGTGATCAATAGACAGAACAGCCAAAACACCGCCATCTTGGCACTGAATTCGATCGAACGTCCCGCGACGTTTCATCGATTGTAAATATACATTAATGTAGACATTATGCTTTCATATTGACGGACATGTTATACGATATCAATATTTAACTATATTTTAACACGTGGCAGTCTCGTGTCATGCACCCGGCGCGCTGTAGATGATGTTAAACGTCCTTTCCGGCATCGAGCCTGCACACCGGTCGTCGGGCCACCAGTCGATGTTCCATCGGCTGTAAATGTACATTAATGTACACATTATGCCTTCGCATTGACATACAGACTGTATCCATATTTAGCCATGTGTAAGGTTCCGGAGTCGTGCGAGTTCAACAGCTGCTTGTAGGATGATTTAAACAAGCGTTCCGCAAAACGGTGCCGCATTTTACACACGTCAAGAATACGTAAAAGACGGCACAAAGACCCTAGTTGCGTTAGAGCGCCCTCTGTCGGATTAGTTATTGTGGTACCTCATCATCCATCAATATTTTGCAAGTTCTATCAGGTGAGCTATATGGGCATTGTGTTGAACAAAATACACAGAGATACAAAGCACAAAAAATGCTACGTACGACTCTAGGAATGCATGTTTTCATGTTGGCGTCAATGTGCACAGTTTACGTTCTGTTTTTCTTTCTATATGTATGCATTTTCAACTATAGGCATAATCAAATTCGACTGATTTTTTCTTAGAAGAGGCTTATTTCAATAACGATGCGAAGGACAACAAACCCATTACGTAAGAGAACGGTGTACGTCAACTGAACGCGTGAAATTCCGTTGAAGTAGATATTTATTCGGTATTGTATCGTCCGTGCACAATGATATGCGACTCGCCTACCGAACAGAACAGGACAATACGTTTCGTTTGTAAAGGTATACTGAATCTTGGATATTATGGCATATACGGTAATATATTGTAAGTAGCATATATATATATATATATATATATATATATATATATATATATATATATATATATATATATATATATATATATATATATATATATATATATATATATATATATATGTGTGTGTGTGTGTGTGTGTGTGTGTGTGTGTGTGTGTGTGTGTGTGTGTGTGTGTGTGTGTGTGTGTGTACAGGAGACCAGTTATGCATATAGCACCGCGTACGGGAGATCAAAACTTTAAGGAGACCGGCTCCGGTCTCCTTAAAGTGTTGATGTGTGATTGCATAACTAATGCATTTTATTTAATGATTATCCTTGTTAGTGGAGATAGTTTAGATATAAAGGAATTAACTGATGAAATTATTATAAACTTTATTTTATATTTTATTGCAGACACTTGTATATATTTATGAGCATAAAGCGCCGCGTACGGGACCCCGGCAGAGAAGTGCTTATAGTTTAAAGGTGTTGCTATATATTGATTGAGGGGTTAGCGTTCCGTGCTAAGTGTGCTATATGCTTGTTTCATATGTATTAATTTTAATAAATATATACACATATTAATAAAACAAATATTTGACGGATCTTCTAGCCATACGTTGTACATTTGTTAAATGCAACGCTTTCAATTTGTGTATCTGCATATTTTTGGATATACCAGGTCGGCGATAAATATATACTACTGCAAATAAGTCTAACTAATAACTAACTTCCGATTACACACGCGGCATCTAAGCATATAGGTTTCAAGGAGACCGATTTTTGTGTATATATGTTATTTATTACAATCTTATAATAATATTGTAGTACGTGGTGTGTATTTGTATTACAGACAATGTTTCAATTAGGCATAATTGGAAAATCAGTTACATAAAAATATACGGCCGGTCTCCTGTGGGCGGTCGTATATGCACTGGTCTCCATATGCAGCATTTAGCCGTATATATATATATATATATATATATATATATATATATATATATATATATATATATATATATATATATATATACTAGAAAATGAGGCATGTGAATAACTAAGTATGTTGCGGTACGACAGACGCGATGGACAATGGAGCGAGACTTAAAAACACAAGAACACGTCATAAATATATAAAAGAGTGTATATATATATATATATATATATATATATATATATATATATATATATATATAATATATATATATATATAAAGCCATATATATATATATGTGTGTGTGTGTGTGTGTGGTCCGTCTTATCAGAGCCACTTTCTTGGCATTCAAATCATTAGTACCATAATCGCAAACTGCATACTGAATAGCACATATATATGAGAATGTTTTATGAGTACCACAAACAACATTATGAGAGGATGGTCAGCTCGATCAGCTCTAACAAAGAAAGCACACTGCAACACAACTAGTAATACCATGCAGTAATTCGTTGACAAGCCATTTCAGAGACAAATAAAGCATTAGCCTATTGCATCATTTATGTCAAATATTTAATATATACTTAGATACAGTGCTTGATATTTTTATGTATGCTATATATATATATATATATATATATATATATATATATATATATATATATACATATATATATATATATGTATATATATATATATATATGTATATATATATATATATATATATATATATATATATATATATACATATATATATATATAATATATATATGTGTGTGTGTCTGTGGGTGTGTGTGTTTGTTTGTGTCGTGTATGAGCGTATGTGTTTATTTGTGTATGTGAGTGTTGTTGTATTTATATTCTAAACAATTGCTGTAATGAGCCTAAACACCTGAACTACATTTATGTTCATTAAGGGTACGTGCCACACAAAAGTGACTATTATATTACAAAATGGTTACATTATGTTTTGTCCCTTTTGGTCTAAAAATATTATATTTTCCTTTTCTTGAGATATCGTCCGTATTTTTTATAAGTAATTGATAACATTTGAATAATCTATGCAAAGTTTCGAGAAACGAGAATTGTTTTAATGTATTCAGTATATGAAATATGGTTCTTCGTTAAACCATATTTTGCATTAGTTTACAATTTTTATCGAGGGGTAATACAAAAGGTGAGATTATATGGTGCGCATATCTGTCATAAGCAATAAATGAATGTGACATGACCTAGTCCGCAATTTTGGCTCGCATGCAGAACAGACATGCCGATTACTATTCCCGCTTCACCATGGCTTATCTGTACTTAAATGCGTGTTTATATAAACTAATCCATGCATGTAATCGTCATGGCGTGTAGTTCCAGTACATGTTATTACAATGGAGTAACTGAGGTTGGTCCCTCCAATCTTATGACCAAGCTTGGGTTGGCTCCCTGGTCAAACCTTCAACCGCCCCGGGAAGTATGACTGGTGAATCGGCAAACACAACTCCTGCGCGTGAGACCATCTTCTCAGGATAATATTGTAAATCCTCAACACTTGATGCGGATTCGTGCGTGTGTTGAGCTGATATGGACGGAGACCTTTTGGTCGGTGTTGGCTCTTCTCGTTCAACTGGATGCACCCGTGAAGTCCTGGAACATGACTTAATAAATAGCCATAAAGCAACAACGTATCACAACCAGTTAATCCCCAAGAAGATCCACATCTCTGTCATATAATAGTTTGGAGCTAGTGCTAAATTTACCGGTACTAATATCAGTATTAATGGCAATTCATGTTTCCTTTCCGCCACCGTAGCTTATATAACACAATATGTACAACTTCTTAAATATTGAACTAATCATGTGTCTATCTCACTCTATCTCCCCTAACAAAACATGTAGTGAAGGGGGAAATCCGTTGAAGTAGATATTAATTCGTTATTATACCACTGCGCATGCACACAAATATGTGATTCGTCTGCCGAACAGGGCCACACGTTTCGTTTGTGTTACCCGTGCAGTATACATACACAACCTTCAAAGCATCCTCGGTTCCTACATCTCGGTGTCACGTCACAAGCGGATTACATGTGTGCGTGTTCTTCTGATTCTTTTATGAAAATTTTAGAATTATTCATACAGCTTTATAGAGTTTCACTTATTACACAATGGATATCAAACAATGCTCTACAGCGTACTTAGCAAGTTCACGTGGAATCGGTTAGCATAGAGGAACCTGGTCGTCATGGGGATACGATTGATTTGCAATAGTCATCAATGTCAAGCTGATTCTCAGTTATCACATACCTCTTAGTCAATAGTAAGACAATGACGACTATGATCAATACGCCTATGACGGCGACAAATACAGCAGTCGTAATGGCCCAGGCTCCCACGTTAGGGCCGTTGTCGTCAGAGGCCTGAAATAAAACAATAGCTCGCCAACAATAAAACATGAAACTGTTATATAGTCGTTTTATGTATATTACGACATTATACATTAATCATGCTTCCTAGTCAGCAAACCAAGGAGGAAAACGTACCAAACCACTGCAACCGCTTTTGCAAACATAAGTAGGTGATCGCCAGCGTTATCGTTGAAAGTGTACCCCTGACCAGTCTAACCCGCAGTTAATGCCTCCGTCTGAACCTAACCAAAATTTACCTTAGCCGTAACTGATATTCTATTACGCTTAGTTGTAATGAATAACGAAAATACCATTAAAAAAAATTTACCCGCGTCTGATTTGTTCCCAACGATCGCACGGTCGACTACAGTGTCTGCTTTAATACAACCACCGCGATGGATGACGAGTGTGGATTTCAGAAAATGAAATGTAATCCAATTCGCCTGTCCTTCTCCCCACCTGCATATGCCAAGTAAAACAGCATTATATAAAAGTAGTGGCATGCATCGTTACCGTTCTCTTCAGGACGAGGTGTGTAGATATGTTGACTGGAATCTGGGTAGCCACCTCGATGTCGTCCACGGTGATGGTGGAGTTAAAGCCGAATACCTTCATTATCGCTCTCTGCAGACTGTCCTTTAAAGCAGCCTTCCTGCAAGTGGCCAGGAGAGCACACAACAAGTATATCAAAAAGTTGGTGGGTGCATCGTGATACTTACCGAAAGTTATAACTAATCCATTTGTTTTCATTTTGTTAGTCTACTTAAACAATGTCACAAGCATAATGCGAAGGCAGTGTGCTACACAATACCACGTGTTTTATGAACTATATGTGTGAGAGTGACTAAAAAACATCCATGCACAGTAACTGAGAAATGAATTATATTTACAGTAGTTAAGTAATTTACCAAATGATTGACACCTACTCGTAACGAAGACCAAGGCAGCAAACGTGGTATACAATAAGCCGGTCGTAAATGTGTATAGTTTACATATTCTAATAATGAATTATTATGGTCTCTTAAACACTTTAATCCCCAATCATGTTAAGGCTTACATTTGTCTGAATGCTTACATTTTGGGATTGTTGATGACGGCCTGCAGCAAGTCCTGGTCAAGGGCGTCTTCAGACAGACTCAGTATGACGGCCGATGCTCCTCGTTTCCTACGGCGAGTCTCCAAGGCTGCTGCCGCACACAGGGCGTTGGTCTTCTGGTACTTGAACACGAGCAGGAGGGTAAGTGTGTCGTCTCCAGTTTGGATGGGGTAGCCACCTCCCTGTACGATGTCAGTGTCACGTATGAAGGTTTCCTGTGTATATGCACTTGGCCTGTTTGCAGACAATAGCCGATACATATATATATATATATATATATATATATATATATATATATATATATATATATATATATATAATTTATATATATATATATATATAATTTTCCTGGTTTGAAAAATGCATAATGAAAGATAGTGATATCGTAAGTATATTTTCACATGCACACATACACGTATGCACACACTCACACAGATACACATACACACACACACGGTCGCACTCATACATAGAACACATTCACATTTTCCCAATCACATACACACTCACATCAAAACACACGCACACAAGCACACCTACACACACACGTGCGCACACACGCGCGCACGCACACACGCACACGCGCACGCACACACGCACACACGCACACACGCACACACGCACACACGCACACACGCACACACGCACACACGCACACACGCACACACGCACACACGCACACACGCACACACGCACACACGCACACACGCACACACGCACACACGCACACACGCACACACGTACACAAACACACTTTACGGTTTTGAACTTACAATACGTGTTGTATAATATGTGTCACTTACACATATTTAGTGGCGATCTTGCAACATCTTGTCACAGTGCTCGTGTTGCGGCTGCAGTACGTATTTAGAGCCGTCGCCAGTGTCATCCGTAGATCAGTAAATACCTGAGGGAACTGCAACACCAAATATACACTTCCCACGTTGTAAGGGATTAACTTACTTTGTAGCACAGCACTTCAAACGCGCCTCAGCAGCCACACACTCTTTGTTGAAATAAAGACACCACTTAGCCAGAGGTTCGAAGAATATGCAAAAGTAGACAAACCTACAGATGTATGAGACCTTTGTCATGTTACATGACACTCAGTTCCACGGGTAACACCAAAGCAGTCACACGACACCAGTGCGTGACCAAGATCCACTGATGACGGGTCAAACCATCGTAGGTGTCTAATACTGCGCTTTAAAGTAAGTTACTCTCTTACACTATAACCAGATAGTGGAGCAATACATTCCAGTCGTGACTCCGAGTGTAAGAATAAATGTAAGGGAAACGACGGTTCTGGAGCGACCACCGTTTTGAAATGAAAGCGAAACAAGCTTAAAGCATCGATTACGTATGTCTACCAATAATAGCTTCACCTAACACCATACATAAAAGCTGAGTTGTTGGCATATATAACATTTTGCAAAACAACACAGAACCATCACAAATACGTATAATTTAATTGCAGGTGATGGTGAAGTAAGCAGCGAATATGCGGAAACGGTCCACAACGTTGTACTCAACGTACATTTAGAAGTAACGCAGATAGAAGTCTTTAAAATATTGAATGGGTATGAAAATATTGACGGAAATGTTTTTTCTCGGTTAATGAAGAGAGAAGGACTAGCAAAGAAGCAGTGCAGACTAAATATTAGAAAATTAACATTTTCACAAAGAACAGTAAATTAATGGAACATATTATCGGCTGATTGTGTAGGTGCTAGAAATGTTAATATGGTTAAAAATAAAATCGACATATACCTAAGAAGGGCGGGGTATATTTAGATAGATAGGTTGGACTCTCGATAAGCCAAAGGGCTTCCTTGTCCACCTGCCGTCTAGAGTTGATTCTCTAGGTGGCAATCTTGTAAAAAATAAAATATGTACGGGAACATCCACAAATAAGGTTCTTGTTACCGGTGGTTAATGTGACATACCATGTCTAGAGTGATGCCGCCGATATCAAGCAGCATACCCTTCTTCACCTCGTCCTCCGTCACTGAAAGGCAAATCAATTTCACACTCAGTTTTATCGACGACAATATCACTGTTGCGCTGTAATCTAGGTGCATAGCAATCTTGCACATTTAATGAACGCTCCACGCATATGACAGTGTTTGCTTCCGACATTCGGTTGGTTTTGAGACATTATCAACTCACGAACATCCAACAACTTGTTATAACATATCCCCACGATATAATCAGAGCAATTTGTTAGTTTTAATTTGCGTCACAACTATAATACAGGTACACAGTTTCCATCAAAATTATCAGACATTACACGACTATGTTTTTAAGGACCCATCTCTTTAAGCAAGCTGTTTTTGAAATTTAACTGATGAGGATACTTTTAACTTTTTATTAATTTATTTTGTGCTTAACTTGATCGTATTTAAATTAGTATATGTAAAATACGTTTACTTTACTTTTAATTTGTGCTCATAATTAACTATAAATTTATCTTTAAATGTTTTAGAGACTTATTTTAGATATATGTTACGCGTTTTTGTTGTTAGTATGTCGTTTCATGTGCATGTGTACGTTTGTAAAGCGCCCGAGAGCAATTTTTAATTGATCAGGCGCTATATAAGTATTTTATTCTTCTTATTATTATTAGTATAACGTTTAGTATATCTCCTGATACAGTTTAAAAGAGAGAACGTTTCTTTTTCTTCCAACTTCTGTGAGTGAAATCGGGGAGGGGAAGTGATCGGGTAGGATGGGGGGATACATTGGGGCGCACTACTATTATAAGCATTATCAATACTAATGGCGTTGTGTTATGTGGAACTATTAAAGGTTATTGTATTATTGTATTGTTCCAACTACCATGTATCTAAGTCGTTGACCTCACCAATCACATACCTGCAACGGTCACGAAACAGCAATAACTGTGACCACCTTTTATAGATGCAATAACGGTAAAAGTAAGCATTTATTATTACACTCAGTATCCAATCCTACGTGACTCAGTTTCCAATCCTACGTGACTCAGTATCCAATCCTACGTGACTCAGTATCCACACCTCCGTGACTGCCAACGCCTCTTAGCAGACCTATGCAATCAAACACCATCTCAATTTATCTGGGAAGCTTCCAGCCACACTGCAATTGATACGTGCAGGTGCTCGTACAAATACCCACCGTTGTCTATAGCCAGGTACTCATTCATACAGTTGAGTGAACTGTAACAATCTAGAGTGAACACAACTTGCTCAAGGTTCCACATTGCAACTCAGAATTCGAACCCGGGTTCGTTTACTCGAGAGTCTGGAGCCCTACCCCTAAGCCACTGCGTATTACGATAACAATGATCACTCACGTGGACACCTGTGCGTGTTACAAACTTCGGTCTCTGAGTCGTGGCCGGAACATGGCAACCCGGCGCCGTCTGTGGTCGGACTGTTACAAAGACGAGTGCGCGTTCGTTGTCCAGTTAGACAGGAGACCGAACAATCACCCCACGCTGTCCACTCACTCCAGGCGCCGTTGCGATCTATTGGCGGAGAACAAGACTACGTGTGCAGTAAAACATACATACATAATATTAAGGGTATATCATTGCTGGTATTTTAATTAACATAAAAATAAACTTATTTACATTAATTATACAATTATATAGTATGTCTTGTTTCTGAAGATGGATTATACCTATATAAACATCGCATCATTATTGAACTATCATGCATACAAATCCTAACATTTGTGCTATCATGGACACGTCGTTGTTTTGTCTTTAAACTAAAGGCAACAAACATTAAATTGGGATTTGTATGCGACATTATACACTATTATTAATGTATAAACTCTTAATATGAGCATACTGCGGGTCTAGGTTGCTAATGCATGCATCGATATTAAACTGTTTCGAGGTACGTATTAAACTAGTCGAGTACGCAAAGAACGCATTGTGTGTTGTATTCATTACAGTGCAAATGTAAACATTATAACAGTAACTGTATTTTATTAGTAGAGGGGTTATGTTGGATCATGGATGTAACGATCACGCAATCGTCGCCACCACGTACCTCTACAGAGATTATTGGCGCCAAGCGTGTAGTTGTGTAGACAGCCGCACAGAAAGGACCCGACAGTGTTGACACAGAATCCGTGGGTATGGTCACATGGAGATAACACGTCACACTCGTTGATATCTGTGGAAACAAAAACACTCATACAGAGCACACGCACCAACACGAATTTAGTAATAATAATAACAGAACGATTATTCTCTAGCGATAATTCCCGCATGGCTGATCGATGCGCTATACTAACTAAACATATATATATATATATATATATATATATATATATATATATATTCATGACATATATATATATATGTTCATATGTATATATGTCATGGATATATATATATATATATATATATATATATATATATATAACTTTGTACTTAAAAATTAGAAACACTGCGATAAGACGGAGGTATGAAAAAAAGGAGGTATGAAAATGATATAAATTAATATAAAACAAATTAAACACCGACTTACGGTATTAAAACTGTGTATGTAAATTAAATATATTAGTACAACAAATAAACACTGATTGAAAAGTATGTAAACATGTACATACACATATTCAGACAAGCACACGCACACGCACACGCACACGAACACGCACACGCACACGCACACGCACACGCACACGCACACGCACACGCACACGCACACGCACACGCACACGCACACGCACACGCACACGCACACGCACACGCACACGCACACGCACACGCACACGCACACGCACACGCACACGCACACGCACACGCACACGCACACGCACACGCACACGCACACGCACACGCACACGCACACGCACACGCACACGCACACGCACACGCACACGCACACGCACACGCACACGCACACGCACACGCACACGCAACGCACACGCACATACACACATGATTCCGACTGAATAATTTGTTGAAGATTGGTCCGTTGCAGAAAACAATGTCAATGACGAATAAAACATATTACTTTGAAGGATAATGAGGTAACATTAAAAATCAAATGCCTATCCCAAATAGAATTTATTGGACTTATAATATAAGGAAATCTGCATAGATTTCCTTAATCAGATACTCATTTAACCCAGGTTCTAGTAGTCGAGAACCGGAAGTTGTACCCCGGAGCCATTGCACTCTACGTATCGCGTATCGCCTGATTCACCCACGTAATCACTGAGATAGCAGTTACACAACGAACCTTCACACTCGGTAGAGTTCACCAGTTGTGTGCCGGGTGGACAGACGCACGTGTCGATGCCACGGAGCTTGGCACATTCGTAGACGCAACTCAACTTGCTGTTGCACGGTAACTCGACTGGCAACAAAATAGCTTCGGATGAAACGTTAGTTGCAGCTTAGTTTAGTTATCTCATGTCACAGGTGGTTACTGAAATGTGTCCGTAATACGACGTTAAATACTCTGCGTCAAAATTATTTTCAACCGATCTCGCATGTTAAACTGATGTCGGCACGACTATTTATAAATAGTAGGCATGTTATACTATCAAACGTAGTTTATAATGACATTTTCAGTAAGGCCTGGACTTAATTGTGACACGCCACCCCAACACTAACCTGTGTAAGTGATAGGTCAGATATGTTATATTTGGGCATAGTTGCAAACACATAATTCCGTCATTCAATGTGCAATGTACTTTCGTCGACTATGCCAAATTAACTAATAATAACAAAAAGTATTATAATTAAGACGCATGATTTATTGATATATATATATATATATATATATATATATATATATATATATATATATATATATATCAATAAATGATGCGTCTTAATTATAATACTTATTATATATATATATATATATATATATATATATATATATATATATATATATATGAACACACACACATATATATATATATATAATTATATATGAACACACACATATATAATTTTAATTATTATTATATATAGTGTTATATATATATATATATATATATAACAATATATATAATAATTATTCATATGTATATATGTCATGAATATATATATATATATATATATATATATATATATATATATATATATATATATATATATTCATGACATATATACATATGAATATATATATGTCATGAATATATATATATATAATGTATATATATATATATATATATATATATATATATATATATATATATATATATATATATATATTCATGACGTCATGGATAAGGATATATTGCTGATGTTGGTGTATTTCTGTACACTGACCAACACAAGACTTCTGGTCTGCAGCGAGTGTGTATCCGGACACACAGAGACAGAGGTAGCCGCCCGGGATGTTTCTGCAGGTGTGTTCACAGTCGTGGGAGTCGGCCACACACTCGTCTATGTCTGTAAACAGCAGCCAACACTGTGTGAGCAGTGACAACTATAATTATGTGTAACTGAAGTCTAATCTCGGTTTGTGGATTCATTGCTTACATCTGGACATGCCTGTATGGCTGAAATTAAACCACATCACGCATGGTTTCTTCCAGATTATGTCACGGCACATATGGTACACGACGACTTTTAAGAGGTCCACCTTTATAAATGATCGTCTTTGTTGGTGATACGCTGGGTGCAAAAATATGCTTTCTCGATTTATGTTTACATGTTTTCAATGAACATCTAAACGGATTGAATACCTCCAGTATTTTGAAGTGTTTTATAATGTTTCGCAGCTGAAATACAAAACGTAGTTATACATTGTGTTGCACGACATGTTTTCAACACTATGAACAATACGCCTGTTGTGGTGTGTACCTAGAGAATACAGCGTCATGTTATGTTCTTCCCTTGTTGTGCTCCTTAGGCTGCTGTATATAATTTCATTGAATAGAAAAGAACTTCTCATCAATAGAAATACTTTTGGTGACTTCACCAAAATCGACTTCACTCACCTCGGCACGCCTTCTTGTTAGCAGCTAAATCGTAGCCAGTGCCACAGCCACATGTGTGTGACCCTGGAATATTTGTACACAACCCTATCCCTGGCCGCATGTCACAGTCATTCAATGTCGAGCACTCGTCGATGTCTGCAATGACAGTACAATCTTTGTCCATTTGTGAATGGCCCATTGCCTGTTGTTATTTATTTATCAATTTCATATAATTGTCTTAATCTTTCGATGAAACCGTTTGTTGCATGTTGTATTCATCGAAGCTGTCCCAAGACGTTTCGCAATGGGCAGATGTATGATTGTATCATCTAATAAAATACAAATTGAAGAAATTGCTTTTAAGGAATGAATACAAACGGGATGCTGTTGGAGATTTCTTGTATGTTCTGTCGAGTTTTATCGATGCTGTTGGAGGGTTTTGTCTGACGATTTGAGTATACCTCAAGGGAATGGGGTTGGGTGTGATTTTTGGCAATTTATGACGAGTTCCACGATTTGGAAGATAACAAAATATACCTGATTTGGTTGTCATCAAATGAGATGCGGATTTTACAACTGTTTTTCCTGCCAATTTTAGTTGTCTTGCCTTTAGCTGTGCTTGCTCGGGTGGAAATGTATGAAAGTAGGATAGAGGCTAACTGGGTTATATACAAGGAGGACGTGTCATAATCAAACACAGGAGTGTTTTGACATACACACTACCAGAGACGACTGACAAACAAACTGACGTACATACTTCATGAAACCATATACCTTTTAAAGACGGACTTTTATGCTAGCTTACTTAATCAACACAGCGTACGTCTTAGAATGTCATGGACTAGAACAACCCAATGTGCTGGTTCATTTGGGCTTTCGATTATCAAAAGAGGAGATGAAGAACTGTGAACAAGACATACTGAATGAATGAGAATGTGGGGGTTGATGGCTGGGTTTAGTGTTTATATGTGTTTTATTTTGATAGGTTATATTCTTATTTATTAAACTGATTATTTTATTTTATTCGTGTATTTAATAAAAGGGTATTTATCCTTTCATGTTTATGCATATGTTTGTATATGTATAATTATATAATTATATACGTAGTAATGAAGTGTCCATTAATAGTATTCGTTATCGTAATGTTTATCTTTAATTTATGTAAATGGTAAGGAGAGAAATGAAGAGTTCTCCTACAATCTTTCTGAAACAATGTAATTCCCTCATTGCTTCAAAATGTATAATTGTATAAAGGGTTCATCGGTACTTTTTTGAGCAGGACGAATGCTGGATGGAATTAATTTAAGACATCATATGTACTTCTTCTATTGTTCAGACAGGTGGGAATTTCTGCTAGTGATTAACATTAACAGCACACGTAATGGGAACAAACGAACACATTAATAAGTCATACAAATCTGTCATATCTCAAGGTGTATATAACATTGACATTACCTAGACACCTGAGACCGTCACTCCTGTATCCGGCCATACACGAGCACGTGAACCCCCCGTGTGTGTTCGTGCACACGCCGTGACTGCTGTCGCACGTATGTGTTCCCAACGCACACTCGTCCACGTCTAAATAACACGGTGACGACATTCGTCATGCATGGTAAACACGCCACAAACATTCGTGTTTCGTACACAACATCCATATTACCATCGACTATTTGAGTATCTAAGTATAGTTAATTATCTTTTTATTAATCTATTTGTATCTTGTTTTATTGTTACTTTATAGATATGTCAAACACGGTGTGTAGTATAAACATTGTTTATTGACTTAGATATACTCGTATGTCCGATTACATTACGACTGTTTAATTAGATTACAAAACGCTACACCCAAGAAGCACCGCGATCCCAACAATATACTGGCAACGATTATATATGATGGTAATAACACAACATATAGCCGACAAATGTTATTACTGATGTTTGACAAAGATTACCATTATCCATTTATTGTTTCACAAACACGTACACGTACACGCGCACGCGCACGCGCACGCGCACGCGCACGCGCACGCGCACGCGCACGCGCACGCGCACACGCACACGCACACGCACACGCACACGCACACACACACACACACACACACACACACACACACACATGCTACACAGCATTCACATTATACACATATCACAAACCATAAACAAACACAAAAACACACTCAAACCGCAAACACCATACTCACCATAAACACATACGCCGCACACGCCGCACACGCCGCACACGCCGCACGCACACGCACACGCACACGCACACGCACACGCACACGCACACGCACACGCACACGCACACGCACACACACACACACACACACACACACACACACACACACACACATCACACTCTCCTCACATACCACACATGCCAAGTACACACGCGCGCTCCAGCAAACAAACAAAACTTGATTGCATCACATGCCTATACACTCGTGGCCGAACTTTGTGAAGCCTTCCGCGCACACACATCCATAGCCCGGCTCTCTGTTGACGCAATAAGAGTTCTTCGGGCAGCTGTTCGTGTGCAGACATTCGTCTGCATCTACAGAAGACAACGACGAATAAACATGTGCTTGTAATACACAATACGTCATATTATCTATATTATAAACAAACTACAAACTGTATACAGTCCTATACGGATTCGCATCATCCCATAGATATTATTGGAAAATACTAACTGCCAAACTGACTAAGCATATTTTTATGTATGGTACGAAGCTATCGTTTTGGGGACTGTTCCTAGCTTGAGTATGTAATGTGTGTATCGATTTATGTTTTTACTGATACCCCATTCATCTGCCAATTATATTGTTCAAGGTACCGTGACAGGTATCATGTCAATATAATTTATTTACCAATGTATTGTGGCACGTGATTTTCTACCAGCAATCCGAAATACGACGCACCTATGTCAATATGAAATATGATTGACGCAGTTACGTTGACCTGAAATATTCCTTATAAAACACATCAGTCTATAATTAATCAACTTTATTATGACAATGACCAGATTCATTACATATTAAATAGCGATGGTACGTCAAATAAAGAGAATGTAGTCAGCAAACTGCTCAAGTCAATAGTGGACACTATGTGTTGAATATTGTTCACTTTGTTATGTTGTTTTTATGCGGTGACGACATAGTAACTATCAAGCATGGACTAGGTTCGACATCAAAGTATATAAAACAAATGTGCTAGCATATAGGTTACCTATGCATCTGTTCTTTTCGATCTGCATGTAGAAGTTGTTCACGCACACACACTTGAAACCGTGGTCGAGGTTGACACACTGGACGAAGTTCGAAGCCAGACAGCTGTGAAGTGATGGGTCGTTGCATTCGTTGATGTCTGCGAAACAAAGAGACACGTTAAAGTCGACAGCACGTAAACAATTTAATTACCTTTTCCTTAGGTAAAACAGTTGCTTGGTTCCATATGTTTCCTTAACAGTAAGTTCAGACGTGTCCTGCGAATAAATATAATATGCAATATAGCGTTTCAAAACATCTTCATAACGTTTCGTTTGGAAGTGTACATCCTTCACGGACATGGTCTATTCTGCCGGTCTCAGTAATGTTTATTTTATTCCCGATTCTCGCAACGATAGATACACATTCTGTAATATATACCTTTCTTTTATGTATCCATTGTATATAGCTATAGATACATATACTATCATAATCATGATTGTAATCAATTCTTCCATTCACCTTGGCATAACTTGCCGTCGTCTGCGAGTTTCTGGCCAGGTGGACAGAGACACGTGTACTTGCTGTCCATGATGGCACATTTGTAACTACACGCGTGATTAACGAGACATCGCTCTTCAGCTAATATCAACACAACATAATATGTCGTTAATATATAATTTGTTTTTCTTTTAAATCACACACACACACACACACACACACACACACACACACACACACATATATATATATATATATATATATATATATGTGTGTGTGTGTTTGTATGTATGTATTAACGCATAAGAATAATAGTTAAAATAATTAAACCTATCATTCAGTACGTAAACACTGACCACACAATTGGCGGTACACACTTTCTTCTTGACAACTTCTTACACGGAATCAAAAACGTTCACCAGGATTGTGTTTACATCAAAGGTTATTACAGTAATAATTACATGTTACAACCGCACTGACAACTTGAATAGATAAACTTTAAAAAGTAAACGTTTTATGACATAGTTGAAATTGAACTACAGTGTAGACCACAAACACTGTAAAAGTGTATTTAGCGGTTGCCTATAAACATATAGCATTGCTTGTGTTTCGTACTGCTGCGTCATGCCTGCTGTCACCTTCACACGTCACGCCGTCTGCCTTCAGTCTCAGTCCCCTGGGACAGCTGCAGGTGTAGCCGCCACGGGTGTTGGTGCAGAACCGGCGCGAGTAGCAATCGTTCTCTGCGTCTGTCTTGCATTCGTTGATATCTACATTGCCGTATATGTGTGTTATTCGCAACGTGTTAACAGTACAAATGCGTTTTTGGTATTTTGTTTTGCAAAATTGTTGCGATGTCGCGACGTTCTGAAGTAAGAATCACTGTCTAATAACAATATTTACGTCATTTACTAAAACCGAAATTGTTTTCATAACTTTTCCAAAACATAAATTGTCAAAAGATCGATAACGATAGAGGAGATGACACAGATTTATGACGAATAAAAACGATTGTACATGATTAGTGTAGTGTATAATATTAATGAACATTATTTATGAAAAAACGAATACCAATATCGGGTTGAATTGACCTACCACTACATGTCTTGCTGTCAAGTCTGACTGCAAATCCACCACCACAGAAGCACTCGTAGCCGCCCTGGGTGTTGACACAACCCTGCTCACAGCCGCCGCGGTCTGTCTCCAGACACTCGTTCATATCTGAGACATGTCACACACACGCCCACATAACCAGTAAAAACATGTTTAATTTTGCACCATGCGAAACAATTTAACAACACAACAGTCGGAACGTGGTGAATATGGAATGTGATTGTGGTTCACCACGCGCAAACCCCAAACCAGGGCTAATAAAAAATCCCGCTGCATGTCAGCACAGGAATACCCCAACTGACTTAGATGAGCCCAGCAAATGCCACATTTCGTATGCGTATGATATAATGGTGCCATTCAACTTTCACGTTGGGTAGTAGGCAAATGTAACACCAGCTGTAGAGTGACGTCATACCTGTATAAAATATTATACCTTTAATAATAAAACGAATATTTACCTTTAATAATAACCGCTAGTATTAGAATATCACTTCCGTATCGAGAAGTAGAAAAGTTAGTATTGTAATAATGCACCACTCTATGTTTACAATGACACAATTATTGCGCCACAATTACAAAAACGTTTGAATATTTAATTGTTTAACATATTAATTTTTTTTCGTTTACTTATGTTATTATAAGAAAACTGTTGGATGTAAAAGTGTTAGTCGTTTACAAGCCTACCCATACAGCGTGTAACATAACACTATAAATTGATATGTACCTGTGCATATGAAGCCATCACCCACGTAGCCCTTTTTGCATTCACACCTGTATCCAAGCTGGCCAGGTGTGGGTGAAATGTCAATACAAATGCCGAACAAGTTATCACATTCATTGGCCGCACTGCATTCGTTAAAGTCTGAAACACGTAATGTGTGTGATACAATATATTGATGAGCTATTATTATTTTCTGTAACAGGGTACCGTGTAATGTTGTCATAAATAAAGCGACTACCGATAGGTAAGCCAATGATAAGCCACGATTAATAATAATATATTTCGAACATAATTCCACATTTCCGCAACAGCTGTGGAAACAGAAAGGATAATATACACCAGTGTCGGTGAAATGTGATTTTCTCTCTCTCAATATATGTGTGTGTGTGTGTGTGTGTGTGTGTGTGTGTGTGTGTGTGTGTGTGTGTGTGTGTGTGTGTGTGTGTGTGCGTGCGTGCGTGCGTGCGTGCGTGCGTGCGTGCGTGCGTGCGTGCGTGCGTGCGTGCGTGCGTGTGTGTGTGTGTGTTATACTGCTACTCCAGTTTGTTAAATAAGATATCGATGCACGCGTCTCTCACGCGATTGCACGGGAGTCCACACCGAAATGTATATAACAAACACAACTTACTTCTGCACGTTCGGCGGTCGTCATCCAGTATGTAACCGGACCAACAGTTACAGGTGAAACCTCCATTGACGTTGATGCAAGTGTGCGTACAATTGTGTTGGGTCAGTTTGCATTCGTCTATGTCTGTAAAGAGTGACGTAGAAATTTATCTTAGATAATATTCCCGAACGGAATTAAGCTCTTCGCGCGCAAAAGTGCCACGAGACACCAACGCCATATTCAGATGTGTTGTTGGCGACAAACAAAACATCATCAGCATATCGTTTAGTGATACGTTATAGGTATAGCAATAGCAAAACACGATAGTCCGTTGTAGTCGGCAAATGATATAGAAAGCCACACACGACATCTTGACATTTCACAGATAGCAGCAAACACTACACATAAACCGACGGGGCCCAATGAACATATTATATTTCAAACTGCAACTCTGCAGTTAAAAAAACAATCGTAGTATTTTACAAATTCGCCAAACGTGCTGAGATTTCTTTCATAGAGCAGAAACAACTACGACTGTTAGTGTATTTGAAAGATTGCCTCCCTCTGACTTTTACAGTAACACTAGCAACATATTTGTGCTAATGAAAATACCAAAACCCACATCGATTGGAATCTGGCATGTCGATGTTGAAATATTGCTATAATTTTATAAACGACTAAATTACCCTGAATCAACACGGGAGAGAGAACGTATCCTTGCGATTTGATAATATTTTTAATTTCCCTCGTTCTGCTCTACTTGTTCAGTTGTTGATGATAATAAAGCAGTGCAAACTAACCTATACATGTTCGTCGATCTATCGCGAGCACGTAGCCGGTCTTGCAACGACATTCGTAGTCTCCATCCGTGTTGATGCACTCACTCACGGCCAGTTGGCACACGAACCGTCCCGAAGCGCATTCGTCCACATCTAACACGGGACACTTTTAAGGATAACAAAGTAGTCAAAGCACCTTGCATATATATATATATATATATATATATATATATATATATATATATATATATATATATATATATATATATGACTATATATATATATGTATATATATATATATATATATATATATATATATATATATATATATATATACATATATATATATATATACAAACAATTATATATATATATATCATTGTTTGTATATATATGTAATATATATATATATATATATGTATACATATATAATTGTATTTTTATATATATACACAATATATTCATATAAATAAATAAATTAAATTGGACAATCGCGTTAACTATTACAGCAGTTGGTGCTACTTTTGAATTATAATAAGAAACTACAGTAGACTTTCCAAATTGTGTGAGCCAAGAAACTGTGTATCAGTTTGCACAATGGATGTATTTTTATGATTTACCTTAAACTATGTGATGCACCTTTCTAAATGCAGTAATGCAGTATTCATTCACACGTTGTGTAATGCACAATGTTAAATGTATTTAGGGGTTGAAAAAAACGGTATTTTGTGTTGGTGAGTATTGTTGAAATTGAGTGATGTGTCTGAAAACGAATAATATTTTTTAAAAATCTCAGAATTTTGCATTGCACCAATGTATACCTCTTACCATCACAGGTCGACGTTGTCTGGTTGTAGATGTATCCCTTCGGACAGAGACACTTTAACTGTCCACTGCCGGTGTCCTTTGAGCAAACTGTTTCGCTGTTTGATGGGTCACAGTGTGACTTTTCTTCAGTGCTACATTCGGTCGTTGCTACATATAAACAAATGCACGTACAACAAATTAACCAGGTGACTATTGAATATGTCGGGCTAGAGCGTGTCTGTCAAGAGGTAAAATGTGTTACATTTTAAAATCAATCTCTATTTATTTACTTACAATAATCGTTAATTATATAATAATAAAAAACAAATTGGTATAGCGCTTTTAAATTAAGTTAATGCCATCAAATGTGTTTCACACACTAATATACTCTAACTGTGCTAAATACCTACAAGTTAAGGTAAAACATAACATATTAAGCGTATATGTATTAAGTCTCAAACAATGAAATAAAAAACCGATCTACGACATAACGAATGGTGTTATTTGGAAGTGACAACCGGTGTTTGCACTAAGGATCAAACAAGCGAAACAGGTGGGTTTGGAGTTGTATCCAGAAAGCCACCAATGTTTGTGCCGATCGCGTATGTTTTGGGAAGCCATTCCACACTTGCAGGCCTGTCACAACAAAGCTGTCCGGACCGAGTGCTGTCTTTCACTTCGTCACCGCGAGAAGCGTGGCAGCCCGCGCCAAGCGCAAAACACGTGGTTGTAATGGTTCAATGCCGAGACATGGTTTTGAATGAGCATGTGCAGAACTTGAAGATGATTCGCATTCTGATGATTAACCAGTGTAGTCATTGCATACTAACAGTGGTGTGTACCGCCATTTGACTAAATTGTTAAGTTATGTGCTCATTGGCGTCGAAAGATTGGTGTATTGTTCAATCCGCACCCTTATTTCAAGCGGCTCAGCACAACACAGCATACTCCAACGTGGCTCTCTTCAACACGCGAAGTATTCGGCAGGTCAGGCGCAGATCTACGATAGTAGGGCGAATACTGTTAGCTGGTGACAATCCGGTCTAACTGCACGTGTCGAAGCAACAGCCGCCCAGACGTTTGGCTGCGGGTTACATCGCAGTAGATGTGGTTTGTGATCAAAAAAGAAGGACCAATCGTAACACTGTTTGATCAACCGGTCGCGCGATCTGAAGCAGTGAAGTGTCGCACCGCCATTGTGGAGCCGTGAAGCCATAGTGTTGTTTTACGTAGTTTACACCACCGTGAAGGTCACCATAGGAATGTGCCTGGTTGTGGTGTTGACAGAGAGAATACGATGGAATCGCGAGCCAGCGAGCGAGCCACCGAGCGAGCCACCGAGCGAGCCACCGAGCGAGCCACCGAGCGAGCCACCGAGCGAGCCACCGAGCGAGCCACCGAGCGAGCCAGCGAGCCAGCGAGCCAGCGAGCCAGCGAGCCAGCCAGCCAGCCAGCCAGCCAGCCAGCCAGCCAGCCAGCCAGCCAGCCAGCCAGCCAGCCAGCCAGCCAGCCAGCCAGCCAGCCAGCCAGCCAGCCAGCCAGCCAGCCAGCCAGCCAGCCAGCCAGCCAGCCAGCCAGCCAGCCAGCCAGCCAGCCCAGCCAGCCAGCCAGCCAGCCAGCCAGCCAGCCAGCCAGCCAGCCAGCCAGCCAGCCAGCCAGTGAATCAGTCATAGTGAATCAGTGAGTGAGTGAGTGAGTGAGTGAGTGAGTGAATGAGTGAGTGAGTGAGTGAGTGAGTGAGTGAGTGAGTGAGTGAGTGAGTGCGTGCGTGCGTGCGTGCATGCATGCGTGCGTGCATGAGTGAGTAAATTTGCATGTAAGTATCAATTAAGGTGTATGATATTCCAGTAATATTGGATCACAACACGTATACTGCTATCGCAGTAGACTGTTTCTGCTTACGTTCACATGACACCAGGTCACTGGCCAGTTTGAATCCGTCTGGACAGGCGCACGTGTAGCTTGCCACCTGGTCGACACACAGCTGCTTACAGTTGTTGTCTAGCAAACACTCGTCGGTTTCTAAAAGAGAATTAATTTGAATTATCATCGTCCTAGTGATGACCGTCATCACAACCATCTTCATTATAGCAGTCAACAGGAAAGGAGAAAGAAGACGGACACCAATACTCGGTTTATCCATGAGACTATCCTGTGTGCTATTACGTTGTTGTCGTTGTATATTATTTTAACGGCAACAATGTGATATAATTCGACTGAATTATTTAATATATATGCGATAATATGTTTTATTGATGCAAGATTTCATCTTACAAAAAACATATTGGAGATACCAACAGTAACATTCTGGCAGGGTAGCGCATGTTGAAAAAATAAACACGAATTAGTCAAGGAAGTGGAACATTGTTTACTAAGTAACGATGTGTGTATTTGACTTGGGGAAATATCGGGAGTTGTCAATGCACTGCAGAACTACAACTGGTAGAATGTCACACACATTCAGAGTAATCTACTGCATACACAGACATCACTATCCCTTTGTAATCGCTTCAATTTTGTTTCTAAATTTAAGCGCTGCCTATTGCAACAAAGTGCTATCGGATAAATATATTATTGCCAGTGTTTAGTAACTGGCTGAATTTCAGGACGCACACCTTCACATTCGTTGATGCCATTCTTGGTGTAGCCGTAGAAGCACTGACATTCATATGAGCCTTCGGTGTTAACACAGACAGAATGTGGCGGACACAACACATTTCCGGTCGCGCACTCGTCAATGTCTGCAACGCAAAGGAAACACGTTCAGGGGCTTTGTATGTAAACAATTCCAATAATCCAAACGAATGGATAGGGTCGATGTCATCGCTTATACAAATTATATCAAAGTTAATACATTTCAGTGGTATATTTACATGTATATATGTCTTCATGTGACGGAGTTGCCAATATAATTAAAGAATATATATATATATATATATATATATATATATATATATATATATATATATATATATATATATATATAGAGAGAGAGAGAGAGAGAGAGAGAGAGAGAGAGAGAGAGAGAGAGACAGAGACAGAGACAGAGACAGAGACAGAGACAGAGACAGAGACAGAGACAGAGACAGAGACAGAGAGACAGAGAGACAGAGAGACAGAGAGACAGAGAGACAGAGAGACAGAGAGACAGAGAGACAGAGAGACAGAGACACAGAGACACAGAGACACAGAGACACAGAGACACAGAGACACAGAGACACAGAGACACAGAGACACAGAGACACAGAGACACAGAGACTGTCGCCGGCGTGATAGAGACACAGAGACACAGAGACACAGAGAGAGTTGAACTTGTCAATATTTTGTGATCATTGGATAGTACTATATTCCAATTTGTTTGATTCCAAATGTAACTTTCACCCACTTGAATCTTTATAATTACATAATGTTGTTTTGATTGTATGTGCCTCATATTCAACATATATGTTGTACACAGGCTCGGTACATTGGTCATAATGTATGACGTGTACATTAACGACTGGCATTATTTTATTGAAAGCGCTCCAGGACAGCGTCACTCGTCTCCAATTACTGTCCTATACGACGGATGCAGTGACACGACTCTTCAACATTAACTTGCCACAACACTAAGTTGCCACACTATATATCTGACAATATCCAAATTATACAGCAAATGGCATTAACTTGTATTTTTATGGATTGTGTTACGAAGATACAGTAAGGTGTGTTAACATGGATAGGCTAAAAGTGAGACGGGACAGCCTTTGGCAGAAATATTTTATAATAATAAAATTGGCATGCACATATTACTCCATTTGCCGTCTGACAAAAGCTATGCCACATGATATTAGACAGGGAAATGTGTACCCTTTAGTAGTAACCATAACGAACATATACCATAACTCTGTTATACCACGGGGATTATATAACAGCCAGCAAACACGTCATGGAGTAGATGAAAGTAGTATAATTAATATAGTATCGCATGTCAATGTACGATATGCTTTGATGTTTTAAAGGAATAATTGTATGTTATTGTATAACGTAAATCCAACACAGTTGAGTTGCTAATAAAACTTATGTTATTGTTATTAATATTTCTAATGACATATTCATTGCGAAACAACTACTCACCATAGCATTCCCCAGCGAACCCAGTGCCTGTGTAGCCGTCATTGCATTGACACATATACGAACCATGTGTGTTAACACACACTGCTAGCTCTACAGCACATTTGTGTTCCCCTCTGGAGCACTCGTTGATGTCTGGAAAGAAAACGTATTCATTACCAGTCATTGTCATTGCAAATTCATGCAAACTACACATTCCTACACAGTGACCATGGTAACGATTAGAGTACGCATATTAGTATTACAACTCACGAGAAACATCCATGTTCTTTACAATTAATATGGTTTGAAATAACGCTTCGTATTAAACGCTTAGTTGTAAATTAACTAAGTTCATTTCATAATGTAGTACGACACTTCACAACACGTATTTGCTAATACGAAAATTACATATGCGTGCGATAACAGTTTCTACACATTATCCTGTGATTTCGCCCTACATATGTATTAATTACGAAGGCTGATTATGCGTTTAAGAAGTACCTATGCAGGACGTAGAGTCATGCCCCAGATGGAAGCCCTCCAGACAGCTGCACTGGTAGGTGCCAGGTAGGTTGGTGCATTTCTGACCACACGTACTTGGATCAAGGCATTCGTCCTCATCTGCAAATAATCTAATCTTTAGTCAGATGTTTGTGAGAGATTGCGTGTGTTAAATGCGGTACACATTCGTTTAAACTGGATTCGTATTCGAGTGATTTAAAAAAAATCAGGCAAGAACGTTACCAGTAAATAGAGGTTTTGGTTTTGGCAACGATTCACTTTACTGGGTTTACAATACACAATATACAAGAAACTTTAATTAACGTCGGTTTACATGTGGATTGCATAATATTTGGTGACCTATTTCCCGATAAACAAATGTAAAGAAACAAGACATAACATGATTGTGTGTGTGTGTGTGTGTGTGTGTGTGTGTGTGTGTGTGTGTGTGTGTGTGTGTGTGTGTGTGTGTGTGTGTGTGTGTGTGTGTGTGTGTGTGTGTGTGTGTGTGTGTGTGTGTGTGTGTGTGTGTGTGTGTGTGTGTGTGTGTGTGTGTGTGTGTGTGTGTGTGTGTGCGTGTGTGCGTGTGTGCGTGTGTGCGTGTGTGCGTGTGTGCATGTGTGCATGTGTGCATGTGTGCATGTGTGCATGTGTGTATGTGTGTATGTGTGTGTAATGTGTGTGTGCGTGCGTGCGCGTGCATATGCGTTTGTGTGTGTACGCGTGCATATGTAAGCGTGCATATTAAAATAGGTACAAGCGTATGTACGTATACAGCACGCGTATCCGTGAGAGCGTGTGTTTTATGTCAAGCAGAGAAGGTCAACTTCATGACGACAGTGAATGTTGATATTGCTGCGATGCACGACGTTACCCACCAGTGCAACTGCGACCGTCCCCTGTTAGTCCAACAGGGCAATGTCCACAGAGGAAACCCTGTGGGTGGGTCGGTAGATCGGTGACGGCCACGTCAGTACATTGCACACCACTGAAGCAGGGCTGATCTGCACAACCGTCCACGTCGATCTGACAGAACTCTCCGCCGTAACCGGGCCCGCATTCACACGGAACGACAGTTAATGTCTGGGAGGTAGCCACAGCAAAGTTGCACTCACCACCGTTCTGCAAGCAACGAAGGGCATTTTACATAGATGTGCATCTGTAAATATAAAGTAATCTAAACTTGATTATTTGGCAACTTTACATTTGGATTGTATACATTGTGATTTGTGATACATCTTATTAAAATAATCATTGAAAACATTATACGTAATACAATTAAAGCATGTACATTACAAATAAAATTAACTTAAAAAGGATATAATATATATATATATATATATATATATATATATATATATATATATATATATATATATATATAAAGCATAGTAAAATTAAAGTATATGTTAAAAAAACATCTTTAACCTATCTCACAATGTTGCAGCCAGCACAGATGTAAAGAGTCTTTATAGGTACCTGTGTTTACCCTTGGAATTGTTTTGTGACATTCTTAATTTTGGTTGATAAATAAATTGTCTTTCAACTTAAAACTTCAAGGTAATATTTTAACCCATTTCCTTTTAGGGTGACTTGAAAATGTCGTACGTTTCCATGCTAAACTGACCATCTAATTTCATTCGTCGTAATCATACGGCGAGTTAAACAGTTTATATCCTGGCGTCGTGTACACATGGGACGTACCTGGCACTTGCAGAATTTAACGTGGGGCACCCACAACACTTGCACTTTCCCATCTGTGATGACGACTTTGAGTGTCTTTCTACTGTTGCATTGACTCATATCGGGAACTGACGTCCAGGACAGAGCTCCAGAAGTCTTGTCAATTTTCAGCCCCGGGGGTGAGTCTGTTGTCACCGAGAATGACACGGTATCTCCATCTGCGTCTAGTACCCGAACTGTCACCAAACTGGTGTATGTCTGCCCAAATTGGACTTCCAGTGTGGTGTCGCCGTTGATTAGAATAGGAGCATGATTCTCTGAAGAGACAGTGCAACAATGGCGACGGTTACAGCGGATGTTTATTTGATAGAATGTCACTTAGCTCCCTGGAAAAAATTGTAATCATTACTTTTACAAAAAACAGCGGATTCGGTATAAAGCAGAATAATTTATAATATATGCAAACCTAAGTGCATAAGAAGTTGAAAAAATGGTTTTACTAAACACAGCACTGCTTTCGTTCGCCACTCCAGCGAAAGGAATATTCATTTCGTGATATGTGTTTACCCCAACACTTCAATTCTCTTCAGTTGATCGCCTAAATTAGGCAAACGTCTTAGATGTCCATTAAAAATACCTTGAATAATTGAAACTTCTTTTTAGCTGCATGACTTACCAATGGTCGTCTTCTCTCTCTGGTACTCGTCCGTGCCACGTCTTGCATCCACGGCCGCCTCCTCGCTGCCAGTCACCATGTAGTCGAAGTAACAGGCTCGTCTGAGCTCCGGGGCGGGGTCTACAGCGGCGGTGGCCGAGCTGTCGTAGCAGAGACGTACGGCCGTCAGTCGACGCGTCTCGTCCGGGAACATCACCGCGAGGTCCGTGGTGAAAAAGACGGGAATGAAGTTCGGGTCTGTGTAGTCGGACCAGGAGCCGGACGTGTAGGCGAAGAGAGACGTTGACTCCGTGTTTTGCCCTACAATGTAATGCAGTGGCGGCAACTAATAAGTGATGGTGAGCGGTGTCTTATTATTGTAATGCTTGTTGCCGGGTAATATTGGTGTGATGCATGCACAGCGTACGTGTCAGCATGTATTTGGTTTTGCACTTACGATCCTTCAGAACAATACGTGTGTGTGTTTGTGTGTTTGTGTGTGTGTGTGTGTGTGTGTGTGTGTGTGTGTGTGTGTGTGTGTGTGTGTGTGTGTGTGTGTGTGTGTGTGTGTGTGTGTGTGTTGTGTGTGTGTGTGTGTGTGTGTGTGTGTGTGTGTGTGTTGTGTTTGTGTTTGTGTTTGTGTTTGTGTTTGTGTTTGTGTGTGTGTGTGTGTGTAATGAAATAAACAAAACATGTAAGGGTCCAGTAATTTTCACAAACAGACAATTTGAATAGGGTTCACATCTGCAAACATATTACATGCGCCTGTATATACACATTAATCATCATTATATAACATGACACTCACATGACTTGCCATACTCAAAGAATTCCTGGGCAGTGGCCAGCGTCCCTGTGGGATGTACTGTGCCATCCGGGTAGGTGACGTCATCGTTCACATTGTCATTGTTGCTGCCTAGTAAACCTGATTAAACGTGAAAGGAGCAGATTTATCATCCAAGTTCTGCACAATGATGCACTGCATCCGACCAGTGCTGTTTTGTTCTAAAATGAAAAGGCAGGTTGGCAGGACGGGTCTTGTTTCAATTATACGTTTCTGTGAGATTCACTTCATGTATATATGCATTTTAAAATATCCTATTAATTTGTGTTACAGCGAATGTTTAAAATGTAATGTTTTGATTGTTTTAGATTTCCAGATGTTTGGAAAGCTACACCTCTGGACGGGTATAAACATTTGTCACTTTATTGCACTTGAGCTTATGGAAGAAGATATATACATGTGATTTGTGTTCTTTATGAACACAAAGGGTTTGTCACATTTAGAAAATCGCGCGCATCTCTGGAAACCAGCATAACGCAGTTTAAGTATGTCTACCGTGTATAAATGACTGTCCTTTATCTCGAGAAAACATATACTCTTAAGGATTACTGAACATTTCACAGGATAGTTCTTCTCCAATTGAAGTGTTTTCATTATTGATACCTAAAATCAGGATGTTTCTTTTTACCTGTGGAGGCTTTCGTCTGACGTTACAAATCCGTCCAAACAGACCATGCAACGACTAAACATCACACAGGAGGCAGCACAAAAAGCATTGATAAATAACCAAGCATACAACCCGGCAAATAAAGGAAGCCACCTGGATCAGGAAGACAAAGTCACAAATGAACAGAGACGAGGGCAATTACGAGGTACCCCACGTGTACAGTGTCGTCATTCGTCACTAGGACTGAAGAAATCGACGTGTAACGTCAGACAAAACCCTCTGCAGGTCAAAAGAAACGTCCTGATGTTGGATATGAAAAATGAAAACGGTTGAGTTCCTCTTACGGGTTCTTTTGGATGAATGGCTGCGTAACCTGTGTTTCAGTCAACGTGGAGAGACTGTACAAGTTTATAAACCAGACAGCGACATAGACAGCTAACCTCTGAGTGTGTCCGTCAGATCTCCGGGGATGACCGCAGTGACTGAGAGCATGTGAGAAGCCACCGTCACTCTGACACTGACGTGTTGAGGTGTGAAGGCCATGGTGTACTCCCACTTGTTGTTGTCCTTGAGGGTGGCCGCCAGACGCACGTTCATCCACGCGGCAGATGTCGTCTTCAGGTCGATGTCTGACACCTGTTTGTTCCTCAGAACATCTGTCAAGCGATATACCGCACCGGACATCACCAAGCAATAAGCGACAGCACTGCTTAGCAAAGCTGAGTTCCTCTTCAAGACTTCGATTGTTTTTACTTGTTGCTACTGTGTTGTTAATACTTTGTGTGTGTGCGATCGCGCGCGCTAGTGTATGTGTGTTAATGCGTGTATGTGTGTGTATGCCTGTATATGTGTAGGTGTGTACATATGTGACTATGTACATGCGTACATGTATAGGTGTGTACATATGTGCGTATGTACATGTGTACGTGTGTACATATGTGTATGTGTGAGTGTGTGAGTGTATGAGTGTATGAGTGTATGAGTGTATGAGTGTATGAGTGTATGAGTGTATGAGTGTATGAGTGTATGAGTGTATGAGTGTATGAGTGTATGAGTGTATGAGTGTATGAGTGTATGAGTGTATGAGTGTATGAGTGTATGAGTGTACGTGTTTGCTTACATGCCTGTATGCGTGCGTTCAAATGTAGGCCAGTTGCAAACTTACGATTATGCACGACTAGACTAAGAACGTCGCAGCCAGCCAGTCAGTCAGTGAACGGCGGGCTTCACAGATCACACTTACCTATGCCTGTTTTAGCGGAATTTAACCTGTATTCAATGATGTCACTGGCTGGGTCTAGTTGTACGGCAACGACTGATGTGTATGCGGTGGCCGACTGGTCTACGCCGTTCTTCTTGGTGACCCTGGTACGCCCCTGAAGCTGGAACTGTGTTGAGGTGAGCAGGATATACTCGCCTAGGCCGTTGAA
>CBDHHR010000777.1:0-54177 GCA_965263245.1 Metamycoplasmataceae bacterium | reverse complement strand
CTGTTATTGCGTCAATCTTCACACTACTGTCTACCTGTTATTGCGTCAACCTTCACACTACTGTCTACGTGTTATTGCGTCAACCTTCACACTACTGTCTAACTGTTATTGCGTCAACCTACACACTACTGTCTAACTGTTATTGCGTCAACCTACACACTACTGTCTAACTGTTATTGCGTCAACCTTCACACTACTGTCTACCTGTTATTGCGTCAACCTACACACTACTGTCTTACTGTTATTGCGTCAACCTACACACTACTGTCTACCTGTTATTGCGTCAACCTACCCACTACTGTCTAACTGTTATTGCGTCAACCTTCACACTACTGTCTACCTGTTATTGCGTCAACCTACACACTACTGTCTAACTGTTATTGCGTCAACCTACACACTACTGTCTACCTGTTATTGCGTCAACCTACACACTACTTTCTACCTGTTATTGCGTCAACCTACACACTACTGTCTAACTGTTATTGCGTCAACCTACACACTACTGTCTAACTGTTATTGCTTCAACCTACACACTACTGTCTAACTGTTATTGCGTCAACCTACACACTACTGTCTACCTGTTATTGCGTCAACCTACACACTACTGTCTAACTGTTATTGCGTCAACCTTCACACTACTGTCTACCTGTTATTGCGTCAACCTACACACCACTCTCCACCTGTTATTGTCTCAATCAACACACCATTCTCTATCTATTTGTTATTGTGTCAACCTACCCACTACTGTCTACCTGTTATTGCGTCAACCTTCACACTACTGTCTACCTGTTATTGCGTCAACCTTCACACTACTGTCTACCTGTTATTGCGTCAACCTACACACTACTGTCTAACTGTTATTGCGTCAACCTTCACACTACTGTCTACCTGTTATTGCGTCAACCTACACACTACTGTCTAACTGTTATTGCGTCAACCTTCACACTATTGTCTACCTGTTATTGCGTCAACCTACACACTACTGTCTACCTGTTATTGCGTCAACCTACACACTACTGTCTAACTGTTATTGCGTCAACCTTCACACTACTGTCTACCTGTTATTGCGTCAACCTACACTCTACTGTCTACCTGTTATTGCGTCAACCTACACACTACTGTCTAACTGTTATTGCGTCAACCTACACACTACTGTCTACCTGTTATTGCGTCAACCTACACACTACTGTCTAACTGTTATTGCGTCAACCTTCACTCTACTCTCTACCTGTTATTGCGTCAACCTTCACACTACTGTCTAACTGTTATTGCGTCAACCTTCACACTACTGTCTACCTGTTATTGCGTCAACCTACACACTACTGTCTAACTGTTATTGCGTCAACCTACACACTTCTGTCTAACTGTTATTGCGTCAACCTTCACACTACTGTCTACCTGTTATTGCGTCAACCTTCACACTACTGTCTACCTGTTATTGCGTCAACCTACACACTACTGTCTAACTGTTATTGCGTCAACCTACACACTACTGTCTACCTGTTATTGCGTCAACCTACACACTACTATCTAACTGTTATTGCGTCAACCTTCACACTACTGTCTACCTGTTATTGCGTCAACCTACACACTACTGTCTAACTGTTATTGCGTCAACCTTCACACTACTGTCTACCTGTTACTGCGTCAACCTACACACTACTGTCTAACTGTTATTGCGTCAACCTACACACTACTGTCTAACTGTTATTGCGTCAACCTTCACACTACTGTCTACCTGTTATTGCGTCAACCTTCACACTACTGTCTACCTGTTATTGCGTCAACCTACACACTACTGTCTAACTGTTATTGCGTCAACTTTCACACTACTGTCTACCTGTTATTGCGTCAACCTACACACTACTGTCTAACTGTTATTGCGTCAACCTACACACTACTGTCTACCTGTTATTGCGTCAACCTACACACTACTGTCTAACGGTTATTGCGTCAACCTTCACATTACTGTCTAACTGTTATTGCGTCAACCTTCACACTACTGTCTACCTGTTATTGCGTCAACCTTCACACTACTGTCTAACTGTTATTGCGTCAACCTTCACACTACTGTCTACCTGATATTGCGTCAACCTACACACTACTGTCTACCTGTTATTGCGTCAACCTTCACCCTACTGTCTAACTGTTATTGCGTCAACCTTCACACTACTGTCGACCTGTTATTGCGTCAACCTACACACTACTGTCTACCTGTTATTGCGTCAACCTTCACTCTACTGTCTAACTGTTATTGCGTCAACCTTCACACTACTGTCTAACTGTTATTGCGTCAACCTTCACACTACTGTCTAACTGTTATTGCGTCAACCTTCACACTACTGTCTAACTGTTATTGCGTCAACCTACACACTGCTGTCTACCTGTTATTGCGTCAACCTACACACTACTGTCTAACTGTTATTGCGTCAACCTACACACTACTGTCTAACTGTTATTGCGTCAACCTTCACACTACTGTCCACCTGTTATTGCGTCAACCTTCACACTACTGTCTACCTGTTATTGCGTCAACCTTCACTCTACTGTCTACCTGTTATTGCATCAATCTTCACACTACTGTCTAACTGTTACTGCGTCAACCTTCACACTACTGTCTAACTGTTATTGCGTCAACCTTCACACTACTGTCTAACTGTTACTGCGTCAACCTTCACACTACTGTCTACCTGTTATTGCGCCAACCTTCACACTACTGTCTAACTGTTATTGCGTCAACCTTCACACTACTGTCTACCTGTTATTGCGTCAACCTTCACACCACTGTCTAACTGTTATTGCGTCAACCTTCACACTACTGTCTACCTGTAATTGCGTCAACCTTCACACTACTGTCTACCTGTTATTGCGTCAACCTTCACACTACTGTCTACCTGTAATTGCGTCATCCTACACACTGCTGTCTACCTGTTATTGCGTCAACCTACACACTACTGTCTAACTGTTATTGCGTCAACCTACACACTACTGTCTAACTGTTATTGCGTCAACCTTCACACTACTGTCCACCTGTTATTGCGTCAACCTTCACACTACTGTCTACCTGTTATTGCGTCAACCTTCACTCTACTGTCTACCTGTTATTGCATCAATCTTCACACTACTGTCTAACTGTTACTGCGTCAACCTTCACACTACTGTCTAACTGTTATTGCGTCAACCTTCACACTACTGTCTAACTGTTACTGCGTCAACCTTCACACTACTGTCTACCTGTTATTGCGCCAACCTTCACACTACTGTCTAACTGTTATTGCGTCAACCTTCACACTACTGTCTACCTGTTATTGCGTCAACCTTCACACTACTGTCTAACTGTTATTGCGTCAACCTTCACACTACTGTCTACCTGTAATTGCGTCAACCTTCACACTACTGTCTACCTGTTATTGCGTCAACCTTCACACTACTGTCTACCTGTAATTGCGTCAACCTTCACACTACTGTCTACCTGTTATTGCGTCAACCTTCACACTACTGTCTAACTGTTATTGCGTCAACCTTCACACTACTGTCTAGCTGTTATTGCGTCAACCTTCACACTACTGTCTAACTTTTATTGCATCAACCTTCACACTACTGTCTACCTGTTATTGCGTCAACCTTCACACTACTGTCTAACTGTTATTGCGTCAACCTTCACACTACTGTCTACCTGTTATTGCGTCAACCTTCACACTACTGTCTAACTGTTATTGCGTCAACCTTCACACTACTGTCTACCTGTTATAGCGTCAACCTTCACACTACTGTCTAACTGTTATTGCGTCAACCTTCACACTACTGTCTACCTGTTATAGCGTCAACCTTCACACTACTGTCTAACTGTTATTGCGTCAACCTTCACACTACTGTCTACCTGTTATTGCGTCAACCTTCACACTACTGTCTAACTGTTATTGCGTCAACCTTCACACTACTGTCTACCTGTTATTGCGTCAACCTTCACACTACTGTCTAACTGTTATTGCGTCAACCTTCACACTACTGTCTACCTGTTATTGCTTCAACCTTCACACTACTGTCTAACTGTTATTCCGTCAACCTTCACACTACTGTCTAACTGTTATTGCGTCAACCTTCACTCTACTGTCTACCTGTTATTGCGTCAACCTTCACACTACTGTCTACCTGTTATTGCGTCAACCTTCACACTACTGTCTAACTGTTATTGCGTCAACCTTCACACTACTGTCTACCTGTTATTGCGTCAACCTTCACACTACTGTCTACCTGTTATTGCGTCAACCTTCACACTACTGTCTAACTGTTATTGCGTCAACCATCACACTACTGTCTAACTGTTATTGCGTCAACCTTCACACTACTGTCTAACTGTTATTGCGTCAACCTTCACACTACTGTCTAACTGTTATTGCGTCAACCTTCACCCTACTGTCTACCTGTTATTGCGTCAACCTTCACACTACTGTCTACCTGTTATTGCGTCAACCTTCACCCTACTGTCTACCTGTTATTGCGTCAACCTTCACACTACTGTCTAACTGTTATTGCGTCAATCTTCACACTACTGTCTACCTGTTATTGCGTCAACCTTCACACTACTGTCTACCTGTTATTGCGTCAACCTTCACACTACTGTCTAACTGTTATTGCGTCAACCTTCACACTACTGTCTACCTGTTATTGCGTCAATCTTCACACTACTGTCTACCTGTTATTGCGTCAACCTTCACACTACTGTCTACGTGTTATTGCGTCAACCTTCACACTACTGTCTAACTGTTATTGCGTCAACCTACACACTACTGTCTAACTGTTATTGCGTCAACCTACACACTACTGTCTAACTGTTATTGCGTCAACCTTCACACTACTGTCTACCTGTTATTGCGTCAACCTACACACTACTGTCTTACTGTTATTGCGTCAACCTACACACTACTGTCTACCTGTTATTGCGTCAACCTACCCACTACTGTCTAACTGTTATTGCGTCAACCTTCACACTACTGTCTACCTGTTATTGCGTCAACCTACACACTACTGTCTAACTGTTATTGCGTCAACCTACACACTACTGTCTACCTGTTATTGCGTCAACCTACACACTACTTTCTACCTGTTATTGCGTCAACCTACACACTACTGTCTAACTGTTATTGCGTCAACCTACACACTACTGTCTAACTGTTATTGCTTCAACCTACACACTACTGTCTAACTGTTATTGCGTCAACCTACACACTACTGTCTACCTGTTATTGCGTCAACCTACACACTACTGTCTAACTGTTATTGCGTCAACCTTCACACTACTGTCTACCTGTTATTGCGTCAACCTACACACCACTCTCCACCTGTTATTGTCTCAATCAACACACCATTCTCTATCTATTTGTTATTGTGTCAACCTACCCACTACTGTCTACCTGTTATTGCGTCAACCTTCACACTACTGTCTACCTGTTATTGCGTCAACCTTCACACTACTGTCTACCTGTTATTGCGTCAACCTACACACTACTGTCTAACTGTTATTGCGTCAACCTTCACACTACTGTCTACCTGTTATTGCGTCAACCTACACACTACTGTCTAACTGTTATTGCGTCAACCTTCACACTATTGTCTACCTGTTATTGCGTCAACCTACACACTACTGTCTACCTGTTATTGCGTCAACCTACACACTACTGTCTAACTGTTATTGCGTCAACCTTCACACTACTGTCTACCTGTTATTGCGTCAACCTACACTCTACTGTCTACCTGTTATTGCGTCAACCTACACACTACTGTCTAACTGTTATTGCGTCAACCTACACACTACTGTCTAACTGTTATTGCGTCAACCTACACACTACTGTCTAACTGTTATTGCGTCAACCTTCACTCTACTCTCTACCTGTTATTGCGTCAACCTTCACACTACTGTCTAACTGTTATTGCGTCAACCTTCACACTACTGTCTAACTGTTATTGCGTCAACCTTCACACTACTGTCTAACTGTTATTGCGTCAACCTTCACACTACTGTCTAACTGTTATTGCGTCAACCTTCACACTACTGTCTACCTGTTATTGCGTCAACCTACACACTACTGTCTACCTGTTATTGCGTCAACCTTCACTCTACTGTCTAACTGTTATTGCGTCAACCTTCACACTACTGTCTACCTGTTATTGCGTCAACCTACACACTACTGTCTAACTGTTATTGCGTCAACCTTCACACTACTGTCTACCTGTTATTGCGTCAACCTACACACTACTGTCTAACTGTTATTGCGTCAACCTACACACTTCTGTCTAACTGTTATTGCGTCAACCTTCACACTACTGTCTACCTGTTATTGCGTCAACCTTCACACTACTGTCTACCTGTTATTGCGTCAACCTACACACTACTGTCTAACTGTTATTGCGTCAACCTACACACTACTGTCTACCTGTTATTGCGTCAACCTACACACTACTATCTAAATGTTATTGCGTCAACCTTCACACTACTGTCTACCTGTTATTGCGTCAACCTACACACTACTGTCTAACTGTTATTGCGTCAACCTTCACACTACTGTCTACCTGTTACTGCGTCAACCTACACACTACTGTCTAACTGTTATTGCGTCAACCTACACACTACTGTCTAACTGTTATTGCGTCAACCTTCACACTACTGTCTACCTGTTATTGCGTCAACCTTCACACTACTGTCTACCTGTTATTGCGTCAACCTACACACTACTGTCTAACTGTTATTGCGTCAACTTTCACACTACTGTCTACCTGTTATTGCGTCAACCTACACACTACTGTCTAACTGTTATTGCGTCAACCTACACACTACTGTCTACCTGTTATTGCGTCAACCTACACACTACTGTCTAACTGTTATTGCGTCAACCTTCACACTACTGTCTAACTGTTATTGCGTCAACCTTCACACTACTGTCTACCTGTTATTGCGTCAACCTTCACACTACTGTCTAACTGTTATTGCGTCAACCTTCACACTACTGTCTACCTGATATTGCGTCAACCTACACACTACTGTCTACCTGTTATTGCGTCAACCTTCACCCTACTGTCTAACTGTTATTGCGTCAACCTTCACACTACTGTCGACCTGTTATTGCGTCAACCTACACACTACTGTCTACCTGTTATTGCGTCAACCTTCACTCTACTGTCTAACTGTTATTGCGTCAACCTTCACACTACTGTCTAACTGTTATTGCGTCAACCTTCACACTACTGTCTAACTGTTATTGCGTCAACCTTCACACTACTGTCTAACTGTTATTGCGTCAACCTACACACTGCTGTCTACCTGTTATTGCGTCAACCTACACACTACTGTCTAACTGTTATTGCGTCAACCTACACACTACTGTCTAACTGTTATTGCGTCAACCTTCACACTACTGTCCACCTGTTATTGCGTCAACCTTCACACTACTGTCTACCTGTTATTGCGTCAACCTTCACTCTACTGTCTACCTGTTATTGCATCAAACTTCACACTACTGTCTAACTGTTACTGCGTCAACCTTCACACTACTGTCTAACTGTTATTGCGTCAACCTTCACACTACTGTCTAACTGTTACTGCGTCAACCTTCACACTACTGTCTACCTGTTATTGCGCCAACCTTCACACTACTGTCTAACTGTTATTGCGTCAACCTTCACACTACTGTCTACCTGTTATTGCGTCAACCTTCACACTACTGTCTAACTGTTATTGCGTCAACCTTCACACTACTGTCTACCTGTAATTGCGTCAACCTTCACACTACTGTCTACCTGTTATTGCGTCAACCTTCACACTACTGTCTACCTGTAATTGCGTCAACCTTCACACTACTGTCTACCTGTTATTGCGTCAACCTTCACACTACTGTCTAACTGTTATTGCGTCAACCTTCACACTACTGTCTAGCTGTTATTGCGTCAACCTTCACACTACTGTCTAACTTTTATTGCATCAACCTTCACACTACTGTCTACCTGTTATTGCGTCAACCTTCACACTACTGTCTAACTGTTATTGCGTCAACCTTCACACTACTGTCTACCTGTTATTGCTTCAACCTTCACACTACTGTCTAACTGTTATTCCGTCAACCTTCACACTACTGTCTAACTGTTATTGCGTCAACCTTCACTCTACTGTCTACCTGTTATTGCGTCAACCTTCACACTACTGTCTACCTGTTATTGCGTCAACCTTCACACTACTGTCTAACTGTTATTGCGTCAACCTTCACACTACTGTCTACCTGTTATTGCGTCAACCTTCACACTACTGTCTACCTGTTATTGCGTCAACCTTCACACTACTGTCTAACTGTTATTGCGTCAACCATCACACTACTGTCTAACTGTTATTGCGTCAACCTTCACACTACTGTCTAACTGTTATTGCGTCAACCTTCACACTACTGTCTAACTGTTATTGCGTCAACCTTCACCCTACTGTCTACCTGTTATTGCGTCAACCTTCACACTACTGTCTACCTGTTATTGCGTCAACCTTCACCCTACTGTCTACCTGTTATTGCGTCAACCTTCACACTACTGTCTAACTGTTATTGCGTCAATCTTCACACTACTGTCTACCTGTTATTGCGTCAACCTTCACACTACTGTCTACCTGTTATTGCGTCAACCTTCACACTACTGTCTAACTGTTATTGCGTCAACCTTCACACTACTGTCTACCTGTTATTGCGTCAATCTTCACACTACTGTCTACCTGTTATTGCGTCAACCTTCACACTACTGTCTACGTGTTATTGCGTCAACCTTCACACTACTGTCTAACTGTTATTGCGTCAACCTACACACTACTGTCTAACTGTTATTGCGTCAACCTACACACTACTGTCTAACTGTTATTGCGTCAACCTTCACACTACTGTCTACCTGTTATTGCGTCAACCTACACACTACTGTCTTACTGTTATTGCGTCAACCTACACACTACTGTCTACCTGTTATTGCGTCAACCTACCCACTACTGTCTAACTGTTATTGCGTCAACCTTCACACTACTGTCTACCTGTTATTGCGTCAACCTACACACTACTGTCTAACTGTTATTGCGTCAACCTACACACTACTGTCTACCTGTTATTGCGTCAACCTACACACTACTTTCTACCTGTTATTGCGTCAACCTACACACTACTGTCTAACTGTTATTGCGTCAACCTACACACTACTGTCTAACTGTTATTGCGTCAACCTACACACTACTGTCTAACTGTTATTGCGTCAACCTACACACTACTGTCTACCTGTTATTGCGTCAACCTACACACTACTGTCTAACTGTTATTGCGTCAACCTTCACACTACTGTCTACCTGTTATTGCGTCAACCTACACACCACTCTCCACCTGTTATTGTCTCAATCAACACACCATTCTCTATCTATTTGTTATTGTGTCAACCTACCCACTACTGTCTACCTGTTATTGCGTCAACCTTCACACTACTGTCTACCTGTTATTGCGTCAACCTTCACACTACTGTCTACCTGTTATTGCGTCAACCTACACACTACTGTCTAACTGTTATTGCGTCAACCTTCACACTACTGTCTACCTGTTATTGCGTCAACCTACACACTACTGTCTAACTGTTATTGCGTCAACCTTCACACTATTGTCTACCTGTTATTGCGTCAACCTACACACTACTGTCTACCTGTTATTGCGTCAACCTACACACTACTGTCTAACTGTTATTGCGTCAACCTTCACACTACTGTCTACCTGTTATTGCGTCAACCTACACACTACTGTCTACCTGTTATTGCGTCAACCTACACACTACTGTCTAACTGTTATTGCGTCAACCTACACACTACTGTCTACCTGTTATTGCGTCAACCTACACACTACTGTCTAACTGTTATTGCGTCAACCTTCACTCTACTGTCTACCTGTTATTGCGTCAACCTTCACACTACTGTCTAACTGTTATTGCGTCAACCTTCACACTACTGTCTAACTGTTATTGCGTCAACCTTCACACTACTGTCTAACTGTTATTGCGTCAACCTTCACACTACTGTCTAACTGTTATTGCGTCAACCTTCACACTACTGTCTACCTGTTATTGCGTCAACCTACACACTACTGTCTACCTGTTATTGCGTCAACCTTCACACTACTGTCTAACTGTTATTGCGTCAACCTTCACACTACTGTCTACCTGTTATTGCGTCAACCTACACACTACTGTCTAACTGTTATTGCGTCAACCTTCACACTACTGTCTACCTGTTATTGCGTCAACCTACACACTACTGTCTAACTGTTATTGCGTCAACCTACACACTACTGTCTAACTGTTATTGCGTCAACCTTCACACTACTGTCTACCTGTTATTGCGTCAACCTTCACACTACTGTCTACCTGTTATTGCGTCAACCTACACACTACTGTCTAACTGTTATTGCGTCAACCTACACACTACTGTCTACCTGTTATTGCGTCAACCTACACACTACTGTCTAACTGTTATTGCGTCAACCTTCACACTACTGTCTACCTGTTATTGCGTCAACCTACACACTACTGTCTAACTGTTATTGCGTCAACCTTCACACTACTGTCTACCTGTTATTGCGTCAACCTACACACTACTGTCTAACTGTTATTGCGTCAACCTACACACTACTGTCTAACTGTTATTGCGTCAACCTTCACACTACTGTCTACCTGTTATTGCGTCAACCTTCACACTACTGTCTACCTGTTATTGCGTCAACCTACACACTACTGTCTAACTGTTATTGCGTCAACTTTCACACTACTGTCTACCTGTTATTGCGTCAACCTACACACTACTGTCTAACTGTTATTGCGTCAACCTACACACTACTGTCTACCTGTTATTGCGTCAACCTACACACTACTGTCTAACTGTTATTGCGTCAACCTTCACACTACTGTCTAACTGTTATTGCGTCAACCTTCACACTACTGTCTACCTGTTATTGCGTCAACCTTCACACTACTGTCTAACTGTTATTGCGTCAACCTTCACACTACTGTCTACCTGATATTGCGTCAACCTACACACTACTGTCTACCTGTTATTGCGTCAACCTTCACCCTACTGTCTAACTGTTATTGCGTCAACCTTCACACTACTGTCGACCTGTTATTGCGTCAACCTACACACTACTGTCTACCTGTTATTGCGTCAACCTTCACTCTACTGTCTAACTGTTATTGCGTCAACCTTCACACTACTGTCTAACTGTTATTGCGTCAACCTTCACACTACTGTCTAACTGTTATTGCGTCAACCTTCACACTACTGTCTAACTGTTATTGCGTCAACCTACACACTACTGTCTACCTGTTATTGCGTCAACCTACACACTACTGTCTAACTGTTATTGCGTCAACCTACACACTACTGTCTAACTGTTATTGCGTCAACCTTCACACTACTGTCTACCTGTTATTGCGTCAACCTTCACACTACTGTCTACCTGTTATTGCGTCAACCTTCACTCTACTGTCTACCTGTTATTGCGTCAACCTTCACACTACTGTCTAACTGTTATTGCGTCAACCTTCACACTACTGTCTAACTGTTATTGCGTCAACCTTCACACTACTGTCTAACTGTTATTGCGTCAACCTTCACACTACTGTCTACCTGTTATTGCGTCAACCTTCACACTACTGTCTAACTGTTATTGCGTCAACCTTCACACTACTGTCTACCTGTTATTGCGTCAACCTTCACACTACTGTCTAACTGTTATTGCGTCAACCTTCACACTACTGTCTACCTGTTATTGCGTCAACCTTCACACTACTGTCTACCTGTTATTGCGTCAACCTTCACACTACTGTCTAACTGTTATTGCGTCAACCTTCACACTACTGTCTACCTGTTATTGCGTCAACCTTCACACTACTGTCTAACTGTTATTGCGTCAACCTTCACACTACTGTCTAACTGTTATTGCGTCAACCTACACACTACTGTCTAACTGTTATTGCGTCAACCTACACACTACTGTCTAACTGTTATTGCGTCAACCTTCACACTACTGTCTAACTGTTATTGCGTCAACCTTCACACTACTGTCTACCTGTTATTGCGTCAACCTTCACACTACTGTCTAACTGTTATTGCGTCAACCTTCACACTACTGTCTAACTGTTATTGCGTCAACCTTCACACTACTGTCTACCTGTTATTGCGTCAACCTACACACTACTGTCTACCTGTTATTGCGTCAACCTACACACTACTGTCTAACTGTTATTGCGTCAACCTTCACACTACTGTCTACCTGTTATTGCGTCAACCTACACACTACTGTCTACCTGTTATTGCGTCAACCTTCACACTACTGTCTAACTGTTATTGCGTCAACCTACACACTACTGTCTAACTGTTATTGCGTCAACCTTCACACTACTGTCTAACTGTTATTGCGTCAACCTTCACACTACTGTCTAACTGTTATTGCGTCAACCTTCACACTACTGTCTACCTGTTATTGCGTCAACCTTCACACTACTGTCTACCTGTTATTGCGTCAACCTTCACACTACTGTCTACCTGTTATTGCGTCAACCTTCACACTACTGTCTAACTGTTATTGCGTCAACCTTCACACTACTGTCTACCTGTTATTGCGTCAACCTTCACACTACTGTCTACCTGTTATTGCGTCAACCTTCACACTACTGTCTAACTGTTATTGCGTCAACCTTCACACTACTGTCTACCTGTTATTGCGTCAACCTACACACTACTGTCTACCTGTTATTGCGTCAACCTTCACACTACTGTCTACCTGTTATTGCGTCAACCTTCACACTACTGTCTACCTGTTATTGCGTCAACCTACACACTACTGTCTACCTGTTATTGCGTCAACCTACACACTACTGTCTAACTGTTATTGCGTCAACCTTCACACTACTGTCTACCTGTTATTGCGTCAACCTACACACTACTGTCTAACTGTTATTGCGTCAACCTACACACTACTGTCTACCTGTTATTGCGTCAACCTACACACTACTGTCTAACTGTTATTGCGTCAACCTTCACACTACTGTCTACCTGTTATTGCGTCAACCTACACACTACTGTCTAACTGTTATTGCGTCAACCTACACACTACTGTCTACCTGTTATTGCGTCAACCTACACACTACTGTCTACCTGTTATTGCGTCAACCTACACACTACTGTCTAACTGTTATTGCGTCAACCTACACACTACTGTCTAACTGTTATTGCGTCAACCTACACACTACTGTCTAACTGTTATTGCGTCAACCTACACACTACTGTCTACCTGTTATTGCGTCAACCTACACACTACTGTCTAACTGTTATTGCGTCAACCTTCACACTACTGTCTACCTGTTATTGCGTCAACCTACACACCACTCTCCACCTGTTATTGTCTCAATCAACACACCATTCTCTATCTATTTGTTATTGTGTCAACCTACACACTACTGTCTACCTGTTATTGCGTCAACCTTCACACTACTGTCTACCTGTTATTGCGTCAACCTTCACACTACTGTCTACCTGTTATTGCGTCAACCTACACACTACTGTCTAACTGTTATTGCGTCAACCTTCACACTACTGTCTACCTGTTATTGCGTCAACCTACACACTACTGTCTAACTGTTATTGCGTCAACCTTCACACTATTGTCTACCTGTTATTGCGTCAACCTACACACTACTGTCTACCTGTTATTGCGTCAACCTACACACTACTGTCTAACTGTTATTGCGTCAACCTTCACACTACTGTCTACCTGTTATTGCGTCAACCTACACACTACTGTCTACCTGTTATTGCGTCAACCTACACACTACTGTCTAACTGTTATTGCGTCAACCTACACACTACTGTCTACCTGTTATTGCGTCAACCTACACACTACTGTCTAACTGTTATTGCGTCAACCTTCACACTACTGTCTAACTGTTATTGCGTCAACCTTCACACTACTGTCTAACTGTTATTGCGTCAACCTTCACACTACTGTCTAACTGTTATTGCGTCAACCTTCACACTACTGTCTAACTGTTATTGCGTCAACCTTCACACTACTGTCTACCTGTTATTGCGTCAACCTTCACACTACTGTCTACCTGTTATTGCGTCAACCTACACACTACTGTCTACCTGTTATTGCGTCAACCTTCACACTACTGTCTAACTGTTATTGCGTCAACCTTCACACTACTGTCTACCTGTTATTGCGTCAACCTACACACTACTGTCTAACTGTTATTGCGTCAACCTTCACACTACTGTCTACCTGTTATTGCGTCAACCTACACACTACTGTCTACATTGCGTCAACCTGTCTAACTGTTATTGCGTCAACCTTCACACTACTGTCTAACTGTTATTGCGTCAACCTACACACTACTGTCTACCTGTTATTGCGTCAACCTACACACTACTGTCTAACTGTTATTGCGTCAACCTACACACTACTGTCTAACCTGTTATTGCGTCAACCTACACACTACTGTCTAACTGTTATTGCGTCAACCTACACACTACTGTCTACCTGTTATTGCGTCAACCTACACACTACTGTCTAACTGTTATTGCGTCAACCTACACACTACTGTCTAACTGTTATTGCGTCAACCTACACACTACTGTCTAACTGTTATTGCGTCAACCTTCACACTACTGTCTACTGTTATTGCGTCAACCTTCACACTACTGTCTATGTTAGCGTCAACCTACACACTACTGTCTACCTGTTATTGCGTCAACCTACACACTACTGTCTAACTGTTATTGCGTCAACCTTCACACTACTGTCTACCTGTTATTGCGTCAACCTACACACTACTGTCTAACTGTTATTGCGTCAACCTACACACTACTGTCTACCTGTTATTGCGTCAACCTACACACTACTGTCTAACTGTTATTGCGTCAACCTTCACACTACTGTCTAACTGTTATTGCGTCAACCTTCACACTACTGTCTACCTGTTATTGCGTCAACCTTCACACTACTGTCTAACTGTTATTGCGTCAACCTTCACACTACTGTCTACCTGTTATTGCGTCAACCTACACACTACTGTCTACCTGTTATTGCGTCAACCTACACACTACTGTCTAACTGTTATTGCGTCAACCTTCACACTACTGTCTACCTGTTATTGCGTCAACCTACACACTACTGTCTACCTGTTATTGCGTCAACCTTCACACTACTGTCTAACTGTTATTGCGTCAACCTTCACACTACTGTCTAACTGTTATTGCGTCAACCTTCACACTACTGTCTAACTGTTATTGCGTCAACCTTCACACTACTGTCTAACTGTTATTGCGTCAACCTACACACTACTGTCTACCTGTTATTGCGTCAACCTACACACTACTGTCTAACTGTTATTGCGTCAACCTACACACTACTGTCTAACTGTTATTGCGTCAACCTTCACACTACTGTCTACCTGTTATTGCGTCAACCTTCACACTACTGTCTACCTGTTATTGCGTCAACCTTCACTCTACTGTCTACTGTTATTGCGTCAACTTCACACTACTGTCTAACTGTTACTGCGTCAACCTTCACACTACTGTCTAACTGTTATTGCGTCAACCTTCACACTACTGTCTAACTGTTATTGCGTCAACCTTCACACTACTGTCTACCTGTTATTGCGTCAACCTTCACACTACTGTCTAACTGTTATTGCGTCAACCTTCACACTACTGTCTACCTGTTATTGCGTCAACCTTCACACTACTGTCTAACTGTTATTGCGTCAACCTTCACACTACTGTCTACCTGTTATTGCGTCAACCTTCACACTACTGTCTAACTGTTATTGCGTCAACCTTCACACTACTGTCTACCTGTTATTGCGTCAACCTTCACACTACTGTCTAACTGTTATTGCGTCAACCTTCACACTACTGTCTAACTGTTATTGCGTCAACCTTCACACTACTGTCTAACTGTTATTGCGTCAACCTACACACTACTGTCTAACTGTTATTGCGTCAACCTTCACACTACTGTCTACCTGTTATTGCGTCAACCTACACACTACTGTCTAACTGTTATTGCGTCAACCTACACACTACTGTCTACCTGTTATTGCGTCAACCTACACACTACTGTCTAACTGTTATTGCGTCAACCTTCACACTACTGTCTAACTGTTATTGCGTCAACCTTCACACTACTGTCTACCTGTTATTGCGTCAACCTACACACTACTGTCTAACTGTTATTGCGTCAACCTTCACACTACTGTCTAACTGTTATTGCGTCAACCTTCACACTACTGTCTACCTGTTATTGCGTCAACCTACACACTACTGTCTAACTGTTATTGCGTCAACCTACACACTACTGTCTAACTGTTATTGCGTCAACCTTCACACTACTGTCTACCTGTTATTGCGTCAACCTTCACACTACTGTCTAACTGTTATTGCGTCAACCTTCACACTACTGTCTAACTGTTATTGCGTCAACCTTCACACTACTGTCTACCTGTTATTGCGTCAACCTACACACTACTGTCTACCTGTTATTGCGTCAACCTTCACACTACTGTCTACCTGTTATTGCGTCAACCTTCACACTACTGTCTAACTGTTATTGCGTCAACCTTCACACTACTGTCTACTGTTATTGCGTAACCTTCACACTACTGTCTACCTGTTATTGCGTCAACCTTCACACTACTGTCTACCTGTTATTGCGTACTGTCTAACTGTTATTGCGTCAACCTTCACACTACTGTCTACCTGTTATTGCGTCAACCTTCACACTACTGTCTACCTGTTATTGCGTCAACCTTCACACTACTGTCTACCTGTTATTGCGTCAACCTTCACACTACTGTCTATGTTATTGCGTCAACCTACACACTACTGTCTACCTGTTATTGCGTCAACCTACACACTACTGTCTACTGTTATTGCGTCAACCTGTCTACCTGTTATTGCGTCAACCTACACACTACTGTCTAACTGTTATTGCGTCAACCTACACACTACTGTCTACCTGTTATTGCGTCAACCTACACACTACTGTCTAACTGTTATTGCGTCAACCTTCACACTACTGTCTACCTGTTATTGCGTCAACCTACACACTACTGTCTAACTGTTATTGCGTCAACCTACACACTACTGTCTACCTGTTATTGCGTCAACCTACACACTACTGTCTACCTGTTATTGCGTCACACTACTGTCTACATTGCGTCAACCTACACTACTGTCTAACTGTTATTGCGTCAACCTACACACTACTGTCTAACTGTTATTGCGTCAACCTACACACTACTGTCTAACTGTTATTGCGTCAACCTACACACTACTGTCTACCTGTTATTGCGTCAACCTACACACTACTGTCTAACTGTTATTGCGTCAACCTTCACACTACTGTCTACCTGTTATTGCGTCAACCTACACACCACTCTCCACCTGTTATTGTCTCAATCAACACACCATTCTCTATCTATTTGTTATTGTGTCAACCTACACACTACTGTCTACCTGTTATTGCGTCAACCTTCACACTACTGTCTACCTGTTATTGCGTCAACCTTCACACTACTGTCTACCTGTTATTGCGTCAACCTACACACTACTGTCTAACTGTTATTGCGTCAACCTTCACACTACTGTCTACCTGTTATTGCGTCAACCTACACACTACTGTCTAACTGTTATTGCGTCAACCTTCACACTATTGTCTACCTGTTATTGCGTCAACCTACACACTACTGTCTACCTGTTATTGCGTCAACCTACACACTACTGTCTAACTGTTATTGCGTCAACCTTCACACTACTGTCTACCTGTTATTGCGTCAACCTACACACTACTGTCTACCTGTTATTGCGTCAACCTACACACTACTGTCTAACTGTTATTGCGTCAACCTACACACTACTGTCTACCTGTTATTGCGTCAACCTACACACTACTGTCTAACTGTTATTGCGTCAACCTTCACACTACTGTCTAACCTGTTATTGCGTCAACCTTCACACTACTGTCTAACTGTTATTGCGTCAACCTTCACACTACTGTCTAACTGTTATTGCGTCAACCTTCACACTACTGTCTAACTGTTATTGCGTCAACCTTCACACTACTGTCTACCTGTTATTGCGTCAACCTACACACTACTGTCTACCTGTTATTGCGTCAACCTTCACTCTACTGTCTAACTGTTATTGCGTCAACCTTCACACTACTGTCTACCTGTTATTGCGTCAACCTACACACTACTGTCTAACTGTTATTGCGTCAACCTTCACACTACTGTCTACCTGTTATTGCGTCAACCTACACACTACTGTCTAACTGTTATTGCGTCAACCTACACACTACTGTCTAACTGTTATTGCGTCAACCTTCACACTACTGTCTACCTGTTATTGCGTCAACCTTCACACTACTGTCTAACTGTTATTGCGTCAACCTACACACTACTGTCTAACTGTTATTGCGTCAACCTACACACTACTGTCTACCTGTTATTGCGTCAACCTACACACTACTGTCTAACTGTTATTGCGTCAACCTTCACACTACTGTCTACCTGTTATTGCGTCAACCTACACACTACTGTCTAACTGTTATTGCGTCAACCTTCACACTACTGTCTACCTGTTATTGCGTCAACCTACACACTACTGTCTAACTGTTATTGCGTCAACCTACACACTACTGTCTAACTGTTATTGCGTCAACCTTCACACTACTGTCTACCTGTTATTGCGTCAACCTTCACACTACTGTCTACCTGTTATTGCGTCAACCTACACACTACTGTCTAACTGTTATTGCGTCAACCTTCACACTACTGTCTACCTGTTATTGCGTCAACCTACACACTACTGTCTAACTGTTATTGCGTCAACCTACACACTACTGTCTACCTGTTATTGCGTCAACCTACACACTACTGTCTAACTGTTATTGCGTCAACCTTCACACTACTGTCTAACTGTTATTGCGTCAACCTTCACACTACTGTCTACCTGTTATTGCGTCAACCTTCACACTACTGTCTAACTGTTATTGCGTCAACCTTCACACTACTGTCTACCTGTTATTGCGTCAACCTACACACTACTGTCTACCTGTTATTGCGTCAACCTTCACACTACTGTCTAACTGTTATTGCGTCAACCTTCACACTACTGTCTACCTGTTATTGCGTCAACCTACACACTACTGTCTACCTGTTATTGCGTCAACCTTCACACTACTGTCTAACTGTTATTGCGTCAACCTTCACACTACTGTCTAACTGTTATTGCGTCAACCTTCACACTACTGTCTAACTGTTATTGCGTCAACCTTCACACTACTGTCTACCTGTTATTGCGTCAACCTACACACTACTGTCTACCTGTTATTGCGTCAACCTACACACTACTGTCTAACTGTTATTGCGTCAACCTACACACTACTGTCTACCTGTTATTGCGTCAACCTTCACACTACTGTCTACCTGTTATTGCGTCAACCTTCACACTACTGTCTACCTGTTATTGCGTCAACCTTCACACTACTGTCTACCTGTTATTGCGTCAACCTTCACACTACTGTCTAACTGTTATTGCGTCAACCTTCACACTACTGTCTAACTGTTATTGCGTCAACCTTCACACTACTGTCTAACTGTTATTGCGTCAACCTTCACACTACTGTCTACCTGTTATTGCGTCAACCTTCACACTACTGTCTAACTGTTATTGCGTCAACCTTCACACTACTGTCTACCTGTTATTGCGTCAACCTTCACACTACTGTCTAACTGTTATTGCGTCAACCTTCACACTACTGTCTACCTGTTATTGCGTCAACCTTCACACTACTGTCTAACTGTTATTGCGTCAACCTTCACACTACTGTCTAACTGTTATTGCGTCAACCTTCACACTACTGTCTAACTGTTATTGCGTCAACCTTCACACTACTGTCTACTGTTATTGCGTCAACCTTCACACTACTGTCTATGTTATTGCGTCAACCTTCACACTACTGTCTAACTGTTATTGCGTCAACCTACACACTACTGTCTAACTGTTATTGCGTCAACCTTCACACTACTGTCTAACTGTTATTGCGTCAACCTTCACACTACTGTCTACCTGTTATTGCGTCAACCTACACACTACTGTCTAACTGTTATTGCGTCAACCTTCACACTACTGTCTAACTGTTATTGCGTCAACCTTCACACTACTGTCTACCTGTTATTGCGTCAACCTTCACACTACTGTCTACCTGTTATTGCGTCAACCTACACACTACTGTCTAACTGTTATTGCGTCAACCTTCACACTACTGTCTACCTGTTATTGCGTCAACCTTCACACTACTGTCTACCTGTTATTGCGTCAACCTACACACTACTGTCTAACTGTTATTGCGTCAACCTTCACACTACTGTCTAACTGTTATTGCGTCAACCTTCACACTACTGTCTAACTGTTATTGCGTCAACCTTCACACTACTGTCTAACTGTTATTGCGTCAACCTTCACACTACTGTCTACCTGTTATTGCGTCAACCTTCACACTACTGTCTACCTGTTATTGCGTCAACCTTCACACTACTGTCTACCTGTTATTGCGTCAACCTTCACACTACTGTCTAACTGTTATTGCGTCAACCTTCACACTACTGTCTACCTGTTATTGCGTCAACCTTCACACTACTGTCTACCTGTTATTGCGTCAACCTACACACTACTGTCTAACTGTTATTGCGTCAACCTTCACACTACTGTCTACCTGTTATTGCGTCAACCTTCACACTACTGTCTACCTGTTATTGCGTCAACCTTCACACTACTGTCTACCTGTTATTGCGTCAACCTTCACACTACTGTCTACCTGTTATTGCGTCAACCTACACACTACTGTCTACCTGTTATTGCGTCAACCTACACACTACTGTCTAACTGTTATTGCGTCAACCTTCACACTACTGTCTACCTGTTATTGCGTCAACCTACACACTACTGTCTAACTGTTATTGCGTCAACCTACACACTACTGTCTACCTGTTATTGCGTCAACCTACACACTACTGTCTAACTGTTATTGCGTCAACCTTCACACTACTGTCTACCTGTTATTGCGTCAACCTACACACTACTGTCTAACTGTTATTGCGTCAACCTACACACTACTGTCTACCTGTTATTGCGTCAACCTACACACTACTGTCTACCTGTTATTGCGTCAACCTACACACTACTGTCTAACTGTTATTGCGTCAACCTACACACTACTGTCTAACTGTTATTGCGTCAACCTACACACTACTGTCTAACTGTTATTGCGTCAACCTACACACTACTGTCTACCTGTTATTGCGTCAACCTACACACTACTGTCTAACTGTTATTGCGTCAACCTTCACACTACTGTCTACCTGTTATTGCGTCAACCTACACACTACTCTCTACCTGTTATTGCTCAATCAACTTCACCATTCTCTATCTATTTGTTATTGCGTCAACCTACACACTACTGTCTACCTGTTATTGCGTCAACCTTCACACTACTGTCTACCTGTTATTGCGTCAACCTTCACACTACTGTCTACCTGTTATTGCGTCAACCTACACACTACTGTCTAACTGTTATTGCGTCAACCTTCACACTACTGTCTACCTGTTATTGCGTCAACCTACACACTACTGTCTAACTGTTATTGCGTCAACCTTCACACTACTGTCTACCTGTTATTGCGTCAACCTACACACTACTGTCTACCTGTTATTGCGTCAACCTACACACTACTGTCTAACTGTTATTGCGTCAACCTTCACACTACTGTCTACCTGTTATTGCGTCAACCTACACACTACTGTCTACCTGTTATTGCGTCAACCTACACACTACTGTCTAACTGTTATTGCGTCAACCTACACACTACTGTCTACCTGTTATTGCGTCAACCTACACACTACTGTCTAACTGTTATTGCGTCAACCTTCACTCTACTGTCTAACTGTTATTGCGTCAACCTTCACACTACTGTCTAACTGTTATTGCGTCAACCTTCACACTACTGTCTAACTGTTATTGCGTCAACCTTCACACTACTGTCTAACTGTTATTGCGTCAACCTTCACACTACTGTCTAACTGTTATTGCGTCAACCTTCACACTACTGTCTACCTGTTATTGCGTCAACCTACACACTACTGTCTACCTGTTATTGCGTCAACCTTCACACTACTGTCTAACTGTTATTGCGTCAACCTTCACACTACTGTCTACCTGTTATTGCGTCAACCTACACACTACTGTCTAACTGTTATTGCGTCAACCTTCACACTACTGTCTACCTGTTATTGCGTCAACCTACACACTACTGTCTAACTGTTATTGCGTCAACCTACACACTACTGTCTACCTGTTATTGCGTCAACCTTCACACTACTGTCTACCTGTTATTGCGTCAACCTTCACACTACTGTCTACCTGTTATTGCGTCAACCTACACACTACTGTCTAACTGTTATTGCGTCAACCTTCACACTACTGTCTACCTGTTATTGCGTCAACCTACACACTACTGTCTAACTGTTATTGCGTCAACCTACACACTACTGTCTACCTGTTATTGCGTCAACCTACACACTACTGTCTAACTGTTATTGCGTCAACCTTCACACTACTGTCTACCTGTTATTGCGTCAACCTACACACTACTGTCTAACTGTTATTGCGTCAACCTACACACTACTGTCTAACTGTTATTGCGTCAACCTTCACACTACTGTCTACCTGTTATTGCGTCAACCTACACACTACTGTCTACCTGTTATTGCGTCAACCTACACACTACTGTCTAACTGTTATTGCGTCAACCTTCACACTACTGTCTACCTGTTATTGCGTCAACCTACACACTACTGTCTAACTGTTATTGCGTCAACCTACACACTACTGTCTAACTGTTATTGCGTCAACCTACACACTACTGTCTAACTGTTATTGCGTCAACCTTCACACTACTGTCTAACTGTTATTGCGTCAACCTTCACACTACTGTCTACCTGTTATTGCGTCAACCTTCACACTACTGTCTAACTGTTATTGCGTCAACCTTCACACTACTGTCTACCTGTTATTGCGTCAACCTACACACTACTGTCTAACTGTTATTGCGTCAACCTTCACACTACTGTCTAACTGTTATTGCGTCAACCTTCACACTACTGTCTACCTGTTATTGCGTCAACCTACACACTACTGTCTACCTGTTATTGCGTCAACCTTCACACTACTGTCTAACTGTTATTGCGTCAACCTTCACACTACTGTCTAACTGTTATTGCGTCAACCTTCACACTACTGTCTAACTGTTATTGCGTCAACCTTCACACTACTGTCTACCTGTTATTGCGTCAACCTACACACTACTGTCTAACTGTTATTGCGTCAACCTTCACACTACTGTCTAACTGTTATTGCGTCAACCTTCACACTACTGTCTAACTGTTATTGCGTCAACCTTCACACTACTGTCTACCTGTTATTGCGTCAACCTTCACACTACTGTCTACCTGTTATTGCGTCAACCTTCACACTACTGTCTACCTGTTATTGCGTCAACCTTCACACTACTGTCTAACTGTTATTGCGTCAACCTTCACACTACTGTCTAACTGTTATTGCGTCAACCTTCACACTACTGTCTAACTGTTATTGCGTCAACCTTCACACTACTGTCTACCTGTTATTGCGTCAACCTTCACACTACTGTCTAACTGTTATTGCGTCAACCTTCACACTACTGTCTACCTGTTATTGCGTCAACCTTCACACTACTGTCTAACTGTTATTGCGTCAACCTTCACACTACTGTCTACCTGTTATTGCGTCAACCTTCACACTACTGTCTACCTGTTATTGCGTCAACCTTCACACTACTGTCTAACTGTTATTGCGTCAACCTTCACACTACTGTCTAACTGTTATTGCGTCAACCTTCACACTACTGTCTAACTGTTATTGCGTCAACCTTCACACTACTGTCTAACTGTTATTGCGTCAACCTTCACACTACTGTCTAACTGTTATTGCGTCAACCTTCACACTACTGTCTACCTGTTATTGCGTCAACCTTCACACTACTGTCTAACTGTTATTGCGTCAACCTTCACACTACTGTCTACCTGTTATTGCGTCAACCTTCACACTACTGTCTAACTGTTATTGCGTCAACCTTCACACTACTGTCTAACTGTTATTGCGTCAACCTTCACACTACTGTCTACCTGTTATTGCGTCAACCTTCACACTACTGTCTACCTGTTATTGCGTCAACCTTCACACTACTGTCTAACTGTTATTGCGTCAACCTTCACACTACTGTCTACCTGTTATTGCGTCAACCTTCACACTACTGTCTACCTGTTATTGCGTCAACCTTCACACTACTGTCTAACTGTTATTGCGTCAACCTTCACACTACTGTCTAACTGTTATTGCGTCAACCTTCACACTACTGTCTACCTGTTATTGCGTCAACCTTCACACTACTGTCTAACTGTTATTGCGTCAACCTTCACACTACTGTCTACCTGTTATTGCGTCAACCTTCACACTACTGTCTACCTGTTATTGCGTCAACCTTCACACTACTGTCTACCTGTTATTGCGTCAACCTTCACACTACTGTCTAACTGTTATTGCGTCAACCTTCACACTACTGTCTACCTGTTATTGCGTCAACCTTCACACTACTGTCTACCTGTTATTGCGTCAACCTACACACTACTGTCTAACTGTTATTGCGTCAACCTTCACACTACTGTCTACCTGTTATTGCGTCAACCTACTGTCACACTACTGTCTACCTGTTATTGCGTCAACCTTCACACTACTGTCTACCTGTTATTGCGTCAACCTACACACTACTGTCTAACTGTTATTGCGTCAACCTTCACACTACTGTCTACCTGTTATTGCGTCAACCTACACACTACTGTCTAACTGTTATTGCGTCAACCTACACACTACTGTCTACCTGTTATTGCGTCAACCTACACACTACTGTCTAACTGTTATTGCGTCAACCTACACACTACTGTCTACCTGTTATTGCGTCAACCTACACACTACTGTCTAACTGTTATTGCGTCAACCTTCACACTACTGTCTACCTGTTATTGCGTCAACCTACACACTACTGTCTAACTGTTATTGCGTCAACCTACACACTACTGTCTACCTGTTATTGCGTCAACCTACACACTACTGTCTACCTGTTATTGCGTCAACCTACACACTACTGTCTAACTGTTATTGCGTCAACCTACACACTACTGTCTAACTGTTATTGCGTCAACCTACACACTACTGTCTAACTGTTATTGCGTCAACCTACACACTACTGTCTACCTGTTATTGCGTCAACCTACACACTACTGTCTACTGTTATTGCGTCAACCTTCACACTACTGTCTACCTGTTATTGCGTCAACCTACACACTACTGTCTACCTGTTATTGCGTCAATCAACTACACCATTCTCTATCTAACTGTTATTGCGTCAACCTACACACTACTGTCTACTGTTATTGCGTCAACCTTCACACTACTGTCTACCTGTTATTGCGTCAACCTTCACACTACTGTCTACCTGTTATTGCGTCAACCTACACACTACTGTCTAACTGTTATTGCGTCAACCTACACACTACTGTCTACCTGTTATTGCGTCAACCTACACACTACTGTCTAACTGTTATTGCGTCAACCTTCACACTACTGTCTAACTGTTATTGCGTCAACCTACACACTACTGTCTACCTGTTATTGCGTCAACCTACACACTACTGTCTAACTGTTATTGCGTCAACCTTCACACTACTGTCTACCTGTTATTGCGTCAACCTACACACTACTGTCTAACTGTTATTGCGTCAACCTTCACACTACTGTCTACCTGTTATTGCGTCAACCTACACACTACTGTCTACCTGTTATTGCGTCAACCTACACACTACTGTCTAACTGTTATTGCGTCAACCTACACACTACTGTCTAACTGTTATTGCGTCAACCTACACACTACTGTCTAACTGTTATTGCGTCAACCTTCACACTACTGTCTAACTGTTATTGCGTCAACCTTCACACTACTGTCTAACTGTTATTGCGTCAACCTTCACACTACTGTCTAACTGTTATTGCGTCAACCTTCACACTACTGTCTACCTGTTATTGCGTCAACCTACACACTACTGTCTACCTGTTATTGCGTCAACCTTCACACTACTGTCTAACTGTTATTGCGTCAACCTTCACACTACTGTCTAACTGTTATTGCGTCAACCTACACACTACTGTCTAACTGTTATTGCGTCAACCTACACACTACTGTCTACCTGTTATTGCGTCAACCTACACACTACTGTCTAACTGTTATTGCGTCAACCTACACACTACTGTCTAACTGTTATTGCGTCAACCTTCACACTACTGTCTAACTGTTATTGCGTCAACCTACACACTACTGTCTAACTGTTATTGCGTCAACCTACACACTACTGTCTAACTGTTATTGCGTCAACCTACACACTACTGTCTACCTGTTATTGCGTCAACCTACACACTACTGTCTAACTGTTATTGCGTCAACCTACACACTACTGTCTACCTGTTATTGCGTCAACCTACACACTACTGTCTAACTGTTATTGCGTCAACCTTCACACTACTGTCTACCTGTTATTGCGTCAACCTACACACTACTGTCTAACTGTTATTGCGTCAACCTACACACTACTGTCTAACTGTTATTGCGTCAACCTTCACACTACTGTCTACCTGTTATTGCGTCAACCTACACACTACTGTCTACCTGTTATTGCGTCAACCTACACACTACTGTCTAACTGTTATTGCGTCAACCTTCACACTACTGTCTACCTGTTATTGCGTCAACCTACACACTACTGTCTAACTGTTATTGCGTCAACCTACACACTACTGTCTACCTGTTATTGCGTCAACCTACACACTACTGTCTAACTGTTATTGCGTCAACCTTCACACTACTGTCTAACTGTTATTGCGTCAACCTTCACACTACTGTCTACCTGTTATTGCGTCAACCTTCACACTACTGTCTAACTGTTATTGCGTCAACCTTCACACTACTGTCTACCTGTTATTGCGTCAACCTACACACTACTGTCTAACTGTTATTGCGTCAACCTTCACACTACTGTCTAACTGTTATTGCGTCAACCTTCACACTACTGTCTACCTGTTATTGCGTCAACCTACACACTACTGTCTACCTGTTATTGCGTCAACCTTCACACTACTGTCTAACTGTTATTGCGTCAACCTTCACACTACTGTCTAACTGTTATTGCGTCAACCTTCACACTACTGTCTAACTGTTATTGCGTCAACCTACACACTACTGTCTACCTGTTATTGCGTCAACCTACACACTACTGTCTAACTGTTATTGCGTCAACCTACACACTACTGTCTAACTGTTATTGCGTCAACCTACACACTACTGTCTAACTGTTATTGCGTCAACCTACACACTACTGTCTACCTGTTATTGCGTCAACCTTCACACTACTGTCTACCTGTTATTGCGTCAACCTTCACACTACTGTCTACCTGTTATTGCGTCAACCTTCACACTACTGTCTAACTGTTATGCGTCAACCTTCACACTACTGTCTAACTGTTATTGCGTCAACCTTCACACTACTGTCTAACTGTTATTGCGTCAACCTTCACACTACTGTCTACCTGTTATTGCGTCAACCTTCACACTACTGTCTAACTGTTATTGCGTCAACCTACACACTACTGTCTACCTGTTATTGCGTCAACCTACACACTACTGTCTAACTGTTATTGCGTCAACCTTCACACTACTGTCTACCTGTTATTGCGTCAACCTACACACTACTGTCTAACTGTTATTGCGTCAACCTTCACACTACTGTCTAACTGTTATTGCGTCAACCTTCACACTACTGTCTACCTGTTATTGCGTCAACCTTCACACTACTGTCTAACTGTTATTGCGTCAACCTTCACACTACTGTCTAACTGTTATTGCGTCAACCTTCACACTACTGTCTAACTGTTATTGCGTCAACCTTCACACTACTGTCTAACTGTTATTGCGTCAACCTTCACACTACTGTCTAACTGTTATTGCGTCAACCTTCACACTACTGTCTACCTGTTATTGCGTCAACCTCAACACACTACTGTCTAACTGTTATTGCGTCAACCTTCACACTACTGTCTACCTGTTATTGCGTCAACCTTCACACTACTGTCTACCTGTTATTGCGTCAACCTACACACTACTGTCTAACTGTTATTGCGTCAACCTTCACACTACTGTCTACCTGTTATTGCGTCAACCTACACACTACTGTCTACCTGTTATTGCGTCAACCTACACACTACTGTCTAACTGTTATTGCGTCAACCTTCACACTACTGTCTAACTGTTATTGCGTCAACCTTCACACTACTGTCTACTGTTATTGCGTCAACCTGTCTAACTGTTATTGCGTCAACCTTCACACTACTGTCTACCTGTTATTGCGTCAACCTTCACACTGTCTACTGTTATTGCGTCAACCTCACACTACTGTCTACCTGTTATTGCGTCAACCTTCACACTACTGTCTACCTGTTATTGCGTCAACCTTCACACTACTGTCTAACTGTTATTGCGTCAACCTTCACACTACTGTCTACCTGTTATTGCGTCAACCTTCACACTACTGTCTACCTGTTATTGCGTCAACCTACACACTACTGTCTACCTGTTATTGCGTCAACCTACACACTACTGTCTAACTGTTATTGCGTCAACCTTCACACTACTGTCTACCTGTTATTGCGTCAACCTACACACTACTGTCTACCTGTTATTGCGTCAACCTACACACTACTGTCTAACTGTTATTGCGTCAACCTACACACTACTGTCTAACTGTTATTGCGTCAACCTACACACTACTGTCTAACTGTTATTGCGTCAACCTTCACACTACTGTCTACCTGTTATTGCGTCAACCTACACACTACTGTCTAACTGTTATTGCGTCAACCTTCACACTACTGTTATTGCGTCAACCTACACACTACTGTCTACCTGTTATTGCGTCAACCTACACACTACTGTCTAACTGTTATTGCGTCAACCTTCACACTACTGTCTACCTGTTATTGCGTCAACCTACACACTACTGTCTAACTGTTATTGCGTCAACCTACACACTACTGTCTACCTGTTATTGCGTCAACCTACACACTACTGTCTACCTGTTATTGCGTCAACCTACACACTACTGTCTAACTGTTATTGCGTCAACCTACACACTACTGTCTAACTGTTATTGCGTCAACCTACACACTACTGTCTAACTGTTATTGCGTCAACCTACACACTACTGTCTAACTGTTATTGCGTCAACCTACACACTACTGTCTAACTGTTATTGCGTCAACCTTCACACTACTGTCTACCTGTTATTGCGTCAACCTACACACTACTGTCTACCTGTTATTGTCTCAATCAACACACCATTCTCTATCTATTTGTTATTGCGTCAACCTACACACTACTGTCTACCTGTTATTGCGTCAACCTTCACACTACTGTCTACCTGTTATTGCGTCAACCTTCACACTACTGTCTACCTGTTATTGCGTCAACCTACACACTACTGTCTAACTGTTATTGCGTCAACCTTCACACTACTGTCTACCTGTTATTGCGTCAACCTACACACTACTGTCTAACTGTTATTGCGTCAACCTTCACACTACTGTCTACCTGTTATTGCGTCAACCTACACACTACTGTCTACCTGTTATTGCGTCAACCTACACACTACTGTCTAACTGTTATTGCGTCAACCTTCACACTACTGTCTACCTGTTATTGCGTCAACCTACACACTACTGTCTACCTGTTATTGCGTCAACCTACACACTACTGTCTAACTGTTATTGCGTCAACCTACACACTACTGTCTAACTGTTATTGCGTCAACCTACACACTACTGTCTAACTGTTATTGCGTCAACCTTCACTCTACTGTCTACCTGTTATTGCGTCAACCTTCACACTACTGTCTAACTGTTATTGCGTCAACCTTCACACTACTGTCTAACTGTTATTGCGTCAACCTTCACACTACTGTCTAACTGTTATTGCGTCAACCTTCACACTACTGTCTAACTGTTATTGCGTCAACCTTCACACTACTGTCTACCTGTTATTGCGTCAACCTACACACTACTGTCTACCTGTTATTGCGTCAACCTTCACACTACTGTCTAACTGTTATTGCGTCAACCTACACACTACTGTCTACCTGTTATTGCGTCAACCTACACACTACTGTCTAACTGTTATTGCGTCAACCTTCACACTACTGTCTACCTGTTATTGCGTCAACCTTCACACTACTGTCTAACTGTTATTGCGTCAACCTACACACTACTGTCTACTGTTATTGCGTCAACCTTCACACTACTGTCTAACTGTTATTGCGTCAACCTTCACACTACTGTCTACTGTTATTGCGTCAACCTACACACTACTGTCTAACTGTTATTGCGTCAACCTACACACTACTGTCTACCTGTTATTGCGTCAACCTACACACTACTGTCTAACTGTTATTGCGTCAACCTTCACACTACTGTCTACCTGTTATTGCGTCAACCTACACACTACTGTCTAACTGTTATTGCGTCAACCTTCACACTACTGTCTACCTGTTATTGCGTCAACCTACACACTACTGTCTAACTGTTATTGCGTCAACCTACACACTACTGTCTAACTGTTATTGCGTCAACCTACACACTACTGTCTACCTGTTATTGCGTCAACCTTCACACTACTGTCTAACTGTTATTGCGTCAACCTACACACTACTGTCTAACTGTTATTGCGTCAACTGTCTACCTGTTATTGCGTCAACCTACACACTACTGTCTAACTGTTATTGCGTCAACCTACACACTACTGTCTACCTGTTATTGCGTCAACCTACACACTACTGTCTAACTGTTATTGCGTCAACCTTCACACTACTGTCTAACTGTTATTGCGTCAACCTTCACACTACTGTCTACCTGTTATTGCGTCAACCTTCACACTACTGTCTAACTGTTATTGCGTCAACCTTCACACTACTGTCTACCTGTTATTGCGTCAACCTACACACTACTGTCTACCTGTTATTGCGTCAACCTTCACACTACTGTCTAACTGTTATTGCGTCAACCTTCACACTACTGTCTACCTGTTATTGCGTCAACCTACACACTACTGTCTACCTGTTATTGCGTCAACCTTCACACTACTGTCTAACTGTTATTGCGTCAACCTTCACACTACTGTCTAACTGTTATTGCGTCAACCTTCACACTACTGTCTAACTGTTATTGCGTCAACCTTCACACTACTGTCTAACTGTTATTGCGTCAACCTACACACTACTGTCTACCTGTTATTGCGTCAACCTACACACTACTGTCTAACTGTTATTGCGTCAACCTACACACTACTGTCTAACTGTTATTGCGTCAACCTTCACACTACTGTCTACCTGTTATTGCGTCAACCTTCACACTACTGTCTACCTGTTATTGCGTCAACCTTCACACTACTGTCTACCTGTTATTGCGTCAACCTTCACACTACTGTCTAACTGTTATTGCGTCAACCTTCACACTACTGTCTAACTGTTATTGCGTCAACCTTCACACTACTGTCTAACTGTTATTGCGTCAACCTTCACACTACTGTCTAACTGTTATTGCGTCAACCTTCACACTACTGTCTAACTGTTATTGCGTCAACCTTCACACTACTGTCTACCTGTTATTGCGTCAACCTTCACACTACTGTCTAACTGTTATTGCGTCAACCTTCACACTACTGTCTACCTGTTATTGCGTCAACCTTCACACTACTGTCTACCTGTTATTGCGTCAACCTACACACTACTGTCTAACTGTTATTGCGTCAACCTACACACTACTGTCTAACTGTTATTGCGTCAACCTTCACACTACTGTCTAACTGTTATTGCGTCAACCTTCACACTACTGTCTAACTGTTATTGCGTCAACCTTCACACTACTGTCTAACTGTTATTGCGTCAACCTTCACACTACTGTCTACCTGTTATTGCGTCAACCTTCACACTACTGTCTACCTGTTATTGCGTCAACCTTCACACTACTGTCTACCTGTTATTGCGTCAACCTTCACACTACTGTCTAACTGTTATTGCGTCAACCTTCACACTACTGTCTACCTGTTATTGCGTCAACCTTCACACTACTGTCTACCTGTTATTGCGTCAACCTTCACACTACTGTCTACCTGTTATTGCGTCAACCTACACACTACTGTCTAACTGTTATTGCGTCAACCTTCACACTACTGTCTACCTGTTATTGCGTCAACCTTCACACTACTGTCTACCTGTTATTGCGTCAACCTTCACACTACTGTCTAACTGTTATTGCGTCAACCTTCACACTACTGTCTAACTGTTATTGCGTCAACCTTCACACTACTGTCTAACTGTTATTGCGTCAACCTTCACACTACTGTCTAACTGTTATTGCGTCAACCTTCACACTACTGTCTACCTGTTATTGCGTCAACCTACACACTACTGTCTACCTGTTATTGCGTCAACCTTCACACTACTGTCTACCTGTTATTGCGTCAACCTTCACACTACTGTCTAACTGTTATTGCGTCAACCTTCACACTACTGTCTACCTGTTATTGCGTCAACCTACACACTACTGTCTACCTGTTATTGCGTCAACCTACACACTACTGTCTAACTGTTATTGCGTCAACCTTCACACTACTGTCTACCTGTTATTGCGTCAACCTACACACTACTGTCTACCTGTTATTGCGTCAACCTTCACACTACTGTCTACCTGTTATTGCGTCAACCTACACACTACTGTCTACCTGTTATTGCGTCAACCTACACACTACTGTCTACCTGTTATTGCGTCAACCTACACACTACTGTCTAACTGTTATTGCGTCAACCTACACACTACTGTCTACCTGTTATTGCGTCAACCTACACACTACTGTCTACTGTTATTGCGTCAACCTACACACTACTGTCTACCTGTTATTGCGTCAACCTACACACTACTGTCTAACTGTTATTGCGTCAACCTTCACACTACTGTCTACCTGTTATTGCGTCAACCTACACACTACTGTCTAACTGTTATTGCGTCAACCTACACACTACTGTCTACCTGTTATTGCGTCAACCTACACACTACTTTCTACCTGTTATTGCGTCAACCTACACACTACTGTCTAACTGTTATTGCGTCAACCTACACACTACTGTCTAACTGTTATTGCGTCAACCTACACACTACTGTCTAACTGTTATTGCGTCAACCTACACACTACTGTCTACCTGTTATTGCGTCAACCTACACACTACTGTCTAACTGTTATTGCGTCAACCTTCACACTACTGTCTACCTGTTATTGCGTCAACCTACACACCACTCTCTACCTGTTATTGTCTCAATCAACACACCACACTCTGTCTATTTGTTATTGCGTCAACCTACACACTACTGTCTACCTGTTATTGCGTCAACCTTCACACTACTGTCTACCTGTTATTGCGTCAACCTTCACACTACTGTCTACCTGTTATTGCGTCAACCTACACACTACTGTCTAACTGTTATTGCGTCAACCTTCACACTACTGTCTACCTGTTATTGCGTCAACCTACACACTACTGTCTAACTGTTATTGCGTCAACCTTCACACTACTGTCTACCTGTTATTGCGTCAACCTACACACTACTGTCTACCTGTTATTGCGTCAACCTACACACTACTGTCTAACTGTTATTGCGTCAACCTTCACACTACTGTCTACCTGTTATTGCGTCAACCTACACACTACTGTCTACCTGTTATTGCGTCAACCTACACACTACTGTCTAACTGTTATTGCGTCAACCTACACACTACTGTCTAACTGTTATTGCGTCAACCTACACACTACTGTCTAACTGTTATTGCGTCAACCTTCACACTCTACTGTCTAACTGTTATTGCGTCAACCTTCACACTACTGTCTAACTGTTATTGCGTCAACCTTCACACTACTGTCTAACTGTTATTGCGTCAACCTTCACACTACTGTCTAACTGTTATTGCGTCAACCTTCACACTACTGTCTACCTGTTATTGCGTCAACCTACACACTACTGTCTACCTGTTATTGCGTCAACCTTCACACTACTGTCTAACTGTTATTGCGTCAACCTTCACACTACTGTCTACCTGTTATTGCGTCAACCTACACACTACTGTCTAACTGTTATTGCGTCAACCTTCACACTACTGTCTACCTGTTATTGCGTCAACCTACACACTACTGTCTAACTGTTATTGCGTCAACCTACACACTACTGTCTAACTGTTATTGCGTCAACCTTCACACTACTGTCTAACTGTTATTGCGTCAACCTTCACACTACTGTCTACCTGTTATTGCGTCAACCTACACACTACTGTCTAACTGTTATTGCGTCAACCTACACACTACTGTCTACCTGTTATTGCGTCAACCTACACACTACTGTCTAACTGTTATTGCGTCAACCTTCACACTACTGTCTACCTGTTATTGCGTCAACCTACACACTACTGTCTAACTGTTATTGCGTCAACCTTCACACTACTGTCTACCTGTTATTGCGTCAACCTACACACTACTGTCTAACTGTTATTGCGTCAACCTACACACTACTGTCTAACTGTTATTGCGTCAACCTTCACACTACTGTCTACCTGTTATTGCGTCAACCTACACACTACTGTCTACCTGTTATTGCGTCAACCTACACACTACTGTCTAACTGTTATTGCGTCAACCTTCACACTACTGTCTACCTGTTATTGCGTCAACCTACACACTACTGTCTAACTGTTATTGCGTCAACCTACACACTACTGTCTACCTGTTATTGCGTCAACCTACACACTACTGTCTAACTGTTATTGCGTCAACCTTCACACTACTGTCTAACTGTTATTGCGTCAACCTTCACACTACTGTCTACCTGTTATTGCGTCAACCTTCACACTACTGTCTAACTGTTATTGCGTCAACCTTCACACTACTGTCTACCTGTTATTGCGTCAACCTACACACTACTGTCTACCTGTTATTGCGTCAACCTTCACACTACTGTCTAACTGTTATTGCGTCAACCTTCACACTACTGTCTACCTGTTATTGCGTCAACCTACACACTACTGTCTACCTGTTATTGCGTCAACCTTCACACTACTGTCTAACTGTTATTGCGTCAACCTTCACACTACTGTCTAACTGTTATTGCGTCAACCTTCACACTACTGTCTAACTGTTATTGCGTCAACCTTCACACTACTGTCTAACTGTTATTGCGTCAACCTACACACTACTGTCTACCTGTTATTGCGTCAACCTACACACTACTGTCTAACTGTTATTGCGTCAACCTACACACTACTGTCTAACTGTTATTGCGTCAACCTTCACACTACTGTCTACCTGTTATTGCGTCAACCTTCACACTACTGTCTACCTGTTATTGCGTCAACCTTCACTCTACTGTCTACCTGTTATTGCGTCAACCTTCACACTACTGTCTAACTGTTATTGCGTCAACCTTCACACTACTGTCTAACTGTTATTGCGTCAACCTTCACACTACTGTCTAACTGTTATTGCGTCAACCTTCACACTACTGTCTACCTGTTATTGCGTCAACCTTCACACTACTGTCTAACTGTTATTGCGTCAACCTTCACACTACTGTCTACCTGTTATTGCGTCAACCTTCACACTACTGTCTAACTGTTATTGCGTCAACCTTCACACTACTGTCTACCTGTTATTGCGTCAACCTTCACACTACTGTCTACCTGTTATTGCGTCAACCTACACACTACTGTCTAACTGTTATTGCGTCAACCTTCACACTACTGTCTACCTGTTATTGCGTCAACCTACACACTACTGTCTAACTGTTATTGCGTCAACCTTCACACTACTGTCTAACTGTTATTGCGTCAACCTTCACACTACTGTCTAACTGTTATTGCGTCAACCTTCACACTACTGTCTACCTGTTATTGCGTCAACCTTCACACTACTGTCTAACTGTTATTGCGTCAACCTTCACACTACTGTCTACCTGTTATTGCGTCAACCTACACACTACTGTCTAACTGTTATTGCGTCAACCTTCACACTACTGTCTAACTGTTATTGCGTCAACCTTCACACTACTGTCTACCTGTTATTGCGTCAACCTACACACTACTGTCTACCTGTTATTGCGTCAACCTACACACTACTGTCTAACTGTTATTGCGTCAACCTTCACACTACTGTCTACCTGTTATTGCGTCAACCTACACACTACTGTCTACCTGTTATTGCGTCAACCTTCACACTACTGTCTAACTGTTATTGCGTCAACCTTCACACTACTGTCTAACTGTTATTGCGTCAACCTACACACTACTGTCTAACTGTTATTGCGTCAACCTTCACACTACTGTCTAACTGTTATTGCGTCAACCTTCACACTGTCTACTGTTATTGCTCAACCTGTCTACCTGTTATTGCGTCAACCTTCACACTACTGTCTACCTGTTATTGCGTCAACCTTCACACTACTGTCTAACTGTTATTGCGTCAACCTTCACACTACTGTCTACCTGTTATTGCGTCAACCTTCACACTACTGTCTACCTGTTATTGCGTCAACCTACACACTACTGTCTAACTGTTATTGCGTCAACCTTCACACTACTGTCTACCTGTTATTGCGTCAACCTACACACTACTGTCTACCTGTTATTGCGTCAACCTACACACTACTGTCTACCTGTTATTGCGTCAACCTTCACACTACTGTCTAACTGTTATTGCGTCAACCTACACACTACTGTCTAACTGTTATTGCGTCAACCTACACACTACTGTCTAACTGTTATTGCGTCAACCTTCACACTACTGTCTACCTGTTATTGCGTCAACCTACACACTACTGTCTTACTGTTATTGCGTCAACCTACACACTACTGTCTACCTGTTATTGCGTCAACCTACACACTACTGTCTAACTGTTATTGCGTCAACCTTCACACTACTGTCTACCTGTTATTGCGTCAACCTACACACTACTGTCTAACTGTTATTGCGTCAACCTACACACTACTGTCTACCTGTTATTGCGTCAACCTACACACTACTTTCTACCTGTTATTGCGTCAACCTACACACTACTGTCTAACTGTTATTGCGTCAACCTACACACTACTGTCTAACTGTTATTGCGTCAACCTACACACTACTGTCTAACTGTTATTGCGTCAACCTACACACTACTGTCTACCTGTTATTGCGTCAACCTACACACTACTGTCTAACTGTTATTGCGTCAACCTTCACACTACTGTCTACCTGTTATTGCGTCAACCTACACACCACTCTCCACCTGTTATTGTCTCAATCAACACACCATTCTCTATCTATTTGTTATTGCGTCAACCTACACACTACTGTCTACCTGTTATTGCGTCAACCTTCACACTACTGTCTACCTGTTATTGCGTCAACCTTCACACTACTGTCTACCTGTTATTGCGTCAACCTACACACTACTGTCTAACTGTTATTGCGTCAACCTTCACACTACTGTCTACCTGTTATTGCGTCAACCTACACACTACTGTCTAACTGTTATTGCGTCAACCTTCACACTACTGTCTACCTGTTATTGCGTCAACCTACACACTACTGTCTACCTGTTATTGCGTCAACCTACACACTACTGTCTAACTGTTATTGCGTCAACCTTCACACTACTGTCTACCTGTTATTGCGTCAACCTACACACTACTGTCTACCTGTTATTGCGTCAACCTACACACTACTGTCTAACTGTTATTGCGTCAACCTACACACTACTGTCTAACTGTTATTGCGTCAACCTACACACTACTGTCTAACTGTTATTGCGTCAACCTTCACACTACTGTCTACCTGTTATTGCGTCAACCTTCACACTACTGTCTAACTGTTATTGCGTCAACCTTCACACTACTGTCTAACTGTTATTGCGTCAACCTTCACACTACTGTCTAACTGTTATTGCGTCAACCTTCACACTACTGTCTAACTGTTATTGCGTCAACCTTCACACTACTGTCTACCTGTTATTGCGTCAACCTACACACTACTGTCTACCTGTTATTGCGTCAACCTTCACACTACTGTCTACTGTTATTGCGTCAACACACTACTGTCTACCTGTTATTGCGTCAACCTTCACACTACTGTCTACCTGTTATTGCGTCAACCTACACACTACTGTCTAACTGTTATTGCGTCAACCTTCACACTACTGTCTACCTGTTATTGCGTCAACCTACACACTACTGTCTAACTGTTATTGCGTCAACCTACACACTACTGTCTAACTGTTATTGCGTCAACCTACAACTACTGTCACACTACTGTCTACCTGTTATTGCGTCAACCTACACACTACTGTCTAACTGTTATTGCGTCAACCTACACACTACTGTCTACCTGTTATTGCGTCAACCTACACACTACTGTCTAACTGTTATTGCGTCAACCTACACACTACTGTCTACCTGTTATTGCGTCAACCTACACACTACTGTCTAACTGTTATTGCGTCAACCTTCACACTACTGTCTACCTGTTATTGCGTCAACCTACACACTACTGTCTAACTGTTATTGCGTCAACCTACACACTACTGTCTAACTGTTATTGCGTCAACCTTCACACTACTGTCTACCTGTTATTGCGTCAACCTACACACTACTGTCTACCTGTTATTGCGTCAACCTACACACTACTGTCTAACTGTTATTGCGTCAACCTACACACTACTGTCTACCTGTTATTGCGTCAACCTACACACTACTGTCTAACTGTTATTGCGTCAACCTACACACTACTGTCTACCTGTTATTGCGTCAACCTACACACTACTGTCTAACTGTTATTGCGTCAACCTTCACACTACTGTCTAACTGTTATTGCGTCAACCTTCACACTACTGTCTACCTGTTATTGCGTCAACCTTCACACTACTGTCTAACTGTTATTGCGTCAACCTTCACACTACTGTCTACCTGTTATTGCGTCAACCTACACACTACTGTCTACCTGTTATTGCGTCAACCTTCACACTACTGTCTAACTGTTATTGCGTCAACCTTCACACTACTGTCTACCTGTTATTGCGTCAACCTACACACTACTGTCTACCTGTTATTGCGTCAACCTTCACACTACTGTCTAACTGTTATTGCGTCAACCTTCACACTACTGTCTAACTGTTATTGCGTCAACCTTCACACTACTGTCTAACTGTTATTGCGTCAACCTTCACACTACTGTCTAACTGTTATTGCGTCAACCTACACACTACTGTCTACCTGTTATTGCGTCAACCTACACACTACTGTCTAACTGTTATTGCGTCAACCTACACACTACTGTCTAACTGTTATTGCGTCAACCTTCACACTACTGTCTACCTGTTATTGCGTCAACCTTCACACTACTGTCTACCTGTTATTGCGTCAACCTTCACACTACTGTCTACCTGTTATTGCGTCAACCTTCACACTACTGTCTAACTGTTATTGCGTCAACCTTCACACTACTGTCTAACTGTTATTGCGTCAACCTTCACACTACTGTCTAACTGTTATTGCGTCAACCTTCACACTACTGTCTACCTGTTATTGCGTCAACCTAACCTACTGTCACACTACTGTCTAACTGTTATTGCGTCAACCTTCACACTACTGTCTACCTGTTATTGCGTCAACCTTCACACTACTGTCTACCTGTTATTGCGTCAACCTACACACTACTGTCTACCTGTTATTGCGTCAACCTTCACACTACTGTCTACCTGTTATTGCGTCAACCTTCACACTACTGTCTAACTGTTATTGCGTCAACCTTCACACTACTGTCTACCTGTTATTGCGTCAACCTACACACTACTGTCTAACTGTTATTGCGTCAACCTTCACACTACTGTCTAACTGTTATTGCGTCAACCTTCACACTACTGTCTAACTGTTATTGCGTCAACCTTCACACTACTGTCTACTGTTATTGCGTCAACCTTCACACTACTGTCTAACTGTTATTGCGTCAACCTTCACACTACTGTCTACCTGTTATTGCGTCAACCTACACACTACTGTCTAACTGTTATTGCGTCAACCTTCACACTACTGTCTAACTGTTATTGCGTCAACCTTCACACTACTGTCTACCTGTTATTGCGTCAACCTTCACACTACTGTCTACTGTTATTGCGTCAACCTACACACTACTGTCTAACTGTTATTGCGTCAACCTTCACACTACTGTCTACCTGTTATTGCGTCAACCTACACACTACTGTCTAACCTGTTATTGCGTCAACCTACACACTACTGTCTAACTGTTATTGCGTCAACCTTCACACTACTGTCTAACTGTTATTGCGTCAACCTTCACACTACTGTCTAACTGTTATTGCGTCAACCTTCACACTACTGTCTAACTGTTATTGCGTCAACCTTCACACTACTGTCTACCTGTTATTGCGTCAACCTTCACACTACTGTCTACCTGTTATTGCGTCAACCTTCACACTACTGTCTACTGTTATTGCGTCAACCTTCACACTACTGTCTAACTGTTATTGCGTCAACCTTCACACTACTGTCTAACTGTTATTGCGTCAACCTTCACACTACTGTCTAACTGTTATTGCGTCAACCTACACACTACTGTCTAACTGTTATTGCGTCAACCTACACACTACTGTCTAACTGTTATTGCGTCAACCTTCACACTACTGTCTACCTGTTATTGCGTCAACCTTCACACTACTGTCTACCTGTTATTGCGTCAACCTACACACTACTGTCTACCTGTTATTGCGTCAACCTTCACACTACTGTCTACCTGTTATTGCGTCAACCTTCACACTACTGTCTACCTGTTATTGCGTCAACCTACACACTACTGTCTAACTGTTATTGCGTCAACCTTCACACTACTGTCTACCTGTTATTGCGTCAACCTACACACTACTGTCTACTGTTATTGCGTCAACCTACACACTACTGTCTACCTGTTATTGCGTCAACCTACACACTACTGTCTAACTGTTATTGCGTCAACCTTCACACTACTGTCTACCTGTTATTGCGTCAACCTACACACTACTGTCTAACTGTTATTGCGTCAACCTACACACTACTGTCTACCTGTTATTGCGTCAACCTACACACTACTGTCTACCTGTTATTGCGTCAACCTACACACTACTGTCTAACTGTTATTGCGTCAACCTACACACTACTGTCTAACTGTTATTGCGTCAACCTACACACTACTGTCTAACTGTTATTGCGTCAACCTACACACTACTGTCTACCTGTTATTGCGTCAACCTACACACTACTGTCTAACTGTTATTGCGTCAACCTTCACACTACTGTCTACCTGTTATTGCGTCAACCTACACACTACTGTCTACTGTTATTGCGTCAACCTACACACTACTGTCTATGTTATTGCGTCAACCACCACACTCTGTCTATTTGTTATTGCGTCAACCTACACACTACTGTCTACCTGTTATTGCGTCAACCTTCACACTACTGTCTACCTGTTATTGCGTCAACCTTCACACTACTGTCTACCTGTTATTGCGTCAACCTACACACTACTGTCTAACTGTTATTGCGTCAACCTTCACACTACTGTCTACCTGTTATTGCGTCAACCTACACACTACTGTCTAACTGTTATTGCGTCAACCTTCACACTACTGTCTACCTGTTATTGCGTCAACCTACACACTACTGTCTACCTGTTATTGCGTCAACCTACACACTACTGTCTAACTGTTATTGCGTCAACCTTCACACTACTGTCTACCTGTTATTGCGTCAACCTACACACTACTGTCTACCTGTTATTGCGTCAACCTACACACTACTGTCTAACTGTTATTGCGTCAACCTACACACTACTGTCTACCTGTTATTGCGTCAACCTACACACTACTGTCTAACTGTTATTGCGTCAACCTTCACTCTACTGTCTAACTGTTATTGCGTCAACCTTCACACTACTGTCTAACTGTTATTGCGTCAACCTTCACACTACTGTCTAACTGTTATTGCGTCAACCTTCACACTACTGTCTAACTGTTATTGCGTCAACCTTCACACTACTGTCTACCTGTTATTGCGTCAACCTTCACACTACTGTCTACCTGTTATTGCGTCAACCTACACACTACTGTCTACCTGTTATTGCGTCAACCTTCACACTACTGTCTAACTGTTATTGCGTCAACCTTCACACTACTGTCTACCTGTTATTGCGTCAACCTACACACTACTGTCTAACTGTTATTGCGTCAACCTTCACACTACTGTCTACCTGTTATTGCGTCAACCTACACACTACTGTCTAACTGTTATTGCGTCAACCTACACACTACTGTCTAACTGTTATTGCGTCAACCTACACACTACTGTCTAACTGTTATTGCGTCAACCTTCACACTACTGTCTACCTGTTATTGCGTCAACCTACACACTACTGTCTAACTGTTATTGCGTCAACCTACACACTACTGTCTACCTGTTATTGCGTCAACCTACACACTACTGTCTAACTGTTATTGCGTCAACCTTCACACTACTGTCTACCTGTTATTGCGTCAACCTACACACTACTGTCTAACTGTTATTGCGTCAACCTTCACACTACTGTCTACCTGTTATTGCGTCAACCTACACACTACTGTCTAACTGTTATTGCGTCAACCTACACACTACTGTCTAACTGTTATTGCGTCAACCTTCACACTACTGTCTACCTGTTATTGCGTCAACCTTCACACTACTGTCTACCTGTTATTGCGTCAACCTACACACTACTGTCTAACTGTTATTGCGTCAACCTTTGTCACACTACTGTCTACCTGTTATTGCGTCAACCTACACACTACTGTCTAACTGTTATTGCGTCAACCTACACACTACTGTCTACCTGTTATTGCGTCAACCTACACACTACTGTCTAACTGTTATTGCGTCAACCTTCACACTACTGTCTAACTGTTATTGCGTCAACCTTCACACTACTGTCTACCTGTTATTGCGTCAACCTTCACACTACTGTCTAACTGTTATTGCGTCAACCTTCACACTACTGTCTACCTGATATTGCGTCAACCTACACACTACTGTCTACCTGTTATTGCGTCAACCTTCACCCTACTGTCTAACTGTTATTGCGTCAACCTTCACACTACTGTCGACCTGTTATTGCGTCAACCTACACACTACTGTCTACCTGTTATTGCGTCAACCTTCACTCTACTGTCTAACTGTTATTGCGTCAACCTTCACACTACTGTCTAACTGTTATTGCGTCAACCTTCACACTACTGTCTAACTGTTATTGCGTCAACCTTCACACTACTGTCTAACTGTTATTGCGTCAACCTACACACTGCTGTCTACCTGTTATTGCGTCAACCTACACACTACTGTCTAACTGTTATTGCGTCAACCTACACACTACTGTCTAACTGTTATTGCGTCAACCTTCACACTACTGTCTACCTGTTATTGCGTCAACCTTCACACTACTGTCTACCTGTTATTGCGTCAACCTTCACACTACTGTCTACCTGTTATTGCGTCAACCTTCACACTACTGTCTAACTGTTATTGCGTCAACCTTCACACTACTGTCTAACTGTTATTGCGTCAACCTTCACACTACTGTCTAACTGTTATTGCGTCAACCTTCACACTACTGTCTACCTGTTATTGCGTCAACCTTCACACTACTGTCTAACTGTTATTGCGTCAACCTTCACACTACTGTCTACCTGTTATTGCGTCAACCTTCACACTACTGTCTAACTGTTATTGCGTCAACCTTCACACTACTGTCTACCTGTTATTGCGTCAACCTTCACACTACTGTCTACCTGTTATTGCGTCAACCTTCACACTACTGTCTACCTGTTATTGCGTCAACCTTCACACTACTGTCTACCTGTTATTGCGTCAACCTTCACACTACTGTCTAACTGTTATTGCGTCAACCTTCACACTACTGTCTACTGTTATTGCGTCAACCTTCACACTACTGTCTAACTTGCGTCAACCTTCACACTACTGTCTACCTGTTATTGCGTCAACCTTCACACTACTGTCTAACTGTTATTGCGTCAACCTTCACACTACTGTCTACCTGTTATTGCGTCAACCTTCACACTACTGTCTAACTGTTATTGCGTCAACCTTCACACTACTGTCTAACTGTTATTGCGTCAACCTTCACACTACTGTCTACCTGTTATTGCGTCAACCTTCACACTACTGTCTACCTGTTATTGCGTCAACCTTCACACTACTGTCTAACTGTTATTGCGTCAACCTTCACACTACTGTCTACCTGTTATTGCGTCAACCTTCACACTACTGTCTACCTGTTATTGCGTCAACCTTCACACTAACCTACACACTACTGTCTAACTGTTATTGCGTCAACCTACACACTACTGTCTAACTGTTATTGCGTCAACCTTCACACTACTGTCTAACTGTTATTGCGTCAACCTTCACACTACTGTCTAACTGTTATTGCGTCAACCTTCACACTACTGTCTAACTGTTATTGCGTCAACCTTCACACTACTGTCTACCTGTTATTGCGTCAACCTTCACACTACTGTCTACCTGTTATTGCGTCAACCTTCACACTACTGTCTAACTGTTATTGCGTCAACCTTCACACTACTGTCTACCTGTTATTGCGTCAACCTTCACACTACTGTCTACCTGTTATTGCGTCAACCTACACACTACTGTCTAACTGTTATTGCGTCAACCTTCACACTACTGTCTACCTGTTATTGCGTCAACCTTCACACTACTGTCTACCTGTTATTGCGTCAACCTTCACACTACTGTCTACCTGTTATTGCGTCAACCTTCACACTACTGTCTAACTGTTATTGCGTCAACCTACACACTACTGTCTAACTGTTATTGCGTCAACCTACACACTACTGTCTAACTGTTATTGCGTCAACCTTCACACTACTGTCTACCTGTTATTGCGTCAACCTACACACTACTGTCTTACTGTTATTGCGTCAACCTACACACTACTGTCTACCTGTTATTGCGTCAACCTACACACTACTGTCTAACTGTTATTGCGTCAACCTTCACACTACTGTCTACCTGTTATTGCGTCAACCTACACACTACTGTCTAACTGTTATTGCGTCAACCTACACACTACTGTCTACCTGTTATTGCGTCAACCTACACACTACTTTCTACCTGTTATTGCGTCAACCTACACACTACTGTCTAACTGTTATTGCGTCAACCTACACACTACTGTCTAACTGTTATTGCGTCAACCTACACACTACTGTCTAACTGTTATTGCGTCAACCTACACACTACTGTCTACCTGTTATTGCGTCAACCTACACACTACTGTCTAACTGTTATTGCGTCAACCTTCACACTACTGTCTACCTGTTATTGCGTCAACCTACACACCACTCTCCACCTGTTATTGTCTCAATCAACACACCATTCTCTATCTATTTGTTATTGTGTCAACCTACACACTACTGTCTACCTGTTATTGCGTCAACCTTCACACTACTGTCTACCTGTTATTGCGTCAACCTTCACACTACTGTCTACCTGTTATTGCGTCAACCTACACACTACTGTCTAACTGTTATTGCGTCAACCTTCACACTACTGTCTACCTGTTATTGCGTCAACCTACACACTACTGTCTAACTGTTATTGCGTCAACCTTCACACTATTGTCTACCTGTTATTGCGTCAACCTACACACTACTGTCTACCTGTTATTGCGTCAACCTACACACTACTGTCTAACTGTTATTGCGTCAACCTTCACACTACTGTCTACCTGTTATTGCGTCAACCTACACACTACTGTCTACCTGTTATTGCGTCAACCTACACACTACTGTCTAACTGTTATTGCGTCAACCTACACACTACTGTCTACCTGTTATTGCGTCAACCTACACACTACTGTCTAACTGTTATTGCGTCAACCTTCACACTACTGTCTACCTGTTATTGCGTCAACCTTCACACTACTGTCTAACTGTTATTGCGTCAACCTTCACACTACTGTCTAACTGTTATTGCGTCAACCTTCACACTACTGTCTACCTGTTATTGCGTCAACCTTCACACTACTGTCTAACTGTTATTGCGTCAACCTTCACACTACTGTCTACCTGTTATTGCGTCAACCTACACACTACTGTCTACCTGTTATTGCGTCAACCTACACACTACTGTCTAACTGTTATTGCGTCAACCTTCACACTACTGTCTAACTGTTATTGCGTCAACCTACACACTACTGTCTAACTGTTATTGCGTCAACCTTCACACTACTGTCTACCTGTTATTGCGTCAACCTACACACTACTGTCTAACTGTTATTGCGTCAACCTACACACTACTGTCTAACTGTTATTGCGTCAACCTTCACACTACTGTCTAACTGTTATTGCGTCAACCTTCACACTACTGTCTACCTGTTATTGCGTCAACCTACACACTACTGTCTAACTGTTATTGCGTCAACCTACACACTACTGTCTACCTGTTATTGCGTCAACCTACACACTACTGTCTAACTGTTATTGCGTCAACCTTCACACTACTGTCTACCTGTTATTGCGTCAACCTACACACTACTGTCTAACTGTTATTGCGTCAACCTTCACACTACTGTCTACCTGTTATTGCGTCAACCTACACACTACTGTCTAACTGTTATTGCGTCAACCTACACACTACTGTCTAACTGTTATTGCGTCAACCTTCACACTACTGTCTACCTGTTATTGCGTCAACCTTCACACTACTGTCTACCTGTTATTGCGTCAACCTACACACTACTGTCTAACTGTTATTGCGTCAACCTTCACACTACTGTCTACCTGTTATTGCGTCAACCTACACACTACTGTCTAACTGTTATTGCGTCAACCTACACACTACTGTCTACCTGTTATTGCGTCAACCTACACACTACTGTCTAACTGTTATTGCGTCAACCTTCACACTACTGTCTAACTGTTATTGCGTCAACCTTCACACTACTGTCTACCTGTTATTGCGTCAACCTTCACACTACTGTCTAACTGTTATTGCGTCAACCTTCACACTACTGTCTACCTGTTATTGCGTCAACCTACACACTACTGTCTACCTGTTATTGCGTCAACCTTCACACTACTGTCTAACTGTTATTGCGTCAACCTTCACACTACTGTCTACCTGTTATTGCGTCAACCTACACACTACTGTCTACCTGTTATTGCGTCAACCTTCACTCTACTGTCTAACTGTTATTGCGTCAACCTTCACACTACTGTCTAACTGTTATTGCGTCAACCTTCACACTACTGTCTAACTGTTATTGCGTCAACCTTCACACTACTGTCTAACTGTTATTGCGTCAACCTACACACTACTGTCTACCTGTTATTGCGTCAACCTACACACTACTGTCTAACTGTTATTGCGTCAACCTACACACTACTGTCTAACTGTTATTGCGTCAACCTTCACACTACTGTCTACCTGTTATTGCGTCAACCTTCACACTACTGTCTACCTGTTATTGCGTCAACCTTCACACTACTGTCTACCTGTTATTGCGTCAACCTTCACACTACTGTCTAACTGTTATTGCGTCAACCTTCACACTACTGTCTAACTGTTATTGCGTCAACCTTCACACTACTGTCTAACTGTTATTGCGTCAACCTTCACACTACTGTCTACCTGTTATTGCGTCAACCTTCACACTACTGTCTAACTGTTATTGCGTCAACCTTCACACTACTGTCTACCTGTTATTGCGTCAACCTTCACACTACTGTCTAACTGTTATTGCGTCAACCTTCACACTACTGTCTACCTGTTATTGCGTCAACCTTCACACTACTGTCTACCTGTTATTGCGTCAACCTTCACACTACTGTCTACCTGTTATTGCGTCAACCTTCACACTACTGTCTACCTGTTATTGCGTCAACCTTCACACTACTGTCTAACTGTTATTGCGTCAACCTTCACACTACTGTCTACCTGTTATTGCGTCAACCTTCACACTACTGTCTAACTGTTATTGCGTCAACCTTCACACTACTGTCTACCTGTTATTGCGTCAACCTTCACACTACTGTCTAACTGTTATTGCGTCAACCTTCACACTACTGTCTACCTGTTATTGCGTCAACCTTCACACTACTGTCTAACTGTTATTGCGTCAACCTTCACACTACTGTCTAACTGTTATTGCGTCAACCTTCACACTACTGTCTACCTGTTATTGCGTCAACCTTCACACTACTGTCTACCTGTTATTGCGTCAACCTTCACACTACTGTCTAACTGTTATTGCGTCAACCTTCACACTACTGTCTACCTGTTATTGCGTCAACCTTCACACTACTGTCTACCTGTTATTGCGTCAACCTTCACACTACTGTCTAACTGTTATTGCGTCAACCTTCACACTACTGTCTAACTGTTATTGCGTCAACCTTCACACTACTGTCTAACTGTTATTGCGTCAACCTTCACACTACTGTCTAACTGTTATTGCGTCAACCTTCACCCTACTGTCTACCTGTTATTGCGTCAACCTTCACACTACTGTCTACCTGTTATTGCGTCAACCTTCACCCTACTGTCTACCTGTTATTGCGTCAACCTTCACACTACTGTCTAACTGTTATTGCGTCAATCTTCACACTACTGTCTACCTGTTATTGCGTCAACCTTCACACTACTGTCTACCTGTTATTGCGTCAACCTTCACACTACTGTCTAACTGTTATTGCGTCAACCTTCACACTACTGTCTACCTGTTATTGCGTCAATCTTCACACTACTGTCTACCTGTTATTGCGTCAACCTTCACACTACTGTCTACGTGTTATTGCGTCAACCTTCACACTACTGTCTAACTGTTATTGCGTCAACCTACACACTACTGTCTAACTGTTATTGCGTCAACCTACACACTACTGTCTAACTGTTATTGCGTCAACCTTCACACTACTGTCTACCTGTTATTGCGTCAACCTACACACTACTGTCTTACTGTTATTGCGTCAACCTACACACTACTGTCTACCTGTTATTGCGTCAACCTACCCACTACTGTCTAACTGTTATTGCGTCAACCTTCACACTACTGTCTACCTGTTATTGCGTCAACCTACACACTACTGTCTAACTGTTATTGCGTCAACCTACACACTACTGTCTACCTGTTATTGCGTCAACCTACACACTACTTTCTACCTGTTATTGCGTCAACCTACACACTACTGTCTAACTGTTATTGCGTCAACCTACACACTACTGTCTAACTGTTATTGCGTCAACCTACACACTACTGTCTAACTGTTATTGCGTCAACCTACACACTACTGTCTACCTGTTATTGCGTCAACCTACACACTACTGTCTAACTGTTATTGCGTCAACCTTCACACTACTGTCTACCTGTTATTGCGTCAACCTACACACCACTCTCCACCTGTTATTGTCTCAATCAACACACCATTCTCTATCTATTTGTTATTGTGTCAACCTACCCACTACTGTCTACCTGTTATTGCGTCAACCTTCACACTACTGTCTACCTGTTATTGCGTCAACCTTCACACTACTGTCTACCTGTTATTGCGTCAACCTACACACTACTGTCTAACTGTTATTGCGTCAACCTTCACACTACTGTCTACCTGTTATTGCGTCAACCTACACACTACTGTCTAACTGTTATTGCGTCAACCTTCACACTATTGTCTACCTGTTATTGCGTCAACCTACACACTACTGTCTACCTGTTATTGCGTCAACCTACACACTACTGTCTAACTGTTATTGCGTCAACCTTCACACTACTGTCTACCTGTTATTGCGTCAACCTACACACTACTGTCTACCTGTTATTGCGTCAACCTACACACTACTGTCTAACTGTTATTGCGTCAACCTACACACTACTGTCTACCTGTTATTGCGTCAACCTACACACTACTGTCTAACTGTTATTGCGTCAACCTTCACTCTACTGTCTACCTGTTATTGCGTCAACCTTCACACTACTGTCTAACTGTTATTGCGTCAACCTTCACACTACTGTCTACCTGTTATTGCGTCAACCTTCACACTACTGTCTAACTGTTATTGCGTCAACCTACACACTACTGTCTAACTGTTATTGCGTCAACCTTCACACTACTGTCTACCTGTTATTGCGTCAACCTTCACACTACTGTCTACCTGTTATTGCGTCAACCTACACACTACTGTCTAACTGTTATTGCGTCAACCTACACACTACTGTCTACCTGTTATTGCGTCAACCTACACACTACTGTCTAACTGTTATTGCGTCAACCTTCACACTACTGTCTACCTGTTATTGCGTCAACCTACACACTACTGTCTAACTGTTATTGCGTCAACCTACACACTACTGTCTACCTGTTATTGCGTCAACCTACACACTACTGTCTAACTGTTATTGCGTCAACCTTCACACTACTGTCTAACTGTTATTGCGTCAACCTTCACACTACTGTCTACCTGTTATTGCGTCAACCTTCACACTACTGTCTAACTGTTATTGCGTCAACCTTCACACTACTGTCTACCTGTTATTGCGTCAACCTACACACTACTGTCTACCTGTTATTGCGTCAACCTTCACACTACTGTCTAACTGTTATTGCGTCAACCTTCACACTACTGTCTACCTGTTATTGCGTCAACCTACACACTACTGTCTACCTGTTATTGCGTCAACCTTCACTCTACTGTCTAACTGTTATTGCGTCAACCTTCACACTACTGTCTAACTGTTATTGCGTCAACCTTCACACTACTGTCTAACTGTTATTGCGTCAACCTTCACACTACTGTCTAACTGTTATTGCGTCAACCTACACACTGCTGTCTACCTGTTATTGCGTCAACCTACACACTACTGTCTAACTGTTATTGCGTCAACCTACACACTACTGTCTAACTGTTATTGCGTCAACCTTCACACTACTGTCCACCTGTTATTGCGTCAACCTTCACACTACTGTCTACCTGTTATTGCGTCAACCTTCACTCTACTGTCTACCTGTTATTGCATCAATCTTCACACTACTGTCTAACTGTTACTGCGTCAACCTTCACACTACTGTCTAACTGTTATTGCGTCAACCTTCACACTACTGTCTAACTGTTACTGCGTCAACCTTCACACTACTGTCTACCTGTTATTGCGCCAACCTTCACACTACTGTCTAACTGTTATTGCGTCAACCTTCACACTACTGTCTACCTGTTATTGCGTCAACCTTCACACTACTGTCTAACTGTTATTGCGTCAACCTTCACACTACTGTCTACCTGTAATTGCGTCAACCTTCACACTACTGTCTACCTGTTATTGCGTCAACCTTCACACTACTGTCTAACTGTTATTGCGTCAACCTACACACTGCTGTCTACCTGTTATTGCGTCAACCTACACACTACTGTCTAACTGTTATTGCGTCAACCTACACACTACTGTCTAACTGTTATTGCGTCAACCTTCACACTACTGTCCACCTGTTATTGCGTCAACCTTCACACTACTGTCTACCTGTTATTGCGTCAACCTTCACTCTACTGTCTACCTGTTATTGCATCAATCTTCACACTACTGTCTAACTGTTACTGCGTCAACCTTCACACTACTGTCTAACTGTTATTGCGTCAACCTTCACACTACTGTCTAACTGTTACTGCGTCAACCTTCACACTACTGTCTACCTGTTATTGCGCCAACCTTCACACTACTGTCTAACTGTTATTGCGTCAACCTTCACACTACTGTCTACCTGTTATTGCGTCAACCTTCACACTACTGTCTAACTGTTATTGCGTCAACCTTCACACTACTGTCTACCTGTAATTGCGTCAACCTTCACACTACTGTCTACCTGTTATTGCGTCAACCTTCACACTACTGTCTACCTGTAATTGCGTCAACCTTCACACTACTGTCTACCTGTTATTGCGTCAACCTTCACACTACTGTCTAACTGTTATTGCGTCAACCTTCACACTACTGTCTAGCTGTTATTGCGTCAACCTTCACACTACTGTCTAACTTTTATTGCGTCAACCTTCACACTACTGTCTACCTGTTATTGCGTCAACCTTCACACTACTGTCTAACTGTTATTGCGTCAACCTTCACACTACTGTCTACCTGTTATTGCGTCAACCTTCACACTACTGTCTAACTGTTATTGCGTCAACCTTCACACTACTGTCTACCTGTTATAGCGTCAACCTTCACACTACTGTCTAACTGTTATTGCGTCAACCTTCACACTACTGTCTACCTGTTATAGCGTCAACCTTCACACTACTGTCTAACTGTTATTGCGTCAACCTTCACACTACTGTCTACCTGTTATTGCGTCAACCTTCACACTACTGTCTAACTGTTATTGCGTCAACCTTCACACTACTGTCTACCTGTTATTGCGTCAACCTTCACACTACTGTCTAACTGTTATTGCGTCAACCTTCACACTACTGTCTACCTGTTATTGCTTCAACCTTCACACTACTGTCTAACTGTTATTCCGTCAACCTTCACACTACTGTCTAACTGTTATTGCGTCAACCTTCACTCTACTGTCTACCTGTTATTGCGTCAACCTTCACACTACTGTCTACCTGTTATTGCGTCAACCTTCACACTACTGTCTAACTGTTATTGCGTCAACCTTCACACTACTGTCTACCTGTTATTGCGTCAACCTTCACACTACTGTCTACCTGTTATTGCGTCAACCTTCACACTACTGTCTAACTGTTATTGCGTCAACCATCACACTACTGTCTAACTGTTATTGCGTCAACCTTCACACTACTGTCTAACTGTTATTGCGTCAACCTTCACACTACTGTCTAACTGTTATTGCGTCAACCTTCACCCTACTGTCTACCTGTTATTGCGTCAACCTTCACACTACTGTCTACCTGTTATTGCGTCAACCTTCACACTACTGTCTACCTGTTATTGCGTCAACCTTCACACTACTGTCTAACTGTTATTGCGTCAATCTTCACACTACTGTCTACCTGTTATTGCGTCAACCTTCACACTACTGTCTACCTGTTATTGCGTCAACCTTCACACTACTGTCTAACTGTTATTGCGTCAACCTTCACACTACTGTCTACCTGTTATTGCGTCAACCTTCACACTACTGTCTACCTGTTATTGCGTCAACCTTCACACTACTGTCTACCTGTTATTGCGTCAACCTTCACACTACTGTCTAACTGTTATTGCGTCAACCTACACACTACTGTCTAACTGTTATTGCGTCAACCTACACACTACTGTCTAACTGTTATTGCGTCAACCTTCACACTACTGTCTACCTGTTATTGCGTCAACCTACACACTACTGTCTTACTGTTATTGCGTCAACCTACACACTACTGTCTACCTGTTATTGCGTCAACCTACACACTACTGTCTAACTGTTATTGCGTCAACCTTCACACTACTGTCTACCTGTTATTGCGTCAACCTACACACTACTGTCTAACTGTTATTGCGTCAACCTACACACTACTGTCTACCTGTTATTGCGTCAACCTACACACTACTTTCTACCTGTTATTGCGTCAACCTACACACTACTGTCTAACTGTTATTGCGTCAACCTACACACTACTGTCTAACTGTTATTGCTTCAACCTACACACTACTGTCTAACTGTTATTGCGTCAACCTACACACTACTG
>CBDHHR010000775.1:27500-30000 GCA_965263245.1 Metamycoplasmataceae bacterium | reverse complement strand
ACATACATACATACATACATACATACATACATACATACATACATACATACATACATACATACATACATACATACATACATACATACATACATACATACATACATACATACATACATACATACATACATACATACATACATACATACATACATACATACATACATACATACATACATACATACATACATACATACATACATACATACATACATACATACATACATAACGAAGAAAGTATTGCTTTGAATTCTATTTTTATAGAACCGTGTTTTCCTAGTTATTGATATATCTTACTCAGCATATAGTCGCCATGTTTAATTAATTGACTGTACTTTGCCTCACTAATTAACTTGAGCATTTGTTTTTATTTGTCTATATGGCTTTTGTCGATAACATGTGTTCTGTTTTGTCGATAACATGAATTCAAAACACGACGATAATTATTATACCACTGTCACATGCTTCGACGTTGAGTCCACTCAATCCAGATGTGGTTTGCTTCGGTAGAGACCATGTGCCATACGTCTGGTGCTGATAAGGTGAAAGCACGTTCGATTAACCCGATTTTGGACAACAAATGAAACTGTCGCTACTGCAAGACAAGTCTCTTGCCTTGGCCCGCTGTCTGCGGAAGCTATAGATAGACGGGTGTTTAAATGGCGCGGGATGACTTCCGATTGCATATGGAGATGGATGTCACCACTAATGCACTCTTCTGTCGTGTTACATTATAAACACACATATTCACAGACAAGTCGATGACAGTAATCCTTTTGACACAGATTTAAGGGAATCTTTTCTTGTTTCACCACGAGAGATATCGCCGTATGTTGACATTGTGTCACTGCGGTGCGTCACGGAAGAACCTGTGTTGGATGATCATTGCATCACGGTCGTTTGACATAGACGAAATTAATGATCACACAAGACGAGTCCTCATCTCATTGTTTTATGTCACATTCATAAATTGTTGGTTATATTTAATGATATATATATATATATATATATATATATATATATATATATATATATATATATATATATATATATATATATATTAGGGTGGCCAACGTATTTTTGAAATCAACAACGCCTGCGGACTGAAACACACACACACACACACACACACACACACACACACACACACACACACACACACACACACACACACACACACACACACACACACACCGATGCCGGTTGACGACGGTGTCTAAACGTGTCTTCTTACGGCTCGACGGCCCAGGGGTGCGACCGCAGACATCATGTCAAATCGGTAAGTTTCATCGCCAATCGGGTTTCCCATTAAGCGTGTGCAAGGATACGTCAGATTCAAGGTATCATATCACGTGACGTTCTATGGGCAGATAATCCCTTGTAAGACGTCATGGTCTCAGCACGCAGAGGTCAGCCTCAGTTAGTGCAGTGGCATGGCTATGGTGATGTGGACATTTGAACGTACATTTGCAGCACAGAGAGTAAATCGTCAAATGGACATATTCGCACTCACACACACACACACACACACACACACACACACACACACACACACACACACACACACACACACACACACACACACACACACACACACACACACACACACACACACACAGTCACACACACACACACACACAGCCACACACAGCCACACACACACACACACACACACACACACACACACACACACACACACACACACACACACACACACACACACACACACACACACACACACACACACACACACACACACACACACACACACACACACACACACACACACACACACACACACACACACACACACACACACACACACACACACACACACACACACACACACACACACACACACACACACACACACACACACACACACACACACACACACACACACACACACACACACACACACACACACACACAACACACACACACACACACACACACACACACACACACACACACACACACACACACACACACACACACACACACACACACACACACACACTCAAACAACGACATCCTACATGCACCTATCCCCATATGTCAAACTCTCGCCCCGTCCTTACCCCAGCGGTTCCTCCCTTGCACAATCAACGCTACTCTCCAATCGTCAGCAGTACGCAGATATACCTTAACCCAAACTACGCACCTGCCAACGAAGACATTTCCTCTCTCACCGACCGGCCGGTGGTACTGTTTAGATGGACGGCCCAGTACTTCCGGTCAGAAGCCGAACGGCCATCTGTTCACTCACACACATAGTGGTCAACAGTAACACCTGCCTCCTCATTAGCCAAGTACTGCACACTACTGACTGTAGGCACACCTTGACCTTGTGTCATCTCGAGCCATGCCTAGGGCATACCATCACTGGCAGCTCTCATGCGTATAGCACTAGTAGGGTCAATATGCTGTTTACCGGACAATTCATGCGATTCCGGACAGACCGCTGACATCAGCAAAACATCAATATTATTTACGCAGTATT
>CBDHHR010000775.1:12500-22500 GCA_965263245.1 Metamycoplasmataceae bacterium | reverse complement strand
GACATATGCTGACGCTCACTGTCAATTACTGGCGCCGACTACGTGAAAGAATGGCTATCCACAAGGCATGTTCATGCTACTCGAGACGAATTCTGATGTAACAGGAGCGATTGCGTACAGGAATCTAGGTTAAATCGTGACGTGTGTACATATCATAGACGTTCGTTTTGTGTCTGAGATGCAGATTACTTGTCGCTACACTTTACTCGTCAACAACGCTAACACTGATCCAAAGATTCATAGAAACTGAGACGCGCAGAAACACAGACGCTCGGATAGACTAGTGCACAGTATAAACACATACGCACGCGCACGCGCACGCGCACGCGCACGCGCACACGCACACGCACACGCACACGCACACGCACACGCACACGCACACGCACACGCACACGCACACGCACACGCACACGCACACGCACACGCACACGCACACGCACACGCACACGCACACGCACACGCACACGCACACGCACACGCACACGCACACGCACACGCACACGCACACGCACACGCACACGCACACGCACACGCACACGCACACGCACACGCACACGCACACGCACACGCACACGCACACGCACACGCACACGCACACGCACACGCACACGCACACGCACACGCACACGCACACGCACACGCACACGCACACGCACACGCACACGCACACGCACACGCACACGCACACGCACACGCACACGCACACGCACACGCACACGCACACGCACACGCACACGCACACGCACACGCACACGCACACGCACACGCACACGCACACGCACACGCACACGCACACGCACACGCACACGCACACGCACACGCACACGCACACGCACACGCACACGCACACGCACACGCACACGCACACGCACACGCACACGCACACGCACACGCACACGCACACGCACACGCACACGCACACGCACACGCACACGCACACGCACACGCACACGCACACGCACACGCACACGCACACGCACACGCACACGCACACGCACACGCACACGCACACGCACACGCACACGCACACGCACACGCACACGCACACGCACACGCACACGCACACGCACACGCACACGCACACGCACACGCACACGCACACGCACACGCACACGCACACGCTCACGCTCACGCTCACGCACGCACGCACGCACGCACGCACTCACACGCGCGCGCGCGCACGCACGCACGCACACTCACACTCACACTCACACTCACACGCACACGCACACGCACACGCACACGCACACGCACACGCACACGCACACGCACACGCACACGCACACGCACACGCACACGCACACGCACACGCACACGCACACGCACACGCACACGCACACGCACACGCACACGCACACGCACACGCACACGCACACGCACACGCACACGCACACGCACACGCACACGCACACGCACACGCACACGCACACGCACACGCACACGCACACGCACACGCACACGCACACGCACACGCACACGCACACGCACACGCACACGCACACGCACACGCACACGCACACGCACACGCACACGCACACGCACACGCACACGCACACGCACACGCACACGCACACGCACACGCACACGCACACGCACACGCACACGCACACGCACACGCACACGCACACGCACACGCACACGCACACGCACACGCACACGCACACGCACACGCACACGCACACGCACACGCACACGCACACGCACACGCACACGCACACGCACACGCACACGCACACGCACACGCACACGCACACGCACACGCACACGCACACGCACACGCACACGCACACGCACACGCACACGCACACGCACACGCACACGCACACGCACACGCACACGCACACGCACACGCACACGCACACGCACACGCACACGCACACGCACACGCACACGCACACGCACACGCACACGCACACGCACACGCACACGCACACGCACACGCACACGCACACGCACACGCACACGCACACGCACACGCACACGCACACGCACACGCACACGCACACGCTCACGCTCACGCTCACGCTCACGCTCACGCTAACGCACGCGCGCACGCACGCACTCACGTACGCACGCACGCACGCACGCGCACGCGCACGCGCACGCGCACGCGCACGCGCACGCGCACGCGCACGCGCACGCGCACGCGCACGCGCACGCGCACGCGCACGCGCACGCGCACGCGCACGCGCACGCGCACACGCACACGCACACGCACACGCACACGCACACGCACACGCACACGCACACGCACACGCACACGCACACGCACACGCACACGCACACGCACACGCACACGCACACGCACACGCACACGCACACGCACACGCACACGCACACGCACACGCACACGCACACGCACACGCACACGCACACGCACACGCACACGCACACGCACACGCACACGCACACGCACACGCACACGCACACGCACACGCACACGCACACGCACACGCACACGCACACGCACACGCACACGCACACGCACACGCACACGCACACGCACACGCACACGCACACGCACACGCACACGCACACGCACACGCACACGCACACGCACACGCACACGCACACGCACACGCACACGCACACGCACACGCACACGCACACGCACACGCACACGCACACGCACACGCACACGCACACGCACACGCACACGCACACGCACACGCACACGCACACGCACACGCACACGCACACGCACACGCACACGCACACGCACACGCACACGCACACGCACACGCACACGCACACGCACACGCACACGCACACGCACACGCACACGCACACGCACACGCACACGCACACGCACACGCACACGCACACGCACACGCTCACGCTCACGCTCACGCACGCACGCACGCACGCACGCACTCACACGCGCGCGCGCGCACGCACGCACGCACACTCACACTCACACTCACACGCACACGCACACGCACACGCACACGCACACGCACACGCACACGCACACGCACACGCACACGCACACGCACACGCACACGCACACGCACACGCACACGCACACGCACACGCACACGCACACGCACACGCACACGCACACGCACACGCACACGCACACGCACACGCACACGCACACGCACACGCACACGCACACGCACACGCACACGCACACGCACACGCACACGCACACGCACACGCACACGCACACGCACACGCACACGCACACGCACACGCACACGCACACGCACACGCACACGCACACGCACACGCACACGCACACGCACACGCACACGCACACGCACACGCACACGCACACGCACACGCACACGCACACGCACACGCACACGCACACGCACACGCACACGCACACGCACACGCACACGCACACGCACACGCACACGCACACGCACACGCACACGCACACGCACACGCACACGCACACGCACACGCACACGCACACGCACACGCACACGCACACGCTCACGCTCACGCTAACGCACGCGCGCACGCGCGCACTCACGTACGCACGCGCACGCGCACGCGCACGCGCACGCGCACGCGCACGCACACGCACACGCACACGCACACGCACACGCACACGCACACGCACACGCACACGCACACGCACACGCACACGCACACGCACACGCACACGCACACGCACACGCACACGCACACGCACACGCACACGCACACGCACACGCACACGCACACGCACACGCACACGCACACGCACACGCACACGCACACGCACACGCACACGCACACGCACACGCACACGCACACGCACACGCACACGCACACGCACACGCACACGCACACGCACACGCACACGCTCACGCTCACGCTCACGCACGCACGCACACGCACACGCACACGCACACGCACACGCACACGCACACGCACACGCACACGCACACGCACACGCTCACGCTCACGCTCACGCACGCACGCACGCACGCACTCACGTACGCACGCACACACACACACTCACACACACACACACACACACACACACACACACACACACACACACAACACAAACACACACCATGTCAATTCTTTATCAATATTTCAAACATTTATATATCAGAACCTTACCATATGACGCAGTATAACATATCATTAACGGACATTAAAGGAAAAACATTGAAAAAGCTATCCCCCGTCTTACTTAGTACTACTTCCCGTATCATAGTTTGCATGCAGTGGTTCGGATTTTAAGATGTTTTCGCTTTAATGCCCAAAGATTACATTTGACTTACTGCCTGAAGTTAATCACGACACCTGCAGGGCTGCAGGGCTGGTGCCGTGGACACGATTCACACTGGTGAATATCGCATGTGCTGTGCACGGTAAACATAACTCTTACCACAAGTTACTTCCTTAGCAACAGGCTAACACAACACTCGATGTCGGTAACACGCGAGTATTGCATTGTACACGTGGCAACAAACAAAATGACAGACGCATCCCGTATTGATGTCTGGCCATTTACGGTCTCGCACGCAATGACAACCTCCTTAGCAACAGGCTAACACAACACTCGATGTCGGTAACACGCGAGTATTGCATTGTACACGTGGCAACAAACAAAACGACAGACGCATCCCGTATTGATGTCTGGCCATTTACGGTCTCGCACGCAATGACATTAACCAAACAAACTGATTATTCATTAATCTCAAGCATTTAAGTAGGCATGTCGAAAGCCGATGGGACGATTAATGGGACTAGCAATCAGTAATGCCATTAAAACAGAAACACGCAGAAGACTTGAAAGAAGGAAGAGAATGTGTTAATGGTGGTAGTGTGTGTATGTCGGTGTCTGTGTGACACTTGTGTGTATGTACATGTGTACGAGTGTTTGTATATGTGTGTACATATAACACGTGCATGTGTGTGCAGCAGCGACATGTTTTCGATATATGTTGTTTGAAATTTAAGTTTTCGGCAAACGTGACTCCGAGGAGATTAGCGGTGATATTGCTAACCTTAGTAGGTCCATGCAAACAGAAATGCTGTGGAACTGGACTTTGTCCAACTTGTCGCATCGACCAATCAGATGCCTTGTTGTTGTGACATTTTCTGCCGTGACATTTCGCAAGTCCGATGTGGTTTGGCTACCTCGAACCAGATTTAGCCTACGTCCATTTCCGTTGAGTGTCAATGTCTGTCACGGCTGATGAGTGGTTACATTTGACACGCAGGTACTTAACTGAAAAAGGCAGATATGTTTCCTACAAAACGTAGCCTTCTGAACAGCGACCACTGTGACACAGAAGGGGGAGGGATTGAGGGAATGAGGGAGGGAGGGAGAAGGGGAGGGAGGGAGAAGGGGACACATGAAGGGAGGGTGGGATGGATGGATGAAGGGATGGGGGAGGAGACAGAGTCAGAGACACGGACACGCACAACGCACAACGCACAACGCACAACGCACAACGCACAACGCACAACTCACAACGCACAACGCACAACGCACGCGCACGCGCACGCGCACGCGCACGCGCACGCGCACGCGCACGCGCACGCGCACGCGCACGCGCACGCGCACGCGCACGCGCACGCGCACGCGCACGCGCACGCGCACGCGCACGCGAACGCGAACGCGAACGCGAACGCGAACGCGAACGCGAACGCGACGCGAACGCGAACGCGAACGCGAACGCGAACGCGAACGCGAACGCGAACGCGAACGCGAACGCGAACGCGAACGCGAACGCGAACGCGAACGCGAACGCGAACGCGAACGCGAACGCGAACGCGAACGCGAACGCGAACGCGAACACGGCACAGGCACAGGCACAGGCACAGGCACAGGCACAGGCACAGGCACAGGCACAGGCACAGGCACAGGCACAGGCACAGGCACAGGCACAGGCACAGGCACAGGCACAGGCACAGGCACAGGCACAGGCACAGGCACAGGCACAGGCACAGGCACAGGCACAGGCACAGGCACAGGCACTGGCACTGGCACTGGCACTGGCACTGGCACTGGCACTGGCACTGGCCCTGGCCCTGGCCCTGGCCTGGCCCTGGCCCTGGCCCTGGCCCTGGCCCTGGCCCTGGCCCTGGCCCTGGCCCTGGCCCTGGCCCTGGCCATGGCCCTGGCCCTGGCCCTGGCAGGCGCAGGCGCAGGCGCAGGCGCAGGCGCAGGCGCAGGCGCAGGCGCAGGCGCAGGCGCAGGCGCAGGCGCAGGCGCAGGCACAGGCACAGGCACAGGCACAGGCACAGGCACAGGCACAGGCACAGGCACAGGCGGACGAATGGAAGGAGCGAGAGCGAGAGCGAGAGCGAGAGCGAGAGCGAGAGCGAGAGCGAGAGCGAGAGCGAGAGCGAGAGCGAGAGCGAGAGCGAGAGCGAGAGCGAGAGCGAGAGCGAGAGCGAGAGCGAGAATTATGGAACGAAAGAACATAATTCAGTTAATTGAGCTAGCTGAGCTAGAATGACACATGCATTTACTTATTCGCCCACCCTGACGAACATCCATCAATACTTCATACCGCAAGACTACAAACGTGACCACGCCTACGGAACTTTGCGGTAGCGTCTGATCACCAAGGCAGCACAGTGCAGATACTAGATTACCATCTATGCTGCCAGTACAATATTTACCATCTGTGAGGTTCTCTCGCTCTGCGTCACGCACGCTTCATGTACACGTGGAACGCAAATGATGGCAGTAAGTGGCCAGTCGTACACACAGACGTGCACTGAATACCATATAGTCAGTCACACGGTGTCTTTGTATTGGCGAAGTCATTAGTAGATTACCATCATGGAATCCTTTGAAGTTGTCCTAATTCACCGCCTTTTGCGTCTTAAGACACTGTCTCTCTGTCTAACAGGACGCGCAGTTTATCACGCAGCATATCTGCAGACGGGATTGCATTTCACATGGCATTGCTGTTATTATATTGGAGTTTTGTAATTAATTTAAACGCAATTTTCTGTTGGGAAGCGTGCGTGTCAATGTTGCGTGTGTATTGTGAAGTAACTACTTTTCGTTGCACTGGCATTGGCATCTACGTGGCGAACTAACAATACAATTACAAACTCAATGGAATAGGAAAATTACAGTTATGCCTTAAAATATTATGTAATTATGTTTACGAAGACCGTGCATAGATGATAAATTCTGTATATGAAATACTAAAAACGTACATACGTATTGTCGTATTTCGTTAGATAGATTTAATAGCATTTCCTGTAAATCGAATTAGTCGACACATTTCCCACGACGCGCTGTCTGTCACTGGAGTCTCTCACGAGTACACGACACGTGATCACGAAAAGACGTGAGAGATTACCGTGATACACGGATAACTAGGCAATTACCGATTGAACAGAGCTGTCGTCACATTGTTCTATTAATGCCAAACTGCTAGTGCAGATGAAAACGATTGATTAAAGGTCACGGCGACCTCTTCTGAATTAGGCTAATCTACAGAACATGCGCGACAGAGAAACAGTCTTGAAATCGCCGTTTTTCAACGCTTGTGTTGATATCACGATATACGTCGGATATACGGATCAATTTGACCAAAGCCTAACATGTGTGTTACTATGAACACCTAACGTAATTAAACTTGAAACTGCATACTTGTCACACTGTTGCATGCAGATTCCATAGCACTGGTGTTGAACGTAAAAACATCGGCACTAGCACTGAACGGGGGTGGGGGGGTCGCTGCAGTCGAACGAGTCTCTGAAGGGCCTCGTTGACACTGATCGACGGCAACGGCAAAATAATGCCTGCCTTGTGGGACGACTAAGACCTTGAACACTGCTCCATGGCAAACAGTTCGACGCCAAAGGAAAAACGTGAAGGCTGCAAACAGAAACGATTTTCCAGAATGTGCCGCTGGGTAAAGGTTTCTTTAATCAACCCGCGTTTTTTTGGTATGTTGCAAAATTGCTTCGCGTTCGGTGGACTCCACAATTTGCACATTTGCATTTACCGTCGAAGATTGTCGCGCTCTGTATAACAGGCTCTGCTCGCGGCTTGCACTTTGTCTTGAGGTTTGGCCGATGGCCACCAACACGAACCAGACGTACATAGCAGCTAGTTCCCCACAGCGTGCTGGTGTCATCCACCTTCCCACTTAAGAAAAACGTCAACGGTACTCACATGTCGTCGAGATACCGGTGTGGCGGTCCAGAACGTCGAGCGGTCCAGAACGTCGAAGGTTAGCGGTTCATGTCAAAAGGTTAGCGGTTCATGGAAAAGGTCGGCCCGACGGTCTGCAACGTCGAGCAGTCCAGAACGTCGTTCCACGTATGAAACATGCGCGCTGAACTGGCGTAACCTCAGGTGGCTGATCAACTTTGACCCCGTGCTAGAATGTCGAGACTGAGTTCATGACCCCCGCGGCGACTGTGTTACATAATAAATCATTTCTGCGCACTGTAACGGCGACCTACTTTTCGACCCCCTACGTTGCACACTACAGTTTCCAGCGCGCACGGCTGTAACGAAGCCATAACATGCACAACGCTCTGAGACTAGAACAGTCACATTAAGAAAACACTGTTGATAAGTAATTACAGGTCACGATGATTGTGCGGTTTTGTTACGTTTATTAATAATAATTGCAAGAAAGGAAGCGCATCAATAAATGATTAACATAAACTATACCATGTTTACGCTGGTTACAGTAGACGTTAACTTTTGTCACGCCTGTAAGAAGTCCATAAACAACACTTAAAACGAGGTGGAACGACATCCTGGATCGGATATACATTCCAGACTGGTTAAAGGCGGGCATAACGTCGCGCTAACCTTTGCCATAAACCGCTAACCTTTTGACATGAACCGCTAACCTTCGACGTTCTGGACCGCTCGACGTTCTGGACCGCTGTGGTGGTCCCAGATTCGACCAGTCCAGGATTCGTACGAATCTGGGACCGCGACGGTAGCGGTCCCAGATTCGTACCGAGCCAGGATTCGCCTTTGTTACTAACGTAGTTTCCATTAGTAATACATCAAGTATTGAAATAATACTGTTATCACGCACATCTTATATAAAAATGGATTAACTTACGTGATCATTTTCACTCATTCGAACGTGTTGTGTTATTTAGTCGAATCTCGGCCCGGGCATGACATATACCGTAGCCACTACGTCAGAGCGCGTCAGAACGGATAAAAGCGATCATTGCGCATGCGCGCGCATGCGCGATATGCGTTTAGACGAATCCTGGACTGGTCGAATCTGGGACCACCATACCGCCACACCGGATATCAATTGTGCAAGTCTCCCGTATAGCAAAGTGCCAAACACAGAAGTCACACACGATGTGTTCGTTCTGTTGGACTAGCGATGTGACGTAACACACAATGGCTGCCAGGTCAAAGTCTGGCGAACCGTCTAAATGAAACGTCATCGCACAGCATCTACAGTATTCAACTTTTGCAAAATATCACCTAAACGCCAAGTGCATTCTTGTCAACACATGCGACTACAGTATAAAAGTCGAGCCACTGTGTATTCGATAGGTACACGAGCAATGCATTCGTGATCAATCAGCATTTGCAGCGAAACGTAAAAATTATCACGGATCCTTTCAAGCGACCGATTTTCAACGAAAACATCTTTAGATATACCGGACAAATATGTCCTAAAATTGAATTAGAACACTTCATATTATTTCTATTTTAACATGCGTTAATTTATCCCTATATTACTTGGGTATCACGTATTAAAAGGCAACTTTTAACTTACTTGAAAATAAAAGACCAAACAAAAATGTAATTTCGTTCGCCATTAGAAACTGTTCAACCCAACAGGTCAACTTTTCAATGTCTAAAATATAAAATAAAGTCGATTTAGATTACACATATCGAACACGACGATTTGAATCCGAAGGTTGCCGACATTAACAGCTGACACATAGGCAAACCTTCCAATTATCCGACCGTTCATACGAAGATAGACATATCAGGTATCGGGTACATTCAGATGTCCTCTTTCCGCATGTGCAGTTCTTAAACCACATTCACTGTACCCTCAACAACATTGTCACTTAC
>CBDHHR010000775.1:0-10000 GCA_965263245.1 Metamycoplasmataceae bacterium | reverse complement strand
TTTTGGATGATAAACGGGAGTTCCATTTCCTGAAGCGGAAGAACAAGTATGTTGCTGTCACATCCCTTGTCAAGTGGGTTCTTTGTACATGTAGTAACCGACCTCGTGGATTGACTTCTAACAAATGTTGCCGTAACAGTAAGACCGAATATCGTTCAGACGTCGTACAGTATCATCCGCAAGTAATATATTTCCTTGTCCAACTATTGAACCTCGTCTCAATCAGGGTTCCTACGCATACGTTTTTAAATGTCAAGTGGATAGCATCGTTGTATAATACCGGATATTTGAGACGTGTAAAGCCCGTCAATTAGTCATGTTAGCTGACATTTTATTATCCCCTTGCCCGGTAATATGATGATCAAAAGCAACGGTCATATGGAGAGAAACTTCAAATGGTCATCACGTAGGAGCAAGGATGCATTATCTGGGTACAACAGCAGTTTTCTTGCCGAAGATGCAACGACCTCTGTCGACAACAGAAATCGTCTGGATGCAGAGTTCAGCGTTGATGCCACAGGGGTAGGCATTTCTTAACCAGCCTTCAATGTTAAAATGTTCAATGTATGGATGAATTTACACCACTGAATAAGTGTGTGTGTTTTCTTACAAGGCTACTTATCATATCATGACGAAGTAATACTTTCTCCATGACCCGATTAAATATGGGAGTGAATTCCACCCAACTGTTGACGCTTGTAAAACAGTTCACAATAATGGTATAAATAGTTAACATTAATGGTATAAATAGTTAACAAGAATAGTACAAACAGTTCACACGAACAAGTACAAAGGCAGAAGGTACACAAGGTTCACACGAAGACGGCGGGATATTATTAACTGATAACCTACTGAATTCAACGAAAGACGCGTTGCAACTACCGAAAAGTCACCATTGCCGTGTAGACTATGTTTGCACGCAGACGCAGATCAGCTGACACTGTGATGAGTTGTGCTTGTTTTTTAACTGTTATCACGCACACGGAATACTGTCTACCCGGGATGCGCGCGGGGATACTTTTGCTGGCGTGTCGTGGAAAACAATTCCAGAACAACATGACAGGGACACTTCTCATTTTGAAAACAATCCTAAGACCGAACGGCAGATTGTGTCGATGGATTTTCCGTAAGACCTCATTACCGCGGTGAAATGGCCCTCCGGACTATTGGATCCCAGCTGTGTGAGTGAAAGCGTCAGTAAGTGGCGAGACTTCCTCTGGCACTGACTGACCGTTCTCCACACCTAATTTAATTAGTATCACATTCAACGGCTACGGTTACGTAAGATCTTCAAGGCGAGTACAGATGAACTGCCAAGGACAGGTTTTAGTAGCGTGTTGATCTTGACGCGTCGACCTGACGTTAACTCATTCTGTCGTATATATTATTAATACGACGACCCGCTATGCACATCGCAGAGAAATGTCAAGAGCTGGCGAAACTGTAGATGAAAAACAGGCCTATTTTTCGACGACTTATGTAAGAGTGATGTCAGAAGCGGCACCGAGCTAGACAGCTAGACAGCTAGACAATACTGGAGATCGCTCGACTATCTTTGCCAAACAATTTTAAACACTATGAAGTTCTGCTACATCCTTGCTTTCAATATTAAAAAGTGGGAAATTATACAAATAAGTATACTGCTTACTAGAGCTTACTTAAGTGAGATATATGAACGAATACCGCGATGATCGCGGATATGGTAAAACAACAGCGACATGTTTGGGGTATGTCTTGTTTGAAAGTGAAGTTTCTTTTTATTAAACGTTACTCCGAGATTCAACGCTGGAAATAAATATCATGTTGTTTGAAACTGACGTTTTCATCAAACGTTACTCCGAGATTCGACGCTGGGGCGGCTGGTGTGATGCCCTGACACAAAATACGTGTTTACCGTCAGGTTTACTATGCAGCATTGAAGACCCACCGCAGCATGTGAATGTCTGTTTGGCATGCTCGCTGAGTGATTATTGTAATCTGTGTGGATATATACCAATGTATGTTACTGATTTTATATAAAATTATATATTTATATGTCTGGGATTAGGTATCTGCCACATAATGTTGTAATAAATGTGTGTTTAGATAGCTTACATGTGCTGTGCGTACATGCTAATTACAGGTGTAAATCATCAGAACATATGAACGAAACTTGGGAAAGGTATCAATGATATTGTATGAACTCATGATAAATCCGACCAATGTTGCACTTTAACTAGATTTGGTTTTTTACCTGTGATTAGGTAAAATTGAATATTGTCAACAATAGAACGCGTGACGATGAAACGTTCTCCGTTGTATCGCGGAAATAGTATTATCGGGTAAGGAAATAGTATTATCGGGTAAGGAAATAGTATTATCGGGTAAGGAAATAGTATTATCGGGTAAGGAAATAGTATTGTCGGGTAAGGAAATAGTATTATCGGGTAAGGAAATAGTATTATCGGGTAAGGAAATAGTATTATCGGGTAAGGAATTAGTATTACCGGGTAAGGAAATAGTATTATCGAGTAAGGAAATAGTATTACCGGGTAAGGAATTAGTATTACCGGGTAAGGAAATAGTATTATCGAGTAAGGAAATAGTATTACCGGGTAAGGAAATAGTATTATCGGGTAAGGAAATAGTGTTATCGGGTAAGGAAATAGTATTATCGGGTAAGAAAATAGTATTATCGGGTAAGGAAATAGTATTATCGGGTAAGGAAATAGTATTATCAGGGATAAGACGGCGTATTTTTTATTTTCAAAAATAAATTACCTTTAAAATGTAACAACATATAGTATTTAATGAGTCTATTATCTTACGGATGAGGTAAATACCTTAGTGAAACTGTCCTCGGGAACTCAATGAAACCAAATATGAAGACAGTCAAACGTTGAGCACGTGTGGCACCCGAAGAAAGACGAAACTAGTCTGTAATAATAGGATATGTAATAACTACCTACGCCGGTACATTCAGGTTGCTCTCAAACATCTCCAATAAACGCACATATTACTATCAGTTCAGTTTTATCGGTGACAGTGATACATTTATGAAAATCATCGATTCATTTTGCTGCTGAAAGGTAATAAAACCCGCTGGCGCTGTGTGGTGTGGCCGTGTCCTTTTCGTACTGGGCGCACGACGCAGTTATTACGACGTACATAACTAACTGGTCAATCACAGTCAACTGCAGCTAAAAAAACCTGACACATACATTCTCAAATATCACTTTTTGTGACCAATAAAACCAAGTGTTTTTCTGCTGTTATGGTTTCTTCATTGTAATCAATACATGATAGTGTCATATAAACCGCTACATATAAAACCAGTGATGGCTGAAGAACTTAGATTTTAGTCTTAAGTTTCAGTACAAGTAACGTGCTTAAAGTACTACTTCATAAAAAGTCAACGTACACTGAAAAACGTATTTGAGTAGAAATGACGTGCAAAGATACCTGAAATAAAATACAATTCAACGTTGTAGCTTAATAATTACAGCAGACACTAGAAATGCGAGACAAATATAACAACGTTTATCTACACAAACCGTAACTTGATAAGTGATTAAAATAAATTAAGTATTGTGTATGCTAATACGATTGTGTCCTGGTTGGTGAATAGTCGCGAATGTATTATATTAATAGATTTCCACACGGGAATATTGTAGTGATAATATTTCTGTAGATAAATTATTTCGTTACAAGTAAAATACTTTATTAAAATCACACTTCATTACATGCGGATGGCTTGAAAAAACTAGTGAGATATTGAAATGAGATATTTACATGTCACCACTGTAGGAATTAGCATATTAATTGGAGAAGCAAACATTGAAGTTGATTATGAGCGCACGTACACCGAACTGGACGCAATATTACACGTGGCCCGGCAGCGCTGGAACAAAGTGTCCAAAATAGTAGTAATAATAATAAATAACTGTATTTGTCTACGCCATATCTCTAGCAATAAAACCATTCAGAGGCGCATTACACTTTACAGGAATATACAGATTACCTTAAAATAAACAATAGAGACGTAGTGGTAAAATAAATAGATCAGTAAAAACTGTTCAATATAAATAAATAATATTAGTCTTAATAATACTTAATACTAATACTGATAAATAATAGTTAATTATATTACAATTTAAAAAATAAATAAAATAGTTGATAAATAGTAGATATTAAAATAGTAGATATTAAAAAATAAATAATAGTTAATTATATTACAATTTAAAATCATGCGTGTACAGTTAAGTTAGGAAGTGTGTTCAGAATGGACCAAGAATTAAGCCGTCGGCCGATGCGAATAGACCACCTGTACATCATCTGGGGTAGAGCGTCGGAACTAACAAGGGCTTAGGATGATCCCCCAAGTTTCGGGTGTAGACTTCGACCTGTGTCGATGACCGGCCCAGCGCCAGGCCGGCTGAGGAATTACGTATTGATGCCGGTTGACGACGTCTGAACGTGTCTTCTTACGGCTGGACGGTCCAGACATCTTGTCAAATCGGTACGTTACATCGCTAATCGCAGGGTTTGGGTCTGTAAAAAAGTTACATTCTGTGGCCAGACAACCCCTTGTAAGACGTCATGTTCTCAGCACGCAGAGGTCAATTGGACAGTTTCGGTTAGTGCAGTGGCATAGCTATGGTGGTGTGGACATCTCAACGTACATTTGCAGAACTGAAAGTGAATCGTCAGATGGACATATACGCACTCACACCACATATGCACGCACGCACGCACGCACATAATCAAGTACACACACGCTCTCTCTCTCTCTCTCTCTCTCTCTCACACACACACACACACACACACACACACACACACACACACACACACACACACACACATATATATATATATATATATATATATATATATATATATATATATATATATATATACATACACACGCACGCACGCACATGCACATACACACACACACATACAAACACACACACACACACACACACACACACACACACACACACACATACACGCGCACGCACGCATGCATGCATGCATGCATTCAAGCATGTACAGTTAATGGCGGGATACTAATCAAATTCATAGGATGTGTGTTCAGAATGGACCAAGAAGCCGTCGGGCGGACGAGAAAAGCCCACCTGTACATCACAGGGTAGAGAGTCGGAACAAGGAAGGGCTTAGGATGATCACTCAAATTTCTGTGGAGGAGCCTATATAGGTAGGGAAGAGGTGGCATGGTATACTGCAATTGTGCAATTGCCTTTGTTATGGTAGGCTGACGACTGGACGACGCTCCACTGTCTAGGGAAAGGGACACGTGATTGTTGTCAGATCGACATATTTGGAGAGCGTGAATTAGTTCTTTTGTGGAAATCCCAATGGGAGTGCAATTGTAGGTAGAGGTCAGAGGTCAGAGGTAGAGCCTGGAGAGGTTTTAAGTAGCCTGAACAAGTCAAGTAATAGCCCCTCGTCCTCCCATGTAATATCCGACAGCGCCGAAGTGTTGAATGAATAATATTTGAAGTTTCCTCCGATATCAATTTTGTTCAAATCGTCGCATACTGGACTCGAGGAATTAATGTTTACAAATAATAATAATAATAACTTTATTTATACACTAAAATCCCAAGTAGTTCCCTATCCCTATTGACATGCCTTATAACACGTAACTTAGAAATTAGATAATAATACAAGAAAAATATATATATACATATAAATAAATAAATAATTTATTCATTTTCAAGTAGTGAATAACTTATTTCATATATCGGGTTTTTATATACTTTTCAATGTAACAATCCTACAGATAATATCATTGACATTTGTCTGCCAGACGTGTGTAAAAATAATTCTACCAGTAAATTGCAACAACATATATTGTTTTACCACGACCGCGCCACACATACCGCTCTCGGTGTGAGGCACAATGACACAAACACGGCGTGTATTACAGCACTACGACCGCAACGTGTCGATCCATCCACACGACGAACACATCTAATACATCTGGGCCAGACAATGTCTACGAGTGAAAGTCGGTCACCGTAATAGAACGCAACGCAACGCAACGCAACGCAACGCAACGCAACGCAACGCAACGCAACGCAACGCAACGCAACGCAACGCAACGCAACGCAACGCAACGCAACGCAACGCAACGCAACGCAACGCAACGCAACGCAACGCAACGCAACGCAACGCAACGCAACGCAACGCAACGCAACGCAACGCAACGCAACGCAACGCAACGCAACGCAACGCAACGCAACGCAACGCAACGCAACGCAACGCAACGCAACGCAACGCAACGCAACGCAACGCAACGCAACGCAACGCAACGCAACGCAACGCAACGCAACGCAACGCATTTGGATTTTTACTTATTTTTATGTTAATATAAGTTCAATGTTGAATACTTTTCATAGGACATCATTATCTTGTAAAAGTACATCGTTATTTTAATTTCTATTTCGTAGTTGGCCTGAGAGCCAATAATCAGCATCTCTCTGGGGTAAGGCCTAACAAATGCAGAGCCTTTCTTTTCCCAGGCAAAGTTAAGGGGCTTAAAAGTGCTGCCACCTCACGGAGCCTGGGTAACCGAGGCTAGCAGAGCGCGTGTCACGAACAATGGCTGTTTTGCACCATCTCGGGTTAACGTAGAAACATAACCCCTCCGTGGTCTTTCCCGGTGGTATATTTATTCCGGTCTAGTCTAAGCGATTAGTAAGTTACTCACTTGTACGTGGTCATCGAGCCAGGTCTCGGTAAAGGCAAGTAGACATGCATATCTGTACTCGTGCATTGAATTCACTTTCGCTTGCAATTCGTAAATGTAAATGTTTATTAATTTAGCTAGCACCATATTTATACTGTGATATTCTACAATATACGAGTCAATATAAACATTCAACGTAATACACATATATTGATATAATATAAAATAGTAAAATAAATTAGCTAAATAAATATATAATACATTGTTTAATTAATAAAATAAATAATTACAAAAATTATAATATTAAATAAATAATTAAAATGATGATGATTTTTTTAGTACAAACATCCGACGTAGACTAAGTAGTTATCTAACAATTGTAAAACTAATAAAATGTGCAACCATAAGTTAGTTTTAGGCTTCAACAAAATAGTGAGTCTTTAATTTACTCTTTAAAACGCCAATGTCATTGCAGCTGCACACATCTTTGGGTAGTGAGTTCCACAATTTGGTCGCAGCCTCTCTAAATGCCCGATCTCCCAGAGTTTTCCTATTTGTTCTGGGCACAACAAGTGTTAAGTCATCCTGTGATCTTAATCCATAATGGAATCAGCATTTCAGATATGTACTCTGGTCCATGGCCATGTAAAGAATTAAACGTCATTAGACATGTATTGTATTTAATGAGAAATTCCACTGGCAACCAGTGAAGTGATTTCAGCGTTGGAGTGATATGGTCCTACTTGCCGATTCTACACAATACTCCGGCTGCGGTGTTTTGAACCATTTGCAATTTCTGTATGAGGTATTTGGGTAAGCCGACCAGGAGAGCATTACAGTATCAATATGGTTGTTGACCAGAGCAGGTATCAGTTTCTCTGCACTTTGGTGATCAAGATATTTTCTCACTTTTCCGATGTTACTCAATTGTGCTTAAGCAGCCCGACATTTGGACTTGACCTGTTGTTCTATAGCCATGTGTTTATCAAAATAAGCGCCCAAGTTTCGCACAAAGTTCAGTCCATGTATCTCATTGCCCCCAATGTTAACAGCCACGTTGGTGCATTTTGCTAATTGCAGCGGAATATCAAGTAATTCGTCCATTTTTGGAAGAAGTACAGCGGGGAGAGGTATTGTGCAGCAGTAAACACTATATACTGTATAATATCAATCATCATTTGTTGCTATATAAGCTACAGTCGTATGGGTTGCCCGCACATATTTTAAGATGGATGGCAACATTTCTATTAGACAGAGCTCAACGAGAACAAAATAGGAAATGAATATTCCCATTCTGGTCATCCCAATGGGGAAGTACCGCAAGGGACATTGTCTGGACCTAAATGTTTTCTTGTTTATATAAATGACCAAAAACGACTGTTCCATTATACATGTATGTAGATGACAGTACGTTATTTGATATATGCGAAAGAAATTATGTATTTGTTAAACAAGTGTCGGTTGATGTTGCTGCTAGATGGACAGAACAGAATGACATGAAAATTAATTCGGAAAAATCAAAAGAAATAATCATTAGTTTTGCACAAGATGGCAATTTCAGAAGCACTATCCCGAATATAAAGATTGATGGGAGGGATATAGCACAAGTTTGCCATGCCAAACTATTAGGTGTGAACAATTTTCAGGATCTGACATGGAACAAACACGTGGATAATATTGTGAAAAAGACTGGTAAATGCTTGTACAAGTTATATAATTTAAAGCGTGCAGGGATTACACAGAAAGATCTGGTCAGTGTATATGTAAGTATGGTTAGACCAGTTCTAGAATATGCATGTCCTGTATGGCACACTAACTTGCTCCAATATTTATCTGACAATATTGAAGTTATACAAAAAAGGGCATTAAAATGTATTTTTCCTGGATTGGGTTACGCGGAGATACTTAGACGTGTTAACCTGGATACGTTGAATGTAAGACGGGACAGCATTTGTCAAAAATATTTCGATAAAATTAAAGTCGGCACACATAGATTAAATTATCTGCTGCCTGACAAAAGACATACCGAATATAATATTAGACAAGCAAATGTGTACCCGTTACCAGTTACTAGAACGAATAGATTCCGTAACTCCTTTATACCGTGGGCTTTATACAACTGTCAGTAAAAAGGCTATTAATACGGCATGATTTGCGGTGTCAAATGTATTTCTATTGTATTTGTATGATGTTTTGATGAGTTAATTGTAACCTATTGTAATGTCAATCCAACTAAGTTGAGTTGCTAATAAAACTTGTGTTATTATTATTATTAATATTATTATATATATATATACACATTGTAGTGACGAACCTTGCAAGCAAAGCAGTCAGCAGAGGTCACCACTGACTACATACGGGCAATCGTATATCCTTCCATAACACAAAACGTGTGAACACATTAAGCACGATTGGCAGAAAATTACATAATATCCAACAAACTGTTACGATTTTATAATAGAACTTATTTGATTTGTCAGCGTAAATATTTGTTTTCATCATCGTTATTGTTAGTGTTGTTATTATTAGTATTATTAATAGTAGTAGTAATACTATTAGTAGTAGTATAGTAATAATAATAGTAGTAGTAGTAGTAGTAGTAGTAGTAGTAGTAGTAGTAGTAGTAGTAGTAGTAGTAGTAGTAGTAGTAGTAGTAGTAGTAGTAGTAGTAGTATTAGTAGTAGTAGTAGTAGTAGTTGTTGCTGTAGTTGTAGTTGTAGTTGTAGTTGTAGTTGTAGTTGTAGTTGTAGTTGTAGTTGTAGTTGTAGTTGTAGTTGTAGTTGTAGTTGTAGTTGTAGTTGTAGTTGTAGTTGTAGTTGTAGTTGTAGTAGTAGTAGTAGTAGTAGTAGTAGTAGTAGTAGTAGTTGTTGTTGTTGTTGTAGTTGAAGTTGTAGTTGTAGTTGTAGTTGTAGTTGTAATTGTAGTTGTAGTTGTAGTTGTAGTTGTAGTAGTAGTAGTAGTAGTAGTAGTAGTAGTAGTAGTAGTAGTAGTTGTTGTTGTTGTTGTTGTAGTTGAAGTTGTAGTTGTAGTTGTAGTTGTAGTTGTAGTTGTAATTGTAGTTGTAGTTGTAGTTGTAGTTGTAGTAGTAGTAGTAGTAGTAGTAGTAGTAGTAGTAGTAGTAGTAGTAGTAGTAGGAGGAGGAGGAGGAGGAGTAGCAGCCACCATGCTGTTATCAATTAAGACTAGACAATTTACCAAATTTATACATCCGAACTTTGATAAACCTCTAACGTCCCAATACTTGTCACTTGTTCCAAAACATCTCTGCTTTGCACAGCAGGCACACAACTGCTGTTTAGATACACG
>CBDHHR010000774.1:5000-12500 GCA_965263245.1 Metamycoplasmataceae bacterium | reverse complement strand
CAAGAGATAACATTTTAAAGGTGAAGTGTCGTTATATTAATACAAAGAAATTTCGATCTAAAGGAAGGGGCCATTTACGCATTACAACAACCGAAACACGAAGTACACGAATTAGCACGCACCGATCATTTTGTTTGTGGTATTTTGTTGACCTCAGAATTTCGTCAAGATTCCGTTTATAGCCGAATCGGAGCTTCCATACTTCGGGGGTTCCACGAAAACTGCCGACTACTGCCCATTTCTCAAGGTGAGTCAGCATATTTGCTGCAGTTGAATGTGTGAGTGAGTGAGTGAGTGAGTTTGTGAGTGAGTGAGTGAGTGAGTGAGTGAGTTAGTGAGTGAGTGAGTGAGTGAGTGAGTGAGTGAGTGAGTGAGTGAGTGAGTGAGTGAGTGAGTGAGTGAGTGAGTACATCAGCAAGTGGGTGAATGGTTGATTGATTGATTGAGTGACTGAGTGGTCGAGTGATCGAGTGATCGAGTGATCGAGTGATCGAGTGATCGAGTGATCGAGTGATCGAGTGAATGAGTGAGTGAGTGAGTGACTGATTGATTGATTGATTGATTGAATGAATGAATGAATGATTGATTGGTTGAGTGAGTGCGTGCGTGCGTGCGTGCGTGCGTGCGTGCGTGCGTGCGATGAAGTGATTGATATGTCAAGCCGTGATCATCAAACAAGAAACATATTATTGCAATGAAGTAAGAGGCGACTTCACAATCACTGTGTTCTCAGACCATCAAGAGGCGGACGTTCAGTGGTATCAAGGGCACCCAGTGTTGGATTCCAGAAAACGCCTTGGGTGAGTAGCAAGGATTTGATGCTTTCTAATGCACTTATCAAGCAGTGTATACATTCGCAGTCGCGTTGTATATCACTGAGTGGTTCATTGATTGGTCGCAGTCGTGTAGTGCAGACTGGACCATTGCATGGACAAACGACGTCCGTGACGTGCAGGTCTTGCACCAGTGAAACCTAAAGAACTCGGGCGTCACGTGTTCGATTGTTGACACGATTGGTCTAATATGACTGTTATGTTACCGAGTTTCATTTAAAATCCACTCGATCCGATGTAGATCCGCATTACCCAATGTGGTCGTTGTGTTACTGATCTACTGTATACCTGAACACTCGAAAATCCGACGTGGCTTCAAATGTTCCAACCTGTATATCCGCATAATCCAATGTGACAGATATATTAGTGATCCACTATGGATACTCATAATCAAATGTGGTCGTTGTGTTACCGTTCCGCTGTCGATACGCATGATCCGAGGTAGCCGTTGTGTTACCGATCCGCTGTCGATACGCATGATCCGAGGTAGCCGTTGTGTTACAGATCCGCTGTCGATACGCATGATCCGAGGTAGCCGTTGTGTTACAGATCCGCTGTCGATACGCATGATCCGAGGTAGCCGTTGTGTTACAGATCCGCTGTCGATACTCATGAGCTAATATGGCCGTTGTGCTACGGGTCCCTGTTAGACATGAATGACCCAATGCGGTTGTATGTTACTGGCGGAACCGTTTCACGGGCAGAAGGTGGTGCGATAGGCAGACAAACGTCGCCTCAAACACGTTTGTTTCGGACAGATGTGAACCGTTAACTTGGAGTGGTCGTTCATCTGGGTGAACGAAAAAAAACTGACTACAAACCTGCGCGGCTTTGTGGTTATGTTCTCTCCATGAAAAGGCCTGTTATTCTGTTATTGATCAAATGTAAATCCACATGATCCGATGTGACTGTTGTGTTACTGATCCACTGTAGATCATAACTACCAGGCGGAGTTCTTCGGGGCGGGCTCCAAGTGTTTCCGACACACGAGGAAGTGGAACGCGACGGACTCGACGGGTACCTACTGGCCGACGTTCTACGGCAGTGGCTGCTACAAGGTGAGACTGCAGATGGGGGCAGGCGATGGACGGACAGACGGACCGACGGACACACCGACGGACGGACGGACACACCGACGGACGGACGAACACACCGACGGACGAAAGGAAGGAAGGAAGGAAGGAAGGAAGGAAGGAAGGAAGGAAGGAAGGAAGGAAGGAAGGAAGGAAGGAAGGAAGGAAGGAAGGACGGACGGACGGACGGACGGACGGACGGACGGACGGACGGACGGACGGACGGACGGACGGACGGACGGACGGACGGACGGACGGACGGACGGACGGACGGACGGACGGACGGACGGACGGACGGACGGACGGACGGACGGACGGACGGACGGACGGACGGACGGACGGACGGACGGACGGACGGACGGACGGACGGACGGACGGACGGACGGACGGACGGACGGACGGACGGACGGACGGACGGACGGACGGACGGACGGACGGACGGACGGACGGACGGACGGACGGACGGACGGACGGACGGACGGACGGACGGACGGACGGACGGACGGACGGACGGAGGGACGGACGGACGGAGGGACGGACGGAGGGACGGACGGACGGACGGACGGACGGACGGACGGACGGAGGGACGGACGGACGGACGGACGGACGGACGGACGGACGGACGGACGGACGGACGGACGGACGGACGGACGGACGGACGGACGGACGGACGGACGGACGGACGGACGGACGGACGGACGGACGGACGGACGGACGGACGGACGGACGGACGGACGGACGGACGGACGGACGGACGGACGGACGGACGGACGGACGGACGGACGGACGGACGGACGGACGGACGGACGGACGGACGGACGGACGGACGGACGGACGGACGGACGGACGGACGGAGGGACGGACGGACGGAGGGACGGACGGACGGACGGACGGAGGGACGGACGGAGGGACGGACGGACGGACGGACGGACGGACGGACGGACGGACGGACGGACGGACGGACGGACGGACGGACGGACGGACGGACGGACGGACGGACGGACGGACGGACGGACGGACGGACGGACGGACGGACGGACGGACGGACGGACGGACGGACGGACGGACGGACGGACGGACGGACGGACGGACGGACGGACGGACGGACGGACGGACGGACGGACGGACGGACGGACGGACGGACGGACGGACGGACGGACGGACGGACGGAGGGAGGGAGGGAGGGAGGGACGTACGTACGTACGTACGACGGACGGACGGACGGACGGACGGACGGACGGACGGACGGACGGACGGACGGACGGACGGACGGACGGACGGACGGACGGACGGACGGACGGACGGACGGACGGACGGACGGACGGACGGACGGACGGACGGACGGACGGACGGACGGACGGACGGACGGACGGACGGACGGACGGACGGACGGACGGACGGACGGACGGACGGACGGACGGACGGACGGACGGACGGACGGACGGACGGACGGACGGACGGACGGACGGACGGACGGACGGACGGACGGACGGACGGACGGACGGACGGACGGACGGACGGACGGACGGACGGACGGACGGACGGACGGACGGACGGACGGACGGACGGACGGACGGACGGACGGACGGACGGACGACGGACGGACGGACGGACGGGACGGACGGACGGACGGACGGACGGACGGACGGACGGACGGACGGACGGACGGACGGACGGACGGACGGACGGACGGACGGACGGACGGACGGACGGACGGACGGACGGACGGACGGACGGACGGACGGACGGACGGACGGACGGACGGACGGACGGACGGACGGACGGACGGACGGACGGACGGACGGACGGACGGACGGACGGACGGACGGACGGACGGACGGACGGACGGACGGACGGACGGACGGACGGACGGACGGACGGACGGACGGACGGACGGACGGACGGACGGACGGACGGACGGACGGACGGACGGACGGACGGACGGACGGACGGACGGACGGACGGACGGACGGACGGACGGACGGACGGACGGACGGACGGACGGACGGACGGACGGACGGACGGACGGACGGACGGACGGACGGACGGACGGACGGACGGACGGACGGACGGACGGACGGACGGACGGACGGACGGACGGACGGACGGACGGACGGACGGACGGACGGACGGACGGACGGACGGACGGACGGACGGACGGACGGACGGACGGACGGACGGACGGACGGACGGACGGACGGACTGATAAGCATACACACAGTATCTGACGCTACAAACGCTGGACACTCAACACCGCCAGCAGGTCTCAGACGTAACACATACGCTTAGCACGTTTTAGACTGTCAACTTTGGCCGGACGGGTCAATATAAAACTCAGTATCGCCTCCTGTGTTGAATGTCCAGTGATGGGAACAGAAATAACCAACATTTAATCCTGGCCCGTTCACACATCTACGTGGCTTGGCTATATGTGCGGCGTGTCCCGCAGGTGGCCTGCAGTGGGTCTGTCGCCGCCGGGTATGTGGTCTACGTCCACAGCAAGTCCTACCTCTGTCTCGCCACGGACCAAAGAGTGGCGGTAAAGGTAAAATTCCACGGAGAGACCTACCAAGGAACCATCATTTGCCAGCCGTACAGTGCTATCTGCTGGGTAAGTAGGACGCTTGGCAACAATGCTTATGGTCAGGTGATTGTTTCCGTGTTTGTTGACTGCAGTAAGGTACATCATACGCAGTACATTGTCCGGAGTAATCAACGTTGTAAAATAATGACTGTTATTTGTAACCAGCATTATATGACTTGCACATGGAGTCAGTGGGTGTTGTTTCGAGGGAAGGGATTTTACAAATACTAATGTACTAATGTGTGTTGTTGTTTGTAATGTGTGTTAATGCGGACCGCATACTTACTCACACACACACACACACACACACACACACACACACACACACACACACACACACACACACACACACACACACACACACACACACACACACACACACACACACACACACACACACACACACACACACACACACACACACACACACACACACACACACACACACACACACACACACACACACACACACACACACACACACACACACACACACACACACACACACACACACACACACACATACATACACACACACACGCGCGCGCGCAGACATACGGTTATTCAGGCCCACGCGCGCACACACACATACACTCCCGCACATAAGCACGCGGTCGTGCACACGCACACACACAAACACGCGTTCTCGCACACATACACTCACACAGACATACTCACTCATTCACTCATCCACTCACTCACTAACACACACAGTACTTGTTCTTCTACGTGTCTATGTTCCCTAAAGTAGGCGGACAGCCCAGCAGAAGTAGCCACATTCCTCCCTCGTGGCTACCCAGTTCTCCCTCTGGCCCCGGAATGTCTGACTCTTCTTGGGACCCTGAAGTATCTGCCCTTCCTCGGGCCCGGATTGTCTGGCACTTCCTCGGGCCCTCCCTGTGGCGCAATCTCTTCCTCGGGTCCCGGTGACACGGCTACGCAGGTGGTGACAACGACAACAACAGCGACAACGTCGGGTGTGTCTGTCGACGACAACAGTGCTTCCTTGGTCGCAGATGTCTTCTACCTACGCCGCCAACGACACGACGTCAACGCCGACGACGCAGCTCCAACGGCTCCAGGAACGGCTCCAGATATGACACCAGCAGCAGCTCCAGATACGTCACCAGCAACGTCTCCAGAGGACACTCTGTCAATAGAAGCGGCCCTGGCAGCGGTGGCGGCTGCACCATCAGCCGCGGTGACAGCCGTAGCAGCGGCCATGACGGCCATGGCGGCCGCGTGGCTAGAATAGCGTATCGCTGTGTAAAGCCAGGAAGACGTGAAACGGTCGTTTCGTGGACAGTCGTTAGTTGTTACGAAACAACGGATGCTACCATGCATTGACTTTCTACATCGAAGGGACACCGTGGCGAATAAGTTTTCAGTCCGTTTAGAACTTTTCGTTGGTAATGATAGAACAAAAACAATAGACACGCCATCAAGATGAGCAATAGCATTTAAAGAAGTCGACTTATCATTAATTAGGTCTTATCATTAATTTGGTATAATTTACCTTCGTACAATAGTGCAGACATGACGCTGATTGTTTCTGGCAAAATTCCGCTTCGCTTTACGTTACGCTGGTTACCGTGAAGACTGTTTTTGACCGTAACAATGTTTTCGCGTCATTTCCGGTTGCTGTTGATATCGCCTCCTCAATTTTGCCGACATGTTAGTCGACAGCATAAACAGCATGAATATTTATAGAAGTGAAATAGTAAAATCAGATATTTCCATAAAACGCCTCACTTCTGTAGTCGGTATTTACGAGTGGTCCATTCTGTCGGATAATGTTCCGTTAATATTTTTTATTACAACAATTAAACAAAACCTAAGTTCAGGTTACACCGAAATGCCCAATGTTGCTGAGCCGCGTGTGGCATGAATATGCAGCCCGTAGACACTGACAGCCGACCTTGTGAGGAGGCAAGGTGAGAGTACTACCGAAGGTGCCAGGAACATTGCGGCAGATCGGTGGCGCCCTCCGCGGATGCTCGGTTGGTGTCTATGACTGCGTGATTCCTCCAGATGGCGCTAGACGACGGCTGAAGGAAACCGCGACGTTTCACATCTCGATTACGGCATACTCATAATAAGCGCACGCATAATAGCAGACTGGATAGGATTGTCACGGAATACTCCGTACGTTGTTGGTTCAAAGATACAACCTGAAAGTTGTATACCACAACGGTACAGAGATGTACTTGGCTTATGCTCTGAGCCTCTGGCTCTGGCCTATCTGCCAGTGAATCGTTGTGACAGATGGCCATCAGTGGAGAACATTGATGCATCCATGTGTTTACCTGTCACGGCTGAACGACTGGCTGGTCTGGAGAGAAGAAGCCGCTGCGCAGCCATCATCGTGATGAGCTAGTTGTGTATGGGCCGCTTATATTCATTGGTCACCGGCTTGTGATTCCTGTATACATGAGAGCGGCACTGATGGCAGTTGCACACGCAAGCCATGTGGGTATAGAGGGGTGTGTCCGCCGTGCTCGGGAGACACTCTGATGGCAATACATGTCTCAGAACTTGAAGAAGTACATATCGACGTGCGACGTCTTTAGCACATCAAACCTCTCATCAAAAGAACCAGTTACAAAGAAGCAACCTTTTTAGTAGGAAACCCTAGTTTGTTGATATAGGTAGTGGCTAACGTATCCGCTAGGGAACGGTACAAGTAGAAATGTTGATAGCGGTTAAATATATGAATATTTTACATTACTACTGGGACATAACATGCACTACGACAAACATGTATACACAATTTTACTCTTCTGACGTTTGTAAGACTGTTCGTGCTGCAGTAGAGCTAATACATCTGAGCAGGGGCTCTTCGACATACAGCGCCCTCACACGGATGGGATCGAAACTTAAAACAGATACCGTACTAACCGACGAGACGTCTGAGATTGAGCCAGATCTGTGCGCGTTTGGTCCCATCGGGGGGTAGTGCCCCAATTCCAATCTAATAGGACGGGTAAGTGTGTCACGATACATGGCGAGA
>CBDHHR010000773.1:0-6751 GCA_965263245.1 Metamycoplasmataceae bacterium | reverse complement strand
GTTGCACGAGTACACACAGAGCATGTATACACAGTCGTCTGTTCGGATAGTTAAATCAACCAACCAACCAACCAAACCACACCAAACCAAGCCGAAACAAACACAATATGTTATTATTCCCTATGGACAGACATAAACACATGATGTGAGCTGATACTGATGTTGACTCATTTGCACACATCCGGCTTGGAAACGAAACTGGCATCGAATGCGCCCCCAGGGCGGGGAGTGGGCTTGTGCGCGCTGCTGGTGCCTTCGGTAAGTGAGTTTCTTCAGACGGGTCTGATTTTAAAACACGTCTCTTACACGTTTATGTATTCCGTGACATCTTGAGAACTTGTTTTAATTCGGGCTGTAGTGGGTTGCGTTTTACACTGAACATCGCATATCATTCGTTACTTCCATTGTCCCGATGATTCTGATGCAGTGGATAAACTAAATGTTCTCTCGCGTGTCCCTAGAATATATCTCAGCGCGATTATTATTATTATTGTTCTCATCGTCGTCTTCGCTCACCATTGTTGATCATCGAGTATATACACATTACATATCATGTCCGCAGTTGGCATAAAAAATACTGAAAACAGTGGAAATACGAAGTTTGCAAATAAAAACATCTTACCTATGTCGTGTCTAATTCTCACTGTATTCTGGCCTCCCACAGCAGCCAACAACACGAGTACACCATACACATCACTGGCGCGACACATCCTGGAAATCCTGGAAACGACGCTTTCCATAGCGACCTCAACTCCGGGAAACACAGACTGGCCGAGTCGAGACGGTCTTGGCGTACTTTACGACCGCACAGGTTATGTTTACGCCGACTGCGCGCCTGCTACAACGAATGCGTCCAATCAGAACTTGTATACATCGAGGCGCAGGTGACGACAAATGTTTACGAGTCTTCCCTGCTTTTCTCGCCTCAGCGCAAGTCGAGACTTCGCTACGCCGTGCTGAGATCTCTCGCTTCGCCCGGTCTGATATCGCCGGGCCACCGGATTTCAATTAGCGCAGTCACGTCGATCAAACCAGGCAGCGAGCATTGGTTGGCGGCGTGTATAACCGCCTCTGTCGACTGGTCTAGTCGGACTGGGAGTGGAGCGGTAGGCTGGGCTGTGCCATCGGGCCGTGATATCGGTTTGAGATCCGTCTCTCGCTACCTCGGCGCGAGGTCAGTGTCAACAACGACCGACATGCCATTGGGCTACTAGATCGACACGTGACGTTAGTGTACCCCACAACCGCCATGTTCACCCACATTTATGTGAACATTTCTTCACACAAGCCGAACAGCCGCAGCACAAACTGCATAAACTACTACCAAAATCAAGGGCTACAACACACAATACACGATGTCGTACTCGATACTCCTTACCCAGAGTAAAAACCAACAGGACCAAGAACTGTTTCATTAACTGGTGTCTGTTCAACCAAAAGAACTCACAGTGACTCTTAACAAACTTACGTGCATGCTGACATGGATACGTGTAAAATATTGTAATGCCTTAATTTATTTTTTTAGATCTATTTATTTTAATGTTTTAAACTATTTATTATTTGTTAATATGTTTAGTCAAATATTCACAGAAAATATGTTTTAATGTGTTAAATTATTTAAATCAGTTTTATAGATGCATATTGTATAATCTCTACATTATAATTTATATTATGCTAAAGTCTAAAATTATATATTATTTCAATCTATTTTTAACAAATATACTTCGCATGTTTTATGTACCAATTTCAATAGCTATGATTTCCCAGAATGAAACTAAACTATTATTAAAACTATTATTATAAATTATACAATTTGAGTGACAACGAAATCATTTGGACACGCTATCCTAACGTGCAAGGAAGGTTCCGTTGATTCGGTGTTTCTTATAAAGTAGTGTAAATACGATTGGTTTTAAATGTCACGGAACGTTGCAAATGGATTTGTCAGAACGACGTATGTGATTGACACCATCAGCCTGATAACCGTAACTGTTGTGTATCTATTTCGACGGCTGAACTGTTGTTTGGCCGTCCACCTCTCTTACTGTTATGTCTTCATGGTGTTTACTTTGTCATTTATTAATTATGTTTGATCGACGAGCTCTCTTACTAATTATCCTGACTCAGTTGTACCTTTAATAAAAGTGACCGTTGCCAACAACACTTCTGACTTTTCTCGTAGTAAACGAACTCAGGATTCTGCCAGAAAACCGTAGCAAAATATATAACTAAATATTGCAATTCGTCGCAACTTATATAAACACGTCAAGATTTTACGTTATCTCCTTAGATTGCGAAGTCAAAGTAACCTAAACTTTGAAAACATAATTTTATAAATACATTTAACAAAATATAAAATATTGAAAAGAAATATAATACACAAATATTGAGAAGAAATATAATACACATTCCATACATGGCATATATCAAGATGGCGGTTTCGTGAAATTTCACCTTTCCCCCGTAGGCATCGATGCACGGGACATGGACAGCTGCAGATAACAAGAAACTATACGGTATTCGTCAGCATCAAGACTGACGTAAAATACGCCAATTCCATGTGTGTCAACTACATATGCCCAGCCAGAATGCTGCAGGTTGGCGTTGCTCTGTCTGCGTGAGACACCGCTGGAACTGTTGCACGACATGTCATATCTGATGAACTCCATTTACCGAGCAAACATCGTGATCATCACGTAGCAATCACACACCGGTTCCTACCTCGGCTCACCGCCACCCATGCGTGTTGGTGTCCGTCCGTGCGCATGCGCAAGCGTAATAACCGGAAATGAGCGTGCTGCCACATAACGGGTCGGGTTCGCCACCACCGGAGCGCCGCGGGATATCGCGTTGCAGAAGGTAATTACTATTTTCGATTGTTTTGATTGCGTCGATTGTAGGACGAATCACGTGACCCCGGGGGATATTAGACGGTTTACATCTGCACAACAACGCGACCAGTTCGTGACGAACGCAGATGGCGTCGGATTAGTTTCATGAAGACGTGGTTTATGGTTGATACTTGTCGCACTGGTTTTCTTAGTACTGGCAACATTATTCACATTTACGGATATAACATCCCAGCTGTGGGAAATCGTCAATGAAAAAACCCTCACGATATCCAGTACGTTTATCAGTCAGAGAGGAAACTATATTGCATCCTCTGGCATTAATTAACTGTCACAATGATTTATATACGTTGGAGATCGTCGCATCTTAAGTTGACAGTTTCTGTTTCATGTCGATCCAGCGACATATGTGTTGTGATTGGCTCTAACCAAATAACACGTGTACAATGTGCCGCGTAAACAACGACTCCTGAAGCCCCATGTGCTCTGAAAGTCAAGCGTACAAACCCTCTTGCGTCCACAATAAATATCGTCGTCACAGTTTCGTAATACAGACGCTACTATGTAGTACCAGTTCCACTCTAATGACTAAAACGGACTGACAGTAGGCTCTGAAGCAATGTTTTTGCGACTGTCGCGATGTTGTTAACCGTGTATTTGCTCCAAGCTCTCCTCCAAGTCTCCACCCTCTCCTCCACGTCTCCACCCTCTCCTACACGTCTCCACCATCTCCTCCACGTCTCCACCCTCTCCTCCACGTCTCCACCCTCTCCTCCACGTCTCCACCCTCTCCTCCACGTCTCCACCCTCTCCTCCACGTCTCCACCCTCTCCTCCACGTCTCCACCCTCTCCTCCATGTCTCCACCCTCTCCTCCACGTCTCCACCCTCTCCTCCACGTCTCCACCCTCTCCTCCACGTCTCCACCCTCTCCTCCACGTCTCCACCCTCTCCTCCACGTCTCCATCCTCTCCTTCACGTCTCCACCCTCTCCTCCACGTCTCCACCCTCTCCTACACGTCTCCACCATCTCCTCCACGTCTCCACCCTCTCCTCCACGTCTCCACCCTCTCCTCCACGTCTCCACCCTCTCATCCACGTCTCCACCCTCTCATCCACGTCTCCACCCTCTCCTCCACGTCTCCACCCTCTCCTCCACGTCTCCACCCTCTCCTCCACGTCTCCACCCTCTCCTCCACGTCTCCACCCTCTCCTCCACGTCTCCACCCTCTCCTCCACGTCTCCACCCTCTCCTCCACGTCTCCACCCTCTCCTCCAAATCTCCATCCTCTCCTTCACGTCTCCACCCTCTCCTCCACGTCTCCACCCTCTCCTCCACGTCTCCACCCTCTCCTCCACGTCTCCACCCTCTCCTCCACGTCTCCACCCTCTCCTCCACGTCTCCACCCTCTCCTCCACGTCTCCATCCTCTCCTCCATGTCTCCACCCTCTCTTCCACGTCTCCACCCTCTCCTCCACGTCTCCACCCTCTCCTCCACGTCTCCACCCTCTCCTCCACATCTCCACCCTCTCCTACACGTCTCCACCCTCTCCTACACGTCTCCACCCTCTCCTATACGTCTCCACCCTCTCCCCAACGTCTCCACCCTCTCCTCCACGTCTCCACCCTCTCCTACATGTCTCCACCCTCTCCTCCACGTCTCCACCCTCTCCCCAACGTCTCCACCCTCTCCTACACGTCTCCACCCTCTCCTACACGTCTCCACCCTCTCATATACGTCTCCACCCTCTCCTACACGTCTCCACCCTCTCCCCAACGTCTCCACCCTCTCCCCAACGTCTCCACCCTCTCCTCCACGTCTCCACCCTCTCCTACACGTCTCCACCCTCTCCTCCACGTATCCACCCTCTCCCCAACGTCTCCACCCTCTCCTACACGTCTCCACCATCTCCTACACGTCTCCACCCTCTCCTCCACGTCTCCACCCTCTCCCCAACGTCTCCACCCTCTCCTACACGTCTCCACCCTCTCCTACACCTCTCCACCCTCTCATCCACGTCTCCACCCTCTCCTCCACGTCTCCACCCTCTCCTCCACGTCTCCACCCTCTCCTCCATGTCTCCACCCTCTCCTCTACGTCTCCATCCTCTCCTCCACGTCTCCACCCTCTCCCCCACGTCTCCACCCTCTCCTCCACGTCTCCACCCTCTCCCCAACGTCTCCACCCTCTCCTACACGTCTCCACCCTCTCCTCCACGTCTCCACCCTCTCCTACACGTCTCCACCCTCTCCTACACGTCTCTACCCTCTCCCCAACGTCTTCACCCTCTCCTCCACGTCTCCACCCTCTCCTCCACGTCTCCACCCTCTCCTCCACGTCTCCACCCTCTCCTACACGTCTCCACCCTCTCCTACACGTCTCCACCCTCTCCTACACGTCTCCACCCTCTCCTACACGTCTCCACCCTCTCCCCAATGTCTCCACCCTCTCCTCCACGTCTCCACCCTCTCCTACACGTCTCCACCCTCTCCCCAACGTCTCCATCCTCTCCTCCACGTCTCCACCCTCTCCTACACGTCTCCACCCTCTCCTACACGTCTCCATCCTTTCCTACACGTCTCCACCCTCTCCTACACGTCTCCACCATCTCCCCCACGTATCCATCCTCTCCTCCACGTCTCCATCCTCTCCTACACGTCTCCACCCTCTCTTCCACGTCTCCACCCTCTCCTACACGTCTCCATCCTCTCCTACACGTCTCCACCCTCTCCTCCACGTCTCCATCCTCTGCTACACGTCTCCACCCTCTCCTACACGTCTCCATCCTCTCCTCCACGTCTCCATCCTCTCCTACACGTCTCCACCCTCTCCTACACGTCTCCATCCTCTCCTCCACGTCTCCATCCTCTCCTACACGTCTCCACCCTCACCTCCACGTCTCCTCCCTCTCCTCCACGTCTCCACCCTCTCCTCCACGTCTCCATCCTCTCCTCCACGTCTCCTCCCTCTCCTCCACGTCTCCACCCTGTCCTACACGTCTCCATCCTCTCCTACACGTCTCCACCCTCTCCTACACGTCTCCATCCTCTCCTCCACGTCTCCTCCCTCTCCTCCACGTCTCCACCCTGTCCTACACGTCTCCATCCTCTCCTACACGTCTCCATCCTCTCCTACACGTCTCCACCCTCTCCTCCACGTCTCCACCCTCTCCTCCACGTCTCCATCCTCTCCTACACGTCTCCACCCTCACCTCCACGTCTCCACCCTGTCCTCCACGTCTCCACCCTCTCCTACACGTCTCCACCCTCTCCTACACGTCTCCACCCTCTCCCCAACGTCTCCACCCTCTCCTACACGTCTCCACCCTCTCATACACGTCTCCACCCTCTCCTACACGTCTCCACCCTCTCCTACACGTCTCCACCCTCTCCTACACGTCTCCACCCTCTCCTCCACGACTCCATCCTCTCCTCCACGTCTTCACCATCTCTTCCACGTCTCCACCCTCTCCTCCACGTCTCCACCCTCTCCTCCACGTCTACACCCTCTCCTCCACGTCTCCATCCTCTCCTCCACGTCTCCACACTCTCCTCCACGTACACACCTTCTCCTCCACGTCTCCACCCTCTCATCCACGGCTCCACCCTCACCTCCACGTCTCCACCCTTTCATCCACGTCTCCACCCTCTCCTCCACGTCTCCATCCTCTCCTCCACGTCTCCACCATGTCCTCCACGTCTCCATCCTCTCCCCCACGTCTTCACAATCTCCTCCACATCTCCACCCTCTCCTCCACGTCTCCATCCTCTCCGCCACGTCTCCATCCTCTCCGCCACGTGATCTCTGTAAAAATAAATGTTTGATCGACTCTTACTGAATATCATGACTCCATCGTGACTTCAATTTAATAAAATAATGACCTTTGCCGAAATCACTGGTG
>CBDHHR010000772.1:0-2500 GCA_965263245.1 Metamycoplasmataceae bacterium | reverse complement strand
TAATCGAAGAAGACAGTATGAGCCTTACGGTGAGTGACATTGTGCAGGCGTGGGAGTTTGTCATCTTCACACATTTTCTGGTAACTACGCACATATTTCAACCAGTATTTCCTGTCGTATATGATCTCAAGCGCATAGGGCTGATCAGCTGCATAATCGACCAGACAGTTGATTCTGCCTCGCATTTTCTGATCTTGCATGGCCACCGATTTTGGATGTTTGGCCAACTCCAACTTACAACACCAGACACATTTACTTTTATCATATATCAGCCCTAGACTTGATCGCCAATATGGCCCTCATCACAAAAGGAGCTCACTTCTAGAACCATTATTCATCATGTCCGGCAGCGGGGTTCTCGCTCCCTTTATATTAGTTGGGTCCAGGACTTCGATTCCTGAACCATTACATACTACCTTGAACCTGCACTGATTGACCGGGCAATCGTCTTTTATGATGTATCGATTGCCCAAGATTGTGTGACAAACACAAAGTTCCCTACCAATTGTATTAAAACCTGTGATCTACGTTTAATATTGATATATTCCTAATTCAATACAACATTTTACACAAAATTATATATACAAATATACAAATGTATAAGCATCTTAGAACCGTAACACCGATAGGTGTCTGAAGTTACCGATATACTATATCAGAAAACAGAGTGTTTAACAGTCGTGCATCGAAGCACAGGGGCTCGGCTTTGTCTTGCCTTGTGGGTGTTCCCAGGTCGGCGGTAACCAATCATTGTAGCATCCCGATTGAGAGTTTGGTCTGCGAGCGGTATCTGAGTGCCTACCTACAGAAAGCTTAATAACGCCGTTCTCCGTGTACGTGTCACGAACCCGAAACGCTGACTCTCCAGAAACTGCCTCCATCGCTGTCTTCGATGCCTTGGAAACGTCACTCCGTTGTGTTGTCGCACCATCTCCGTGAGTCGCATCTTGTCTCTGGTCAGTCTGACGATGGGTATATCAGAGTGGACACATGGTGGCGGCTTAGCATGTCTGTAGTCACTTGTCGTGTTTCTCGCGCTCTGCCTCTTCCTGGACCCCGTCTATCGCCTCCCTCTTCCTCCTCCTGCTTCTCCAGTTCGACAGGTCTCCAGATGTCGTTGTCCGCGGCGCTTGATCCGTCTCAGTCTGCCACCGGATGAACTCCTGGTGCTGTCGGTGTCGCCGGCGTTTCTCGTCCTCCATGTCGTGGCGTGTCACAGGATTGACCATTTTCTGTCCACGCAGAAATGTGCTGTACGGTGGCTCAGCACCGCCGCCTAGGGCGCACTCAACGACCGCTGGAAATGACTCGAGCGGGTACATGCCTATAAACACCACTACAGTACAATAGCGTGAGAGTCCGAGTACAGGCGCCGTGAAGCCAGCACCTTGTCGAGGAGACGCTCGTTGCTGCCGTCGGCTCCACCTGCGACATCGCAGGACATTGCGTGCCTGCACAAGTAGGGGCTGCGTGCCATGTTCCGATGTCATTTCAACAACCTATTCCAAATAACTACCATCATCGTATAGCGCACACACACACACATTGGTGTAGATTGTTTTATACTCGCCGTGAGGAATATGTATGTGTGCGTGCGTGCGATGGAGTCGCATGTGACTGCTGTATGCAAGTCAGCAATATTCCACCTCCGCAACATCTCGAGGATCAGATTCAGAAAGTGCAGAACTGGGCAATCTGCTTGACCGACGGCGCCATGACATCTAGCCATGCTACACCGCTGCTGATGAAGTTTCACTGGCTGCCGATAGCATCGCGAGTGGAATTCAAGATCCTGCTACTCACTCATCGAGCACTGACTGGCCGTGCATCCGGATACATTGAACAATGTGTAAGCCGACGCCAGCCGGTTAGGTCGCTGCGCTCCAGTGAACAAGGCGTCAATGGGGTGACAGAACTTTCAGCGTGGCAGCCCAATGTCTGTGTAATGCTCTATCGCAGCATCTGACATTAACTATGACCACTGCTGCTTTTAAAGTTAAACTAAAGACCTATCTATTTTTTAAACTTTCTGTACAGCGCTGTGAGCAATGGATGTTGAAACAGCTGTGTAGAAATGTCCCGATTATAATTATGATTATTAAGGTCGCTTAGCCGCTACCAGTTGACACATGACCCAGTGGCCCCAATGTGGGCTGGTGACAATCTTGCTGCTGCAGGGCAGAAAGTCACTGTAGACCCTGTATGACATAGCATTGCACCATGTTTTAAACATAATATATCACGTTAACTATTTACTTAATTAATTAAGCTAGTCGGTGTGGTATATGCACATCGTGTTGAGATATTCGTCTCACTAACATGCCTAGCTCTGTCTGTGGCATATCCTTAGGCCTATAACACTATCACTGTGTGAGGGGTGAGTATGGCTTTTTGTAATGACAAAACAGTTTGTGATTAATAACATATTTAATATGCTGTAGCACCAGATCCACAATTGTTCGAAGCGCTTTACAATACATAATCATGAAATTGACTAAAA
>CBDHHR010000771.1:0-14185 GCA_965263245.1 Metamycoplasmataceae bacterium | reverse complement strand
ATAACACTACACGACGCGGGTTTTATTTTTAAGGACACTGCAACGATGACTGTTCCCACTCCTCGAGAGTTAGTATCGGCATCTCGGTCTCCTTCTACGGTCGCTACTACTACAATTGCAACCACGGAGCTCTGCGCTACCGCTCATGTGGACTGAACCAGTCTTTCTACCCGGGACGCAATCATTGCGGTTCGTATATGTTGTGCTCTTCTAAATTAATTTATTATCATCAAGTGTATGTTGGATATTGCGAAAGACAGAACTCATTTGCTGCATATCCCAATCTTATATGTGAAGTTGTTATTATGTTAACCGTTACTTTCACTGTAGAATAGATAATACTAATAATATTACTGCTTATTGTATTGTAATAATATTCATTATGCATCAAATGCAGTATAATAATCGTCTATACACAATGATAAGAACAGTTTCTCACCGAACCACCTATTTAATGGCGCACTTATCTTATAAAGTGATGCGTCTACTGAATGCTCCAAAATGTCCGTGTTTATCGCAAAGTAACACTCGCATGTCGCAGGCTGCAGAGAATCTTACTGTGAGAGGTACAGCGGCTGGCAGTCGACCGTTTGCAGCGGATGTCATCGCTACGTGTACTGCAAGTGGGGACGTCCCCTTCGCTACAGGCGATGCCACGGCTACAGGCACTATTTCGACCATCGTTACCGCCGTTGTGTCCACAGTTGCAACAACTGCTGTGGCCACCGATAAGCAGACATAAATCAGGTAACCTAAAGGTGAAACTACTCGCAGTCTTCATATCGGGGTCGCAGTCATTGATATCATTTTGTATATCGTACTGCATCTCTACTGTGATGGTTGCGATTATATACAGTTACCATTATAACACGATTACTATATTATACTATGGTGTGTTTTATATGTTATTATGCAAACCTATATTCAATCTGTTTTACATAATCCGCAGTAATTCGTCTTAACTCCCTGTTTACGATTTGGATATTCCCGGGAATAGGTGTGAAAGTAGCTAGTGATGAATTAACAATGTATTACGTAGCACAAGTCTTGTAAATCCTAAGAGCAAGGTATGCTTTTGATGTTGCTATCAACACAATATTCAAATACAAGTATTATTATTGTGTATATTGGAATTGTTTCGTCCTATCATAATTCTATCATTATTTCAATTGTCTGGGTTTTTTTTGCAGTGACGTTCACCCGTCTCTGTCTTCCAACGAAGACACAATGGAACAAGCGGACAAGACAGGACAGATGTTTCTCCGAACAAATGACGACATAGTCGCTTGTAAACTGAATGATCATGTGAAAGTGTTAACAGAACAATAAAATATCTGCTTTGCAGTGAATCTTCGGTGTTAGCGTATTTTTGAGGTTATGCCATTTTTAAAATGGCCACTGAATCACTACGAGACAACATATAAAAGGAAACCCATGTTGTTAAGTTATAAATACTATTTGGATGCCATTGTTAATTAACGACTAGTTCCGGGCGAGGGTGAGGTTATGACTTTAAGACTTGTGCCGGGCGGAGTTTGACACAAACATTATTTTCCATACTGATTGCAAGGTTTTCCCAATTGTCTTTCCCATTTTTGACAGCCGAACCAGTACAAGTTAGTTACTAGTTGGCCGTCAAAATGTCAAATCAAAATCAAGTCGTTGTAGCAACGACAATAGGATACCTACATCAAGTAGGAAAGTGAAATTATTTTCTTCAAGTTTTTTACTGCCAGATCCCACGTTTATCAAAATACATTACTATGGCAGTACACATAGTTTGGGGCAAAGGCGAGACTTGAATTTGCCGATGCCGGAATTGACTAATTCATTAAGTAACCAATAGTAACAAAACGGGGCGTAACACCTCAATGGCCATGAATATTATGTGATTGGACGGCGGATACATAACATCGTTCAAGTTAGGTAGCACAAAGGTGCTATCTAACTCACTGTGTGCAACTTTTTGCTACAAAATGTGCGAAGTTGTAGAAATTTACGTGACTGCGGCATCATTTTTTACTGCTTGCCCACATGTTCAGTTTGACGTTGCTCATAGCCATTCTGTGGTCACACACAATTTTGATGACTGCCACTTTTGTGACAACATCTGGTCTGTTTGTTAGGAAATAGTAATTTGTGTTTATTTACACCGTTTGGACTTTTCCATTTACATCTCCTCCCTGATGTATTCAGAATTTTTTTTCTTAATAGTTCGAGTATAGTAAAACATTGTGTAGAATTATTAGAACTTCATACGGATTCAAATTTTGGCAGATGATTTATCACACCAATCTAACAGGTAATATTCTGCAAATAGTATATCCCGTTCTCGAATTGTTAATGCGTAGATCTTATATCGATATCCGGTAAGCCATTAAAATGGTATTATATGGATTGTGTAGTGTGCATGCGCGCGCTTTTCAGCATGTGTAAACTGTTTGCGTGTGAATAGGACACGCCGTGTGTACGTATTCGTGTGTGCTCCTTTTTACGTATGCGTGTACGTGCAATAGTCCGTGCTTGTATACTCTAATGTATTGTTTCCTACATAAACCTCAGTGACGTATTGGCTATAGCTTCGTACTCCCGATTGAAAGAACCTGGGTACGAGTGTTTTGCTACTGTGTTAAGCCTTGGGCGATGTTGCCCCAGTTCACACAGATTGATGAATATGTGTAATGTGGTATTGAACAACCTCTCAATATTCTCCCAATATTTAGGGACGATGTTTTTATTTTTGGTGAACCTATTTTGATGTGATGGTTGGATCGACGGTTAACTTCAAAATATTGGGGTAAAGGCCAAACGGTTCGGTTTATCAATAGGGTTTTGGAGCCCCATACATTTGTGAATCGCAGTGTATATGTATATGTATATATATATATATATATATATATATATATATATATATATATATATATATATATATATATATATATATATATATGTGTGTGTGTGTGTGTGTATGTGTGTGTGCATATCAACAAAAGGGTTTAGTACTTCACATTTACCTGTGTTTAACGTCACAATGCATTACTCAAATTACGTCTTAGCGGACGTCGTTAAATTCTTAAACATGCCCAAGAAACACGCAAACTGAGATGTCCCACTGCGCTAGTCAAATCGCTCTACTCTTTGTGCTTACGGGCGTTTTTTGTGTGGAAGAAAACATGGAGTGAAGTGTTATAATTTGTCGTTGGTATTATGTTTGCCGCTTCCAAGCTACGTAGACATACGAGTTTGGGAGTTGTCTGCAAAAGGTAATAATGTCATTATGGACGTTTCACGAATATCGACATGTAAAACACTGTGCGATTTTATTCTTCAACGGAGTGATATATTAACAGTGTGCATGATTCGACATACGGGTCAGTTTTTTTCTAGTTCTGCTACAGACCTACAACGTAGCTGTCTTTAATGGTAGTAACCTTTCAAAAATGTATTTTTTAATACTTCCCAACATAGACACACACACACTCACAAACACACCCACACACACACACACATATATATATATATATATATATATATATATATATATATATATATATATATATATATATATATATATATATGATACTTATTTTGTTTGTATTCGCAGAGTTTTGTTTATACTCGAGATGTTGTTTATTTACCTAAATATGGTTACCTCAGGGAGTTACTGATTTACTATAATTACTATTTGCAGTCCACACAAAATATTCAATTCATATTAATGAACCGTTATTTTGAAAACCAGCCGTCAATTTTTTAACGAAACCTAAGCAGTGCTAATCCATATAATCTGTCATTATTCTGGTGAATACAATATTATCTAGATAATCGTCCTGAAAAATAAAAATAACGTTTGCCTAGAAGCAATCAACTTGATACTAATAACTTATTTATTATGAAACATTTCCAATATACTTATTTCTTGAACGCTGCCAGGGAGTCGATATACTATTTTGTGTGTAATGTAATTGTTGTGTATAGGAACAAAAGGGTTTGGTATATCACATATATATGCGAATAACGCCACAATGTATTACTCAAATTACATCTTAGCCGACGTCGTTACATTCTTAAACATCACCAAGAAACATGCACACTGAGAAGTCACACTGCGCTAGACAAATCTCTCTACTCGTTGTGCGCACAGGCGTTTTTTGTGGACGACAACTTGGAATGGAGTATCGCTCCCCACACCAGCTCCGCGACTAGCTCTCACGTCTTGAAGCGATCGTCGCCACTTCTGATTTATTATTATATGATCAATCTCCCTAACAGTGTTTTCATCTGGAAACCTCCGAGTTGTTTTGTGAATGATTCTGTGCTTGAATAACTTTCTTCCTATGATTAAGTTATTTTCTACACATAGATCTGAAAACCTCTCACCGTTCTGTTTGCCTTCGATACCCATGACTCTTCCTGTATTGTCCTCTCCAACTCTTGCGTTGAGGTATCCTTACACCTTGAGTACATCATGCCGAGGTGTGGTCCTAATTTCATCCTACAACTTTTCCTAGAACTAATCCTTGATCTCCTCCTCTGCATTTTCTGTTCGTGCATAACAGGCAAGCACTGTCAGTTTGTTTTTCAAAAATGGAGTTATATCTAGCATTGATCAATATCTCGCTGATTGATTTCCAGTCAAACGGGGATTTGTTGGTTTTGCTATTAATAATTATTGCAAGGTTCTCTTTCCCTAATCTATCCAGAGAGTCTCACTCACGCAAAGAAGTTCGACGTTGTAACTCTCCATCTCCCGCAGAACATACTGAAGCTGTCCTGCTTGATAGAGTGTTATCATTTTCCAGGAGCCCACTCGCATCTTTGTTTTCAGCTTGAGGAGCTCCACACTCAGCTTCCAATTCGGTTTGGCTGTCATCCTTCATGGTCCCATCTTCCTGGGTAGCTTCACTCCTTTCAAAATATCTATCTTGTTCTTTGGTCTTGGTGTCTGTAGTGTACTATTTTTGTTACATGGTTAAGGTGCTAATTCATAAACATTCCCAAGAAACACCGAGACTGAGAAATCCCACAGCGCTAGACAAATCGCTTGACTCTTTGTGCTTACAGGCATTTTTTGTGGTCGAAAATATGGAGTGAAGTATCGCTCCTCACACTAGCTCCGCGACTGGCTCTGACGTCTTGAAGTAATTTGAGTAATACATTCTGACGTTAAACGCAGGTATATGTGATGTACCAAAAATGTTGTTCCTATGCACAACAATTACATTACAAAAAAATAATATAACGACTCACTCGCTGCGTTCCATAAATAAGTATATTGGAAACGTTTCATAAAATGTAAGTCGTTAGTCTCAACTTGATTGCTATATATATATATATATATATATATATATATATATATATATATATATATATATATATGACAACAATATGAATAAACAAGTTCAAAGACAAAAACGAAGAGTACATTAATCTTCGGCTTCCGCGCATTGCTTGGCGGATTGAGTGTCATCATTTTTTGTGTCGCTACATCAGACTCAGCAACAGGGACTCAGTCGATTTCGACATTCCTTCATACTTTCCTCTATCTGTCTTCTAAATTAATTATGTACCTCCCTCCCTCCCTCCTTCACTCTCTCCCAGCCTCCCCCTACCTCCCACCCAGCCACCCGTCCTTCCTGACTCCTTCCCTCTCTCTCCCAACGCATGTCCGGCCGCTGTTATTGCTTGAACTGAAGTCCCATCAATATGAGATGATCAAGTGCTTTTATTTATATATATATATTATATTATTGTAGTGATTTGTATATTATTTACTTTAATCATATAAAGTTATTATAACTTATATTCACAGTACTATCTTGTATAAAAAAAATTATTAATATTTTTAACTGGAGCTGTCGAACATCATAAAATAGTATCCTGACGTGAGATAAATAAAAGTATTTTTCATTTCTTTTTAACGGATTGCGGTATAAACATGTTCTGTTGCCAGCAGCCTTTTCAAGAGTCTGGATAAGCCAGTACATTACAAAAAGAAGAGAACAAAGTAGTCACTACCAACGAGACTAGTGGCGTCTTGTAGTTAGAAAAGGTCAAATGTGCACCGAATGTATGAATATAAGATTTTATATATGTACTGATGCATGTATGTTGTATGTATGTGTGTATGTGTGTATGTGTGTATGTGTGTATGTGTGTATGTGTGTATGTGTGTATGTGTGTATGTGTGTATGTGTGTATGTGTGTATGTGTGTATGTGTGTATGTGTGTATGTGTGTATGTGTGTATGTGTGTATGTGTGTATGTGTGTATGTGTGTATGTGTGTATGTGTGTATGTGTGTATGTGTGTATGTGTGTATGTGTGTATGTGTGTATGTGTGTATGTGTGTATGTGTGTATGTGTGTATGTGTGTATGTGTGTATGTGTGTATGTGTGTATGTGTGTATGTGTGTATGTGTGTATGTGTGTATGTGTGTATGTGTGTATGTGTGTATGTGTGTATGTGTGTATGTGTGTATGTGTGTATGTGTGTATGTGTGTATGTGTGTATGTGTGTATGTGTGTATGTGTGTATGTGTGTATGTGTGTATGTGTGTATGTGTGTATGTGTGTATGTGTGTATGTGTGTATGTGTGTATGTGTGTATGTGTGTATGTGTGTATGTGTGTATGTGTGTATGTGTGTATGTGTGTATGTGTGTATGTGTGTATGTGTGTATGTGTGTAGGTGTGTATGTGTATATGTGTGTATGTGTGTATGTGTGTGTATGTATGTATGTATATATGTATGTATGTATGTATGTTTGTTTGTATGTATGTATGTATGTATGTATGTATGTATGTATGTATGTATGTATGTATGTATGTTTGTTTGTATGTATGTATGTATGTATGTGTGTATGTATGTATGTATGTATGTATATATGTATGCATGTATGTATGAATGTATGTATGAATGTATGTATGCATGTACGTATGTATGTACGTACGTACGTACGTACGTACGTATGTATCTATGTATATATGTATTTATGAAAGTATTTATTTGGGTGTGTGTGTATGTATGTATGTATGTATGCAAATCAGTATGTATATATATGTATAAATGTTTTCCCTGCATAATTTATAACTTCAAGATAACAGGCTCACCGACATATCAAGATGAGTTTGTATAGTACATAACACTGCGAAATTGACAGCAACCAGCAGACAACCGGAAATAACTAATACCTTTTGTGCTAAGTTGTCCTTGCTGCGCTACTCTAGCGGCCTTGAACCCGGAGACAGCAGTTCAGTGCATATAAGTCCGTGGTGCAACGAACTATAGCCACTTCTCATAAAGGCAAAGGGACAATGAAAAACGAACATGACAGTGTGGTAACGGCAAAGGGTCCAATGAAAAACAAATACAAACCCACTGTAATGTATGGGATGGCGCAGTTCCTTTGCACATACTGATATGAACATATTAATGTATGTAGTACAAGATAACCTGACGTCATACGAACGGCGTGTCAGAGAAAAGACGGGGTGGGTGTCATAGAAAGTTTGCAGAGACATTTTTTATTCAGCCTCTCCCAAAACCTCAACCTGCTACATGTTGTGTTATATGGAGTAATATATTGATATATTCATTCCTCAGATTCTGCCCCCTCCTCCTACAAATCCTCCCCTTTCCACGTCCTTATATATCCTCCTGAATCAAAAACAAATATGAGTACAGAGGAGGTGTCCAGCAAAAACGTAGTACATTAAGACACACAATAATATTAACTACATTAAAATGAAAGCAATCGTGTCGCATTTCACAATATTATTGCTACACATTTGTTGTTCTATGAAGGTATTTTGCTGTGCAATGTTGGTTTAATAACATTTTATATCGATAGATTTTTGAGAAAAGGAATGTCTTAGAATTTATTAATCAGAAACACGTAAAGAGCTCCCCCACTCTAAATGATCAAAATATTAGTGAATTAATCCCTTTTTCTGCCCACCGCCATTATACTTAGTTACACTGCAAATGCTAAACAGTTTCTTATATGCTTAGTGCCAAGCCCCCACCACATTATTAGGGGCTCAGCTTGTTATACAATATCGTTCAATGGCATGACTAAGATGTTTGTAAGGGGCAGTAAATATGTTCGGAGCGTTCGTAAAATGTTCCGGTTATCTAGACATCTGAATGGGTTGATTAATCACTAATTACAAAAAAATTGTGGGAGCAGCTTTGTTTTAAAAAGTGTCCAGTGACGTCATTCCACTGCAAAAAGAACAGTTTCTCAACGAAGTCACTAACTATTAGACTAGACTATAATATATTGTTACTTATTATGTTCATACATCCCAGATTTTCGTTTTTTCTTGACTTCAGTATGGTTACATGTATGAGTGATTCCATACGTTGAGTTGGTCGCACGTCACACCACGCGGAATCGCACCTCGATGCCAAAGTGTTACCCACTCGCACGTCAACTAGGAATTACCTATCTGTAGTTAGGGTTTTACATGCATGCCGATTTTTACTAAAATGTTATATGTAGACTGAACTGTTGTTTGTATTATAACTGTAGCATTCAATGAAGTAAGTTTAATCAAACTACATCCAATAAAATACGTTATATTCCTGTGACATTATTCAGCCAATTATAGTTACTATTCTCAATTAAACTAAAACGATTTTTAATTTAATAAACCACCATACTCCAAGTAGGAGTTACGTTAATAAGCTTGACCATTGTATTCAATATATTTCGACAATGTTCTGGTGACTAAAATATAATCTATGATATCTACCTGAAACAAAACATGACGTTTGTCTAGAAGAAAGAAGGCTTGTATTGTATCTATTAAGCTACCTATCATCGTACATTTCTTATAGACTCATATATAAAACGCCGTCTATGTGTCTTCGTTATATTGTGTCTGTATTTTAGTTGCCCATAAGAAACAAAAAGTTCCGACACTTCAGCGTTAACTGCGTTTAAAGTCCCACTATATTAATCAAACGTTCCGAACAAATAAATTACGTTTTAGCGGACGTCATTTCCCCAAGAAACACGCACTCTGAGAACGCCCACGGCGAAGACAAATCGCTCTATTGTACAACCAGTGTTTTTAGTTTACCAAAAGGTTTGAGTAAACTATAAATTATTCTGTGATGTGGGTAAAGTATTGAAGTCTCTCGCAGATACTATAACCATTTACCTCCTCGTAGATACACAATGCATCGCGGACAAGTAAAACCTTAATTTGGTCTGCACATAAAACTAATGTCACTATGGTTGGTTAAGTGATATCACATAGCAAACCACTGTGCGACATGGAGAGTCGTTGTATAGAAACAACCGCTTCTAAGTAAATGTTATCTACAGAAAGTTACAATTGCTACTTTAAAATACTGATAATATAAAGAAAGGACTTATTCCGTTGACGTCGTTTAGTTCATTATCATGATAGTGTTATTATTGACCTCATCCAAACCAAAGTATTGTTAAATCATTTTAAGAAACTACAAATAATACGTATTTATATTTATAATAATGAACTTTGCTAGGCCATATCATTTGTACTTGTTGCAGATTATCCTAGTGAATTAAAAAAATAATTTCGTCCGACTTAAAACTAGTAATGTCTATATTAAGATAAGTGAGTCTTACTATGTTATATATATATATATATATATATATATATATATATATATATATATATATATATATATATCAAGCAAATATGAAATATGGTTCCATAGAACTGGTATAATGACACGCGGTTGCATGCATGACATGCATAACATTTTGCACCCTACCAATTATTTTGACAGCTTCAACAATGCTTCTGTTCGGACGAGCGTGCGAATTGCCAGGTACAGAAAAACAACGGAAACGTTGAGTCGTTTTCTTATTACTTTACATAAGCGACGTAGGAAGGCTTTCCATAATATATATGGAACGGGACACTTTTTATTCGTATTGTTAACGGTCTACAACAGAACACAGCTTGACGGTAGCAGCATTTCCAAAAAGCGGCCACACGACACCACGCTGATTTATACCTTGATGTCATTGTGTTACCGAACCGCATGTCAAATATCAATTACCGTGCGGATCAATTGAATCCGTTATTAGGGGGGTGCTTATAAGGACTTTTGACAAATATTACATATGTAGTATGAAAATTTTATTTGATGAAATTACAGTTTGAAAATGGATCATGTGTTATCAAGTCCACACCAATATATCATCATACATCAACCAATCATGGTTCATACATTTTTGTATACATGACCAACACCCCTATTTGCAATGTGACAATATTTTGTTTAAAGAAATCGCCCGTCATGATTGATTGAGACGTGGCTGTATAAATACAGCGACATTTCCAGACAAAAGCACCACTTGCTTCAGAAGAAGACCTGTGGCCACCGCATTGTCTGCACGGTAAGTACCACGTTTCATGGACATCGTTTCTACAAGTGTAGCTGATGCGTATTATACGGTGGTGATTGTGGGAGGCTTGTCATGTTACATAATATTCCATTGATGAAAACATATTGACCATTAAACTGTAAACGACATGATATTATTGACTCAATTTTATGTTGATTGTGACGATTTGGAAAGCAAAGTAAGCAGTAAATTCAGGTTTTTCGAATGACTGTATTAAATTGTTACAAAATACAAATGTGCTTACATCATTTCAGAAAAAAGACATCATGGCAAAGTTTGTCATCGCGTTGCTGGTACTCGTCGCTGTATATGCGGCTGAAGGTAAAATACAAGATCAGATTATATCAACATGACGTTATGCAAAGTGACATTTGTATATAAAAAAAATTGCAGTTAATTCAACGGACACTTTAAATAACATGGTTTCTATTTAAATTAGTATTTCTCGGGGAAAAAATCAAATCACAAAACGAACTTCAAAACTTGCTGAAGAAAACAGTAACAGTGCATGCTCATAAGTGTTTAGATGTGTTTGTGTTTATGTGTGTATGTGTGTATGTGTGTATGTGTGTATGTGTGTATGTGTGTATGTGTGTATGTGTGTATGTGTGTATGTGTGTGTGTGTGTGTGTGTGTGTGTGTGTGTGTGTGTGTGTGTGTGTGTGTGTGTGTGTGTGTGTGTGTGTGTGTGTGTGTGTGTGTGTGTGTGTGTGTGTGTGTGTGTGTGTGTGTGTGTGTGTGTGTGTATGTGTGTATGTGTGTATGTGTGTATGTGTGTATGTGTGTATGTGTGTATGTGTGTATGTGTGTATGTGTGTATGTGTGTATGTGTGTATGTGTGTATGTGTGTATGTGTGTATGTGTGTATGTGTGTATGTGTGTATGTGTGTATGTGTGTATGTGTGTATGTGTGTATGTGTGTATGTGTGTATGTGTGTATGTGTGTATGTGTGTATGTGTGCATGTGTGCATGTGTGCATGTGTGCATGTGTGCATGTGTGCATGTGTGCATGTGTGCATGTGTGCATGTGTGCATGTGTGCATGTGTGCATGTGTGCATGTGTGCATGTGTGCATGTGTGCATGTGTGCATGTGTGCATGTGTGCATGTGTGCATGTGTGCATGTGTGCATGTGTGCATGTGTGCATGTGTGCATGTGTGCATGTGTGCATGTGTGCATGTGTGCATGTGTGCATGTGTGCATGTGTGCATGTGTGCATGTGTGCATGTGTGCATGTGTGCATGTGTGCATGTGTGCATGTGTGCATGTGTGCATGTGTGCATGTGTGCATGTGTGCATGTGTGCATGTGTGCATGTGTGCATGTGTGCATGTGTGCATGTGTGCATGTGTGCATGTGTGCATGTGTGCATGTGTGCATGTGTGCATGTGTGCATGTGTGCATGTGTGCATGTGTGCATGTGTGCATGTGTGCATGTGTGCATGTGTGCATGTGTGCATGTGTGCATGTGTGCATGTGTGCATGTGTGCATGTGTGCATGTGTGCATGTGTGCATGTGTGCATGTGTGCATGTGTGCATGTGTGCATGTGTGCATGTGTGCATGTGTGCATGTGTGCATGTGTGCATGTGTGCATGTGTGCATGTGTGCATGTGTGCATGTGTGCATGTGTGCATGTGTGCATGTGTGCATGTGTGCATGTGTGCATGTGTGCATGTGTGCATGTGTGCATGTGTGCATGTGTGCATGTGTGCATGTGTGCATGTGTGCATGTGTGCATGTGTGCATGTGTGCATGTGTGCATGTGTGCATGTGTGCATGTGTGCATGTGTGCATGTGTGCATGTGTGCATGTGTGCATGTGTGCATGTGTGCATGTGTGCATGTGTGCATGTGTGCATGTGTGCATGTGTGCATGTGTGCATGTGTGCATGTGTGCATGTGTGCATGTGTGCATGTGTGCATGTGTGCATGTGTGCATGTGTGCATGTGTGCATGTGTGCATGTGTGCATGTGTGCATGTGTGCATGTGTGCATGTGTGCATGTGTGCATGTGTGCATGTGTGCATGTGTGCATGTGTGCATGTGTGCATGTGTGCATGTGTGCATGTGTGCATGTGTGCATGTGTGCATGTGTGCATGTGTGCATGTGTGCATGTGTGCATGTGTGCATGTGTGCATGTGTGCATGTGTGCATGTGTGCATGTGTGCATGTGTGCATGTGTGCATGTGTGCATGTGTGCATGTGTGCATGTGTGCATGTGTGCATGTGTGCATGTGTGCATGTGTGCATGTGTGCATGTGTGCATGTGTGCATGTGTGCATGTGTGCATGTGTGCATGTGTGCATGTGTGCATGTGTGCATGTGTGCATGTGTGCATGTGTGCATGTGTGCATGTGTGCATGTGTGCATGTGTGCATGTGTGCATGTGTGCATGTGTGCATGTGTGCATGTGTGCATGTGTGCATGTGTGCGTGTGTGCATGTGTGCATGTGTGCATGTGTGCATGTGTGCATGTGTGCATGTGTGCGTGTGTGCATGTGTGCATGTGTGCATGTGTGTATGTGTGTGTGTGTGTGTGTGTGTGTGTGTGTATGTGTGTGTGTGTGTATGTGTGTATGTGTGTATGTGTGTGTGTGTGTGTGTATGTGTGTATGTGTGTGTGTGTATGTGTGTGTGTGTGTGTATGTGTGTATGTGTGTATGTGTGTATGTGTGTATGTGTGTATGTGTGTATGTGTGTATGTGTGTATGTGTGTATGTGTGTATGTGTGTATGTGTGTATGTGTGTATGTGTGTATGTGTGTATGTGTGTATGTGTGTATGTGTGTATGTGTGTATGTGTGTATGTGTGTATGTGTGTATGTGTGTATGTGTGTATGTGTGTATGTGTGTATGTGTGTACGTATACGTTTTTTCTAGTTCTGCTACAGACCTACAACGTAGCTGTCTTTAATGGTAGTAACCTTTCGGAAATGTATTTTGTAATACTTCCCAACATAGACACACACACACACTCACAAACACACCCACTCACACACGCACATATATATATATATATATATATATATATATATATATATATATATATATATATATATATATATATATATATATATATATATATATATTGATACTTGTTTTGTTTGTATTCGCAGAGTTTTGTTTATACTCGAGATGTTGTTTATTTACCTAAATATGGTTACCTCAGGGAGTTACTGATTTACTATAATTACTATTTGAAGTCCACACAAAATATTCAAATCATATTAATGAACCGTTATTTTGAAAACCAGCCGTCAATTTTTTTATGAAACCCAGGCAGTGCTAATCCATATAATCTGTCATTATTCTGGTGAATACAATATTATCTAGATAATCGTCCTGAAAAATAAAATATAACGTTTGCCTAGAAGCAATCAACTTGATACTAATAACTTATTTATTATGAAACATTTCCAATATACTTATTTCTTGAACGCTGCCAGGGAGTCGATATACTATTTTGTGTGTAATGTAATTGTTGTGTATAGGAAGAAAAGGGTTTGGTATATCACATATATATGCGAATAACGCCACAATGTATTACTCAAATTACATCTTAGCCGACGTCGTTACATTCTTAAACATCACCAAGAAACATGCACACTGAGAAGTCACACTGCGCTAGACAAATCTCTCTACTCGTTGTGCGCACAGGCGTTTTTTGTGGACGACAACTTGGAATGGAGTATCGCTCCCCACACCAGCTCCGCGACTAGCTCTCACGTCTTGAAGCGATCGTCGCCACTTCTGATTTATTATTACATGATCAAT
>CBDHHR010000770.1:5000-9585 GCA_965263245.1 Metamycoplasmataceae bacterium | reverse complement strand
GTGGCTACGGCAAACACCTCCATCACGAGACGTGTCTGAAAGTAACACGTAACATTTCAGTAGCTTCGCTTCATTTAGTTGAATTGTAAATAAAGTAAACATTAATACATATGTATACATGATAGGTATCAATACTTTGTAAAATAACACATTACTACGCAATGTACTGGCATAGAGTAGAACATATAACTTTAGGAATTATTATTGATCGTACAGGAATAGCACTTTCTTGTAAAGCACACCTATGTGTATGTCTGTAATATTTTTCTTAAGATTGGCAACAATTTAGGATTTTCGGAGCTTTCTGATATAATAACTTTTGGTAGTAATATGTTTCTGTAAAAGGATGGTTCTGTAAAATAGCATCTTTAAAGTTGTGCTTCATATGGTTGTATTATTAGTACGGTTATTCACCTGTAGGTGTCGCGACATCACTTGGTGAATCTGCGCATCTGCTTCGCGCACCCACATTTTGGCGAACAGCCAATCAGTGCTACTGTCTGCCGGCGTCCACACAGGGTGGACGGTACCCGGATGTAGCTGTATAGCGACGGGGACAAGATGGCCGTCTCTCCTCACGTAGAGTAGACAGGAGGGACATGTGATGTACTGGTCATATTTCCCCTTGTAGTTCGTGCACTGTTCCAACACTTCTAGCTCCGGATACGAGAGGAAGTAGACTCGTCCAGCCTGGGGGGAATTCATACGTTGGCATATTCGTTGGGTTACGTAATCGGCACAAATGTTCAAATCACTTGAAATAAAAATTAAACATGATTTGGATCGCTATGGTACATGTGTCGTCTTTGCTTTAAGCGCATTTTTGTGGACATCAAGTATGTAATATAATAAAATAACCTATTTATAGAAAATATTATTTAAGATACTTTCAAGTAATCACACCAAGCTAGATTGATTTTATTTTATTTATTTATTTTGAAAAAGTGATTACGTATTATTGTATCTTACTTCAATCTCGTCAAGAAAGGAACAGCCGCGGTCAGCGAAACGATCCAACATGGCCGCCGTCACCGACATGTTGTCGGGAATCTTCCGGATTCTGCGTAGTCGAGTCGGATTCGGCCCATTGAGTATTTGTCGGCCGAACTCCTCATCAGAGCGCCACGTGGCGGCAACTTTGCGAACCGTTTTCTTGTCCTTCAAGAGCGCAATATTGTATTCTAATTAACTGAGCACGCGCGATGAAGATGACAACGTAATATGTTACGCATCATTAAGAATGGTATTTTTTAATTTCGGATTTTTTAACCACATTTTGCGACGGAATGTTTTGTGATACTGAATGTTTCACGTGTACCAATATTTATACTAAGTTGTACTGTTGGAATGCACACGTAACACCCATGCTCTGGGTCCTACACGAATGAATATGTTGCTGTGTGCTCAGAAAAACGTCACTGATTCCCCTGTATTCCATTTGTTTTTCATTTTAGCGAATACTAAAATACTTTCTATGAATGTAGGTGACTATACATTTCATATCGATCTGTCTATCAGGCTGCGTGTGCGCGGGCGTGCGCGCATGCGTCCGTGCGTACGTATGTGTGTGTCTGTCTGCATTCGTTCGTGCATTCGTTCGTGCATTCGTTCGTGCATTCGTTCGTGCGTGCGTTCGTTCGTGCGTTCGCTCGTTCGTTCGTTCGTTCGTTCGTTCGTTCGTTCGTTCGTTCGTTCGTTCGTTCGTTCGTTCGTTCGTTCGTTCGTTCGTTCGTTCGCTCGCTCGCTCGCTCGCTCGCTCGCTCGCTCGCTCGCTCGCTCGTTCGTTCGTTCGTTCGTTCGTTCGTTCGTTCGTTCGTTCGTTCGTTCGTTCGTTCGTTCGTTCGTTCGTTCGTTCGTTCGTTCGTTCGTCGCTCAGTCATCGTAACCTCACCTTAAGTACATTGGTTAGCAGCTTCGTGCAGTCAGCCAGTGGGTCCCATGAGTCGAACATTGTGAGCATGGTGCCTGCTCCAGTGTTGGCCAGGGTGCGCACGTAGTTCCCCATCACATCCAGCTCGTGCTGCAAGTTTGTAAGACGCGCGTTCACTGATTGTCGCATACTCGTTGGCTAGTTTTGTTTAAAATGCCCTAACGCATGTTTTACTTATATCGACCCATGATCGACGTGCCGACGTGTGACATAAATTAAGCTAAATTTGTAGTCCCTCTCTATACTCTATGTTTTACTTAATTATCATTATTTTCAGGTTTGCACACATATTAACAAAACTATTTACTATATACTATGACCCAAAATAAAATAAAATTTAGAGTTTTACTATAGTATTATTTAGAATGCTATTATAAGGTTATTTACAGTTTTACAAGAAAGAAAAACGAAAATACATAAAAGGTTATAGCAGTCGTATTACGAAAACGCCTTTGCTATATGCTATCATTTTAACACTTCGTTTTCTACCGAAACATATTTACCAATCCACAAGCAGACATTTAGAAACGTATTCAAATACAATTATCCGGTTTCTTGGTTCATTGTTAATTAGTAAATGTTTTACCTGTAAAGAAACTTTCTTTTTTCGTATATTTCGGCTGTCTCTAACAGCCTTCTTCAGCGGACTGATTTTCACGATCGTGTCACATGACTTACATCATGTGACGTCTAAACAGAGACATTGGACTTCCGCCGGTCATGCTCGGGCTTGTGTCACATGATGTAAGTCATGTGACACGACCGCGAAATTCAGTCCGCTGAAGAGGACTGTGAGAGAGCCAAAATATAGAGAGAGAAAACGTGTACTAATTTAGAAACGTAGTTTCCATGTTTCGTCCAAGAGTCATCACCTGGAAGTTGAATTGCGCCTCTCTTGGCAGATCGTCATAACTGTCGGCTTTGATGCGGCCCGGAAGTGAATCGGAAAGGTCCCACTGGTAGAGTTGGCGGCGCACCTCGAGCTCGTACTTCCGCTGCAGGTACGTGTAGGCGCTCAGTTCGTGTTGAGGGAGTACCGCTGCACGAAACACACACGCAAGTTTAGTTTCGTAGTTCAAAGAAAATAATTACAGCAGAGTGTCACTCTCGACCGCTATAATTAAGTGTTTGGAAATATCGCAAATAACACTGGACATTTCGAAATACGTATTTAATACTTATTTGTATATAACATTTATCGTTAACCTTCTATATTTATGTCATGTGTCTATAGCTTTATATGTTATGCATATATTTATTGATTTACAATTTTTATGTTATTAATATAATTGTATATGTTTATTTTATATTTTATTTGCACTTTATTTATTCAGTAGTTATATCTTACAAATTATGGACTTTCTGTGAAGTAAAATATTATAATTAGTATTAAACAAATCACCTTATTTATCGGAAGCTTTTTGGAAATACACGCAACAGTATGTTTTTTTTAATACAATAAGTTATAATATATAGAGAAATACATTTGGTTCGTTCTTCATCGGCACATGTAACTCAAATTGCACACCGTCGATTTTGCGCAGAAGTATTTCCGGTCGTCCGGCATCCAGCCACGTGTAACACGGAAACACGTGACGTCGCCCCTGCGCAGTCGCCTCTTCGAGCACCACGCGCTCCAGGTACCAGTGTCTCCCTGGCAACATACTCCGCAGCTCCATCTAGCGACATATAAAGTAATAGTAGTAAAAACTGTATTTCATGATGTTAAGTGGTATGTCGTGATTTTCAATGTTCCATCATTTGATTCAGTGAAGTCTACGCAGTACGTCTGCACAGATGCAATCTATTTTATATCGTGTCGATGATTAGTATCGATTAACAAGACTCCGTGAGGTGGCAGCACTTTTTAGCGTCTCAACGAGACTGGCTTCTCGTCGTAGTTACGCGGCCGACCGACAGTCGGTTAAGCGATTAGGGTAAAGGCGCTGACTGGCTCTCAGGTTGAATTGGGAATAAATAACTAAATAAGGATACTCTTTTTATCAGATAAAAACTATAGTATAGAAACTACTCAAAATTGAGCTGTATTCACACAAACAAATACATTTGAAGTTGCAGGCATTATACTGGATTAGCCTCGATTACGCAGACTCTGCAAGGTGGCAGCACTTTACAAGGATAGCATTTAAAATCCCGCTTGGTGGTCAGACGGTCTTCTCGGCGAAGCTACTCAGACGACCGACAGTCGTTCACGCGAGACTAGTCGCTGAGTCCAATAAACTGTGCGGGGATCACTTCCTCAGAATGTAATAGGAAAATATCTGTATCGTCATTTGAATACAGCTCTTTCTCGGTAGGGTGTATCTAGCATTCTGAAGCACTGTGAACATGCGTTAAATGTGATGCATAACTTCAGTGGCAACATATCTACGTCGTTGCGCAGTCTGATCTACTTCGTTGTGCAGTCTGATCTACTTCGTTGCGCAGTCTGATCTACTTCGTTGCGCAGTCTGATCTACTTCGTTGTGCAGTCTGATCTACTTCGTTGCGCAGTCTGATCTACTTGTTGCGGAGTCTGATCTACTACGTTGCGCAGTCTGATCTACTTCGTTGCGCAGTCTGATCTACTTCGTTGCGCAGTCTGATCTACTTCGTTGCGCAGTGTGATCTACTTCGTTGCGCAGTGTGATCTAC
>CBDHHR010000770.1:0-2500 GCA_965263245.1 Metamycoplasmataceae bacterium | reverse complement strand
AAAGAGAGCTAGTGTGTGTACATGCGTGCGTGCGTGCGTGCGTGCGTGCGTGCGCGCATGGACTCACGTGAACTGCGACGAACTCGCCGACGTCTGTATACTGTAGCGTGAAGACGTCCGTGTGTCCCGGCTCGAAGTCGTCCTGCAGCGTATGACTCAGATAGAGGGGAGCCGTCCGCCCCAGAGTACCTGTAACGGGAAATTTCTTTTATGTAAAGAGGAGCCGTACGCTCCAGAATACATGTAACGGGCAAGTTCTTTTATGTAAAGAGGAGCCGTACGCTCCAGAATACATGTAACGGGCAAGTTCTTTTATGTAAAGAGGAGCCGTACGCTCCAGAATACATGTAACGGGCAAGTTATTTTATTATTTTATGTAAAGAGGAGCCGTCCGCCCCAGATTACCTATAAAAGGCAATTTCTTTGAGATAAAGAGGAGCAATATCCTGTTCTGGGGACTGCACCAAGCGCTAGCGGGAGAAATGCGTTTATAAATATATTTTGAATGTGTTTTTAAAATGTAAGTAAGTAACTTTTTTACAAGTAAGTATGTAAGTAAGTAAGCAAGTAAGTAACTTTTAAGAAAGTAAGTATTTTTTATTTTACAACACCGCATGCACAATAACAAAACTAAATATCAAATTGTCAGCGTGTAGCATTGCATGGATGTCACTTGGCTAAAACCCGTCTTCTGTGGCGTCTAAATTTAAGATAAAAGAAACCAAACTTGGAGCAAGCAAAGGCGTGATTACTTAGGTATCATACACGCTGCCAACTCACCAGTGATGGTAATGTAGATGTCGCCATCAGTTCCTGCGTTCACCAGCTTCCCCGTCGTCACACTGACGTCACACGTAGCCAGGTCACCCGCGTCTTCTTCCTCGGGAGTTTTCTTCTCTGCATTAGCCACAACGCCGTGGAACTCCTTCAGCACATTCGACACAGACCGGAAGTCTTGGGACGACCTGGGTTCAGCCGGGGTGAAGGACGCCGGACACGTGACCAATGACATTCGCGTTCTCGCGAGACGGTCTTCGCACAGCGGCAAAACGAGCGAGATCATGGCGAGATCTAGCCAAGGGCACACGATCGCGTCCCACGTGACACTTGCGTTAAACGGACTTGTTTCGTCTGTCGGTAGGTTGGTGTCGTCTGCGGGTCCGTTGTACAACTGGATCTGTAGACGGTAGAGCAGTGTTGAATCTCGCAATTTATCGGAGTATTCGTTGCGAAGGTAGTCCATCGATCTCTTCTCAGACTCCAACCTCGAAGTAACCCTGGAATTGAGATTCACTTCTAGGCATAGACCACGTACATTGAGAACTGATTTACATATAAATATGAGTTTTGTGACAATCGTAGACGCTGAAATTGAAAGAACCTTTTTTAATGGTTACTTGCATCAAGTTTTTATTGAATGGCGACTTACACTGAGTTAAGTGTCAAACGTAAAGTCAAGCGCAAGTAATTATATACAATTAAACAGATTATTACAGATTGCAGACGGACGGACGGACGGACGGACGGACGGACGGACGGACGGACGGGCGGGCGGGCGGGCGGGCGGGCGGGCGGGCGGGCGGGCGGGCGGGCGGGCGGGCGGGCGGGCGGGCGGGCGGGCGGGCGGGCGGGCGGGCGGGCGGGCGGGCGGACGGACGGACGGACGGACGGACGGACGGACGGACGGACGGACGGACGGACGGACGGACGGACGGACGGACGGACGGACGGACGGACGGACGGACGGACGGACGGACGGACGGACGGACGGACGGACGGACGGACGGACGGACGGACGGACGGACGGACGGACGGACGGACGGACGGACGGACGGACGGACGGACGAGGACGGACGGACGGACGGACGGACGGACGGACGGACGGACGGACGGACGGACGGACGGACGGACGGACGGACGGACGGACGGACGGACGGACGGACGGACGGACGGACGGACGGACGGACGGACGGACGGACGGACGGACGGACGGACGGACGGACGGACGGACGGACGGACGGACGGACGGACGGACGGACGGACGGACGGACGGACGGACGGACGGACGGACGGACGGACGGACGGACGGACGGACGGACGGACGGACGGACGGACGGACCGATCGACTTTTACTCGTTAATGTAAGAATTATTTACTTGAAAGGTAAGGGTACGTTCTTATATAGCGCACTATCCAATCGTCAGGATTGCTTAAAGCGCTTTATTTCCCTGGCTGACCTGTTCAATCATATACCATCTCAACTTCTATGGGAAACATCCAGCCATGTGCTGCAATAAATGCGCGAAGGCTGCTCGTACACATATCCACCACTGTGAGTGAACTGGAGCAATGTAGAGGCTCCCAGTTTAACTGGTCAATAAATTCGAAGTATAAAGTAAAGCATTTTTACAATGTAAGCTCAAACAAGTATCGGACATGCCATATATGAATACAGCAATTTGTTCTCCAGAAATTCAGCTGGAACCGCAAGTTTGTGTAC
>CBDHHR010000769.1:0-3019 GCA_965263245.1 Metamycoplasmataceae bacterium | reverse complement strand
CCCCAGAGCTGGTTATGCAGTCAGTGTGTCAGGGCCTGAAGACCTGTGATACTGAGTGTCAGGGCCTGAGGGCTTGTGATGCAGTGTCAGGGCCTGAGGGCCTGTGATGCAGTGTCAGGGCCTGAGGGTTGGTGACTTCCAATCTCCATAGAATGACAAACACAGATTGTATCTTCTTTTGTTTTAATGCCAAAAGCCCGATGATTTTCTTCATGAAATGACCACTGTATAATGAGGCTAGAATAACAACATTCTAATAATAAATGGAGAACATACAATAAGATTGACATCTTTGTACTTAAAACACGGTAACAACGCAATCGAAATAAAAACGTTGAACACCTTCCAGAAGACGTGCTCTGCCATGACCAACTGCTTCATTCTCACATAAATACTTAAAATTCATTCATCATTGTCCCGTAATGATGCACCAATGAACTGCAGTGACTTCTCGGCACCTGAGGAATGTACACGCGCCACCGAATGCCAACCAACGCCACAAAACAACAGCGAAATGTGACAACAATTACTCCATTCGGCAAGCAGACATCACAAACTATTTATTGCACAAACATACAGCCATTATTTATTGATGGCCGACGGACAAAGCCAGGTCAAGATTCGAGCCACACTGGGCGACCTCGCAACGATCAGCACACCTGACCACTTCACCAGCATCGATTCATTCGTAAATTTGTAACGTTGCAAAACTATAACATGACAAGTTATTAATTAACAATGGCTGGCAACGACTTGTGTAAATTGCCTGCAATGAAGCTTATCAGAAGTGGTCATAATCTGAGTTTGATACAAACAAAGACGCAGCTGCCTATTGGTAATCAATAGCCACTGCTCAGATAGATGATTCTTGCTCCCGGAGTGTGCGCTCTGTACGGCCACTCTCAACCACAACACTCAGCCAGCAGTGGACTGAATACAGCTGCACTCACAGCGCGAAAATATACAGCATATATGTATATATATATATATATATATATATATATATATATATATATATATATATATATATACATATACATATACATATACATATACATATACATATAATTTATATATATATATATATAATTTATATATATATATATATATATATATATATATATATATATATATGTACATATATATATATGTGTATGTATATATATATATATATATATATATATATATATATATATATATATATATATGTATATATATATGTATATATATATATATATATATATATACACATATATATACATATATATATACATATATATATACATATATATATATACATATAATTTATATATATATATATATATATATATATATATATATATATATATATACATATATAGGATTATATACATATAATTGTATAAGCATATATATATATATATATATATATATATATATATATATATATATATATATATATATACATACACACATATATGTGTGGGTGTATGTAATATTGTAAATAATAAAGTCAAATATTATATACTATTAAACATGGGGACATTTTTGGGCAAACTGAATGAATGGAATCACAATATAAAATGTTATCAAACTCTAACTTTTTGTGGTATTCCAACACCTAAGTGTGTGTGATGCCACTAAAAAATATTTGTTTTAATACTTCTTGATAATGAAACCTCCAACATTTTTTACAAATGAGTTTTTTAAATACCTAAAATTAAAGTTTCTAAAATAACCACACAGCCAAATAGGGCTATTCTTGCATTCATGGCAAATACTCGACCCTATAACATAATAGCACATTTTCTGCATTACATGTAGAGATTTTCACATTTCCCTCAAAATACACCAAACTTCACTTACAATAAAAAAATTATATCCTTAATTAAAATGCAGAAAACACTCTTGCTTATCAGCTATCTTGCATTCTATACAGGTGTATATGCATTCAATGTCAGTTGTATATGCATTCAATATCAATATTTGTGAAAACAACTGTTACATTTTAGATCATTACATTTCGATGTCGTAACAAACATGAATACCTCATTACTTTGACAGTACCAACATATTTATACTGAAATATGTTTACCTTCCATTTGACATGATATAACCATACTATTGTCAAAGATGTGATTTGGTGTAATGTTCTTGTAGGTTTATTTAACATTGGGTCTTGAGGGATGTGACAAGGCCTTATGATTTCTCCAAGCCGACAGTCACAGGTCACATGACTGGATGAAATATCGGAGAAAGAAGACCCTGAAAGGAAAGACAGATGTGTTTTCTTGATTTCCTGATACTGCCATATTTATGTGGCAAGCACTGAAAAATCTGATTTGTTTCAGTACCCCATAGGTGGCGATGTTTATCACGACATCCGCTACACTTGGTGACAGATCACGCTGGTTTTTATTTGAAGTCTGATAATACACAAATGGAACATTTTACAGTGTGTCTGAATACTTCCCACATATGGATGGTAGTGTCATTATCTTTGTTAAACAACACAAAAGAGTGAGGTTGTTTCTGTTTTCACAACAAATGCTCTACTCCTAATGATGGCATGTTTTCTGCACTATCCATTTTTCACAAGTGAGATAGACATCATTCACTGTATATGTTTAATGAGTATGGGAATATATATATTGTTTATAAGATGTTTTGCTTGATGAGATGCAATTTCTATTTCACTGATGACTAGGTAATTATGAAAACAATGAAAAATGTTGCAAATGATGTCATGATAACATTTGGGTATCTCATTGTTTCAATAATATCTCAACAATGTAATGCTGCATTAAATTTAGTAATATGTCACCCAAATATCGTATTCCTAAAAAAAATATTCGATACAATCATTATGTATGAATTATGTATAATTACACAGTAATATGGCCTGTCTGTATTTGCATTGGAATAACAACATTAATATTTTGTCAACCGCTTATCATTCTGATGACAGTGGTTACATAAATGAAAAACAAGCCATATTTCCACAAAATTAATACTAACCTGACAATGTTTTCCATGCATC
>CBDHHR010000767.1:10000-12316 GCA_965263245.1 Metamycoplasmataceae bacterium | reverse complement strand
CGAGTAGCCCGAGAACCAATCGAACATCCAAGATCACTTGTTCACGTGACCATTCTTGACCTAGATAAACAAGGTGAATCTTCAAGGCCGCTACCCGAGGCAATCGCGAAGATTTACTCGAGCAACTGACGACATTAGCAGTGACAGTCAATAGGGAAAGTAGGCCTCTAATACACAAGAAATTAATTAAACATTACACGACACAATCATTTAAATATGCATTTATTATTATGCTGTTAAAGTCACCACTTATAATTTAAGACCAAGAAGATGAACATCACAATTTACACACTGAACAACTGATTATTTTATTTATTTATTTATTTACAAAAGTGGTTAATCTCCGTGATCACGATTATCGCTGTTCAGGTGGATTACTCTCGTAGTATTGCATGAGCAATGTAAATTACCATAAACCACGTTAGGGTTATGCGAGTTACCTAAGTAGGTCAATGGAAGTCGGCCACTGGGGCTGGTTTCTTGGAGCGTCCTTACGACGTCGTAGCGGGCGATAACTCGTCGAAATCCTAAAACGTCGTAAAGTTACGCTAGTGACGTTTCATGAATCTGCTCCATAGTAGCACTTAGGTTGCGCCATGTATATAGTAGGTGTAACTTTACGCTAGTTGAAATATTTACAGTATGCTCCCCAAGTTTGTTGATGCTCCCAACACGCCCTCTTTCAACATAATTAGTGTTGATGTTTACTCTTGATATCCTTTACATTCATCATAGCTTGTATTTTCTATACGAACGGCAAAGGCGGCAGCTAAAGAGAAATAGAGTGTACAGAGACACCATAAATACAGGGATTCCCCACCTAGTCGCTGTTAGCTGCAATTAATAGACTGCTGTGACGGTCTGGAACGTATTTCCGATCCAGGATGTCGTTCTACGTATGCGCATGCGTGCGCGACTGGCGTGACCTCAGATGGTCGTTCAACTTTGACCCGGTGCCAGAATGTGGAGACAGAGTTCATAACCAACGTGTTAGGCCTACATAATAATCATTTCTCACACGCTGTAGCGACGACCTACTTTTCCCCTACGTTGCAAGGTACAGTTTCGTGCGCGGACGTGTTCACGCCAGTAGACAGGTACATACATCCCAAAGTGACATAGATATAGCCTCTATGTGTGTGTGTCATGAAAAAGGGAATTTTTTTATTTAACGCTGAAAACTACTGCTATGGCGAGGCCATAAGTTGCACGACGATATGAGACAATTATATTAAGAAGAATGTTTTATACATAACAACAAGTAACGCTAATTATGAGGTTTTGTTATGTTTATTAATAATAATTTCAACAAAAACTATAATATGCATGGGTCGCGCAAAGGTTCGGCAGTCACAGTATTTAAGCTGGTCACAGGAAACGTTAACCTTTGACATGCATGTACGAAATCCATAAACAACACTCAAAACTAGGTGTGACGATATCTTGGACCGGATATACATTGCAGACTGGCAAGCGCTAACATTTCACATGTACGAGTCATGCGCAATGTGAATAAACCGACGAAAACCGGAAGTAGAACGACGTTCTGGATTGATTGACGTTCCAAACCGCCACACAGCGTAATTGCGCATAAATTCACGCCGCTTTGTGAAACCAGCCCAGGTCAGAGTCAACACTCACCGACATGCGCGTGAATAGGAAATTGTATACGCCATTTAAAACCGTTCGAATCGCTCAGATCGCTCCAGTACGGCGAGTAGGCTCGTATCTATTTCGCCGTTTAAAGCGTTGTATGCCTACGCCGGCAGTGGTTAACAGCTTGTGCTACCAAACATTGTGTTAAACGCAATTTCAGCTAATTTGCATTGGGAGAGCAGGAAATATTGGATACGGTGTCGCGATTACATTTTCCCCGCGTTATGAACGTTCCGGTTGACGTTTCTGCGCATGCGCGACAAATGTAAAATCATCAATGTGCAGCGAAAGAACAAAGCATTTATGGTATAAATACTACGGGTTGTTCATTAGGGTGTATATAACCTCTCAGCAAAGTTATTTGTCGCAAATCAACACGAGGCAAACCAGTTTTGAGGCATGTTTTGATAGCACGCGTAAATCACGTGACTGTAGTGCGCCTTAATCCGTGACAGTGATTTAAACAAATGTAATATGTTATTGTATTGAACGACATTTTAAGCAACTCTTCACAGTAAGCATCACATGAGAGTTAACGAACAGCCCATGGCATTTATACAAAAAACACTTTGTTATTTCGCTGCAAATTGGTGATTTTACTTTTATCGCGCATGCGCAGAAACGTCAATCGGAAAGATTATAACGACCGGGAAAATGTAA
>CBDHHR010000766.1:2500-6290 GCA_965263245.1 Metamycoplasmataceae bacterium | reverse complement strand
CTATTCAGAAAAAAAATTTGCACCCCGCCATCACAGATTTTTTTTATAATTTTTATTTTATTTTTTAGTTGATCAATACACTTATAATTTCCAAACATTAAGGTCTGCGTTTAACATTTATCACAAGTGGTTGGTAACAATTATCAGAAATGGCTATAATATGATAACATATGCCAAAAATAAATGCATTTTAGTTTAATATCGTTATAAATGCAAGAGTAAAGACAGTGTCGTATCCGTATGTTACAGCGGATACGTGTTGTGGCGCAATGTTACTGTATCAGAATCTCGCTGGTGTCGTGGAGGCGGGTTTTATGAAAACTCTACCGTTCGTAGCTGCCATAGAAGCTGAAACGGTCGGCCTCTCTCCCGTAGTCTCATTTGACTCCGTTATAAAAAAAACAACGAACACTCGTACATCAGAACGTCGTGATAAATCGTACGATTGATTTTTACGCTCATTTAAACCCGCATTGTACGGGCATTAGATTCTATTTTGCGCCGTTAATTTATTTGCCAATTACTTCAAATCCGCCGTGGGTGGAGGCCGCTGAACGCGCATACAACACTGAATCGGACGGCGTGAAGTATCATTTGTCCTTGTCAGATAGCGCGCGTCGTGTAGAAAGGAGTGTATCCGACGTGTCCCCGTAGGGCGCGAGATATATACAGCGACCAACAGCGGTGGATCTTATCGGATTTGCCGGAGCCACCGGGAATCTCGCGCTGTGCCGTTTTTTGTGTGCCAACAATCGTTGTAATAGGCCAGGGACCTCGCGCAGTGGTTCGAATGACCAAGGTGAGGGCAGCGGCCACTCGCACGGCGAGAGCCCCTGGCGAGTGGATGGCGACTGGCTGTCTATTCACGTGTGGCGGTTTTTAATAGAATTACTTGCGTAGGAGAGACGCTTCAGCCATGTTGAGCTATTTATTTGATATTGTATCGTTTATAATTCGGAAGCATTAGCACATGCAAACAAATCTGGTTTTATTGACAAGCCTGGCAGTATCAGGGATCATGTAAATCGTAGCAGGGACGTCTTATCATGCCCAGACTCGAGCCAAATCATTATGAATTAAGTCCACGTGAAATTCAATACATTTCACAGAGCCATAGATATGCGTATATAGAAGACTAAACACGTTAAAACAATAACGCCACTGTACACTGCTGGCAAACACATAAGAGTCTAAATGTCCGGAATGGTCAACGTTCTCTTGAAGATCAGGGGTTAGGGATGTCGTTATGCATTCAGGCTGCTGGTTCCATAGAGAAGTACCAATAGAATTAACTGGAACGAAGGAATGCTTAAAGACAGCAGTCCTGCAACAGGGGATGTGATAAACAGGTTGTGTAGCCGTGTTTTAGTGTAGACGGATGAAGAAACTGATTTTCAGCCAAGGTTCTGGATCATTTCGCTGGGACTGCTGGTGGTCTCTACAGTTCTCAGTCACTAGTCTCGCGGCCCTCCGTCCGATTCCTCCAGCTGTTGTGTTTAGTCGTGATGACCAAACACACTCGATTATCGCTCTAACTATAACTGTTGGGCAGCTTTGTTATAACGACGAGGTACTTTACGGTCTTCACAAAGGTTACGCACATTGCGTAGGTAACTGTAAACGGATTTCGCTTCCGGTTGAGTCTAATAACCTCACACTTGACGGGTCAAATGCCACCCTCCTGACGTTTGGCCACTCTTGCAGCTTGTTGTGGTCGTCCAGCAAGACTTGGATGTCGCCTTTGTTCTTGACATGCCACGTAATGTCGTCTCTATTTGCCGTCTCTTCGCCTGTACAGGCGAAGAGACGGCAAATAGAGACGACATTAGGTGGCATGTATTTGGTGTAGAGACGGAACAGAAGGTCATAGCGTATTGTCAAGTGGAACAGATGATGTGACACTGGCTGATGCTGATGAATGACCTTCTGCCTGAAGCTGTTGACTTCTACCAGTGAGACAGCTCTGGAGCATCTGAGGTAGGATTGTACGTTTCCGTGATGTTAGAACTTGACAGTAAGCAGCTTGCGGAACGCCTCGTCAAGTGCCTCGCTGAAGTCCAGTAGACGCGCATCGATTTGTTCTCCGTTTTCTAGCGCGGCTGCGAAGTGGCGTAGCGTTAAGACCAGTTGACTCTCACACAATCTCCTCTTCCTGAAGCTACTCTGCTGATCCGGTAGGATATTGAACGTATGACTGATGTGCTCCATTACCTGGCTGCATACATGTGTTGACAATGTGGGTTGATAATTTGCAGAACTACTGCGATCCCCTTCTTGTGTGACGCTAGCATTTGTCCAGATATTTGGTGTTGAGCTGGGATGTTTGGAAGACAGTGCTAGTGCTCGTTCAACGTGTGGTGATGCGCCATCAGCTCAACGTCTTCACTCTTTCAATGTCTTCACACTGTTCAGATCATAAAATCTGTATATTTTCTACAGCGACTTGTTGGGTCGTTTACCTTTGCAGATGTGTCCACATTCATATGTGATAACATGGTACTGTATGTATTACTTGTCCAATGTGGTGAATGTATTTCGGCGTGCTAACATAATTTATTATAATTATATAAATTTCAATATGAAAACCCTCACACTAATCCTCTGGCAATCAATGTATTAGTTCAAAATAATTATCATGCCTTAGCAACTTTCAACGCCTAACCATTGTCCACGTCACCATGTTGAATGTTTTGCAGATTTGTATATACTATTATATCAAACCAGACAAAGGTATTTCGTTATGTAAGCCCACAATGATCACCCATCCAATGTCACCGTATAGCAGGACATGTGAACAGCTTCAGTGTGCCAGCGTAACGATCTTGTTCGATTTAGTATGCATGATAACGTGTTTGAGGTTACGCCATCCCAGGCAATGTTGGTCATTATGCGTTCGTGACAGATCCGCGCCCAAATTACTGCAGACGTGTGGTCAGCTATTATGCACGACCTTTCTCAAGTCCAAAATACAATTCACTCAACATGGGTTTCGTAGGACTGAGCCCCAGGTAATTGCACAGCAATCGCACGCGAACTTAATATTCGCTGCAATACATAGAACATGTTATCTTTGAAACGTTGTAGTCAGTCATGTACGAAGTTTGCACAAAGGACATATTTACGATGCAAAATGACTGCAATAATAAATACCCCATCACGTCGTCAGCAACTAGCGTGAACATAATTTAAATAAAATGATGACGTGCATCATGCCTGGATGTCTTTATGTCGTATTTTACGTCACACACGCAGCCATTACATACACATTTCATTCTTATCCATTCGCTTTATCGTTTTTGACACGTCTAATATCTATTATTTATATTCGTTTCAACGATGTGACGCGGGTCGATAAAACGCGATCAGTTTTTCATATTATTATTCCATGAATTGTAGCGCGTAGATAACACCTCAGGGACACGATACTTTCGGCAATTATATCACGAAATGACAAGTAACTATAAGACTCCATAAGCCATAACGGTCAAGAAGGAATCCCGGCCTAGGGATGATGCATTGCTATCAGCAAATGGATTCCTCGAAAGCCTTTAATTCTGCCGCTGTATCCGCGGCGATATGGCGAAATGGCTCAGACCTAATATCACGTTCGGCGGCAGCTAATCAAATTGACCGCCTGCGTCATGCGTCGGTGCGATACGTGAGAATGCCGCATGTTTCACGGCGACTCGCAGCGCAATTCGACACGTACAGATCCACGTACGTTATTTTATCATCTTCTGCTCGGATCATTATTGCAGATTAGTTCGTTATTCGAGTAATCACATGTTGT